>CAJJWN010000123.1 GCA_905196835.1 uncultured Prevotella sp. | reverse complement strand
TCGTCACCAAGGCCTTTAAACTGACAACTTTTTCTTGGTTGCCTTTTCCACAGATTCTTCATAGTGGTGTCTCTTGCCTGATTGTTGCTCAGCCCATAGATCTATTTTCTTTTTGTTTTCTACAGACTGAACTAAAATCCGAACCAACCATTTTTATAAGCTGTCGGATAAGGGTGATATTTGTCGTATCGTAATCCCTCATTATTAAGGCTTTGGATGCTTTTCGTACTGACACATTATAAAAGACGGCAAACCACATTTTGAATGAAGGGGCTTGTTGTCATTCAAATAATTTGTTTACATTTCCTTTATTTTAGGAAACAATATTTGTTTTTGTCACCCAAACAGGGAAACATGAACCATGTAAAGAGCAAATCACCCGAACAAATCACTATGGCTGCCGGTGTCTATAAGTATTAGCAACAATTCGTCATCCTTTTGCTCCCATACAAGTAACCAGTCAGGAGTTATATGGCACTCCCAGCAATCCTTATATGCGCCTTTTAACTTGTGGGGATGATATTTAGCCGGAAGACTGCCGTTTTCAGACAAGATTGTAATGACTTCCCGGAATTTGCCCTCGTCACATCCACGCTTTAAGCACTTTTTGAATGAGCGTTTAAAGAGATTGGAATATCTTATCGTATAACTCATTCCTTAAGGCTTTTCATCAGTACGTCGATGTCGTCAGTTTCAAACAGTTTGTCCTCATGCGCTGCTTTTATGGCTTTATCCAAGCGGCATACAGTCTGGGTCTTTTGTTTCTTGGCTGTCCAACCGAACTTTCTGACCAACGACTTGAACAAACTCTTGTCGCTTTCAGGAATATTCAGATAATATGTTAAGTTTGGTTCCATAATCTTGCATTTTTCTACAAATTTACACATTTGCATTGAAAGTACAAAACAAAATCCCTGAAAAGGACGGATTAGCCGGAAAGGGACATATTCGGATTATTTTGGAGACTTCAATTTGTCTGTTGCCTAAACGACTATGAACGAGTCAAGAA
>CAJJWN010000122.1 GCA_905196835.1 uncultured Prevotella sp. | reverse complement strand
AATGGCAAAGGAAAAATTTTCCCGCAGCAAACCGCACGTAAACGTCGGGACGATTGGACACGTGGACCACGGCAAGACGACTTTAACGACGGCTATTACGAAAGTATTGTCTAAAGAAGGCAAAGCGAAAGCGATGGCGTACAGCGACATTGCCAAAGGCGGTGTGGTACGCGACGCCTCCAAGATTGTAACGGTAGCGGTATCTCACGTAGAATATGAAACGGACAACCGCCACTACGCGCACATTGACTGCCCCGGGCACGCGGATTATATTAAGAACATGATCACGGGTGCTGCGCAGATGGACGGCGCTATCCTGGTGGTATCTGCCGTAGACGGCCCGATGCCGCAGACGCGCGAACACGTGTTGTTGGCCAAACAGGTAAACGTACCGAAATTGGTTGTTTTCCTGAACAAAGTAGACTTGGTGGACGACAAAGATTTGTTGGACCTGGTGGAAGAAGAAATCCGCGATTTGCTGGGCAAATACGAATTTGACCGCGATAACACGCCGATTGTACGCGGCTCCGCGCTGAAAGCGATTGAAGGAGATTCCAGCGAGCTGGGCGAACCGTGCATCCACAAACTGATGGAAGCGTTGGATACGTGGATTCCCGAACCGAAACGCGATACGGACAAACCGTTCTTGATGGCTGTGGAAGACGTATTCTCTATTACCGGCCGCGGCACGGTAGCCACGGGCAGAATTGAACGCGGCGTGGTGCACGTGGGCGACCCGCTGGAAATCATCGGGTTCAGAGATACGATGAACACGGTGGCGACGGGTATTGAAATGTTCCGCAAGCTGCTGGACGAAGGTATGGCTGGCGACAACGTGGGCATTTTGCTGCGCGGTATTGAAAAGACGCAGGTGGAAAGAGGTCAGGTATTGGCGGCTCCGAAATCTGTGAAACCGCACAAACACTTTATGGGCCAGGTGTACATTCTGAAGAAAGAAGAAGGCGGACGCCACACCCCGCTGACCCCGGGTTACAAACCGCAGTTCTACTTGAGAACGACGGACGTGACGGG
>CAJJWN010000121.1 GCA_905196835.1 uncultured Prevotella sp. | reverse complement strand
TCATTGTTAGTCTTTTTTCCATAAATACTCTCTCTAATTAAATAACTTAGAGACACCTCCGTCTCTCTCGCGCGTATATATAAATAAGGTGTAACCGCTTCGCGGAAATTAAAAATTTTTCATTTCTCATTGTTAATTTCCGCGAAGCGACATACGTCATCGACGCCATGTTGTCATGATTGCTTATACATCTTAACTGCGGACGGCCCCGTTCCCAACTGTTAGTTTCCGCTCCGCCACCCCTCCTTACACAATGCAGCCGCAACCGCCCCGGCGGCTTACACATTGAATTTCCTTGAAGCGTGAGAAGGCCTCCGTTGAAAAATAAAAGGCCGCCGGGCACAAAAACGGGCAAAAATCGCGTGCAAACGTAACTGCCTGACATTGCGGACGTTACGGCGCATGACGGCGTTTTGTGCAATAAAATACGGCGTTTTAACGTTTATTTGACGGTATTTACCGCCGAAAAATACCATATCCACCGCCGCGAAGCACCGCTTCCGCGCCCCAAAAACATGCTTTCCGCCGCCCGAAAGGCCGCCTTTTACGCAGCAAAACACGGCAAACCGCCATGCGAAAGGCCGCAAAACGCCGTCCGCATGGCCGCAAGCCACGCTCCAGCCGGTCTGGTTTGGTCATAAATGCCGACATTTTCCAAGTGACATTTTGCCACTCCGTGCACCCAAACAGGCATAAAAACGATTTGCCGGTTTCACACGCCCTCCGGCCGACAAGGCAAAACTTTTACCGCGTAAAATCAGCATGTTTGTAGCAAAAAACCTGCATAAGGGTGATGTTTATACACTTTTTATGCACAGCCCGAATGTTCAAAATGACAGAAAAAAGGCTGTCAAAGTAACACTTATAGCGGTGTACCGTGTGAAATTGATAGTGTTTTGTTAAAAAGACAACGCACAACTACATTTTTTTCAGTTTTGTTTCGTTTATATTGAAATTATCTTTAATTTTGCAAATTGTAACAAAAGTATAATTTATTTATTTAATTAGAGAGAGTATTTATGGAAAAAAGACTAACAATGATTTTGGCCTC
>CAJJWN010000120.1 GCA_905196835.1 uncultured Prevotella sp. | reverse complement strand
ACCGGTATGTGAAACATTTCACTTGCTGGAATCAGATGCTCGCGATGATGTTTGGGCAACTGAGTAACCGTGAGAGCCTGCGAGACTTAATCGTTGCTTTCGAGGCGCATAGGGGCAAGCAATATCATCTTGGGTTAGGTCGTGAACCAATAGCCAAGACAACTCTTGCCACAGCCAACCAGAACCGCGATTACAGAATCTTCGAAGACTTTGCTTTCTACATGATGAAGGAAGCCTGCGAGAAGCGGACGACCAACATCCTTGACATTTCCGGAAAGAAATATGCGTTTGATTCAACAACGATTCCGTTATGTCTTGCAACATTCCCGTGGGCAAAGTTCCGAAGCAAGAAAGGAGGAGTGAAAGCTCATGTCTTATACGACATTGAAGCACAAGTTCCTGCCTTCTATACTGTAACCACTGCCTCAAAGCATGATTCTACAGCGATGTCTTCAATCCATTATGAACCAAATGCTTATTATATATTCGACAGGGCTTATGATTCTTTTAAAGAGCTCTATAGGATACATCTTACAGACTCTTTCTTTGTTGTCAGGGCCAAGACGAACTTAAAGTATAAGACAGTCAAATGGAAGCGGAGAATGCCAAAGAACATAATGACAGATGCGGAAGTGAAACTGACCGGTTATCTCTCCGGGAAGAAATATCCGGAGTCATTCAGACTCGTCCGATATTACGATGAAGAAGATGACCGTGAGCTCACTTTTCTGACGAATGCGAAACAACTTTCTGCATTGGATGTCGCCAATCTTTACAAGAAAAGATGGTTGATCGAGCTGTTCTTCAAATGGCTCAAGCAGCACCTCAAGATAAAGAAATTCTGGGGCACAACAGAGAACGCCGTCCGCATACAAATCAGTGTCGCTATTATCACATACTGTCTTGTGGCTATTGTCCAACATGATATGAAGTTGAAACGCTCTACCTATGAAGTTTTGCAAATTCTCAGCATATCATTGACAGACAAAACCCTCTTGCGTGACCTGTTCGACAAGACTAATTTCAATGATGTCAAAGATCTATATAATCCCATTATTCCGGGGCTATTTGATTAATTGTTTAACTCGTCCCATTTTAACGGGACACTAATG
>CAJJWN010000119.1 GCA_905196835.1 uncultured Prevotella sp. | reverse complement strand
CAAACTTTTCAGGCGTTATGTCCTTTATGAAATCGTCCGAGCAAATGTCCATGAATCCAATTTGTGTTATTACGTCTGATTTTCCCCTCCTGTCCGGCTGTATTACAAAGCGGCAGTCGTTAAAGAATTTCATGTTTGCCTTACTGCTTCCGACACATCCCACTTCTTCACCCACGAAAAATGCCACTTTTATTTCGTTAAACTTCTGGAGACATTGAAGACATAGCCAAATTCCGTTCTTATCATCAGCACCAAGACCGCAAAAACTCCTTTCCTTGGGACTGTAGCCAAACAATAAGTCCTTTGTCTCGATTACCGTGAAGTCTGTAGGATGGTATTTCTGCACTTGGTCAAGATGAGCCACCATGCAGGGATAGGTCTTTGCAGTTCCCTTGGTTATGTAGATGTTCCCTGTGTTCCAGTCAAGTTCGATTTTCACGTCTTGTATGTTCTTGTCAACCCACTTGCAGACGAAAGAAATTATCTTGCCCTCGTATCCTGACTTTGAGTGGATTTTATAAAGCTGTTTTAAAAGTTTGAAGTCCATATTTTTTACGTTTTTTGTTTTGTTGTTGAATTTACAAGTTGTTTTTCTTGTTTTTGTTAGAGAGGTTAAAGGAGGAAGCCATGATGTTTTTGTTTGTCTTTTATCACAGTTTCCTCCCCTTTCAGTATTATGCCGCCTTAAGTTCCATTTGCTTATTCTCGGAGATATAACAATCCTCCGCTTTCTCCTTGCATCCTTCCGAACAATAGCAGTTCCCCGTCAACTCCGATTCATGTCCGTCATCCTTAACAAACCATTCGCCGCACCAAGGACAACGGTCAACATCACTCTCGTGGTAATACATTTCCTCAGAGTCAATCCATACAAATTCCCCAAGGTCGTCAACACTGCAACTGTATTCCCTTCCGTGGTACATTACAATCGTAGTATCGAAGTCACCATAACATTCATGGAACTCGTCATAGCTTTCGTCATCGTTCTCCTCATACCCGTCAATACTTCCGTCTGTGGTATCAAGCTCGTAGTCGTAGCCGTTTACCTCGTAGTTGTATGCTTTCCCTGCTTCCATGTCGTACCATTTGAAACTATCCTGGTATGAAAGGGTGTCTTCAGTGCCCAAGTCGCAGTCTATGTAGAATTTCT
>CAJJWN010000118.1 GCA_905196835.1 uncultured Prevotella sp. | reverse complement strand
TGTCAGCCATCTTCTTGTCGTGGGTCTTGCCCGAAACGGTCTGACTGACAAATATGACCAGACAAGCCATCGTTACAATGACGGCGTTCTTGACCGTGTGCCGTTTTTTCTTGCCGCTGTAACGCTCCTTTTGCATGTCCCGGTCTGCCGGACGGGGAATCTCCCGTTCCGTCCCGTCATGAAGAAGCACCGGCTTGTCCCCCTCCTTGGAAAGTTCCGCCAGCCGTTCGGCAAGCTCCTTGTCGGTTTCTGCGGGGACAAGACCTTTCGCTTTAAGGGACAGACGAAGGATTTTAGTCAGGCAATGGATGAATATGTTGCAGTGCTTCTGGTTCATTCCGAAACAGGCCGCATGATATTCCTGCAACGGGTTGTTTTTCAAATAAACCAAAATGAAGAACAGGCGGTCGGATATGCTGGGAAGGGGGCTGTTCTTGTAGATGGAAGGACTGCGGCGTTTTCCGCTACGGCGTTCCCCGGTCATTTCATACTCGGACAAATAGTCCTCATGCGCAGCCTCGAAATAAGGGAGAAGTGCACAAAACTGTTCATGGCTAACTCCCGTCAAGGCACGGAAACTTTTGCTGTTGTCTTTATGGTCGTGGTAATTCATGTTGCAAAGGTACGCGTATGCGCGATATATAACAAATCTAAATTACATAAACTCTATTTTCTTTTTGAATGAACCCAATAATCTGTTTTGCCCAACTATCAAAGGACGGATTCTTTTCGGGAGGAATACCTGCAAATCCAGGCATCGTTAGAATGTAACAACTGTAATTGTTTTGTAAGCTATCAACCGTCTGTTCCCATACTTCGCCAGAACACGCGAAGCCAGGAATCAGAATAATAGCTTGTTTCCCATTACCTACACGTTGCACGGAAAATGATTGAGCAAAGCCCGTATCTATGATTCCCAATAACACGACACACAGCAGCCCGACTTTACAAATTAAATTCTTCATGATTTTATTCTTTTTCCATTTAGATACGAAACCATGTAGAATGTTACAAAAATCAAGTGATTTTTCGCTCGGTGTTTTTCCTGAATAATACAAAAAACACCCGACTTTACATTCTTGGGTGTAAAATCGGGTGTTTGTTTTGCAAAACATTGATTTTCAATGTTTATTGCGGTGCGTACGGGACTCGAACCCGTGACCCCATGCGTGACAG
>CAJJWN010000117.1 GCA_905196835.1 uncultured Prevotella sp. | reverse complement strand
TACTCTGTGTGGTGATAAATGTACTAACAAACCTTAAACGATTTCATCGTCCGGTAAGTAGTAGTCTCTCCATTTGATGTCCGATGTGTAAATGGCGGCAATCTTAACCAACCTATCAAACAGGTCATATTTCGGGTCGCATGAATCTTTGAAGAATCTTCTGTTGAATTTCCAGCAGAATTCATTCAAGTAAAGTTGCAAGAACTGCTTGTCAACCTCACCATGAATGGCAGCAATGCCACTTCGGCAGCGTCCTATGACAACATGCACCCAAGGCAAATGGGTCTTGACAACAGAATCCACATTGCTTTCAACATGCCGTTCATACCCTTTGAAGTACCCTTCGAAGTTTATGTGCGAGGAGGAACCGTCTGAAACGATGACCGTATCCTTGTCAATGTGTTTACGTACTATTTTGTCCAACGTGTCAGCACTCAGATTGTCAATCACAAACATCTTTATGTAATGGACAACCTTTCCGATGCTTTGCCTTTCCGCTTTTTTAGCCAAATGGGATGCTTTTCTTATGGACTGCCCTGTTGCCTCGGACAAGTATTGCTGCAGTACAGTGTCAACAGGCTTGCTTTCAACGATGACAAGTACCTTGGCTTGCTGTTGGCTTCCTGCGCCGCGCTTGATTTTCTCGCCGCGCGACTCTTCAGGAATCCGTATCGGAAAGAACGCCTCATCGAGTTCCACTTCATCCGACAATTGGTATATGCAATCCCGCTTTCCCATGATGTTCCTCAACTTCATCATCATAAGCCATACGGGAGGGTATTGCTCTATCCGCAGCTGGTGCTGGACTTCTTTTGCGGAAAGCACCTGCTTGATGGATGTCATAAGGTGCATGGCATAGAACCAAGTGCGAAGGGACAACTTGCTGTGTTCCATTACCGTCCCCTTGGTCAAGGGAATGCTGCAACCGCACTTTGTACACTGGAACGCTTTTCTCCCTTGCAGCCACTTATCAGTTTTGACGCCACAATTAGGGCAGGAAACGCCTTGGATGATGCGAATGTCTCTAAAATAAGACACGCAGGATTCTTCCGTCGGAAAACGACCTTCAAATTGACTTAGCAGCATATGGCTTTTCTTGCAAATTTAGTCGCTTTCATTCCATTAGAAAAGCTGCACCAGCGGACTTAACAGATTTTAGTACATTTATCACCACACGGAG
>CAJJWN010000116.1 GCA_905196835.1 uncultured Prevotella sp. | reverse complement strand
GCCCCCGTCAATTCCTTTGAGTTTCACCGTTGCCGGCGTACTCCCCAGGTGGAATACTTAACGCTTTCGCTTGGCCGCTTGCTGTATATCGCAAACAGCGAGTATTCATCGTTTACCGTGTGGACTACCAGGGTATCTAATCCTGTTTGATACCCACACTTTCGAGCCTCAATGTCAGTTGCAGCTTAGCAGGCTGCCTTCGCAATCGGAGTTCTTCGTGATATCTAAGCATTTCACCGCTACACCACGAATTCCGCCTGCCTCAACTGCACTCAAGATATCCAGTATCAACTGCAATTTTACGGTTGAGCCGCAAACTTTCACAACTGACTTAAACATCCATCTACGCTCCCTTTAAACCCAATAAATCCGGATAACGCTCGGATCCTCCGTATTACCGCGGCTGCTGGCACGGAGTTAGCCGATCCTTATTCATAAAGTACATGCAAACGGGTATGCATACCCGACTTTATTCCTTTATAAAAGAAGTTTACAACCCATAGGGCAGTCATCCTTCACGCTACTTGGCTGGTTCAGGCTCTCGCCCATTGACCAATATTCCTCACTGCTGCCTCCCGTAGGAGTTTGGACCGTGTCTCAGTTCCAATGTGGGGGACCTTCCTCTCAGAACCCCTACCCATCGTTGCCTTGGTGGGCCGTTACCCCGCCAACAAGCTAATGGGACGCATCCCCATCCTTTACCAATTAATCTTTATTTGTCGCTCCCATGCGGAAAAACAAACACATCCGGTATTAAACTCCCTTTCAGGAGACTATCCCGGAGTAAAGGGCAGGTTGGATACGCGTTACTCACCCGTGCGCCGGTCGCCATCAAACTCAGCAAAGCTGAGTCCATGCTGCCCCTCGACTTGCATGTGTTAAGCCTGTAGCTAGCGTTCATCCTGAGCCAGGATCAAACTCTTCATTGTAAAAATATTCTTTCAACACTTAAGTTGACTTTACGCTCAAGGACTCCAAATCTATCAATACAATAAAAATATTGACGGTTCTTGTTTTTCCGTACACCATATATATATTACATACGGTGCACCGGCTTGTACTACTTGTTTGTTTATCTTAAATCTTTCAAAGAACTCTCATTTATGTTTTGCCATCGTTTCCGAAAGCGGATGCAAAGGTAAGAGATTTTATCGTAACCGCCAAATGTTTTCGAAAGTTTTTTTTTGAAAAAGTTTTTTTTCCGCAACTT
>CAJJWN010000115.1 GCA_905196835.1 uncultured Prevotella sp. | reverse complement strand
TGGGATATTCAAGATTACATAAGATTTACGGTTACAGTAGAAAAACAATTAAACGAAAAATCACCTTCTGTAAAACATTGACTTATGGTAAACGCTTGAATATTTGAAAAAAGAAACTCTTTTAAATGCAGGGATATGTGACAACGAGTGATATTACAGAAACTCAAAAATCACGTATCCTTGTTTTTGTTATTTACGACAACCGAAAATGTGTTCACTCCGTTTTGTGTTCAAATAACAGGCATGATGTTGGATTGGGCACATTATTTTGTATTCACTTAACTCAAAGAATTATATGGAAACAACAGCAGTGGTTTATGCAAGGGTATCGTCTACCAATGACAGGCAGGATACTTCAAGGCAAATCAGGGACTTGGAAATATTGGCGAAAACGAAATCCCTGAAAATCGTGAAAACATACGAGGAACATATATCAGGCGCAAGGAAAACACAGGAAAGGCCAATCCTGAAAGATTGTCTGTCGTATTGCTTCAAGAATAAAATCGGAATCCTTCTCATATCGGAACTGTCACGCCTCGGAAGGAACGTTGACGACGTACTCTATAATGTCAGGCTTTGCAAAGAGAAGCATTTGAACGTATATTTCCAGAAAGAGCAGCTCTCGATATTCAACGCCGACGGGAAAGAGCATCCATTCCTTACGATATTCATAGCCGTACTTGGGACATGTGCGGAAATGGAGAGAGAAAACTTAAAGTTTAGGCTCAATTCGGGAAAGGAACAGTTTGTAGCCAACGGAGGGAAAGTCGGAAGAAAGGCTGGCTACAGGAAACCTGATGACAAGATGAAGGAAGAATATGCCGGGGTGATAAGACTTCTCCACAAGGGTTACCCGATAAGGATGATTGCCAAGAGCGAGAAAGTCGGTATAAGCACGGTTCAGAGAATAAAGAAAAGGTTTATGGACAATGAAAAGCAAACAGCATGATTAGGTATCACTTCAACATCACGATTGGCGGAATAAAACTAAATGTCAACGTAAACGCCAATAACCAACAGACAGCTTACGGAAAGGTTAAACGGCTCTATCCGATGGCGACTAACATCCACTTGACAAGAACTGAAAGGCTATGGAACCAAGGTATGTTATAATCCTCGACTTCTGCATCGGAGTCTTGAACATTATCAGGCTGACAGACGAGGAAGTAAAAGAATCAGAACGATACGACGACTTCGAGGAATACCTGTCAACGTTGGAGGACAAATACGGCTTCAGGTTGAATAATTGCCAGTGGATGAC
>CAJJWN010000114.1 GCA_905196835.1 uncultured Prevotella sp. | reverse complement strand
GAACACACAGACTGGCAAACGGGACAAGTCAGCCATGCCGATCCATCGCTTGCTTCCGGAACGTCATGCCTGACATATCCTCTGTATATTTGCCGCAGCTTCACGTTGTTTCTCCCACCGGAAAGAAAGCCCGTCATCACGGATGCCGGGACAGAGGAGTCTCGAAAGGGCATCTTTTAAGGTTGTGGCTGAAGCCTTTCCGTATTCAAATCTTCTTGGACTTTCCGTCTTACGCCACACCTGTAACTCTCCCTCCACCGGTGCTGCATAGCTCGGCTACCTTAATCCTTCAACGCACCTGTCTCCTGCCACTCTTTCGGGAAACAACAGTCATTGACTCTTATGCACCCTTTTCCCTTACGTTGGTACTGCTGTTGCTCATTCATGCTGCCTCGACAGCCGGCCGGTCATGTACCGCACCTCCCCCAATTCATTATCGTAAGACTGCTTCGAAAAGCACGCTTGCTGTAAGTTCAAATCGGTCTGAGCATCATGCACTACACCGTTGCGAACCTCAATCTTTCCAAATGAATTTCCGGCGAAGTCAAATCATATTTCCTTGGTGCAAAGTTATGGAACAGCTTCCACTTTTTTCCGAAAGTGTCGGTGGACGATTCGCAAATACCGGCTCTGCCTATTTACGCCAGAATCTTCCTTTTTCTGATACTCACAAAAAGAGTATTCAGGGATAAATTATCTGCTGCCATCTTATCCAATAAAAAATTTAAGAATCTTCCTTTTTCTGCAAGCACAAAAAGAGTATTCGTACATTTTTTCATGGCTACCACAGAGTCTGTTCCTTATTGAAGCACCGTAAAAATGATTAATTAACTTCTAAAATTCATTCCATATGAAAAAGATTGAAAATACTTTCGCAGTGACTGGTTACGTAGCAAATGATGCTCAGGTGAACAATTTTGATACAGCAAGCGTTGCACGCTTCTCTATCGCAGTCAACCGACCTGAAAAGAAGGGGAAGGAAACTACCTACACTTCAGCTTTCATGGCTATCGAGGCTTGGCGCAAGAATGAGGCGGCCACAGCATTCGACATCATCAAGAAGGGTGCACTTCTAACAGTCAAAGGGTACTTCAAACCCGAAGAGTGGACTGACAAGGAGACAGGTCAGAAGCGTAACAGAATTACAATGGTAGCTGTCGAGTTCTATCTCGCCCCTGACAAGGTGGAGGAAGAGAAACCGGCTAAGGCTTCCAACAAGACGAAAAGAACCAAGAAGGAAACTTCAAAATAGAAAAGAGTGGCTT
>CAJJWN010000113.1 GCA_905196835.1 uncultured Prevotella sp. | reverse complement strand
TTCAATTCCCGCCATCTCTTTCCATTCGTACCTTCTCCATCCCTGCACCATCAACAGCAGGTCCAAGTCCCTGCGGTGCATACTGTCGTCAGCTTCGAAATAATATCCGGGATTTTCGACGAACCCTTTGATTTCGCTGGCGAGCATCATTTCCGTGAGCATGGTTCCGTTGTCATAGGTTTGTTCTTCCGTGGCCCTGTCCCTGACGGCAAGGGATACGGATGTGGCCGTGTCTTGTATGTCTTGTAGTTTCAGGTTTAGTGTAATGGGTGCGAACGGCTCGTATTGTGGTTCTATTCCATGGATGTCGATCCTTGCAGAATCGTAGTCGTGGCGGTTGACGAAACACAGCCTGTCGGCATAGATTTGCCCTTTCCCGTCGAATACTGTGATTTGGTTCACCCCTGTGCGCAGTTCGTTCAACGGGATGGTTACGTTTGTCTTTCGTTTGTCTCCGAAGTCGATGTGCTGTAAGGTTTGGGGTACTCCTTGTGCCATGACCTGCAGGGCCAGTCCTTCCGGGAAGTCCGTCAATCCTTCGCTTCTTTGCAGTTCTATTCTTAGCAGGGTGTCCTGTCTAACCTTTAAGGCGATGCCTTCTTCCTCCACTTCAGGGAGTTTCACTTCATAGTCGTATCCTTTGTATTGGAAAACGGCCTTGTACTCTTCTTGGGTCCCAACGTTGTTCAGTAGGAATGTGCATCTTCCTCTGTTTCCGGTTCGGGTTTTGGTTATCTTCCTTCCTTGTGGGTCGAGTATGTCAATTTCCACGTTTTCCAGATGTTCTCCCTCTTCTGTATTGAGTTCCAGGGCAACGTTGCAGTCCGTTCCTGCGACGAGGTTGCCTCCTTCTGGATAGAATTTCAGTTCGAGTTCCGGTTTCCCTTTCCGTGCCTTGAAATACCTCCTTAAAGGACGTAGGGTCATGTCTTTGGTGTAATGTCCCGTTTCTTTGGGCTTGTCGTAGACGGGGAACACCCTTGAATAGAGTTTTTCATAATCCCTGAAGAAGTCTTTGGCCATTTCCTTGTTATAGAAAGCGTCCTCGCTCCATTGGGCATGCGGATGTTCGTATTGTCCGAAGTTGAGCATCCATCGTGTATAGGCACGTAGTTCGTAATATCCGGCATAGAGTGAATCCGTCAGTACGAAAGCACCGTTAGCTGTTCCATTCGGCATTTCGAGTTGCTGCCTTTCGACGAGGAATCCATCCGGTGTGAGCAGTTCCACGTAGAGGATTTTGCTCATGTCGGTCAGTGTTCCTTTGTCGCTTCGTGTGACGTATCCTTTGTACCAAATCGTATCGCCCACGAAGTAGCAGGTATTGTCGA
>CAJJWN010000112.1 GCA_905196835.1 uncultured Prevotella sp. | reverse complement strand
GATGAAAATGGTGGCTATATAATCTCTACTTCCATGGGCGCAGGAAAGACAGAGTCAATTAAAAGCCTGATAAGACATAAATACGACATGGGTATTCTTTATTGTGTCGATACGAAAGAAGAACTCAAGAAAATGTATTGTTGGATTATTGACGAGCTGGTGAAAGATAAATCCTGCGGTCTGAACTATAATGACGTGATGATTGTTTCGAGCGATAAGGATTTCCAATACCAGCTTTCTTTATACAGGGACAATCCGGAAATGTTGATGTACAAGAAGGTCATACTGATTACCCATGTACGCTTCTGGACAGACTTGATTAACTATTTCCTTATTTATAGCCCTGACAAGAATGAAGAGGTAAGACCATTCGACGGTGATTTTGCAAAGTTGATGTCGAGGGGTGACTTGAGGAGGTATGTTGTATTTGACGAGACTCCTACATTTATAAAGCCCTTCGTTGAGTTTGACAGGAGTATATTAGGGGTGTTCAGCAAGATGGACGGTGAAGGAAAGATAACCTGTATGGACAAGGATGGAATATCGGCATTTTACGACATGTTCATCAGGAATACCAAACTCGATTTCTTCAACGACACATACAAGATAAACAGGATAAAGAGGGATGTTGTTCTTGGCCTTATTCCTAAGTATTATGATTCATGGATGGTCGAGGAAGGACAAAAGGTTGGCATTACTTTTAACCCGGTAGATATTTGCCCTGACAATGTAGCTATAAAGACCCACGTGCTTATTTTCGAGGGAGCCGGTAATATTCTCTTCAAGGGTTCTTCATGTTTCAAATTATTGGATGTAAAAGAGAAATACAATACCGTTACGGAGTTTAAGCAGGTGGAGTTCGGGTTGAAAAGGAACAGGTTGGACAATAATAAATTCAGTTCTTTTCTTGATGGAATTGTAAAGCTCATTGACAAACCCTCTCTTGTTGTCTGTTGGAAGGATGTTAACGGTAATGACGAAGGGCCTGGTATATCATCTTATGCAGAAAGGGTCAGGAATGGACTGTTGGAAAGGAAAGTTAATCCGGAAATATTCTCGGTCACTTACTATGGAGCGTCGGATAATAAAAGCACCAACCAATATAGGGACATGAGGCAGATTATACTATGCGGTGACTGGAGTTTGCCTAATACCGAAGCTGCAAAAATAAGGAAGGCATACGGGACAAAGGCTGATTCACAAGACCTTAAGATGTGGTATTTTGCCCAGCTTATAACAAGGATAGGAATAAGGAAGCACATCAAGGGAGAGGTCTATACTGTTCTCTATACTTGTGATTTTGAGGAGTGTTTCATTGATAGGTTGGATTCGTATTTCAACAAGAACAAGTTAATACCGATAAGCCCAGTGATACATGAAGACTGGAAGGTGAAACTAGA
>CAJJWN010000111.1 GCA_905196835.1 uncultured Prevotella sp. | reverse complement strand
TTTTTGTGAAAGAGTAAATTAAACAATTTATTATTCTATTTTTGAACTTTTGGTGCCGCTTTCATTCAATTTATTTAATTAAACTTGGTGTGAGGTTTACTTTATCTCTGTCAACCTCATGAATACCAGCTTTGCTTAATTCTGCTACTATTTGGGGATAGTAGAAAGACAAAAGTTCAAAAGGAGTCTTGCCTTTTAACTTTTCTTTCTTAACAGAATTAATATTACTTGTAATAAGGTTTGCCTTTTCTTGAGAATTAAAACCTATTGAATATAAATCAGTTTCTTTTGGCAATATGTACCTTAGTTCCTCGTGATTATTTTCTAAGGAACCTTTTTGATGCGAGCACATTGGATCACAATAAAATAAGTTAAATCTTTTACTGCCATCTTTTCTAAACTCAATCTCATCAGCTTTAACAAATTCACTTCCACGATCTGTTAGTAATATGAAAGAGTAAACGCCTCTTAAAGGTGAGAGCAAATTGTCTAACCAATCCACACCTTTTAACATATCATCAGCGGATTTTTGCTTATGAAATAAAACAAGCATAAATCCAATTTCGACTATTTTAAATGTTTGAGCAAAAGGACCGCTTGTGATATTGTTGTAAACAGTGTCCATTTGAATTTCTATACAGTAATCAGAACTTTGCTCTTTGAAAGCTAGATAATCTTTATACTGTCTTCCATTTAAATATTTTCTGTCAGTGCGTTTTTTATATCGATTTTGCAGGGTTTTTGTTGGTTTTCTTGATAACTTTCTCCTTAAGCAGAAATTATCAACATTCCATTTTTTAAATAGGCCTAAATCAATGTAATTGTATAAAGTTTTTTCAGTAATATTCAACTCAGGATGATTCTCTACTATTACATATGGAGATTGACCCATAAGAAGTAATGGCACAACAATTTCAGCAATAGATTCGAGAGTTTCTTCTGTTTGATTGACACCTTCTCTTGATTTTGTGAGCATTTCTTTATATTGATTCTGGGCATAATTTGGATCGTAGGAATATTTAGTAAATCTACAACTTTTATAATTGCTACAACCATTACAAACGCCAGGCGTTCTATCTCTCCTTTTGCAATAAAAAGGTTTGAAGTCTGGGCATTTGTCTGTACATTTCCTACCATACTTACATTTTTTGTAATTATCACACTCTTTTGGAAGTGAGGTTACATAAGTGCATTTCCTGTGTTTTTTGATTTCTAATGAAATGGTTGACTTATCTTTACCGACCATTTTTGCGATTGTAGTTTTATCACAACCTTGCCTAACGCCAGTAAGAATAGTATTTCTTTCTTCTATTGTTAAATGCGTTTTCATAGTTTCTCCTTTCCAAAGAAAGCGACACCTTTTTTATCATAAGTTATGAACAACTAAATGCAACTTTATGATTTGTTATGAAAAAGAAAATTAAACTTGAATATTGTGAAAGACTAAAATCAATTTTCGCGGGTTTACTGTTGAATTAACTTTTACACTTCACA
>CAJJWN010000110.1 GCA_905196835.1 uncultured Prevotella sp. | reverse complement strand
TTGATTGAGTCGCTTGTGGGTGAATGACATTGACTTTGTCTTCCCTTTATTTGTAATATGCTTATTCGGTCGGGGTATTATTCAGTTCGTCTGAAACGCAGGAGAAATTTTCGTATGTGGCATCATTTAAGAATAATCTATATTTATTAACATCGTTTATATGGATATCTATATACATTCCATTATATCTTATGGCGAAATTAAAATTATCTTCTAATTCTTTATCAAAAATGGTGCCAGGACTATCAAGTGATATTTCAACTGTTTCATGAAAGATTGCCCCTATGACAGCCGCTAAATCATTTATATTTGTTGGAGGTAAATAAAAACAGTAAATACCCTCACCATTATCTTTGCCTTTAGGATTTCCATTTTCATCATTGAAAAACCGGACAATTTGTTCCTTCACATATTCACTTGTCGTTCCCCATTTGGGATTGTCCTCCGACAGGTCGCCTTGCAGGGTGACGTGGGAGTTACTCTTCCATTCTATGCCGGAGATTGTCTGCGTCAACTGATGCAAATTCAGGGTGATTTCGGGCCAACTTTCTACATCAATAGGCACAATGGTGTAGAAAGAACATACCTCGTCACCATTGTTAATGGTCTTTCCTTCAGCAAAGGTATATGTGAATTCTTTATAGCCTCCTAACTGAGGTGTATCCTCCAGCATATTATACTCTTTGGCACATGGGAACGTGATTTTGAATTCCTCATTGGCCGCCAAGGTAAACTGATTACCTATATGCTTCAAGGTGATTTTTGTAACTATGTGCTTCAAAGTGACAGTCGGGTTCATGTTTTCAGGTTTCCCTTCCACTAACTCGCCATAAGCCACTACCTCACCCGATGATGGGTCATATTGGATATTGGTTAAATCACTCTGCATTGGGGCATTACTATTGTCCGCATAGAAAGCAATATGATACTCCTTGCCTGTAGCGAGTTGCACCTCGAATGTGCAACTGCCGTCGGTTATATTTTTCATCACCTTATCTTTGACCACATTAAGTTCACTGTCGAACACCTGCATAAAGCAGCGCGTCGGCATTTCCGCGTCTGTTCCTTCCGAGCGTGTCCTGGCATCGCCCTCCATCACGATGTCGGGCGACACGGTGAACGTGTAAGTCTGCGTCTGCCCTGTGACAGGCGTGTCTCCGCCGTCATCCAGCAGCTCGTCCTGGCTGCAAGAAGTGGCCAGCAGAGCCACTGCAAACGCCATAACTATGTATTTCAAATGTTTCATTTTTCCCTTAGTTCAGTTATCATTAAAATTCAATTACTATGTCCTCGCCCCACTCGGTGTCAATCTGCACACCGCCCGGCGTCTTGCCTGCCGTAAGGAAGTGGCCCGTAACGGTGGTGAGATGGCCCCGCTTGTAGGGTATCTTGACGTGCTGCACGGTGGCGATAATATCGCCCGTGTTCGTGTCAATCATCTCTATGGTGACGTTGACGAACGATTCCTCGCCGTTGGTCAACACGAAGTCCGCGCCCACCTGCCGGTTCACTTTCGCGTCATATCCCTCTGCCACG
>CAJJWN010000109.1 GCA_905196835.1 uncultured Prevotella sp. | reverse complement strand
GTGTGTCTAAAGAGTTGTTGGCACACTAAAAACTGGATGTGCTGGTGAGAATCAAAAACATCCATCGTTCTTTGAAAACTATAAATGGTTATTAGCTAATTACAGCTATTTAGTTTCATCGTATGGTTCATTATATTTGAGGATATGATAAATCACACGAGTAAGTTTGTTAGAAACATGGCTGATTGCAACGTTATATGATTTACCTTCTGCTCGTTTCTTTTCATAATATGTTTTGAACTTTTCATCATATTGTACGATTAATCTTGAGACTAAAATAATAGCGTTTCTTAAGTAAGACGATCCTTTCTTGGACATCGATAATCCTTTGGCTTCGTATTTTCCAGATTGATAAACCATAGGATTAATTCCGGCGTAAGCAACTAATGAATCGGCTCTACGGAAATTAGATATATCACCTATTTCACCCATAATGGTACATGCGGTGATTGCTCCTATGCCTGGAATCTGAGTAAGATTCATCGCGTTTTCAGTAACTAGAATGTCCATTCTATCAATTAGTGCTTCTTTTTGAGAATAATATAGTTGAAGTTGACTTGCTAAAAAAGAAATAGCAATCGCATCAGATTTAGTGGAATGTCCAATAGTTTCTTTGGCGAATTGAATAAGATTATTTAAATTCTCAATCTTTCTTCCACGACCATCTAATTTTTTATAAACATCATTTAAGGAATGTTTTCTAACAATCATATCTGGTGTCGGAAAAAGCCTAAGATATTCTAAACAAGTTGATCCTTTAACTTTGTCAAAAACTTGAAAGAATTCTGGAAACACAACGTGAAGCATTCCAGTTAAACGATTAACAGTCTTGTTAATTTGTTTATTGAGATGATTTATTTCTCTCCCAAGTGACCTCATCTCCAAAATAGTGTATGATGGTGGTGTATAGGTATAGAGTCTTTTTCTCTTATCTGACAAGAAAGTACAAATTCCTTTAGCGTCAATCTTATCCGTTTTCGCATAATGGATAAGCTCTGAATGCTGAAACATATTGGTTAAGATCGGATTAATGTAAATTATCTCGTAAGCCTCAATCTTAGAAAGATAATTGACTAAAGTTTCTGAATAAACACCGGTCGATTCGATACCTATACATACTTTCGAATCATTCCAAAACTTTTTAGCGGACTCAATCTCGTTAAAAAGTTTTTTATATTCAGTTTTGTTGTTGTGAATAGTGAATATACGTTTAAATATTTCACCTTCCTTATTCATGATACAGACATCGTGTTTATCACTAGCCGTATCAATTCCTACACATATCATAAGATGTGTCTCCTTTCTGAAAGTGGGCATCCAAGACTACATACTTTTACCATGTGACCTAGTGAACAATCAGTGTCGATATGATGATCAACCTGTAACTAACTAATAACCATTTATAGTAAAAGTTGCAGCTATATCCTCCGATAATCAGTCAATAACAATTGCTGTTAGGTTAAAAAATAGTCTGCAACACTTTCCCTTGAATACTAATCCAATGAAGGAAATAGATTCAAGCATAACCCAATATAACAACTCAATTCT
>CAJJWN010000108.1 GCA_905196835.1 uncultured Prevotella sp. | reverse complement strand
GCTTTTCGACAACTGTCAAAAAATAACATTCTAATAAGAACCCAGGGCCGACGCATTACAATCATTTTTTGCTGGAATCTATTTTATTACAAGGAGGATTCCATTCTGCATCAAGTAGTTCTACGAGGAAATCAGAATTCCATCCTGCCATTTTTCTTTTCATAGCCATGCTCCCTTTTCTTGGATTATTCTTCAATTGGGTCATGGCTATCTTGGCTATCAAAGAGAAATTCTGTGCGGCATTACCTTTCTTTCGCTGATCGTCTTCATTAAAAGTGATGTCCAGTTGCCAGTGTAACTTATTTTCTATGCCCCAATGACTTCTGATGGCCTGCAGGATACCTTCTGAATCCAGGGGTAAAGAGGTAATAAAATAACGTTTCTCTATTGTCGTCTTTCCTGTTTTTATACGAGTACTTTCTTTTGTCAGACAAACGACGGAATTTGCATTTTCCCAACCTAATACTGCTGCTGTACAACCATTATTATATACTTGGCAGAAGCGTTTCTCTTCCCGTCCGTGAGCTCGCTTTTCTTCTTTGTAAGCCATCTGATAACGAGTGGAAGGAATGTGTCCGTGGCCTTCCACCTTGTTTCCTTCCATGTCTATTTCGTTAAACCACGACGTGATTGTCTTGTACAAAGTCTTTTGATTGGATTTCAAACAGATAAGATAATCGGCATGGGCTTTGGCCACTTCTTTGACTATCTCATGTTGGCAACCAATTGCATCTATAGTCACGATACACCCTTGCAGGTCTAAAGATTCGATTAGTTTAGGGATTGCCTTTATTTCATTACTTTTCTTATCAACCCGCTCTTGTCCAAGACTTACTCCGTTCTCTGAAGACCATGCACTTACCATTCGAAGAGAATCAAAACTTCCGTTCCTTTTTTCTTCTTTGGCTCCACATATTTCCTTGCCATCTATATTAACTATCCCTTTATATTTACCGCATATATCCTGTATCCAGGAGCGAAAGCCTAATTCTAATTCTTTGGGATCCAGCAATGAAAACAATCGGTTAAATGTATCATGAGATGGAATTCCTTGGAAGTCTTTTATCCGTTCTCTGAAAAAATCTTCCCGTGCACGACCAAATTCCGCTACCTCATTCCAGCTTTCGGCTCCACATAAAACAGCGGATATTGTAATATAAAAGATACTTTCCAAACTATATTTTTTCAAATGATCTCTACGAGGATCTGATACTTTTTCTAATATAGAGAATATTTCCATTACTTCTTTGATTTTTATTATTATCCCTTTGACTCTCTAAAGATAAATACTTTTTAAAAGGTCTGGAAATTTGTAATGCGTCAGCCCTGTTCACAACTGTAAATTAATTGAATCACTATTGTGAATTGATTGAGTCACATAGGTGAATTAATTAATTTGTGGCATAAAAATATTAGTTTGTGACGGGAAATATACGAATATATCCATAGATAGTAATTACTGTTTAATTCGCTGGTGGTAGGAGAGGGGGAGAGATTCAGTTTGTTACAGCGTGGATTTTGGAAATTTGTATGGCGAGGATGGTGTTATTTA
>CAJJWN010000107.1 GCA_905196835.1 uncultured Prevotella sp. | reverse complement strand
AAAAAGAATCGGTCAGGCACTGTAAGTATCGTTGTAGCAGAAAAGATTTCTGGTTATTATAAGGAACTTACCACTATAGGTATAGCGCGTACTCAAGAAGAGATAGATTCTCTCATAATGAAAGGTCGTAAATGGATAGATGCGGAACAGGAACGCCGCCATCCACGGCTGGATCTCTTCGGTGAGGAACGCAAGAAGTATGATGCAGAACTTCTGAATGCCGAACAGATGCTTTCGTGCATAACCAACATCTCCATCAATGGAGCGGACCTGATACTTGACCGTGTCTTTGACAACGTAGGCTTCAACAGGATAGATGATGAGGTGTTCCGCCAGCTTGTAAAAGCCCGCTTGTCTTATCCTGCAAGCAAATCTGCCACAGTGGAGTATCTGAAGAATCATTTTGATGAAGATGTCAGCCTGTCGAAGATCTATCGTTATTTGGACAAACTGAGCGATAACCAGCATAAGATAGTTCAGGACATAAGCGTCCTTCACACAAAAAAGATTTTAGGCGGCCATATCGGTGTGCTGTTTTATGATGTCACCACACTCTATTTTGAAGCGGACTATGAGGACGAGCTTCGCAAAACGGGTTTCTCCAAGGAAGGGCGTCACCAGAACCCTCAGATTATATTGGGACTGTTGGTCAGCATTGGCGGCTATCCGCTTGCGTATTGCATTCATGAGGGCAACAAGTACGAGGGACACACGATGCTTCCGGTAGTGACGGAATTTGTCCGGAAATATGAGCTGGAAGATTTTATCGTGGTGGCTGACTCAGGGTTGATGAACAACGATAATATAGCCGACCTTGAAGCAAACGGTTACAAGTATATCATCGGTGCGAAAATCAAGAACGAGAGCAGGAAGATACAGGAATGGATACTGGAGCAGCCTAAGACAGACTGCCAGATGGTTGAATACGATAAAGGCAACGGACAGAGGTTATTGGTCGGATATACGGAAGACCGTGCCCGAAAGGATGCTTATAACCGGGAGAAAGGGATACGCCGTCTGGAGAAGGCATACCGCAGAGGTACGCTTACTAAAGACAATATCAACAAGCGCGGATACAACAAGTTTCTGAAAATGGAAGGAGATGTGAAAGTGACCATCAATTACGAGAAACTGGAGAAAGATGCGAAATGGGATGGTCTCAAAGGATACCTTACCAATACGAATATATCCGTCAATGACGTATATGCCGCCTACCATAACCTATGGCATGTTGAAAGAGCCTTCCGCATATCAAAATCAAAGATTGAGATAAGACCAATGTTTCACTTCACACGGCGCAGGATAGAAGCCCATGTCTGTATCTGCTTCGTGGCCTTGAAAGTTTACAAGGAATTGGAACGTCTGCTGAAACTATCCGGCATAAATATGAGTGTGGACAAGGTACTCGAACTTGCTAAAACTATAGTGACTATACAGATTACATTGCCTCAAAGCAAGCAGACTATCAATAAGACTATGCTTATGAAACGGCATCAACGTATCGCTCCATTGTTTGCTGATGAATTTTGGGGTACGCGTTGACGAAGTCAGGA
>CAJJWN010000106.1 GCA_905196835.1 uncultured Prevotella sp. | reverse complement strand
AAATTAGATAACAAAAATCAAGTAAAAAATTAAAAAAGTTAATTTGTTTTCGTATCAATATTTTTGCAACGTCAAAAAGACAGTTTTTTATAAACTGCTTTTAAAGACTTTATAAAAATGTTATAAAATTATTGAAGAATAAATGTTTTATTTTTATTCATGCCGTAAATTACCGTCAATAATTTTCGGCAAGTAGCGATGACGGCGGCTTTATTAGGTAGACCGCTGTTTTTCTTTTTTAAATAAAAACGCGTAACAACATTATCCTTTTTATTTGAAAGCATTAATTTAACCAACAAATAAAGTTTACTTCTTAATAATCCATTACCTTTTTTAGTTATGGAATAATGCTCTCCATTTTCTTTGCCGGATTGTAATATCGAAGGATCTAATCCAGCATAAGCAACAAGTTGTTTTGCACTTTTATAGTTATCAATGCTTAATAATTCTGACGACAAAGATAAAAGTAAATTTTCGCCAACGCATGGAAGATGCTTTATGACCTCATAAATTGGGTATTTTTTGACTTTCTCATTTAGTTTGAAATTAATGACATCTTTCTCTAGCGCTAATTGTTCCAAACGCTTAATAGAGTTCACTAATTGAGTAATTGTTTCATCATTATTTTGAATGCCAGAAACAACTTCTAGCGCATAATCTTTAAGCTTATGTGCAATCCTATAAGCATTTAATTTTCTCTTATTGGCTTGATGCATTAAGAGTGAAGCTATTTGGTCAACAGTTCTTCTTTTTAATACATCAGGATGACCATATTGCTTAATAACTACATATAGCCATTTTTTATCAAAATCGCCAAAAAAGTTTTCAATACAAGGCCGAATTAAGTCTAAATAACGTGAAATATTACATTTTTGTGTAATTATTAGTTTAGTTAGACTTTCCTTCGACCTTGCTAAATTTCTGACATTTTGATTAGTATTATTCGATTTTCTTAAATTTCGAGAATAATAAACTTTTGCGATATTATCGCAATCTAAAGGATCAGTTTTTGTAACTCGTATTTTAGCTTTTCTTTGCTTTGCGGACTCTAAAGGTGAAATAGAGTATAAATCAAGTCCTATACTTTCAACATACCTCTTCACACATTCAGAATACACACCAGTGTCTTCTAAAACGAAAGCTGGATAAAGTCCTGTCAAAGATTTAAGTTTTTCAGCTAGTGACTTAATCTCTTTAAATCCGCTTTTTACGTGTTGAATCTTGAAAGCTTTATCTAGTGGAGTTTCAGGATTCAAGTAACCTCTTATGTGACTTTTATTTTTTGAAACGTCACACGTAATAATCGGTTTCATTTTTTACCTCCAAACAGGCATGAATCTTCTTGGCTGTCCGTTGGCTAAAACTTAAACATTTTTTTAGATACGCGAGATCATTGTTACCAACGTCCCATTTAGATAAAACGTTATTTCGTTTTAGTTCGAACTCAACATTTTTTGTGACGAGATCAATGTCTCTAAAAAAGCTACGTTGAAATTCGATGCAAAGTTGCACGCCTACAACTAAGCACTTAGGATTAACCTTACCAAGATATAAATATTATATCTCATAGAAGATTTACCTGTTTTTATGGTAAAAAAAA
>CAJJWN010000105.1 GCA_905196835.1 uncultured Prevotella sp. | reverse complement strand
CGTTTCCTGCATACTCTATCCGGACATAATCCACACCATCCTTTTCTTCCTTGTGCAGGATGATGCTCCCTCTTTGCCTCTGAGCCTTGTCCATGTCGTCGAATTTTGCTTCATGGCTTCAAAGGTAGTGAAAAAACGGTATATTTTGAACAATCGTTCAAAATAATGGAAGTTAAAAAGACTAAACGGCGTCAGGCTTTAAGCAGGGAATAAACATAGCGGAAGTTTTTCTCCAGTTCGTCCACGTCCAGACCGTTCAGGAACGCCTGTTCGTAGGACAGTCCGAGAAAAATCTGCCGGAACAGGGTTGCCGCCTTCCGCACGTCCGTGTCGCTCCTGATTTCTCCGCTTTCCTTCGCTTTCTGTATGACTTTCTCCCAAAGCTCATACTCCAGCCGGAAAATCCGCTCGATTTTTTGCCTGATGCCCGGATAGTACATGCGCACTTGCGAGAGGAAATGGAAGTAATAGGAATTCGGGCAGCAATCATGCGGGCTGTGGTTGTCGCCAATCAGTTCGAGAATCCTTTTCATGGAAGCGGCTACTCCCGCCACGTATTGCCCGATAAATTCCGCCAACGTATCGGCGGGAGCGGCAAACTTGTTGTCCGGCTTGTGTATTTGCAGCACATACTTGTCCACCACAGCCATGAACAAGTCCAGCTTGTGCGGAAAATAATAGACGATGCCCGTCTTGGTCAGTCCGCAGGCTCTGGCAAGCGTGATGATGCTTGCCTTCTCATAATTCATTCGGACAAATACCCCGAATGCCCTGTCAATGATTTCTTCCCGGTTGGTTATCATGCTGATGCGTAGGTTTATGTTTTTTGGTCAGCGAAGATAAGGAAATATTGTGTTTATGGCAAGCATTTGGCGCAAAACGATTAGATGAAGTGCAGCCAATGACCTCAATTTTCTCATAGACGGGCAACTTACGATGTTCTGAATTATATCGGACTCACGTTAGTCAATTGAAAAATAGGTTATTGCTATAACTAAAAAGATGACAACAACAATACTCCCCAATGCTATAAAGAGATAGTTGGGATAATGAAACTCAAGGTCCATATAAGGTATATGTTTTCGTTTTACATATTTACTCCATAGCCAAATAATATATTTGCCTATACTTCCCAGTCCTACAATATCAATCATTATTATCGTTTTTTGAAAATTCATTCCATATACTGCTTACATAGTCCATATCGTTCCGAAATTTTTGATTTTCCTTATTACAAAGGCTTCGAGTTTCATCATCTTATCTGCCATCAATCATTCCTGTTTCAGGAAATCAAGGTCGAAAAAGTAGTCCTTTTTATTTCGGGGATTGACATAAATGATTCCGCTTTTATGCAAGGCAAGAAAAACGCCCAAACTGCACTTGTCTATCAGTATGGGTTCGCTGAAAAACTGCGTCCGTTTACCCTTGTAATCCAAGGTTGCTTTTACGATGCAATAGCAGCGTTCATAAGAAAACGGTTCATACATCCGGTCTGGATTCATAAGTGCTTCGCTGGCATTCGTACTCTGGCTGCGCCATGATTGGTAGGGCAAATCCGGTTCATCCAGTGAAGCAGGCGCATGTAAACGTGTTTTTAACGAATAAGCAGGAATATCCATCCGGGTA
>CAJJWN010000104.1 GCA_905196835.1 uncultured Prevotella sp. | reverse complement strand
TAGTGTGTCCAGTTCTACGTTCCTAAAAAAGCAGTATCAAACGCCCTTGTTATTGTTCATATTATGCTCTGAAATTTAACACTTTAGCAGGCAAAATAGTTTTTTGAAGATTTGTGTATTTCATTGACATTTAGTAATTTAGTAGAATAATTAAGTAACTGAAAACAATGAAAAAATCAGATTCAAAATCCAATAAAGAGACCCTGGAAGAAGAGGTAAAACGTCTTCGTAAAGAAAATGCCAAACTGAAATCTCAAAAAGCAGCCAAAGAGGCTAAGCTTAAAGAAGCGAGAAAGGAACTTAAAAAAAAAGACGTAAAGACCGTGACTGTGACCGAAGAACAAATGAAATTGTTATCGAACATATTCCCGGACATAGATACTCTCTTCTGATTGTTCAACTTTGTGTATTGATTTACATTCGTACCAACTGCGGCCTCCGCACCGTTGTTAAGATTCTGGAAATTTTCAACGAAGTGCTTGAAGGAAAATGCGGCAAGGTTCCATGCTATAATACCGTAGAGAATTGGATGAAGAAGCTGGGATTATCCACTTACGAAAATGATAATAAACCTACAGATAAAAAGTTTGCGTATATCATTGATGAAAGTATTATGGTCAATCGGGAGAAACTTCTTTTGATTCTGGGCGTTTCCGCCGAACATCCCGGACATCCTCTTAAGCATGAGGACGTTACGGTTGTCAGCATGAAATCCTGCGGCTGCTTTAAAGGAGACGACATCAAGCAAGAGATTGAAAAGTCCATTGAGAAGAACGGGGCTAAACCTGAATATGTAATCAGCGATCAGGCCCATAATCTCACAAACGGAATTTCGCAATCGGGATTGTTGCACCATATCGATATCAGTCATGCCATGGGTACATGTTTGAAACATGCTTATGGCAACGAGCCTGATTTCGTGAACTTTACTACTATTCTTGGAAAGGTCAGATTGCAATATCATCTTACAGACAAGGCTTATCTTTTACCACCCAATATGCGTAGTATTGCCAGATTCATGAATATGAACTCATGGGTTGATTGGGGCAACAAGATGCTTGGTTGTTTTGCTAGCCTCCCAAAGGAAATGCAGGATGCATACTCCTTTGTCCTTGATTATAAGGAGCTATTGGTTGAATTGAAGACCGCCGTTGCTGCTGTTGAGCACATAGAAACAATCTGTAAAACAGAAGGCTTTAATCTTGCTAACAGTAAGAAATGCAAGAAATATATTACGCGGCACATAATAGGCAATGCAAACAACCGTAGAGCTATGCTTGGAATCAAGATTTTGGAATACCTTAAACAGCAGGAAGAGAAGTTGAATGATATTTATGAATCACGCAACATCTCTTCTGATATCATTGAATCAACATTCGGTGTTTTCAAACAAAAAAAGTCGCCAAACAAACTATATGGCATAACTCCTTTTGTCCTGTTTATACCGTTACACGCAAAACTAGAGAACAAATCTGCCACTAAGACATTTAATTTCAAAGAGCGCTTATGTAATATTAAACTAAAGGACATTGATACTTTTGCTAATAATCACATGTCCACAAACTGGGTTACAGTACGCACCAAACAGCTCAAAAATGTGGGCTAAATTGGGAACATTAAACTGGACACCCTAATTA
>CAJJWN010000103.1 GCA_905196835.1 uncultured Prevotella sp. | reverse complement strand
TTATGATAAGAAGATTATTGATGTTCACAATTTTAGTTGGAGGGTTGTCGTGGGCGGCCGTTGCGCAAAACGTGGCGCTCAAGACCAATCTGTTGTATTGGTCTACTGTGACACCCAACCTCGGTCTTGAGGCCTCGATAGCCCGGAAGCATACGGTGCAGTTGTTTTACGGGCTCAACCTTTGGGAGCCTTCCGGAGGGAAGAGTTTGAAGCATTGGGTGGTTCAGCCCGAATACCGTTATTGGTTTTGCGAGGCTTTCAACGGGTGGTTTCTCGGTGTGCATCTGATGGGCGGCGAGTTTAACGTCGGCGAGGTGGACCTGCCGTTCGGCCTGTTCGATGATTTGTCAACCCATCGTTACGAAGGCTGGTATGCGGGCGGCGGTGTGACGGCCGGTTACCAATGGCCCTTGTCCAGGCATTGGAACCTGGAGGCTTCGCTCGGTGTGGGGTATGACTACATCCGGTACGACAAGTTCAAGTGCGGCGAGTGCGGCGAGAAGCTCAAGTCTTCCCATGCCAATTATTTCGGGCCTACCAAGTTGGCGATAAGTGTGCTTTATGTGTTCTGATATTAAATTATGACGTATGAAAAACTTTAGATTCCTATTATATATATGTATGGCCGGTATGGCAATCCCTTCCGGCGCGCAGGACGGGGCCGTACGCATGGCGGGAAATGCGGTGGGCTTGGAAAACTTGAAGGTGGAGAAGTCCGGGAGCAGCTTGGTCGTGGATATGGATTTGAGGCTGGACGACCTGAAGTTGCCTTCCAATATCCGCTTCGTATTCACTCCTTTGGTCAAGGGGAGTGGCAATGTCCGGCAGATGTCTCCCGTGGTGGTGAACGGGCGTCGCCAGCAAATATCCTACGATCGGTTCGCCCGCAAGGACTTTGCCGGAAATCCGGTGGTGGTCCGCCGCAGGAACGGTAAGGAGCAGACGGTACATTACACCGGTGTGTTGCCTTACGAAAGCTGGATGGAGAACGCCAACGTCGTGTTGGCCGAGGACCTTTGCGGGTGTGGGGATTTGCTGGACCAGAACACGGCTGTGTTGCAGCGGTTGCGCAATTACCGCACGGCTTACATCCGTCCTCAGGCTGAAGCGCGGAAAGAACGGCGTGAGGAAGGCAGGGCTTATTTGGATTTCCCCGTCAACAAAACGACCCTTTATCCGGACTACCGTAACAATCCGCAGGAATTGGAGAAGATACTCCGTACCATCAACGTGGTGAGGGAAGACCGGAACACTACCATCACGCACATCAGCATACACGGGTATGCTTCGCCCGAAGACACGTATGAACACAACAGCTATCTGGCCGAGAACCGCGCCCTGATGCTGAAGGATTATGTGTGCAGGTTGCTGGAACTGGACGAAAAGTTGTTTAAGGTGGAGTACACTCCCGAGGATTGGGACGGCTTGCGGCGTTACGTGAAAGACAGCAACCTGGGGCATAAGCAGGAAATCCTGGAATGGATAGACCGCGACATGGATCCCGATGCCAAGGAATGGGCCATCAAGTCGAGGTATCCCGATGACTACCGGATGATGTTGCAGACCTGGTATCCGGCTTTGCGCCATTCCGACTATGTCGTGACCTACCATGTGCGCCCCTTCTCAGTGGAAGAGGCCAAGGCCCTGCTTTACACCAAGCCGCAGCAGCTTTCGTTGGAAGAGATGTTCCTGGTGGCGCAGACCTACGAGCCGGGCAGCAAGGAGTTCAACGAAGTGTTCGAAATAGCCGTGCGCATGTTTCCGGACGACCCGACGGCCAATCTTAATGTGGCCTGTGCGATGATAGAGTCGGG
>CAJJWN010000102.1 GCA_905196835.1 uncultured Prevotella sp. | reverse complement strand
CCGCTGGACGAGGGGGCGTATGACATACGCCTGTGGAGCGACTACGCCGGTAAGGACGGCGGCCAATCGCCGTTCTACGACGCGTCTGACCTACAGCAGGTGACCGTCAACACCTCGCCATACACCGCCTGCACTGACTACAAGGACGCGGCCTACGCATACGTAGGTGGCGTAACCGTCGGCGGCGGCACGACCGAAAAGGCCGTCACGCTGGAGCGTCCGCTGGCGAAATACCGCATCGTGACGAAGGACACCGACCGCTACAAGGAGCTCGGCGGCGTGCCCCCGTTGGAAGGGCTGACGGTCGGCGTAAGCTACGAAGGCTACTTCCCGTCGTCGTTCAACGTCACGACGGGCAAGCCCAACGATGCAGTCGAGGGCGTAAGTTACACCTGCACGCCGCAGTGGCAGGCCGACGAGGAGGGCAACACCATGCTGGCCGACGACTGGGTATTGGTGAACGGCGCGGCAAGTTCGGTGCGCCTTACCGTCACCATAACGTCCAATGACGGCACGGTGGTGGCCCGCACGGAAGGCGTGAACGTGCCCTACCAGCGCGGACGGCTGACTACGGTGAGCGGCAACTTCCTCACCGCGGGCTACGGAGGCGGCGGAGTGGACATCGACACGGGCTGGGACGACGACACGTTCGAGGTGGAGTTCTGAGTCTTGAGGAGTGAAGGAGGAATGTGAAAGGAGTGAAGGAGGAATGTGAAAGGAATAAAGGAGGAATATGAAAGGAGTAAAGGAGTAAGGAGAGAAGGAGTAAAGGAGGAATGTGAAAGGAGTGAAGGAGCAAGGAGAGAAGGAGTAAGAAAGAATGCCTTGCCGGTCCCCTGCGGCACGGGCGCATACGGCTCATTAGGCCAATCAGGCCAATCCGTCCCATGAAAAAACAGCCTCCGCGTAACTGCCTGACAGTCAGCGGCTTCGCAAAAGGCCGTGTTTTGCCTCCTGAAAGGCCGCCTTTTACAGGCTGAAAGACCGCCTTTTGGAACGCGAAAGGTCGCCTCTTAAAAATCAACTGACAACAATAACCATACAAACGCAAACAAAACTATGAGACAGAAACGACTAATCCTGATGCTCGGCATGGCAGCCATGCTGGCATCGTGCGGCCAGGACGAGCTTGGCGGCACACGCACTGACGGCCTGGCGACCATCACCGCCACGATAGACAACGGCATGGGCACCCGCGCCTCGACGTTCGACAAAGACGACGTAGCCATCGACCAATGCCTGCTGGAAGTGTATGACGCCGCAGGCAGCACCCTTGTGGCTGAGGCCGAAGGCGTGCAGGCCGGACAGGGCGGCACGTTCACCTTCACCGTTGGCGGGCTCGACCCCGAAGCCGAGTACGACTTCCTCTTCTGGGCGGACAACCGTGAAGCCGCCGCTTACACCGGAACGCTGAAGGAAAGGAAGCTGGCCGACGGGACGGACCTCTCCAAGGCACTGGCCTTCCAAGGCAAAATAGAAGGCGCGACGGCTGACGAGGCCACGTCGGCTACGCTGACGCACGCCGTAGCCAAGGTAACGCTGAAGACCACCGGTGCGCTTGCCGCAGGCGACAAGGTAACCCTCTCGATGGCCGGCGTGGCCGGCACGTGGGACGTTCTCGGCGGAACGGCCACGGGCGACGCCACCGCCGAATACGCCTACACACTGGCCTCGGCCATAGCCCAGGCGCAGGACGGTGCCGAAGTGACGACCTTCTACGTGCCCGCCCCCGTGCTTGGAAGCACCAGCGACATGACAGTAGGCTACGCCTCGGCCGACGGCTCGAAGGCCGGAAGCGCCAACGTTACGAACGTTCCGCTGAAAGCCAACTACCGCACGGTGCTCAAGGGCGACGTCGCCGCGCTGTACGAGGGCGCGACGGCCAGCATAACGGCGCAGCTGAACAGCCAATGGAGCGACCCCGACAGCGAGGTTGAGTTTCC
>CAJJWN010000101.1 GCA_905196835.1 uncultured Prevotella sp. | reverse complement strand
GGAGAAATTCCAATCGAACCCGGAGATAGCTGGTTCTCCTCGAAATAGCTTTAGGGCTAGCCTCATGCAAGTCTTACGGAGGTAGAGCACTGAATTCCTAAGGGGGCGTCAAAGCTTACCAAGGGATATCAAACTCCGAATGCCGTGTAGATGGTGCATGGGAGTCAGACTATCCGAGATAAGTTGGGTAGTCAAAAGGGAAAGAGCCCAGACCTACAGCTAAGGTCCCAAAATGTGTGTTAAGTGGAAAAGGATGTGGGATTTCGAAGACAACTAGGATGTTGGCTTAGAAGCAGCCATCCATTAAAAGAGTGCGTAATAGCTCACTAGTCGAGAGGTCCTGCGCCGAAAATGTCCGGGGCTGAAACACACTACCGAAGCTTAGGAATTGATGAATGTCAATTGGTAGAGGAGCATTCTTAACGGGGCGAAGCTGTACCGGAAGGAGCAGTGGACTGTTAAGAAGAGAGAATGCCGGAATGAGTAGCGAGAGGAAGGTGAGAATCCTTCCGGCCGAATATCTAAGGTTTCCAGAGTAAAGCTGATCTGCTCTGGGTAAGTCGGGGCCTAAGGCGAGGTCGAAAGACGTAGTCGATGGATAACAGGTAAAGATTCCTGTACTATATCATAACAGAACTGTGGGGACGCAGACAGAGAGCATAAGCCGGGAATGGAAAAACCGGTACAAGCGAGGTAGGAGTGCATCAGGCAAATCCGGTGCACAATCTGAAGACGTGATGTGGGGCGTAAAGCCGGAAGTATGTGAGCTGGCTGCCAAGAAAAGCCGCTATTGTTTATGATATACCCGTACCGTAAACCGACACAGGTGGATGAGGAGAGAATCCTAAGGCCGACGGGAGAAGCATTGTTAAGGAACTCGGCAAAATGACTCCGTAACTTCGGGAGAAGGAGTGCCATGTAAAAGTGGCCGCAGAGAATTGGCCCAAGCAACTGTTTAGCAAAAACACAGGTCTATGCAAAACCGAAAGGTGAGGTATATGGGCTGACGCCTGCCCGGTGCTGGAAGGTTAAGGGGAGAGGTTAGCCGTAAGGCGAAGCTTTGAACTTAAGCCCCAGTAAACGGCGGCCGTAACTATAACGGTCCTAAGGTAGCGAAATTCCTTGTCGGGTAAGTTCCGACCCGCACGAAAGGCGTAATGATTTGAGCACTGTCTCGACAATGCATCCGGTGAAATTGAAGTACCAGTGAAGATGCTGGTTACCTGCGCCAGGACGGAAAGACCCCATGGAGCTTTACTCTAGCTTGATACTGGGATTCGATATTGCATGTACAGGATAGGTGGGAGACTTTGAACTGATGACGCCAGTTGTCAGGGAGTCACTGTTGGGATACCACCCTTGTAGTATTGGATTTCTAACCAGCAGCCGTGAACCGGCTGGGGGACAATGTCAGGTGGGGAGTTTGACTGGGGCGGTCGCCTCCGAAAGGGTATCGGAGGCGCTCAAAGGTTCCCTCAGAATGGTTGGAAACCATTCGAAGAGTGCAAAGGCAGAAGGGAGCTTGACTGCGACACCGACGGGTGGAGCAGGTACGAAAGTAGGACTTAGTGATCCGGTGGTATAAAGTGGGATTGCCATCGCTCAACGGATAAAAGCTACCCTGGGGATAACAGGCTTATCACTCCCAAGAGTTCACATCGACGGAGTGGTTTGGCACCTCGATGTCGGCTCATCGCATCCTGGGGCTGAAGTAGGTCCCAAGGGTTGGGCTGTTCGCCCATTAAAGCGGTACGCGAGCTGGGTTCAGAACGTCGTGAGACAGTTCGGTCCCTATCCGGCGTGGGCGTAGGATATTTGAGAGGAGCTGACCTTAGTACGAGAGGACCGGGTTGGACTGGCCGCTGGTGAATCTGTTGTTCTACCAAGAGCATGGCAGAGTAGCCAAGCCGGGAAGGGATAAACGCTGAAGGCATCTAAGCGTGAAGCCCCCCTCAAGATGAGATATCCCATAACGTCAAGTTAGTAAGACCCCTTGAAGACGAC
>CAJJWN010000100.1 GCA_905196835.1 uncultured Prevotella sp. | reverse complement strand
CCGGGTCGCCCTTTATGCGTTCCATTTCGTCGTTGATGATGGCCTGCGCGTCGGCTTTTATGCGGTCGTAGTTGCGCTGGATTTGCTGCGCCATCACGTCGTTGCCGTCCTTGTCACGGAACACGTTTATTACCGGGATTTTCATGTAAGCACGTTCCTCCGCACCGACCTTGGCGTGGTCAACCACGATTTCGGCGTGGAAAATCTTTTGGCTTATCTTCTCGCCTATGTTGTCGGAAACAGCGCCGACGAACGTGCCTTGCGACAGGTTGGATATTTTGGAGGCGGGTATGAGCTGGTCGAGCTGGGTGTTTATCGAGGTTGACACGTCCTGCCTGTTTATCGAGACGGACTGCCGCTGTTGCAGGATTTTGCCGAAACGCTCGGAAAGTGTCTTCGCCGTTTCTCCCACCACCTGTCCGCTGAAGATGTTTCCGACGGTGTTCTGTATGACCTTAGACTCCTTCTCGCCGTAGTCGCGGTTGAGCTGCGAAAAGTCCTGGAAGCCGAGGCACACCGCCACCTTGTTGCTTCGCGCTGTGGCGATGAGATTATCGAGGCCACGGAAGTATATTGTCGGCAGCTCGTCGATTATTATCGCACTTTTCAACCTTCCCTTCTTGTTTACGAGTTTCACTATCCGCGAGTTGTAAAGGCCGAGCGCGGCGGAATAGATGTTCTGCCTGTCGGGGTTGTTGCCGACGCAAAGTATCTTCGGTTCCTGCGGATTGTTTATGTCGAGCGAGAAGTCGTCACCAGTCATCACCCAGTAAAGCTGCGGTGAAATCATGCGCGTCAAGGGGATTTTCGCCGATGCTATCTGGCCCTGCAACTGGTCTTGCGCCCCGCCTTTCCATGCGTCCATGAATGGCGATAGGTAGTTCTCAAGTTCGGGATACGACGTGAGGATGACGAACAGGTCGGCATACGGCTTGTTGAGCAGCTCCACGGCGTGCGGAAAGGTGCAGTATATGCCGCCCTTGTATATTTTGAGGTACCAGATTATGGCCGCCAGCAGGATAATCGGCGACTCCACGAAGAAGTCGCCCTGCTTTTCAATCCACGTGCGGTTGAGGTTGAGCATTATTGTGTAGCTTGCTTCGTAAGCGTCCGAGATGTCGGTCATGAAGTCGGGATTTATGGGGTTGCAGCGGTGCGAGCGGCGTGGGTCGTCAAAGTTGATGACGTAGAACTTCGGCGCGGCGGCGTACTTGTCCATGTTGCGCAGCAACGTGTTGTAGGCAATGACGGACAGGTCGTCGAACTTGTAGTCGTAAATGTAAGCGCTGTAACCCTTTGAAATCATCTGGCGGATGTAGTTGTTCACCACGGCGTAAGACTTGCCCGAGCCGGGCGTGCCCAGCACGATGGTTGCGCGGAAGGGGTTTACAACGTTTATCCAGCCGTCGTTCATCCTGCCGCCGTACATGAAGCGCGTGGGCAGGTTGACGGAGTATTCGTTCTCCATGAGGCGCGTCTCCTGCATGAAGCTCTCGTTCTCGGTGTTGAACACGTCCTTCATCAGCCCGTGCCTGAACAGGCGGCTCATCCACAACCCGGCCATGAGCAGGGCGAGATAGCCGCAGGTAAGGGTGGAAATATAAAGAGCCGTTACAATAAAGTGCGGCAGGTGCAGGTCCAGCAGCCACCAGTTGAAGAAGAACAACGCCGTGCCGACGGACAGCGCGGCGAATCGCGAATGGACGGAGCTATTTCTCGACGAGGCCTACACAAAAGGCTTAATGCCCGTGCGTGACGAGTACCGGAATATGATAAAGGAAAAGAACGTGCGCGAGAAGGACTTTGACATAGACGGCTTCCTTTGGCGTCACCAAACGTAGCGGCCGGGGCTTGCCGTTACCAAAGAAAGTAAGAAGTATGAAAACAAGATTTCCGTCAAAAACACGGGCGGCATTGGTGCCGCCCGTGTCGGTGACAGTGCTACGACGGCCGCCGTACGTTACCCCCCCCCCGCGGAGACAGCGCCATATTCGTATATATTGGGGGGCGGGGGTG
>CAJJWN010000099.1 GCA_905196835.1 uncultured Prevotella sp. | reverse complement strand
TCCAGAAAAGGAGTAAAAAATATGCGGCAAGGTATTCTTAAATAAAACTATAATCAAATAGTGGGAACAAAGGATTATGATAGTCCCTTTTGTAGGGGCTTAGTTTTTTGTACCCAATTTAAGAATACTTTTGCCTTATCAATTTTGACATATCCCCAAAAACAGCAATCACAAACAGGTGTATGCTGTATATGTGTATGTCCGCAACTTATAATCCCCAGTGGTAAAAGTATTTTACTGCTGGGGATTTTTATGCCCTTTGGGGCTGTAAAGGGAGGACAATCACATGAAAATAATCAATATTGGAATTCTTGCCCATGTAGACGCTGGAAAGACGACCTTGACGGAGAGCCTGCTATATGCCAGCGGAGCCATTTCAGAACCGGGGAGCGTCGAAAAAGGGACAACGAGGACGGACACCATGTTTTTGGAGCGGCAGCGTGGGATTACCATTCAAGCGGCAGTCACTTCCTTCCAGTGGCACAGATGTAAAGTTAACATTGTGGATACGCCCGGCCACATGGATTTTTTGGCGGAGGTGTACCGCTCTTTGGCTGTTTTAGATGGGGCCATCTTGGTGATCTCCGCTAAAGATGGCGTGCAGGCCCAGACCCGTATTCTGTTCCATGCCCTGCGGAAAATGAACATTCCCACCGTTATCTTTATCAACAAGATCGACCAGGCTGGCGTTGATTTGCAGAGCGTGGTTCAGTCTGTTCGGGATAAGCTCTCCGCCGATATTATCATCAAGCAGACGGTGTCGCTGTCCCCGGAAATAGTCCTGGAGGAAAATACCGACATAGAAGCATGGGATGCGGTCATCGAAAATAACGATGAATTATTGGAAAAGTATATCGCAGGAGAACCAATCAGCCGGGAAAAACTTGCGCGGGAGGAACAGCAGCGGGTTCAAGACGCCTCCCTGTTCCCAGTCTATCATGGCAGCGCCAAAAATGGCCTTGGCATTCAACCGTTGATGGATGCGGTGACAGGGCTGTTCCAACCGATTGGGGAACAGGGGGGCGCCGCCCTATGCGGCAGCGTTTTCAAGGTTGAGTACACCGATTGCGGCCAGCGGCGTGTCTATCTACGGTTATACAGCGGAACGCTGCGCCTGCGGGATACGGTGGCCCTGGCCGGGAGAGAAAAGCTGAAAATCACAGAGATGCGTATTCCATCCAAAGGGGAAATTGTTCGGACAGACACCGCTTATCAGGGTGAAATTGTTATCCTTCCCAGCGACAGCGTGAGGTTAAACGATGTATTAGGGGACCAAACCCGGCTCCCTCGTAAAAGGTGGCGCGAGGACCCCCTCCCCATGCTGCGGACGACGATTGCGCCGAAAACGGCAGCGCAAAGAGAACGGCTGCTGGACGCTCTTACGCAACTTGCGGATACTGACCCGCTTTTGCGTTGCGAAGTGGATTCCATCACCCATGAGATCATTCTTTCTTTTTTGGGCCGGGTGCAGTTGGAGGTTGTTTCCGCTTTGCTGTCGGAAAAATACAAGCTTGAAACAGTGGTAAAGGAACCCTCCGTCATTTATATGGAGCGGCCGCTCAAAGCAGCCAGCCACACCATCCATATCGAGGTGCCGCCCAACCCGTTTTGGGCATCCATAGGACTGTCTGTTACACCACTCTCGCTTGGCTCCGGTGTACAATACGAGAGCCGGGTTTCGCTGGGATACTTGAACCAGAGTTTTCAAAACGCTGTCAGGGATGGTATCCGTTACGGGCTGGAGCAGGGCTTGTTCGGCTGGAACGTAACGGACTGTAAGATTTGCTTTGAATACGGGCTTTATTACAGTCCGGTCAGCACGCCGGCGGACTTCCGCTCATTGGCCCCGATTGTATTGGAACAGGCATTGAAGGAATCGGGGACGCAGCTGCTGGAACCTTATCTCTCCTTCATCCTCTATGCGCCCCAGGAATACCTTTCCAGGGCTTATCATGATGCACCGAAATACTGTGCCACCATCGAAACGGCCCAGGTAAAAAAGGATGAAGTTGTCTTTACTGGCGAGATTCCCGCCCGCTGTATACAGGCATACCGTACTGATCTGGCCTTTTACACCAACGGGC
>CAJJWN010000098.1 GCA_905196835.1 uncultured Prevotella sp. | reverse complement strand
CTCATCTTTCTCACATAAATGAAAAAAAGTACGACTGTTATCGTACTTTTTATCATTTTTAAATGTAGCCAATATTTTTAAAATTTCATTTTTATTATTTTTTGTATTTGTCCGCTAGATAAACCTTCCTTTAAAATTGGAATATTAAATATTTCACATGCTTTTACAATCTCGTTATCAGAAGAACAAGGAGTATAAAGATTCTCGTTAACAATATGCAAAATTTTCATTCTTCGGAGCAAATCAATAAGCTTAGAATCTGTAATATCTTCGAATATGCTTTCTCCGCTTTCTTTTAAGATGTTTTTTATGTACTTGAAGCAGAGTAAAGACATAACACAAGTCATAAAATGAGCTTTAATTCTTTCTTCTAAGGAGTGGTTAACAGGATGAAAATTAAATTCTTGCTTTAAAAGGCGAAAACAGTCTTCTATTACCCATCTATTCTTCATTACTTGAAGCACTATCTCGTTTTCTTTTTCCTCAATTTTTTCAATTTCATCTTCAGGCAAATGGTTTAATTTTTTGTTAAATCCGTAATTTGAAGAGATGCAATAATAACCGTCAAGACTTTCTTGCTCCGCTATTAGTTTGTAGTTAATTGCATTGTCATATTCTACGATTTCGCCTTCTTTTGTTATCTGCGTTTGAGTAATGTAGTATCTAAAATCTTCGTAATTTGTTGGCTTATATGGATCTTTTACTCTTCCAATTAATTTTTTTGCTTTCAAAATTTTCTGGTTTCTTTTGGTTCTTTCTCTTAACGCATACCTTAAATTGAAAGTAACGAAATAAGCTTCGCATATAAACCTGTCATCTTTGGCTGAGCGATATTTTACTGGCTTAACTTGATCAGCGATGTTATATCTTCTAGAAAGTATAATCCCTTTTAAATATTCATTCTCTTTTATGAGATTGTCTTTTTGTTCGCAATTTTCGACAAAAGAATCGATAATTGCAAGGTTTTCGTTGTATTTTTCCCATATTTTTTGTGGAGTATTATATTTTGTGTCTTTCGTTTTCCGAGGGTTTTTTACGTCGAAAATATATTTCTTTAAAGATGCAGCGCCCATTTTTCTGACTGGATTAACTGTAACATAGCGTCTAGATGTAGTGTCATTAAATGCTTTGTTTTCCTTCGAACAAAGGCCAGCATCAGTGACCATGATTAATTCTTTTGGAGAAAAATTATTAATAATTTCTTCTTCTAAAGGAATAAGAGAAGGGCATTCATTATTGCTTCCTGGTATTACAGTAAAATCTATAGGATACCCTTTTTCATCAGTAACTAAACCTAACTTAATTAGTGGTTCTTTTTCATCACGTTTACCTTTACCTCTTCTTCGCAAATCGTCTTCATAATTGATTTCAAAATAAGTATCGGTCATATCATAAATCATTACCTGATTGGTTCTCTTGATATTTTTGGGTGTTTTCTCAAAACATTTTTTGAATATCTCAGCTTTATTGTCGTATAAAACATCCATAGCTCGATATACATCATTTCTACCGAGTTTATAGTCAATTATTGATGTCTTTTTTGACTTTTCGTACATATCTAATTTAGATCCTGGCCTTGTGATTCTAGACGCAACATGAAAGAGCAATGCATTATAAAGAGGGTATTGGAATTTGTATTTCTTTTCAATTTCTTTACAAGTGTCGTTTAACTCGATGTCATCAAATATTCTTTTTACAAAAATATCCCCAAAATCTTCCATATAACGACTATCTTTTTGAATATCTTTGTTTGATTTAAATTTGACAATAATTTCTTCAATTGGTTTTCCGTGTTCTTCTTTGAACTTATTTATTTGTTCTTCGTAATATTTGTTTAAATCTGAATGAGTTTTTATAAGTTCTTCTTCAATGCCAATGTTCAGAAGGTTTTTCGTTCTAGGATTTTTCCCTTTTACATAAATTGTCGTAGCTATGTAAACGTTTGTGCGAGTTTTAGCTTTATTTTTTGATTTATTTATTTTGTACCCATCTTGTTTCATAACATTATTATACCATAATAGGCTACATATGGCTACATTAATTTTTTAAAAAAATTCATAAAAAATGGCCCAATTTTCTAGGCCTTATTTATTACATAAATAAAATTTTCGTGAATTATTTATTTGTCAAGAGTTGAACTGAGAAAGTCCCG
>CAJJWN010000097.1 GCA_905196835.1 uncultured Prevotella sp. | reverse complement strand
ATTTGATGATGATATGTTAATTATCCAAAGATTAAGTGATTATTCTTATTATTCTCGGTAGTTTTACACTTGTGATAGGTTTTTAATCATAAATTTTAATATAATTTTTGCTCTATAAATGCGATATTTATCAGAAAAATCGCATTTTTTTATTTTTGAAATTTTTGTCAAATTTCTCTTTGAAAAATGTAGCGAATTGTAGTATAATGTATGTATAAAATAAAGAGGTTTTGCAATGTATATCGAACAAAAGAAAAGCGGAAAAAACACACAAATCTATATTTGTAAGAAAAAAAGAGTAACGAATAAAAAAGGAAAATCTATTCCAAAAAGCTTTATTGTTAAAAAATTGGGCTTTAAAGAAAATCTCCTACAGTTATATCCAGGTGACGAGCTGGACAAGTACTTAAAAGAACAAGTTAAACTAGCTGAAAGCGAAGAAGACGCATCCCTAAGTTATATAAAACTCAACGATTCGCTCGATTTAAATTTGGATGAACAAATCTGTTTTAATTTCGGATATATTTACCCTCAAATTTTACTTAACAAATTAAAGTTAAAGGAATTCCTTGATACTATTGCTGCTCAAACAAAGATAACATATGATTTCTCAAGTATTGTTATCGATTTAATAATTTCTCAAATTATTGATCCTAGGAGCAAAAGAGGCTTTTATAATTCTCCAAAACTTTACGGAAAGGAGAAAGACTACGATTTGCAACATGTTTATAGATCCTTAAGCATTCTTGCCGAAAACACCGATATCATTAACGCTTATACTTATAAAGAACTTAAAAAATACAAAAACCTTAATTCAAAAATTTATTATTACGATTGCACAAACTTCTATTTTGATACTGACAATTGCGATGATTTTAAAAGAATGTCTAAAAGCAAAGAAGGAATTTACGCTCCTCTAGTTCAACTTGGAGCTTTAATCGATGACAAAGGTTTTTTAGTTGGAATGCTTGTTTTTAACGGTTCAAAAAACGAGCAAGATACTCTTAAAACGGTTGAGCAAAAATTGCAAAAACAATTCTCAATAAAGAACATAATCATTTGCACCGACGCTGGTTTAAATTCAGGTGATAATAGATATTTTAACTCTCAAGAGAATCGCAAATTTATCTGTACTCAACCATTATCAAAACTCAAAGAACATATAAAAAAGCGTGTAAAATCCAATTCAAATTGGAAATTATTAAATGGTAAAGATACAGATTTAACTCCAGAAAAATTATGTGAGTTATATGAAAAAGCACAAGGTAAAGATGTTGAAACTTATTTAAATACTGTCATTTATAAAGTGGTCAATATCAAAGAGAACATCGACATAAAGGATGAATTAGATAACAGTAAGAAAAAGAAAGTTAAAAACTTTGAACAGACATTAATTGTTTCGTTTTCTCTAAAATATAAACTCATGCAAAACTATTATTTCATCAAAGATTTAAATAAGGCAAAAGAATGTATAGAGCATCCATCTGAATTTAACAAGAACACTTCCCATTGTTTTAAGCGCTTAGTTAAAAACATCCGTTACAACAATGAAACAGGTGTTATTACGAGTCAAAAATTATCATTAAATGAAGATAAGATTGAAAAAGAAACTGAGTTTTTTGGCTATTATTGTGTTGCTACAAATTTAGACGCAACTCCTAGCAAAGTTGTCTCACTAAATAAATACCGTTGGAATATCGAATACATGTTTAGGACAATGAAATCTAATTTAAATGCTCGTCCACTTTTCGTATATACCGAAGAGCACATCAAAGGGCATTTAGAGATTGTTTGTCTAGCAATAAACGTTTTAAGATTACTCCATTTAGATATGTATAAAGCCATGGGAAAAACTGAAGAAATTGGTAAGTTAGATGATGAAGATCCTGATTATGAATGGCTTACTTTAAATAAAATTTTAGACACTTTAAGAGATATGAATCTTACAAAATTAAACGTCGAGGAAGAGATTTTTGTACCTTCATTCGCTAGGACAAAGCTTACTGACGCTTTAGGAAAAACTTATGGAATAACATTATCGAAATCGTTAATTAGAGGAAAAATTCTTAAGAAATTTAAATAATTCGCTACAAAAATTTAAAAGTAAAGTACTAAAAAAAGCGATAGTTATCGCTTTTTTTCATTTTTAAGTGTAAAAGTCAAGTATTATCTCAAAGTTAGTAAGAAATGTAAACAAAAACTTTTCTTAAAATTCCTGC
>CAJJWN010000096.1 GCA_905196835.1 uncultured Prevotella sp. | reverse complement strand
TTGATTGAGTCGCTTGTGGGTGAATGACATTGACTTTGTCTTCCCTTTATTTGTAGTATGCTTATTCGGTCGATTGCTCCAGTACCTTTGAAACGCAGGAGAAATCGGGGTGTTCCCCGTAATTTAAATTTAAAAATACTTTATAACAAATAGCATCGTTTATATAGATATATAAAATGTCATCAATATAATTTATATTAAAATAGTAATCACCTTCCAAGGTTTTATCAAAAACCTTATAACCACCGTCAAGTCGTATTTCAACTTTTTCATGAAAGATTGCACCGATGACTGCTTCTAATTCGCTTATTCTATCTGAAGGTAAATAAAATCCGTAAGCACCATCACCCCCATCGTTGCCTTTAGGCTTACCATTTTCATCTTTGAAAAAGCGGTCGATTTGCTTCTGTGCATATTCACTTGTCGCTCCCCACTTGGGATTGCTTTCCGACAGGTCGCCTTGCAGGGTGACGTGGATATTGGCGACAAGAGGCACACTTTCAATAGTCTGCTTCAGCAAATGAAATTCCACATCCACATCTTGCTCTTCGTTTTTGGGAATGAAATAGAAAGATGCCACTTCCGGATTTTTGCCCGTGAAATTGGTAGCCGCCTCAAAGACCTTTTCCGCGGTCTGTGAAGAGAACGTAGAACTGGCAGGGGCAGCCACGTTGTATGAACTGGCGCACGATGCGGTCACTCGGACAACTTCATCAGCTTTGACTGATGTTTCCGTAGTCGTTTGCAGGGTGAGCTTGGTCACGGCGTGTTTCAGGCTGACGGTTGTTTTCGCCACATTCTCCGGCGTGCCTGTGGTTTTGCATGAAAATGCGACCGTACCTGCTGTGTAAGGTACAGCTTTAAGGTCGGCTACTTCAACATTGGCATTGTCCGCCCAAAACAGATAGGTGTATTCCGTGTTGGAAAAAAGTTTGGTCGTAAAAGTGTAATCACCGTTATCGTTGCTTGGTGTTCCAGCGATGGGGACTGTCACCTGCATTACGCCTGCCGCGTCATACACCTGCATAAAGCAGCGCGTCGGTTGGTCGTCCGTCGTGGCAGTCGGTGTGCGCGTCCCTGCTTCTCCCTCCATCACGATGTCGGGCGACACGGTGAACGTGTAAGTCTGCGTCTGCCCTGTGACAGGCGTGTCTCCGCCATCCTCCGCCAAGTAGTCATCTTGGCTACAAGAAGCGGCGAGCAGAGCCACCGCAAACGCCATAGCTATGTATTTCAAATGTTTCATAACTTTGTTTTATTATAAGTTTGTATTCTTTTGTATTCATCACAAAGCTCTATGAAACATGGAGGGACAAAAAAAACCCGCCTGCCGGTGGGCACTGCGCGTGCGCCACGGAAAGGCGGGACTTGCGTAAATCGCTATAACTTGGTTATGTGTATAGCCTAATCGGCTATGTCGTTGAGGTCGAAGTAAAGGAGGCGTGTTTCCGCTCCTTCGTCCTCCACCGTCAGCGGCACGAACTTCTGCTTCAGATAAAAAGGAATGGCGGCGGCGTAAGCGTCAACGGTAAGGAAGCGGCATCCGGTCTTGTTGTCGGCGAGGAAGAACTTTTTAATAGAGTCAGCCAGAAACTCACCGATATGTTGTCCTTTCAATTCTTGGCTTACCGCGAGACAGCAGATTTTCGCCGCAGGATAACTCTTCAACCTCTTCTCGTTGACAAACCGATGCTTGCGGAAACGGTTGAATTCCGTCTTATTTGGAAAGTCAGTTATTGACACACGGTCGTTTGCCAGACTGAAATAGGCAGCGATATGTTCATGATTCACATCATCTTCTGCTTCAAATACATAACTTACCGAGAGCAATGCTTTGCGATACAGATTTGATTCATTCAAAATAAAATCGTTCAAGTCGGCATCGCCGCAATCGAACGATTTTACTTTTTCCTCTGTTCCCAGCTTACGAATGATGAAAGATGAGAACGGTGCTTGCAAACTTTCTTTCATACGCTTTTCTTTCTTGTTTGTTCACCTCGTTCGAGCATCTTTTTAAAAAGCTCGTAGTTTGCGTTTCTTCTTTCTCTTTCCTCCGGTGTCTCGCGGCGGACTTGGTTCATCCGCTCGACAAAACGCCGTGCGTCTTCGCCGAAGAGTATCGGCGTTTCCTTAATCGGTCTTGCCATAGTTTCTCCTTTCTATCTTTGTTTCGTACTGCAAAGATAGTGCAAACCGGGCGAAATACAAAATAAAAGTGAGTGCAACAAGCTTTTATTTTTATTTCAGAGGTGCGGCCTATCTTAACGTGAGCTCGGTATAATGAATATTTACATAAACATCAACGTACATCCCTTGTA
>CAJJWN010000095.1 GCA_905196835.1 uncultured Prevotella sp. | reverse complement strand
TGAGTATTTCGGATAATTTGACCAGCCATATCGGCTATTTTGACCACCCTTGATTAACAGGTGATTACACTGTTAATTAAACTATAATTTTTAATTAATATTTTTTCAATTTTTATTTTCTTTTCGGAGTGACTCTCCTTTTAGAGAAATTATTGTGCTTCTGTTTGATATCCTGTCCATTATAGCGTCAGCGAATGTGTTGTCGGAAAATAATTGATACCATTCAGAAATATTTAATTGAGAAATAAAAATTATCGATTTTGATTCATTTCTGTCCTCAATAAGCTCCATTAAATTTTTTGTTTCTTCAAACGTATATTTATTCATTCCGAAGTCATCAAGAATTAATAAATCAACTTTCTTCAAAGAACGCATGATTCTATCATAGTCACCTGTTTTTCTAGCAATTGCTAAAGTGGTTAATAATCTTTCAATCCTATAGTAATTTACGGAATATAATTGCCTACATGCGGTTTGACCGAAAAGAGATGCTAGGTAAGTTTTTCCAGTCCCTGTAGCACCTTGAATAACAATATTTCTACCTAATTTGATGTAACCGCCAGTTAGCAAATTTGTTACTGTTTCTTTAGACAAATTTCTTTCAGCTGAAAAATCAATTTGCGAAATATCAACGTCGTACCTAATTTTGGATGATCTAATAAGATGATTAATTTTCTTATTTTTTCGACTTGCCAGTTCATAAGAAAATAAATTATATAGTCTATCTAAAAAAGGGATAGAAGCTATATCATAAGCGTTTTCTTGATCCTCAAGGGCTTTAGGTAAGGAAGCCAACTTGAGTTTTTTGCATTGCTGATTAACATCTTCAATATTCATTATTAACACCTCCGTAATATTCTTTTCCTCTTGTATTAGTATTGTTAACCGACCATGCTGTCGTATCAGCGCTATTTTTTGAAAGAATAAGTGCGTCAAAAGTGTTTTTTACGCAATAATAACTGTAACTATTTAAATCAATTGCTGTTTCAATTGCCTTAATAAAAGTTGCTTTATCTTTATTACAAAAATTAATCAACCCAGCCAAAGACCTATAAGCTTGTTCTTCAATTTTGTACTTAGAAAACAACTTTTCGACAAATTTATAGACACTTTCATTAACATTTTTTGCCCAATCTAGATAATTATCTTTGCTTCTTTCTATTAACGCCTTGTGTTTTTCGGGCATATGTTCTTTTAATGTTGAATATCTCTTTAAAGGTTCTTTTATCAGCAGATGTGTAGCAATCAGATCATCACAGCTAAATATTTTTAGAGTATCTCCGGCAATATTTAACATAACCTCTTTACCTCTATATGTGTATGGAACTGAGTAATATTTATGGTTATATTGAACATGATAGTCGATACCAACAATTACTTTTTTAGATATAATTATTTCGTAAGGTGTTTTTGGAAGCGGATTCAGAACGGGTTTATCTTCTTTTTCAAAAACACTTTTTCTTGTACCTTCTTTTTTCTGAAACGGCTTTTCATTAAATTTTTCGAGCTGATTATAAACAAATTTTTCTAGTTCACTAAAAGAGTTGAACGTTTTATTATGGGAGGCACCAATCAATTGCCTTTCCGCCGCATTGAAAACGGTATTTTCTACCACAGGTTTATCTCGAGGAGAGCGAACACGTGCAGGCGAAACCACAAAATTATAATATGTTGCAAGTTTTTTAAATTCTTCATTTATTATTGGCGAATATTTAGATGCTTTAATTACAGCTGATTTATCATTGTCAGGAACGGCTATTTTTGGAACTCCACCAAAATAATTTAATGCTTCCATTACACCCATGTTAAAACTATAACTTTTGGTATCTCGAAAGGCTTTCATGAATGTATATCCACTAAGTCCAATCGTGACAACGAATATATGTGCTTTTTTAATTTCGTTATTTTCTAAATATTTGATTGTATCTCCAGACCAATCAATTTCCATTTTTTCGCCGGCTTTTCTATCAAAATGCATGCAAATCGAGGATATTTTTTCGTGTTTTCTAACTCTCTCACAAAATTGAGTATATCCTAACCCATTTGGAAATTTTTCTTTATACTCGTCAAAAAGAATTTTCATAGTAACATGTTTCTTTTTTAACTCTTTAATTATATATTCAACATCCGGCTCAGGAACACCTGAATAAGGATTAGAATTTGGATATATAAGTGATTTTAGTTTTTCGTCATTGTAATTTATTAACTGGTCAAAAGGCACGCCTACAGCAGATGCTCTATCTATGATGCTTTTTACGGTATTTTTTGAACAAAAGCACATTGCACCAAGTTTCCTATAGCTTAACGACGAATCATTAATATAATTTTTTAAAACTTCCCTAACTACATTCATATTTTTTACAAATGCCATATACAATTCCTCCAAATATATTAAAGAAATTGTATTCCCTTCAAATTAGGGTGGTCAAATTCGCCGATACGACTGGTCAGATTAGCCGATACATGTGGTCAAATTCGCCGAAATATTCA
>CAJJWN010000094.1 GCA_905196835.1 uncultured Prevotella sp. | reverse complement strand
TATGGGGTATTGAGGTCTTGCGGTTATACGGTATGACAGTAAAGCCTCATAACCTCACAACCGTAAAACCTCATAACCGTAAACGCTGTTCGCCCTCTTCGAGGACGGGCGGGTTAGTTTAGACTTACCGCAGGTTCCGTTCCCTTCGGTCACTCCACATGCGGTTAAGCATAGTTCGCCCCCTTCGGGGACGAGAGTAAACCTCAAGTACCTACAATACGGTTTAATTTCTCATTGTTAATTGTTAATTTCCGCGAAGCGGTTTTACCCCTTCGGGGACGGGATTGGCACCTATACGTTATACACCAAAACTGCGGATGAACCCGAAAGGCCGTCTTTCGCCTTCCAAAAGGCCATCAATCGCACGCTAAAAGGCCGTCTTTTACACGTTAAAAGACGGCCTTTTGCAAACGCATTGACAGTCAGTCGGTTACAGACGCACCGCTACGCGCCGTGAAAGCAGCCGCAGGCGGCGGTCTCGCAGGGCGAAAATAGTTGTGCAGGAATGCTTGCCGTTACGCGCGTTTTTTATAAATTTGCCGTGTGTAACGCAATCTTTCAATGCCATGATAAAGTTCAAGGATGTAACCGTCGGTGACAAAGACCTGATACAGAGCTTCACGCTCTACGGCGAAAGGCAGAACTGCGACCTGTCGTTCGCCAACCTAATCAGCTGGCGTTTCCTGTACAACACGCAGTACGCCGTGGTTGACGACTACCTCGTGTTCCGCTTCTACACGGGTCGCCACCTGGCCTACATGATGCCCGTTCCGCGTCCGCGGCGGCAGGAGGACGGCTCGCTCAAGGTGGAACCGTGCGACGAATGCTCGGTAAGCGTTATCCGCGCCATACGCGACGACTCCATTGCCATGGGGCATCCGTTCCTCATGCTTGGCGTGTGCAACTACATGCGCGACATCATTGAAAAGCATTTCCCTGACACGTTCGACATCAAGCCCGACCGCGATTACAGCGACTACATCTACTTGCGCGACAAGCTCGTAAGCCTCTCCGGCAAGAAGCTCCAGAGCAAGCGCAACCATATCAACAAGTTCAAGAGCCTCTATCCCGATTATGAATACCGCGAGCTTACGCCTGAGCTGATACCGCAGTGCCTCGAAGTGGAGCGGCAATGGCGCGCCGTGTCGAAGGAAGACAACGGCGACGAGCCTGACGAGGAACTGTCGGAAGAGTTGCGCTCGATGACGCGCGCCTTCAACCGATGGGACAAGCTGGGGCTTACGGGCGGCGCAATATTCGTTGACGGGCGCATGGTGGCGTTCACTTACGGGTGTCCGATTAACCAGACTACCTTCGACGTGTGCGTGGAGAAGGCCGACGTGGGCTATGAAGGGGCGTTCACTATTATAAATCAGGAGTTTGCCAGGCACATACCCGAACAGTATTACTACGTCAACCGCGAGGAAGACATGGGCGACGAGGGCCTGCGACGGGCAAAACTCTCGTACAAGCCCGACATCCTTTTGGAGAAAAACGTCATCATGGAGAAGCATCCTTTGGCCGATTTTGAGGACCAGGGACGCATCCGCCAGGAGACGATGGAGCTGTGGCGCGACACCTTCGGAGACCCCGAAGAGTTCATACAGCTTTACTTTTCGCGCGTGTACAGGAGCGAGTACAACGTCTGTTGTCAGTTGGACGGGCGCGTGGTGGCCGCCCTCCAGACCCTGCCTTACCCTATGCTGTATCGTGGCAGGGAGGTAAACACCGCCTACATCAGCGGCGTTGCCGTGACGGAAAGCTACCGCGGACAGGACATCGGCAACAACCTCATGCGCCAAGCGCACTTCCGCCTGTATTACAAGGACACCGTCTTCGCCTCCCTCATACCGGCCGAGGCGTGGCTTTACGGCTGGTACGGCAAGTGCGGATACGCCCAAGTGATAACGTGCAAGCCTGCTCCTGCTGACCCAATGGCCGTTTCTTTCGCCGACTTTGACCGCATTCAGCGCGCCAGGAACTGCGTGCTGCTGCACGATGAAGACGGCTACGGCGTAATCCGTGACGATATTCGGCTTGCCGGAGAGGCGTACAAGCCGCAGACGGAGGACATCCCGGCCATGCTGCGCGTCATCGACGCGAAGAAAGCTTTGCGCCTTTACGTCGAGACACATCCCGGCGTTGACATGGTAATTCGTGTGGAAGGGGATGCCGACATACCCATGAACAACGCATATTATGTGCTGAAAGACGGAACGGTGCGCCAGACCGACGAGCCTTGTCAGTCGGCCGTGAAGCTCACAATCGACGCTCTCGCCCGTTTTATTTTCGACGGAGAGGGTGCAGAAATGAGCCTTATGCTTAATTAAACGGCAAGAAAATTTTGCATCATTGCATTTCGTTTATGTCATGTTTTGTGCTCACTCGCTATATAATAATAAGGTGTAATTTACGCTTTTGCCACCTTTAGTTGTAAACATCTGTTAAATTTAAGCTATAATTAAAAGAAATTCGTTGTAATATTTGGTTGTTGTTTTTAAAGTGTGTACTTTTGCATCCGCTTTTGAGGGTTTGCCCCTCGGGCATAAGTTCTTTGAAAGATTGTCACAGGCGAGGAGCGAGTAAGGAAGCGCCTTTGTTGCGTGGAGGGGGACATTTCCTTCCTGCAGTAAGAGGCGGCCTTGAAGGTATACGTTAAAAGAAAAGAATTATATACAGTGTAGAG
>CAJJWN010000093.1 GCA_905196835.1 uncultured Prevotella sp. | reverse complement strand
TGTTAAAGTCAATAAATTGTCAAGGCGGCTGCCAGCGTGAGCTGACAGCCGCCTGCCTGTTTGCCGCCTACTGACATGCGAGACGCGGTCGGAAAGAAAACAGAAACGGGTCAGACAGTTGATGCCTGACCCGTTTTATTTGCATGTCACAAAGCCTTTACTTGCGCTTGTAAACGTCGTCGCGCCTGTGTTCTTCACACCATTCGGCACACTCCGGGCACAACTCGCCGCGCTCGTGGCAACCGTCAACCGTACAACGGTCGTACCGGCACGCGCCGCATCCGTACCTTTCGTCACAGCATCTGTAATCCCTGCGGCAATCATCACGGCGGTAATCGCCGCAACATCCCCCCCTGCGGTGGTGGCGGTGGCGGCCGTCACAATCGTCATGCCAGCCGCAATGGCCGCGCCTTTGCTCCGTCTGACGCGCAGGCGGCTCGTCACCGTCATGGCCGACAAAGGCCATCGTGCCGACGCTGAACAGCCCAAGCAAGGCCAAACTGACTATAAACTTCTTCATATTGCCTCCTTTCCTGTTTTTACTTGTTATCATTTACAATGGCAAAAATAGGGAACAAAAGGGCAAAAAGCCAAATAATTTTAGTTATTTAATTGTAAATCAGGGTGAAAGCCGTCATCTGCGGCCACGCTTCAGCACCGCCCTCACCACGAACCAGGCGTGCGCAGCCAGCGTAACTGCCAACCCGTAGTGGCGGCGCATCACGTCGAAACGCTCGCGAAGGGACGCCCGGTGATTTTCAGTTGTCTGCCCCTCACGTTGGTAACAGGCCACGGTGGCGTGCACGTTAGCCAACGGCAGCGACATGCGCGACGCCTCCTTCATAACCCGTATGCACCAGTCTACATCGGCGGAGAAGCGGTAACGCAGGTCGTAAGGCGTGCGGCGGGCAATGTCTAAGCGTGCGTAAAAAGCCTGGTGGCACACCAACATGCCCATGCGGAACGAACGCCACGTAAGCCTTTCGGGCGGAGCTAGGCGGCGACGGGCCAAGTACCGCCCCTCGGAGTCTACCAAATCGGTGTCTCCATAAAGCACGGCGGGCATACGTTCCCTGTCGTTTTCAAAGTCGCCGAGCCGCACATTATTATATATAAGGTGGAGGGTTGACGCGTCGGGGAAGAAGTCTCCTGCGTTGAGAAAGCACACATAGTCGCCCGTTGCGAGGCGAAGGCCCTTGTTCATGGCATCGTAAAGCCCCTTGTCAGGCTCGGAAACGACGCGCACCTCGTGGCCGTTCACCGCTTCGTCAGACCGCCGCTTGTAGGCCAAGGCCATGTCGGCCGTACCGTCACTTGAAGCCCCGTCAACTATGACATGCTCCACATTGCGGTACGTCTGGGCAAGAACGCTCTCGGCCGTGCGCATGAACACGGGCGCGGCGTTGTACGTAATGGTGACTATCGTGAACTTTATCATAACCTGTAATGCCTGAAAGCAAGGGCTTGGTTGTAAACTTCTATATACTTCATTGCCACGCTCTGCTGCGAGTATGACACCGAAACCTTGCGCACGGCGGCGCGGCTAAGCCAGCCGTAGTCGGCCTCTTGCAGCACCCAGCGCATTCCCCGGGCCAAGTCTTCGGCACTCTTGTACGCCGCCACGTAGCCGTTCTTGCGGTGGTCTATCATCTCGGGTATGCCGCCTACGTTGAAAGCTACGCACGGAACGCCGCAGGCCATGGCCTCCATTATGGTATTGGGCAGGTTCTCCGACAATGAAGGAAGCACGAAAAGGTCGGCCGCGCGGTATGCCGCAACTACCTTCTCGGTGTCCGACAGGTAGCCGAGCGGATAAGCGGAAACGCTGAAACTATCGGCCAGCTCCGCACCGCAACCGCCCAGCATCACCACGCCGAAGCCGCCATCGGCATCCTCCTGCCCGTCGGCAAGCGTGCGGCAAGCCTCTACGAGATAATCCATGCCCTTGTTGGAGTGAGACAAATTCTGCGCCACAAACAGTATGAGGCGGCGGTCGAGGGGCAGTCCGAGGCGGCGGCGCGCATCCTCCTTGTCGCCCGGACAGAACGTGCGTATGTCTATCGGGTTAGGTATGCTCGTTATCCTCACGCCTTCAAGCAGCCTGCTACGCCTCGCCTCGGAGGCCAGCCAGCGGCTGCACGCTACGAACGAGAGACCGCCGGGCCGCCGCAGCAGCTTCTGCTTGTGCCGCCATACGCGCCGGGCCACGTCGCCAAAGGGACTGGCCGACGGCAGCAACGGGCACCGCGAGCACTCCACAGCATACTTGCGGCAACCGAAAGTGAGGTGGCACAAGGCCGTGGCGGGCCACATGTCATGCATTGTCCACACCACAGGCTTGCCCGAATCGAGGATTTTGCCTATCCCGTGGAGCGAAAGCATACCTTGATTGACCCAATGCAGGTGTACGATGTCGGCCTCCTTAAACTCGCGAGTCCTAGTAATGTCTATTCCGGCGTTGGCTATATCTACGGAAAACAGGCGTTTACGGGAGAAGCCGAGATGGCAGAACACGCACCACCGCTCCCACAGGAACGCCCACTTGCTCCGCAAACGGCCGCCGACGGAAGCCACGGTGAGGCTGTCGGTAGCCTTGTCGCGCACCATCATCTTGGCCTTCACGCCGTTGTTGTTGAGCGCGTCGACCAGCCGGCCGGCCGCCACGGCCGCCCCGCCCATGTTCTCGCTTGTATTTACAATAAGGACACGCATCGTATGCAAGGTCATTTTACTAAACGGACACAAAAGTATAACAAATCACGCATTTTTCCAAATTTACGGGCATTTTAATCGCTGTTTGCGCACACAAATTATTGATTTGCATCAAGAAAAGCTGTTAAGATATCAAAAACACACATGAAAGTATTGACACGGACGCATTTTCGTTGTATCTTTGCATCGTCAAAAGGTTAATAAATTGTTTAGGTTAGTAAATA
>CAJJWN010000092.1 GCA_905196835.1 uncultured Prevotella sp. | reverse complement strand
TGGGACCTTCTCCAGCCCCAGGATGTGACGAGCCGACATCGAGGTGCCAAACCACTCCGTCGATATGAGCTCTTGGGAGGGATCAGCCTGTTATCCCCGGAGTACCTTTTATCCTTTGAGCGATGTCCCTTCCATGCGGAAACACCGGATCACTATGCTCTAGTTTCCTACCTGCTCGGCCTGTCGGCCTCCCAGTCAAGCGCCCTTCTGCCATTACACTCTAAGGACGGTTACCGATCGTCCTGAGGGCACCTTTAGGAGCCTCCGTTACGCTTTTGGAGGCGACCACCCCAGTCAAACTGCCCGCCAAGCAATGTCCCCGCACTGCGGGTTAGAATCCAGACAAACGAAGGGCCGTATTTCAACGGCGGCTCCACCGGGACTGGCGTCCCGGATTCATAGCCTCCGGCCTATCCTACACATCGCGTGCCCGGATCCAATGCTAAGATGCAGTAAAGGTTCACGGGGTCTTTTCGTCCCATCGCGGGTAATCGGCATCTTCACCGATACTACAATTTCACTGGGCTCACGGTTGAGACAGCGTCCAGATCATTACACCATTCGTGCAGGTCGGAACTTACCCGACAAGGAATTTCGCTACCTTAGGACCGTTATAGTTACGGCCGCCGTTTACCGGGGCTTCAATTCAATGCTTCCCTTGCGGTGACATCTCCTCTTAACCTTCCGGCACCGGGCAGGTGTCAGGCTGTATACGTCTACTTTCGTATTGGCACAGCCCTGTGTTTTTGGTAAACAGTTGCCTGGACCGATTCGCTGCGCCCTCTCTTGCGAGGAGGGACCCTTTATCCCGAAGTTACAGGGTCAGTTTGCCTAGTTCCTTAACCGTGATTCACCCAAGCGCCTCAGTATATTCAACCCGACCACGTGTGTCCGTTTACGGTACGGGTGCCACCCGGCTGATGTTTAGCGGGTTTTCTTGGCGGCATGGTTACCTGCGCTATTGCCTTGCCCTGAAAGGGCGCGGCATACTTTCAGGTTCGGATCCTGCCGTGGATTTGCCGGCGGCAGTCTGCTCCTACACCCTTCAACCGGCTGTTCCGTCAGCCGGCGGCAGTGTCACATCCGCGTCACCGCGTCACACCGGGCGGCAGTACCGGAATATTAACCGGTTCTGCCATCGGCCTCGCCTGGCGGCTGAGCCTTAGGGCCCGACTTACCCTGATCCGATTAGCGTTGATCAGGAAACCTTGGTCTTTCGGCGAGGGGGTTTCACGCCCCCTTTATCGTTACTTATACCTACATTTGCTTTTCCATATGCTCCAGCGGACCTCGCGGGCCGCCTTCGGCGCCAGATGGAATGCTCCCCTACCGATACTGTTCGTATCCCGCGTCTTCGGCAGGCGCCTTATACCCGATTATTATCCATGCCGGCTACCTCGACTAGTGAGCTGTTACGCACTCTTTAAATGAATGGCTGCTTCCAAGCCAACATCCTAGCTGTCTCGGGGAACCGACCTCGTTAGAATAACTCAGGCGCCATTTCGGGGCCTTAGACGGCGGTCAGGATTCTTCTCCTCTCGGGCGCGGACCTTAGCACCCGCGCCCTCACTCCCGCCTAATTCCGGCAAGCATTCGGAGTTTGTCAGGACTTGACAGGCGGTGAAGCCCTCGCATCCTATCAGTCGCTCTACCTCATGCCGGATCATACGACGAGGCTGCACCTAAATGCATTTCGGGGAGTACGAGCTATCTCCGAGTTTGATTGGCCTTTCACTCCTACCCTCACCTCATCCAGAAGCTTTTCAACGCTTATTGGTGCGGACCTCCATCCGGTGTTACCCGGACTTCATCCTGGACAAGGGTAGATCACTCGGTTTCGCGTCTGCCGCATCCGACTGCGCGCCCTATTCAGACTCGCTTTCGCTCCGGCTGCGCGGATCATGCCGCTTAACCTCGCCGGACACGGCAACTCGTAGGTTCATTATGCAAAAGGCACGCCGTCACACTTGCGTGCTCCGACCGCTTGTAGGCGCATGGTTTCAGGGGCTCTTTCACTCTCCTGTCCGGAGTTCTTTTCACCTTTCCCTCACGGTACTGGTACACTATCGGTCTCCCGGGAGTATTTAGCCTTGCCGGATGGTCCCGGCTGATTCACGCTGGATTCCTCGTGTCCCGCGCTACTCAGGATACCGCTATGGCCCATACCCGCTGCGTGTACGCAGCTGTCATGCCCTATGGCCCCACTTTCCAGAGGGTTCCACTCGCGGGCATGGACCAACGGCGCGGTCCTACAACCCCGCCCGTGCCGTAACACGGACGGTTTGGGCTCCTCCCCGGTCGCTCGCCACTACTGGGGGAATCATTGTTATTTTCTTTTCCTGCGGGTACTAAGATGTTTCAGTTCCCCGCGTTGGCCTCCGCCACTGGCGGATGTCACCCCTTCAAGGTGACGGGTTGTCCCATTCGGACACCCGCGGATCAAAGGCCACTTGCGCCTCCCCGCGGATTTTCGCAGCTTGTCACGTCCTTCATCGCCTCCGGGAGCCTAGGCATCCACCATGCGCCCTTTTCTACTTTCGCGCACTCCCGCGGCGTGGTGCCGCGGAAGGCTTATGCTTTGTTTCATTGGTTGCTTGTCACATCATGTCACAGATCTCCTTCGTGTGGAGAATAACGGATTCGAACCGTTGACCCCCTGCTTGCAAAGCAGGTGCTCTAGCCAGCTGAGCTAATCCCCCAAGACCGTAGTCCCAGGCAGAGTTGAACTGCCGACCTCCACATTATCAGTGTGGCGCTCTGACCAACTGAGCTATAGGACTGGCATCTTCAAGCCCTGTGCGATTCAACGCCCATAGAGTCGGATATGTCAGGTACAGGAAACGGAAACGAAAGGAACCACGCAAATAACATGAGACCGGACGCTCCAGAAAGGAGGTGTTCCAGCCGCACCTTCCGGTACGGCTACCTTGTTACGA
>CAJJWN010000091.1 GCA_905196835.1 uncultured Prevotella sp. | reverse complement strand
CGTGATTTGCAATCCGCCGAACTATACTATAAGGATTTGTAATCCGCTCAAACCGCCACGCCTTGCCGTCTGCAAACAAGGATTATTCAATCGGATTACAAATCCTTATAATAAGAACCGGCGGATTGCAAATCCGCCGGAACGTAATGTCATAGATTGGCATGAGAAGCATCATTGGCCCAGTCGGGTTCTTCCTCTGGCTGGAACGGAGAAGCCCGTTCCTGTTCAGCCCTTTGCAGATCCAACCGGTATAAGCCATACAGGCCATAGCCAAGCACACCAAAAGCGATGAGCAATGTTCCGCAAAGCACACCCAGTTCTATCCGCGCCTTGACCTCTTCGGTCATTTCGTAGCGGATGTAGAACGCGATTCTTTCAATGAACTTTCTCATGTCTATAATGTTTTCACTCTGTTTCTTCAACTATCAATGGGAATGTGCCTTTGTCTTCTCCATTGTTGAGCTTCCATTGCCATTTATAACCATTGTTAGTTAAGGCTTCATTCATAGCATTCATAGCTGATTCCCACATGTTATTTGTGTCATCTATATGAATGATATCTACAGTAGAAGTATTATCCAGATTTTGACCAATACCTTTATCCGTAACAGAATGGTAACAAGCGGTTATTGTTGCCTGATTTATAACATTCCCTACAATATCGCCACAATATGAACTGGATTCTTGGACGGTAACTTTTGCGGTAGAATAACACCCTGTAAGCGAGGTCCCCCTCATTGTCCCCACAATTCCGCCTGCTACTGCTAATCCATAAGCTGAGATGGTTCCTGATGAATAACAAGCGGCAATCGAGCTATTTGTTGCCAGTGACCCCGCAATTCCTCCAACATTACCACTATTTGCGGAATTTCCTCTTACTTCCCCCGTAAAGCTACAACCAATAACGGAAGAACTACCTGCAAGATGTCCAATAATACCACCCACCACATCCGATGTCCCAGTGACGGAAGCATTCCTTATGTGAAGATTCTTTACTACAGCACCGGTATATAATGTAGATATAAAACCTGTATATAGGCATCTGGTTTGTTGGGGTGTGTTGAGCACAAGATTGCTGATAGTATGCCCAGCACCATCAAATATACCTCTAAACATATCCGACCACTCCATACCTACAGGTATCCAGTTGCTTTCCCCTTCCGCAGGCGTAGGTAAGGTAATGTCAGCGGCAAGGGTGCAGTTCAAAGACGGATTGCTTTGTACGGCTGTTGCCCAAGCCTGCAAGGCTGCAGGAGAAGAAACTATATATGTGCCGTCATCGGCAATCTCCAGGCCGATGATTTCTGTTGGCGTGCTGCCCCAAGTTGTTTCGACGTTTGCCGTGAAAGTCACGTTGGTCAGGCCGAGGTTTCTCACGTCACCCACGAGGGTGGTGTGCTTGTTCGGGCCGAGCGGCACGTTGGAAACTCGCTGGCTGTTTGTGCCTTTGGCGAGGGTCAAATTTTGGTTGGCTTCATCCACCAAGGCGTAGAACGAAAAGACTTCCGCACCATCCGTTGTACCGGTGATGTCCGATGTCACCGTATGCACAAAAGTCGTATTGTCTGTCGCATAAATTGGGGCTTCAGTGTTCACGTTGTATGCCTGATAGGTGGTTGGGATGGTGACGGTGATTTTATCGCTTGCATCCACATTCGTTGTGGTCTTCAGCGTCACTTTCGCCACTACGTGCTGCAACGTGGCATTGACCGTGGGGCCAACGCTGCTGATGGTCTGTTCCACACGGTCGGCAAAGGCGATGCTTTCCTCTTGGTACGTCACGTTGTGCAAGTCCGCCGGGGCGGTGCTTGTCACATTGTCAGCCCAAAAGAGGAATACGTGGCTTACACCAGGTTTCAAGTAGATGTTGCCTGTGAAAGTTCCGTCTTTGTCTTCATCAGTCAGGCGAGTGGGCGTGGCATAGTCATTATCGGTATATGCGTTTCCTTGTTCGTCGCATACTTGCACGTAACAATACGTTGCATCTTCGTCATCGTCCACGTCAACAGTGCGCGTCTGCACACCATCGCCCACGGCAGCCGAGAGGGTGACGGGCACGAGGCCGTCAGGCCCCGTGTCAGTCATCAATTCATCCTGGCTGCAAGATGCCAGCAGCACGGAGGCTGCCAGCATCAGGGGTGATAAGATTTTCTTGTTTATCATTGCTTGTTTTTATGTTATGTCAAAGTGGGTGTGGCGATTGCTTCACACCCTGGGTCATCTCACGTTTTTACACTTGGCAAAGCATATAAATTTGCTTTTATCCTCGCGTAATCAAAACCCTCATTATCCAGCAATGCTCCGTTTCTTGGCTGCCAATGGATAACAGGGCATTAGTCGTTAATAAACTGTACTGACCAGTCTTTGCCCCACTCATCTTCCACGGTAGCGTTGACAGCACCTTCAACAAGTCCGGAATTTTTAATGTCGCCGCTCAGCGTGATGTGATAGTTGGGTAAAACAGGGAAATTCTCGATGTAAATGGGATTATTCCCCAGCGGACCGGCATAAGACAATGCAAGTTTCTGGTTTTGTTTGTTGCCCAGCACGTAGAAATATCCTACTTCCTCATTGGGATCATAACTTCCGTTAACAGCCCGGAAAGCATAGCCGACGGCAATCCCCGTCGCTTCTCCCGTTTCCACGTTGTACGCATTGTAAGTGTTATCCAATGTGATAGTCAGTGGCCAGGCATCGCTGACGGTGAGGGCATTGTCTCTATTCACTACGTTAACACGGGTCACGATGTGCTGCAAAGTTGTTTCCACGCCTTTCTCGTCCCACGCTTTGTTGTCGATACGTCCTGCCCAGGCGATGGTTTTCCCTTCGGTGTTGTATGTCACCTCTTTCAAGTTTGTAGGAGCAGCGGCTTGGGTATCTTCCGTGTCCGCCCAGAAGAGGAAGTCGTACTGCACGCCCTCTTTCAAATACACCGTGGTGATAAAGCCTCCGTCCGTTGCAGAAGTCATTGGCTTCACATTGGAGTTGTCACCACCCAAAAGGTTGCCGTCTGCATCGAGTACCTGCACGTAACAGCGCGTTACGGCTGCGTCGCCTGCGGCGCGTGTCTGCATCCCGTCTGTGGGCAGGGAGGCGGTGATGGTCA
>CAJJWN010000090.1 GCA_905196835.1 uncultured Prevotella sp. | reverse complement strand
TAGTGGCTTCCACCCCTAAGAACCCGGAGCAGGAAGTGACCCTCTCCCTGCACCCTCCGATTAAGGCTCTGCCCTAATAACCCGAAGTGAAACCAAAATACAGACAAGCCTATGGCACAGAAGACATCCATTAACATCAAGCCGTGCAACGTCGGCAGCAGCGAAGCGCACAACAGGCGGACAGCGGAATATCTCGCCAATATCCGCAAGGAGAAGTTTTACATCCGTACCGACCTCATGGCAGGAAATGAAACATGGGTATCACCTGATTTCGGTGAAGCCACGCTCACCGACCGCTACAACCAGATAGCCGCAATGGTCAAGGAAAAGACAGGCCGTGCGATGCAGACCAAAGACCGTGAACGGGTGAACAAGAAGACGGGCAAGGTGACCATCGTCCGTGGCAGCACTCCGCTCAAGGAGGGCGTGGTTGTCATCAAGGAGGACACCACTATGGAGCAGTTGCAGCGTTTCTGTGAGGTGTGCAGGGAGCGCTGGGGTGTCACAGCCCTGCAGGTGTTCATCCACCGTGACGAGGGGCATTACGGAATACCCGGCGACAATGCCACATGGAAGCCCAACCTCCACGCCCATATCGTATGGGATTGGATGAACCATGATACGGGCAAGTCCTGCAAGCTGGACGAGAAAGCCATGAGCGAGATGCAGACGGTTTTGGCTGAGTGCTTGGAGATGGAAAGGGGCACCTCAAAGGAGGTGACGGGCAAGGAACATTTGGAGCGCACGGACTTCATCATCGCCAAGCAGAAGCAGGAAGCGGAACGGGTCAAAATCGAAAAGGAAGCAGCCCTTGCCGCCAAGGAGGAAGCGGAAACGGAACGACGGCACATCGAGGGCGAGAACAAAGCGAAAGAACAATACCGACAATCGCTTGACAGCGAGATTGCCGACAAGGAGCGGCAACTCAAAGACGAGCGCAAGGCGAAAATGGACAGCATTTTGGATAGTGTTGGCAGTCTTGTCGGGGTGGGCAAATCCGCAGCAATCGAAAAGGAAAACGCCAAACTGAAAGCCGAGAACGAGCGCATCAGGAAAGCCTTTCCCGATGCCGTCAAGAACAAGGTGGAGGAATTGACAAATGCATTGGTTACAGAGAAGCAGAAAGCCGAAGCCGAGCGTGACCGGATTTTGGTGCAAAATCGTTCACTTGCCATTGAAAGGGACAAGGCGGTACGGCAGCTTCAGGAGCAAAAGGACGGCGAGCGGCAGCGCATCAGCCAAGCGGTGGGCCAAGCCACGGCGGAGAAAGACAAGACCATCCGCTTGTTGCAGAGTACGCTGAAAGCGAGCAGGCATATTCTGAACATGCTTGCCGATATTCTTTACAAGGCAAACGAGGTCTTTAAGCGAGCCATTAATGCGATTGTTCATTTCGGCACGGAGCAGCACAAGTCTTTCTTCGCCCCGTCCGAAGCTGCCGACATCAAGAGCGTAATGCAGGAATACGGCGAAACGACCGAGCAGCGGAATATGGTCGGCGCATGGCTCTGCGACTATGCGGAAAGCCGACAGCCTTTTGACGAAATAAAACATCGACATACACTCAAGGAGGTTGGCGATGTTGCAGAGGGCAAGTATGATTGGAAAATCAAGAACGGACAAGGTATAGGTGTTTAGTATTCCCTAAAAAATAAAGCGGACGAAAAGAAGAATATAGCATTTTTATTCGCTTTTACTTTTAATTGATTTAATATATAACATCTAAAACATATCAATTTATTGTAAATATAAAACATGTTTTTACTGTTTCCTCTGGGATAACTCTTTATTCAATAAGCTTACAATTTGTTCTGAAACATAGTCCTCCTTGCCGACTATATAGTCAATCAATATGGTAGAATTTTCTACTTTGTCCAATCCACGAGAACCATCCGTTTGTCGAAGTGCGTATATCTTAATTTGTTTTGTAACTGGATAAAGCGTAACATAGCAAAACGCGGAAGCCCCATACCATCTTTTCAATGATTTTTCCTTTATCAATCTGCGATAGTCTGCACCAGCCTCCGTTTTACGCCGTATTACGACATGGCTTGCCGCAAGAGACGAAAAAACAGCCTGTGACAAATTTGTAATGCTGCACTCTGCCGGTAAGACATAAACAGGCTGGCCAGAGTTGATAAAACTTTGGTAAACCCGATACTCTGTAATTACTTTATAATGCCGTTCAGATAAAGATACCATACAATATCGAGCATCATTTTTACCATTGAAGAGCCTATGAAAATAAAAGCTACTATAATACTTCAAGCATTTAATCGGAGAAAAAATAGATGCAATAAATCTTTTCTTACTCATTTTTTCTTATTATCAATTTAAGTAATCAATTCGCTCAATAATACCCAAAGGATAAGGTATTGTTTTTGTGGAATACTTAAATGTTTTAGGATTGAAAAACCGAACCGTTATTTCAATCAGTTCATGGGTTATCGGAATTTCTTTTGCGTCAATGCTGCAAGAAACAGGAAAACAATATTCTATTCCACGGTACAAAAAAACGATGGTGATTAGAGGCTTGTGACCGACTAGTTCACGAATGATTTCTGAATCTCCCTTATTCAGCTCTACGGCTTTACCCAAGAATCTGAAGACAACTGGCAAAACTGTTATAGCTATGCCACTATCATCGTATTCTATTTTTTTGAATGCCTTTTTACCGTACTCGTTGAATCCCGGCACATCTTTTCGTATATAGCTACGCCATTCTTCCCCAAAACGGTCTGTCAGATAATCCATAATGGCGGTATTATAGTTTTTCATTCGTCGTTCCGAAATGGGAGCGATACAGCCAAAATCATAGTAATCTACTCCATATTTATCTTTAAACTGTTCCTGCCCTTTATATACAACAGAAGCTATACCCCCTTGTAAGAGAAACATCGCTTCTCCTGAGTGCCATTTGTTTTTAGCAACCTTAACTGAATAAGCTTCGTCATTCCAACCCAATAGACTGTCAGTTTCTACTAGTATAGAGGCAAGTTTATGTATCCGTCTTTCCTCAGTCATTGCTTGTTTATCCTTAGCAACAAATGCAGACATATCTGCATAATTGTTATTCTGGGCAGAAAGTTCGCCTATTACAACCCATGCAAGCCATATGAACAGAAGTTTCTTCATAACCTATCATTTTAATAGCAATCAAAGATAGCGAAAAGGAATAATTTAA
>CAJJWN010000089.1 GCA_905196835.1 uncultured Prevotella sp. | reverse complement strand
CTTGTCAAAGTTCACAATTTACGGTGAATCGGATTTACGTTTCAAGGGCTACAGGTTCGCAACGCTAAGGACGAACAGGATTCCGAAAAAGAGCGCCCTTAACAAAAAGAAAAAGTCAATATCAAAGTTCGGGGTCGTATCTCCCTGCATGATTGTAGAAGCAAGGAAATGCCTTAATGAAGGTCTTGAAGTCATAGACGAGGATGGCAGGCAAGTAACACTGGAAACACCGGGAGTTGACAAAATCCTTGTGATAATCGATGGAGGGCACAGGTTTGTTTCAGTGAATGAACTCAACCAAAAAAGGCTCGAAGGGGACAGGATTGAATGTTACTTCACCCTTCCGCTTAACGACAGGATACCCATTTACGAGCTGTTAAGGCAATCCAACATCGTGACGGCTCCCTGGGACGGGCAGGCCTATCTCTCAAGCCTGATAATGGCAAAGGATGACGCTGCCAAGAACAAGATGCTTGTATGGGTAGAGAAAATGTCGCATGAAGGTGGTGATACGGCTGCCTGGCAATGGGCAAGGCTCGAAAGGAAAGTCCCTACGAAAACACAGCTCATCAAGGCTTCAGGTATTGACGATAAAGCCAATGAAGTTTACACGAAAATCAGTGACGACTCGAACTTTAGCGATGGCAAGCAACTGTACGAGGCTTTCAGGAAGCATTTTAAGGCTAACATATTGGGTTGCAAGTTCTTCCCGGAATGGATTATTGACAAGCGCAACGAACTTATGAGTGCCAAAGACGAAAAGTATGCGTTGGATACGCTCATTGAGTTCGCATCCAAATTTGACCGTGACATGGTTGATGAAATTGAGGGCTTCAAGGGGACTGACCGTGGCAGACTCGTCAAATCAAAGCTCTCCGAACTCTTTGACAGACTGATGGCAATAGACAAGACAACCACTACGAACCCATGATGATGACATTCAATCAATTACGGGAGGGCGGATTCATAGTCTGCCTCCCCCAACACCCCAAGAACATAGACAACGGGGTCATAAACAGGCTTCGTGGCATCCTCAAGTGCTACAGGGGCAACATTGTCATCCATGCCCATGACGCTTTATGCCGGCTGAAAAGTCACAAGGAAAGCATAGTGGACGATAACGGCGACATTGTTACCGGATTGGATTGCGATATAGACAGGAAGCTGGTAATTGCCGGGGACATTAATCTTTATTTCGCTTTGAAGGACGAAGGGATGCTTTGTAACGACAATGTGTTCGTGGAAACTTGCAATATCACTGTTGGAAATTGGCAAAAACAATTAAAACAAAGCGGATATGAAGAATAGAATTCTTAACGGCATAATAAACTCGTTGCATCCAAAGCCAAACGCATTCAAGGGCAAAAGTGCGGAATACCACATCGTGTGCAACGAGATAAACCAAGCCGCCATGAACTCCGGCTATCCATTCGTTTACTTCGACGGGAACATGTGCCTGTTTACCGGCTTTCATTGGGAACATATAGAGGAGCATGAACTCAAGGTCTTCATGAAGTATGCCTTCGCCAAACTTTGCGGGGACTATTGCCTTGCTTCAAGGAAGGAGACTGTTAACGGATTGGCCGCCCAAATGCCATACACTGCCATGATGCTTAACGTGAAACAGGCCACCGGAAAGATAAACTTCATGAACGGCACGCTGGACTTGGGGACGATGAAACTCGGCGGGCACAACTGGCAGGACTATTTCAGGTACGTGCTACCCTACGGCTATTCCGCAAGTGCCCAATGTCCCATGTTCTTCAGTTACCTAAACGAGGTCGTGCCGGAAAAAGAGTGCAGGATGGTTTTGGCGGAGTACATAGGCTGGCTCTTCATGCCAAACCTAAAGCTGGAGAAAGTGCTCTTCCTTTACGGGTCGGGATGCAACGGTAAGTCGGTTTTCGTAGACATCATCGAGGCTTTGGTGGGAAAAGGCAACATATCCCACGAGTCATTGTCCGACCTTTGTGGGGAGTATGGAGCTAACAGCAGGTCCAATCTTGCGGGGAAGCTGCTCAACACCTGTTCCGACGTGGCACCCAATGCCTTTGCCGGTGACCTGTTCAAGCGTATAGCGAGCGGAGAGCCTATCAGCACGAAGATACTCTACAAGGACGTGACCACCTTGACCGACTATGCAAGGATGATGTTCTGCCTTAACGAGCTGCCAAGAACTAAGGACAACTCCAACGGTTTCTTCAGGCGTTTCCTCATAGCCCCGTTCAACGTCCGCATCCCCAAGAGCAGGATAGACCCGGACTTGGCCAGGAAAATCACAAGCGCCGAACTTCCCGGGATAATGAACTGGGTGCTGCAAGGATGGGCAAGGCTGGCCAAGAACAGGCGCTTCACCGATTCCCCGATGATGGACAAGGCCCTGTACGACTACAGGACAAGGAACTCCAAGGCAAGGAGCAAGCTATTGTTGCCTCCATTCGTTTAACATTCCGGAGGACACATCCGGCGTCCTCCCATAAAAAATCCCTGGTATGTTTAAAGTAGATATTAGGGCGAGGATAAGGCCACCACCTGTCCTTGCAAGCCACCATTATGTCCTTGTACTTCCAAGAGCACATGAATGTAACTAATTGAGGATAAAGTATTTAGTACAAAAACAATTAAACAAATAGAACCATTATGAAAAAAGAACATTTATTCAAGTCGCAATTTAACAGTTTCCCAGGCAGCCAAAACAACAAGACGACGGTGAAAAGACGCAAATACCCGGTAAGTTCCAAAACGGAATACAATTCAATGAGCGAGGTCGTGGAGGAATACAAAAGCAACTATAAGACACTAAAGGCAAATATTAGAGACATAGTACGCAGCAATCCTGAAGATTTTGATTTTCAGAGTATGACAGATGCAGACTCATTCATTGCTGTCAGTATTCCTATAGATATGGGTGATGATTATGTTGCATATGTCTGTACAGCCGTTCCGGAATATAAAGGCAGCGTGTTCATGATTCCAATAAAGCACTTTCGTCTTAAAGGTGGCAGGCTTCAAAACGGATTGGGATACATCGCACCTGAAAGTATTGGTTATGAAAGTCCGGCTGTTTTCACTGATGTTTTTTTGCAAAAAATGTACAGTTTGGCGGATATAGGAGAAGGTTACTTTTTCTTCTGGTCATGCCGAACAGGTATGTTTTCCGTTTATGGTAATAATGTCCGTTGGCTGTTCGAACAAGGAATGGCAATCGGACAAAAACTTGACGGTTTCTACTATTTCGAGGAGTTTACGGATACGATAAAGTTTCCTGAGAGGGATTTGACTGACGAGGAAATCAAAAACCTCGAGATGAAGATGTGGAAATTGTAAACGGTTTGAAATCCACTT
>CAJJWN010000088.1 GCA_905196835.1 uncultured Prevotella sp. | reverse complement strand
CACTTTGGCTTCGTAAGCGTTAAACAGAGCCGTGATTCTGGCTTTAGCCGCCGGGCCGCCGACGGAGAGGAAGTATTCCTCGTACATCGTCTTGTCCGCGGCGATTTGTTCTTTAAACATGGTGCGCAGCTGTTCCGCCGCCTGTTTTTTCATTTCTTCGTATTTTATTTTGCGCACTTTGGCCTGTTCACGCATGGCGCGGTTGAGCTGGATGCGCCGGGCAAAGATATCAAAGGCGGCCTTGTCCTGGTCGGATACGAAGGACAAGTTACCCAGGCTGTGGCGGCCGGCCAGAATCGGGAACACGACTAACGCGCCCTCGGAGGAGGTATTTTGCGTGGAAACCACGTCGTTGTAGGTGCTCAGCTGGGCATTGTTGACGGTGCCTCCCGCCGCGATGATTTCGCGCTCCTGTTCTTCCTGCGCGGCCTGGTCTTCTGCCAGTTTTGCCGGGTCAAACGCGTCTCCGTGCTTTTTCATTTCCGCGTTCTGGTCGGCGGCGGCGGTGTCTATAATCCATTTTTGCATAAAAGGATAGGTGGCCATATCCAATCCCGCCCATGCGCCGAAGAATTTAAGGTTCTGGTTAAATCCGGACCAGAAGCGCGTATTTTTAAGCGCATATTCGCCCAATACGGAGAACTGCTTGGTTTCCATTAAATGTTTGGTCAGCGAAGGAATCCACTCCTGCATGCTCTGCATGCTGGGCAAGCCCAGCGTGGTGGAAAAGTCCATCGGATTGGTGGGCGGATTGAGGTAGCTGCCTTTGCCGATGCTATGCGCGCTCAGGGGGATTCTTTCCGAAATGGCGCCCACCAGCCCTTCGGCCGAAGGAGCCAGCGTCATATTCTGCGGAACACCAAAGCGCATATTGTACCACTCTCCCGCGGCGTTAATCGGCGAGCCTTTGGGGGCAAGCGGGAGCCACAGGTCAAACGCGCCGTCTTGGGCGGCTTGGCGGGTGGCCATCATCAGCTGGGCTTCGGTTCTAAGCGCGCTGATTTCCGCCCCGGTAAGGTTGGCCAGCTGGAAAGACTTTCCGTCCGCACCGATTAAGCTGCGGCTGAGTCTTCTCCACTGGTCGTAATTGCGGATACCGCCTTTGAGCATTTCTCTGGCGGCGGGATTTACCGTGCCCAGCTGGGTGGTAAACCCGGGCAGCGGCTGGCTGAACGTCAAGTTGGTTAAATTCGGGTTTCTAAGCCCGGACATAGAGCGGATAGGCCTGGTTTGGGTGAAGGTTTCTTCCACCGTTTCCATGGCCACTTTACCGGGTTTGCCCGCGGCTCCGGGCAGCAGTTTGGTGCCCGCCGCAGCCGGCTGTGCGACCACGGGGCGGGTAACCATCCGGGTGCCGGTGGTTTCGGCCAATACGGTTACGCCCGCTTTATTCAGTTTATTCATCGTATTGGCGTAGCGTACGCCTTTTTGGATGTTTACGGTAAATGCCAGGGTCCGGTGGCCTTTTTGGGCCGCGGAAGCGGCTTTAATGGCTTTGGGCAATACCATCATCGCGCCTTTGGTGGTGCGGTACGCCGTGCCGATAAGGGAGAATATCTCTCCGCCGTAGACCCAGAAAATCGCATTGCCCACAAACAGGGCGAACTGCATACCGTATTCGTCACCGCGCTTTTTGGCGTTGATGCCGTTTTGCAAATTCATCTCAACCCAGTAGCCTCTCGAAGAGCGCCCAAACCCGCTGATTATTTTTAATTTGCCATTAGGCAGTTGAAATAAGTGCCCTCCGCTGAGCGGGGCCAGCCTCGGGACGGAAGTGGGGCCGTTTAAAATTAACGATCTGCCGTATTTCGCTTTGTCCAGCACATAACTCCGTTTGTCCCGCGGGCGGGAAGTATCCCACTGCAAGTCGTCATTGGCGAAACCGTTGTAGATATACGCCAGCTTGTCCGCCAGCATCTGCATTTGTTTGGAATCCAGCCCGTAATCTTCCATCGCCAGGTAATGCGTACAATTCAGCGGGGCATAAATATCCACCGTCCGCGCCGCAAACAAGGCGCGCAGCTGGTCGTCCCGGTCTGTACGGACGGTATTACAGTTCAAATAGGAAAATCCGCTGGGAATTTGCTGGCAGTCCGGGTTGAAGCCGAACAACAGGCTGGCCGCCTCCAGCGCGAAGATACGCGTGGGGATGGAGTATTGTTCCGGGTCTGAAAAATCTTTCAGCATGGCAACCGTGCTGTACCAGTCGCCCGAGGTGCGCGGCGAGTATTTGGTCATTTCGAATACGGCCGTAAAAATGGCGTTAAGCACCGCGCTGTACTGCGTTTTGAAATCGCCGCCAGGTATTACATTTCCACGCAGGTTACGGTTGATTTTGCCGTCAAAGAGTTTGACGATTTCTTTCACCCGGTTGGGGCTTGTCAGCATGGCGTATACGGTGGCGTAGTCGGCCAGGGCCAGAAGCAGCTGGTATTCTTTATCGCCTTCTTCGGGATTGGCGGCTTTTAACGTGTTCAGTTCCTGTAAAAACTGGGCGTTTATTTTCGCATACACATCAGGCGTGAGCGACGTGAGCAGGGAAGAATGCTTGGGAAATTGGGGCTTTTTCGGCTTGGCAGGCAAAGGCTGCTCAAAGTATATAGTGCGCGGACCGTCCCGGACTACTGTTGAGGCGGCCTTCTGCCGGACCTGGCGGTTATACTGCTTGACCTTTTGGGATTCCCGCTGATATCTTTTTAAATCTTCTTGATATTGTCGCTTGGCGTTTGCTTCGTCGGCAATCAGCTGGGCGGCCTGCAAAAGCGGGTCTTCCTGGCCGGTCTTCGTGAAATAGGTGTGCAGTTTCCACAGCGTGATGCGCAGGGAGCCGACCGCCATAATATGCTCCGTGCTGGAAACGGACTGGGGAAGCAGTTTGTTCAAACGGTACAGCACGCGCAGCTGCGCCATCGGGATAATATCGTTCAGCTCGGCGATCGTGGCGTCGTCGGGCTGTTGTAAAAACGCGTCAATGGAGTTGCCTAACACTTCGCTGGCGTATACCGTGTTCAGCAGCGAGCTCTGCGCCGGGTCAAACGGATCAATGTAATCAATCATATCCGTAATTAACAGCTCGTCTTTTTCCAGGCGCGCAAGCACTTCGTTCTGCGTGAGTTTTTTGGGGGCTATCAAATTCGGATCAATGCGCGGCGCCACATAGGTGGAACTGGCCGGAGCCACGTAGCGGTTCTTCCGTTCTTCTTCGCGGCGCTGTTGTTCTTCCTGCTGGCGTTTGATTTGCTGTTCCCGGGCGTATTTGGCGTCCATTACGCCGTGCAGACGCACGATGGCGTTGGTCAGGTCCTGGGTGCCTTCGGCCTTTTCAAACGCTTCCACGGCCGCCGTCAGGCTCTCTTCCATCTGCTGCTCCACTTGTTCGTTGACGCGGTTTTGCAGCTCCTCGGAGGAAGGACGCGCGGGGGGAATGCCGGTTCTGCGCGGGGCGGACTGAGCCCACACGCCGGGCGCCGGTGCGATACAGTTGAAGGTGAATACCAATACTAACAGGCGGCACAGAAACGATTGCAT
>CAJJWN010000087.1 GCA_905196835.1 uncultured Prevotella sp. | reverse complement strand
TGACCATCACCGCCTCCCTGCCCACAGACGGGATGCAGACACGCGCCGCAGGCGATGCCGATGCTGCGCGCTGCTACGTGCAGATACTTGATAAAGACGGCAATCCTTTGGAAGACGGCAATTCCAAACCCATATCGATGGACCCGGATGGTGACTCTTTCACCACCACGGTGTACCTCAATGGGGCCAACACCTACGACTTCCTCTTCTGGGCGGACACGGAAACAACAAGCGCCGACCAAAGCAACGCTCATACTGACTTGAAAGCCGTGGCATACACCAACGGGAAGACCATCGCGTGGGCAGGGAGTGAAGACGACGTAATGTGGAACTCACAAGGCGTAAGCATAGAGTTGCAGCACGTCGTTTTCCGTGTGACCGTGACAACCACTTCAGATTTCACCGTTGGCGGTAATTATTCCTTGACCGTCACCGTGCCGACCGTGTTCAGTACGTACAACGTGGCAACGGGAGAAGTGACAGGGCAGGCTGAGGGCTATACGTTTAAAGCCGACCCTGATAATTATGTTGCCGATACGGAAGTAGGCCATTTCTACGTCTTGGGCAACGGCAGCAATCAGCCGCTTACATTGTGGTACGACGGCCCGAAAGAGAACCCAGAGATTACCATTACAGATGTTCCCGTTTCAGCCAACACCCACATCACGCTGAAGGGCGACATCTACAACGCCGGAATGGTTGAGGGCAATATCACGGCCACTACAACTACCGACTGGACAACGCCTGAAACAGGTGGTGATATAAATATTGACAACTATAAATAATATGCGAAACAGATTCCGAACACTCCTGGTGCTGACAGCCGCCGTGCTGCCGGCACCGGGGAACGGAAAATGAATAAAAGCAAGCGTTCTTTGAAAGATTTTGTGTGGAAAGGGGATTGTTTTTTACAAAAAGTAGCTAACTTTGTATTATAAACTATAATACAGTAAATTATGGCATTAGAAATTAAAGCAATCCCGTTCCTGCGGATTTGCAATCCGCAGGTTCGAATATAATGATTTGCAATCCGCTAAAAAGTACATTAATAAAAGCGGAACGCAATAAAGTATCGGATTGCAAATCCTCATACTCACATTCCTCGGATTGCAAATCCGAGGAGACAGGGTGACCGGCAAAGGCACTCCCTTTTCTACACAATTTCTTTCATCGCCACGCTTGTTGCCATATAAAGACAACAAGAATGATGAACATCAAACGAAACATTTTCGCGGTACTGGCAGCCGCCGTGCTGCTGGCATCCTGCAGTCAGGACGAAGTGATGACGGACACGGGGCCAGACGGCCTCGTGCCCGTCACCCTCTCTGCTGCCGTGGGCGACGGTGTGCAGACGCGCGTGATAGGCGATTATTATGATGAAGCCGAGTATTACTACGTGCAGGTATGCCGACCCGACGGCACCGCTTACACGGATAATGACTATGCCACGCCCACTCGTCTGACTGATGACAACCAAGACAACATCTTCACTGCCAATATCTATCTGAAAGCGGATGAAACCTACGTCTTCCTCTTTTGGGCGGACAATTCGACAACCGACATCCCTGCCGATTTGCACAACGTGACGTACAAAAAAGGGAGCATCGCCTTTGCCAACCGTGTGGAAAAGAAAATCAGCAAGACTGACCCGACAATCGAAACCTTATTGAATCACGTTGTGGCGAAAGTGACGCTGAAGACCACTACCGATGTAGAAGCAGGCAGTAAAATTAGCGTTACTGTGCCGACCACTTACACCACATATAATGTGAATGCCTATAGAAGTGATGCTACGGCGAGTACAAATCTTCCTGTAGGTGGTGCAGTGACTAATGAACTTTTTTCTCCAAAACCAGAAGATGAACCTTTAAGTGCCATTATCGGCACAGAAGAAGGTACGGTAGTATTCTCATTCTACGCCTTGGTGAAAGATGAGACGCAAAACATCACCCTCACCAACGGCACAAACAGCCAGCCTGTTTCCAACGTGCCGCTTGGCCCGAACATGCATACCACCCTCGTGGGCGATGTGAGAAACCTCGGCCTGACTGACGTGACTTTCACGGCAAGCATTGATAAGAAATGGGACGACACGGAAACAGAAATCATCGGCCTGGAGATTGCCGATGGCGGCACCACATACATCGTGTCTTCTCCTGCAGCCTTGGAGGCTTGGGCAACGGAAATGAAAAACGATCCGACACAGAACTTGAACTGCACCCTTGCCGCTGACATCGACCTCACGGGCACGGAGTGGACACCGATACCGAATTTTGCAGGCACTTTCGATGGCAACGGAAAGACCATCACGGGGCTGACCATCAACCAGTCGGCAATGGATAACGTAGGATTGTTCGCTTCCATCGATGATGTAGGTACGGTGAAGAACCTAAAACTGGACAAAGTGAATGTAACAGCTAATTCCAATGTAGGTGCCATAGCGGGAGAGAATAGGGGCACCATCGAGAATTGCTCGGTATCGGGCAGCGTGACAGGTTCGTCAAATAATAGCTATGTAGGCGGCATAGCCGGATTTCACCGTAAAGGCAGTATCACCGACTGCCACTCTTCCGCCACGGTGGAAGGCAAGGTCTACGTCGGCGGTATAGCGGGACAAAATGATGCGATGTTAGGCAGTGCTTCTATCATCGCCTGCTACTCCACGGGCAGTGTCACCGCAACAATTAACAGTAATTTTTATTCCTATGCCGGCGGCGTGGTGGGACTCAACAGCAACGGAGCTGTCCTTACCGCCTGCTATGCCACGGGCGATGTCAAAGGTGACGGTGCGTATGTCGGCGGCGTGGTTGGCGATAACGTTGCTAGTATCGTCAACGCCTGCTATCACGCCACGGGCAGCGTCGCCGGAGCGTCAGGCAGCACAGGCGGCGTAGCAGGACGGAATTACAAAGACGACTATGGCTCCGGCATCCTCAACGCCTGCTACTGGGACGGTACAGTGACCGGAGACACGGGTATCGGCTATGATATGACAGGCAACAGTGCCAGCGAAGCCCTGAAAGTGAGTGGCAGAACTACTTGGACCGAAGCCATGGGCCACATGAACTCGGTATTGACCAGCGCAGGTACAGGCTGGCAGTATGCAACTGGCAGCGGGGATATTCCGCTCACGTTGCAGCGTCAAAACTGAAACATATTCTTACGTTCCGGCGGATTTGCAATCCGCCGGTTCTTATTATAAGGATTTGCAATCCGATTGAATAATCCTTGTTTGCTGACGGCAAGGCGCAACGGTTTGAGCGGATTGCAAATCCTTATAGTATATTTCGGCGGATTGCAAATCACGCCGAAACACAGAAGCAAACGAAACATAGAAGCAAACGAAACACAGCTAACTTTGTTCCGGCGGATTTGCAATCCGCCGGTTCTTATTATAAGGATTTGTAATCCGATTGAATAATCCTTGTTTGCAGACGGCAAGGCATGACGGTTTGAGCGGATTGCAAATCCTTATAGTATAGTTCGGCGGATTGCAAATCACGCCGAAACACAGAAACCTTTTTGTTCCGGCGGATTTGCAATCCGCCGGTTCTTATTATAAGGATTTGTAATCCG
>CAJJWN010000086.1 GCA_905196835.1 uncultured Prevotella sp. | reverse complement strand
CACATTTTCAAGAACTTAATATTTCAGACACGCCACACGAGGGTTGCCGGTATCGGCAATACCAAAGGCTCGCAAAGGGCGATGAACCTGCTGTTTGCCATCCGTGACATTCAGCACCGGACAGGACGTGACCTCGGCGCAACATTCCTTTCGGGCACGGTGGTTGTGAACGCCCTGACCGAACTGTATGTGATGTTTAAGTACCTTAGACCAAGAGAATTGCAACGTCAGCAGATTTCTTGCTTCGATGCGTGGGCGGCGATATTTACGCAGAAAACAGCCGATTATGAACTGAACGTGACAGGTGCAATCAAGCGTAAAGAGCGTTTCCGCACCTACATCAAAGTGCCGGAACTGGCAATGTTCCTGCGTGAGATTACCGACTACCGCACCGCCGACATGATAAACCTCGATGTACCGGATAAAAATGTGCGCTTTCTTTCTCATGCGCCCACTATCCAGCAGGAGGAAATGATAGGCCGTTTGGTTTCCTTTGCACACAGCGGACAGTGGGAGGATTTGGGACTTGATACGCCCGAACCCGACAATCTCGACAAGGCAAAAATGTTGGTAGCTACCAATGTGGCACGAAAAATGGCTCTCGATATGCGTTTGTTGGGCGACAAGTTCAGCGACGATGCCGAAAACAAGGCTTCAATCTGTGCAAGAACAATCTATGAATATTATATGCGCTCAAATGAAAACCGGGGTACGCAGTTCGTGTTCAGCGACCTCGGCACATACAAGCCGAATGAGTGGAACGTATATACCGACATCAAAGAAAAGTTGGTGAACCTCGGTATTCCGACCGATGAAGTGCAGTTTATCCAGTGTGCTACCACCGAAAGGGCAAGAAAACGCCTGTTCGAGGACATGAACAACGGCAAGGTGCGTGTGCTTTTCGGCAGCACCACCATGTTAGGAACAGGGGTGAACGCCCAGCAGAGGGCTGTAGCGGTGCATCATTTGGAGATTCCCTGGCGACCGGCTGACATGGAGCAGCGCAACGGCAGGGCGGTACGCAAGGGCAACACCGTGAAACTGTGGGGCGGCAACGTGGTGGATGTGGTGATTTACGGCACGGAAAAGACACTTGATGCCTACAAATTCAATTTGCTGAAAAACAAGCAGATGTTCATCAACCAAATCAATAACGGCACAATCGCCGTGCGCCGTATCGACGAGGGCGGCATGGACGAGGACAACGGCATGAACTTCGCCGAGTTCGTGGCAATCCTTTCCGGCAACACCGATTTGCTGAACAAGGCAAAACTCGACAACAAGATTATGCAGTTGGAAAAGGAACAGACCATTTTCAAGAAAGAACGCATCCGTGCCGAGCGGAAAATAACCGCCGGACAGGAAGATATGGCAAAGACACAGCGTACAAAGGCCGGTTTCATCAAGGATTGGGAATACTTCAACTCTTACGAGGGGACAAAAGTAACACAACTTCTCAACCTGCCACAAGCTACAGCCGAGGAAACAGGCCGGGAATTACACCGCATCGCCAAAACCTACCGTAGCGGAGCGTATGGTACGATTGGCACGTTTACAGGGCTGAATTTGCTGGTACGCAGCGAGTACAGCATAAACGGTACATTTGACCGAAACACGTTCTTTGTCGAGGGGACAAGCGGGCTTAAATACCGTTGTGGACTGACAGGTGCGTTACCGCTTGGCTTCGTGGAATCTGCTCAATATCCGCAGGCTACACTAAACAAATTGCCCTCACTTATTGAGAAGCAACAAAAGACGGTGGAGCGGATTGAAAGCGAAATCCCCATATTGCAGGACATCGTTGGCCGCCAGTGGAGCAAAGCCGATGAATTGGTAAAACTCAAACTGGAGTGCAAGGAGCTGCAGCGGAAGATTGACGAAAGTCTCAAGGATGCGGAACGCTCTCTAACTCCATCCGAAACAACGGCTGCCGAATACGAACCTACTACTAAGGCCGCTTAAACCATAATCATATCTTAACCTTTTCCCTCTGTTCGGTTGCGATAACTCGACAGGGGGATTTTTCTTGTACTCCGATCTGATGGCGGCAATATCCATTTATATACACCTCCCAAATAGGCTTTACTTCACTGCTATACAGTCGATACTAAATGTAGTACATACTAATGTTAGTAAAGTAGGATATCAGGAAATCTCCCGTTGCAAAGGATAGTATGCACTACATTTAGTCAATCAGTATTTTAGTATAGTAGTAGATACTACGATACTAAAATGTAATAAAGTAGTAAAATAGTACACACTAATCATAGTAAATACTAAAAATAGTAGTATCTTTGTATCAGAAATAAAGATAGGAATTTATGGCAAAGATAATCGCTGTTTTGAACCACAAGGGCGGTGTCGGAAAGACGACCACCACCATCAATCTTGCTGCCGCATTGCAGCAGAAGAAAAAGCGTGTACTGCTCATCGACATGGACGGTCAGGCAAACCTCACGGAATCCTGCGGTCTCTCCATCGAAGAGGAACGGACGGTGTACGGAGCAATGAAAGGTGAATACCCGTTAACGGTATTCGAGTTAAATAATGGCCTTTCCGTTGTACCGTCCTGCCTTGATTTGTCAGCGGCAGAATCCGAGCTTATCAATGAGCCGGGGCGGGAATTAATACTGAAAGGGCTGATTGCAAAATTGCTTGAAACCCGTAAATTCGACTATATCCTGATTGACTGTCCGCCCTCGCTGGGTTTGCTGACACTCAACGCACTTACATCTGCGGATTTCTTGATTATCCCGGTACAGGCGCAATTCCTCGCCATGCGCGGAATGGCGAAGATTACAAATGTGGTCGAGATTGTCAAAACCCGTTTGAACCCGAATCTGAACATCGGCGGAATTGTCATCACACAGTTTGACAAGCGCAAGACGCTCAACAAGAGTGTTGCGGAACTCATCAACGAATCATTCTGCGACAAAGTGTTCAAGACCGTCATCCGGGACAATGTGGCATTGGCCGAAGCTCCGATAAAGGGTCTGAACATCTTTGAATACAACAAGAACAGCAACGGGGCAAAGGACTACATGGAGTTAGCAAAAGAAGTGTTGAAATTAAAGTAAAGACGATATGAGCAAAAGTGATTCATTGAAAAACGGCATGAGAAGCGGACTGGACGGCTTGCTGTCATCCACCGGGAAGTCCACGCAAAAGAAAGAGCCTGCACCGGTCAAAGCGGAAAAAGAACCTGCCGTGCATTGCAATTTTGTTATCGACAAGAGTATTCATACCCGGATGAAATACCTCGCTATCGAGAAGAATATGTCGCTCCGAAATATTGTGAACGAGGCGATGAAAGAGTATTTGGAAAAGCACGAGAAATAACCGGGGCGGCAATCCGCCCAATCAACTTTTATACCATACCGCTATCTTATGGCACATGTCCACAAGGTAGCGGTTTTCCCGTTTATACCCCTGGCTGTTCTCCTGCTCTATTCGCCTCTTATAGCTGCAATGCTGCATTTCCCCTTTCTATCCATTCCTCTTGCCGCTTGTCCGGTCTCGTTCCTGCCATCGCCGGTTGGTTTTCCAGACGCAAATTTGGACTGCCGCGCTTGATTTCATCGCTTTGAAGTGCATTTCTCGTAAAATTCTTCCTTTCCGTGAAAGAGTAATTTTCCGGAAAAAGCGTTGAAAATAGCTTGTTCGTCAGTCCCTTGAAGCATCTGTAAATCCCAAGCGGTTCATTCAGAAAAAAGAACCGA
>CAJJWN010000085.1 GCA_905196835.1 uncultured Prevotella sp. | reverse complement strand
GCGGCACGCCGCCGAAGTTGCCCAGCCCCCATAGCATGTACGAGTGTACGCCCTCTTCGGTGGCGAAGAAGTTGAGCAGGGCATATGCCGACCCGTACAGCCGCAGACGAAAGGAAAAGGTATGAAACTGTAGCTGCAGAGATTTTGTCTATTCAGGAGATTGAAGTTGGTTGTGTGGTACGAAAAGACGCTTATTTGGCCGTTACTTCCGGGTCTGAGTTAAATGGTGGTCTATACAGTTCTTCCAATACGCAGAGAGGCACATAGCTTATGGTTATAGATCGGGTATTCGGAATATCTAATTGATTTATCTGCGTTGGAGCGAATAGTCGGCCGTTAATTTCAATTACCAAAGTATTATGTTTTATAGGTTGCACCATGTATTCCTTATATTTCAATAATAGTTCCTCGGATTCATTTTGCAGTAAGGAAAAGCCAATAGATGGATTATCAAAATTATCTTTTTCAAAGATAGCTTGCTTTATGGTGCAGTTTAATGGGGATTTGGATTCACATACGGCGATAAACGAAGACAATTTATGATTTTCATCTTCAAGTACTCCGAAGCCCCATTTATAGCCGTCGGGCAAATTAAAATTTTCCAAATCATCTTTAATGCTTTTTGCTTCTTGAAATGAAGTGTCTAAATAATACCATAGTAAATCCGTTCCATCCGCAAGTATTTCTTTTTGTGGCGCATTTAACACTTCAAGAATATCATCCATGCAATCTTGCGGAAATTCGAATAAATCCGCAACTGTATATATGTTTACAGTCCAATCAACGGCGTATACATGGTCGTAAGATATTTCCAATGAATCGGTAGCATAAACACTGACAGCCTTAATGGAAAAAACTGTTGAGATTAAAAATGATATGATAGCTAATACCTTTTGCATTATCGGAAAGAGTTTGAATTATTTATGTATTGAACCTATGCATATACAAAGTAACTGAAAAATAGTGAGATTGCCAACTCTTTTAAGGCTTTTTATCCCGAACTCGCGTATATTTTCAATTAGTATCTATACAGAAAGTGAAAAATCCGATAACGGATATTGTCTTTTCCGAGATTTATTATAACTTTGCATCAGAAAGAGTTTTTTGACAACACAGCACTGCAAATCGCTGAAATTCGCACGGTTGCTAAATCGTTACCTCTATTTCTCAAATAATTCGCTAAAAGTTTATTCCTCAATCGGTTGTGGCAAACCGCTGAAAATCTAAAATATTACGGCTGTGCTGTCTTCTATATTTCGTTTTTAATGGATAAAACGCTTATTTTGTAGGGCGAAGGAGCATTAATTGTAAACAACAAACACGATTGACCAATGAAGATTTTGATAGTAGGAGGCGTTGCCGGGGGAGCTACCGCGGCGGCGCGCATACGCCGCAACACGGAGGATGCGGAGGTTGTATTATTTGAGAAGGGCGCGTACATATCATACGCCAACTGCGGTCTGCCTTATTATATTGGCGGCGTAATCAGCGAGCGCGACAGGCTGTTCGTACAGACGCCGGAGGCTTTTGGCCGCCGCTTCAACATCGACGTGCGTGTGAACCACGAGGTTACGGCCATAGACTTGCGGGGCAAGGCCGTAACTGTGCGTACCGTTGACGGGCGCGAGTACACCGAAACTTACGACAAGCTGCTGCTGTCGCCGGGTGCGTCGCCCATACGTCCGCCTCTGCCAGGCATTGACACTAAGGGCATATTCACCCTGCGCAACGTAGCCGACACCGACGCCATAAAGGCTTATGTAAAGGAGCACGGCGTAAGGCGCGCGGTAATCGTTGGCGGAGGATTTATCGGTCTTGAGATGGCCGAGAATCTTGTACACGCCGGGGCGAGGGTGTCGGTGGTGGAAATGGCCGACCAGGTGATGGCTCCTATCGACTATTCCATGGCTGCGCTCGTACACGAACATCTGTTGCAGAAGGGTGTCGGCCTGTATCTCGGACAGGCGGTAGAGTCGTTTGCCGCGGCCGACGGACGTGTTGAAGTAAGGATGAAGTCGGGCATTTGCCTGAATACCGACATGGTAATTCTCTCAATCGGCGTGCGAGCCGAGACCAAGCTGGCGCAGGATGCGGGGCTTAAGCTCGGCGAGATGCGTGGCATATACGTGGACGAATACTTGCAGACGTCAGGCAAGGACGTGTATGCCGTGGGCGATGCCATCGAGTTTACCAATCCCGTAACGGGTAAGCCGTGGCTCAACTTCCTTGCAGGCCCGGCCAACAGGCAGGCACGCATCGTGGCCGACAACATGGTGTTTGGCAACAAAGTGAAGTATGAAGGTTCCATCGGAACGTCCATTGCCAAGGTGTTCGACCTTACCGTGGCTTCCACCGGACTGCCTGTCAAGAGGTTGAAGCAGATGGGCATTCCGGTTCTTTCGGCCACAATCCATCCTTCTTCACACGCAGGCTATTATCCTGGGGCGGTGCAGATGTCAATAAAAATAGCCTTCTCGCCAGGCGACGGGCGGCTTTATGGAGCGCAAATAGTAGGCGGCGAGGGCGTTGACAAGCGCATAGACGAGTACGCTCTTGTAATAAAGAAGGGCGGCACCGTGCATGACCTTACCCGCATAGAGCACGCCTACGCCCCTCCGTTCTCGTCGGCCAAAGACCCGGTTGCCGTGTCGGGCTACGTTGCAGGCAACATCCTCTCCGGCAAGATGCAGCCGCTTTATTGGCGTGAGCTGGTGCAGGCCGATTTGTCAAAGGTTACATTGGTAGATGTGCGCACGGCAGACGAGTTTGCACTCGGCGCGATTGGCGGTGCCGTCAACATCCCTCTCGACGACCTGCGCCTGCGTTTGTCGGAACTGCCGAAGGACAAACCCGTGTGGGTGTATTGCGGAGTGGGGCTTAGAGGATACCTCGCGTCCAACATATTGATGTGCAACGGCTATGCTGACGTGAGCAACCTTGTCGGCGGACTGAAGACTTACAGGGCGGCTACGGCCCATGTTCCCTTGCCCGATGATGACGTTGAAGACGCTCGGCAGTGTGTCGCTTCGCATGAAGTGGCGACCGAAGGCGATGCCGGCGCTGTGAACATAGACGCCTGTGGGCTGCAATGCCCGGGTCCGATAGTCAAGTTGAAGAAGGCAATGGAGGACGTTCGCCCAGGCGGTAGACTGTGCGTAAAGGCCACAGACCCGGGCTTTCCGCGTGACGCCGAAGCGTGGTGCAACATTACTGGCAACTCGTTCGTATCGTCTGTAAGCGCAGGCGGCGTATATACCGTGGTTATAGAGAAGGGCGGCAGGCGGCAACCTGTTGCGCCGCAGGCGGCCAAAGGCAAGACGTTCATCATGTTCAGCGACGACCTTGACAAGGCTCTCGCCACGTTTGTACTTGCCAACGGCGCGGCTGCCACGGGCGAGAGGGTCACGATATTTTTCACCTTCTGGGGGCTTAACGTCATCAAGAAAGAGTACAAGCCACGGGTTGAGAAAGACTTTTTCGGCCGCATGTTCGGTATGATGTTGCCCGGCAGTTCGCGCAAGTTGAAGCTGTCTAAGATGAACATGTGCGGCATCGGCGCGGGCATGGTGCGTAACTTGATGAAGCGCAAGGGCGTAAGCTCGCTTGAAGAACTGCGCAGCCAGGCCATAGAGTCTGGTGTGGAGTTCATTGCCTGCCAGATGTCTATGGACGTGATGGGCGTAAAGCGTGAGGAACTGCTTGACTGCGTAACCGTTGGCGGAGTGGCAACCTACATGGAACGGGCCGACAAGGCCAACGTCAACCTGTTTATTTGACGTTTTGTTTTATAATAAAACAAGGGCGCAGGCGTCATGTCCTGCGCCTTGTTATTACGTAAATTATGACGGGGGCGCCCATGAC
>CAJJWN010000084.1 GCA_905196835.1 uncultured Prevotella sp. | reverse complement strand
GGTTGCGCACTCGGAAGAGCGGCGTCTGCAGTACATAGACGTGGCCTTTCTTGATTAAGTCGGGGAAGAATTGCAGGAAGAAGGTAATGATGAGCAGGCGTATGTGCATACCGTCAACGTCGGCATCGGTCGCCACGATTACCTTGTTGTAGCGCAGGGTGTCGAGCCCGTCCTCTATGTCGAGCGCAGCTTGCAGGAGGTTAAACTCCTCGTTCTCGTACACCACCTTCTTAGTCAGGCCGTAAGAGTTCAAGGGCTTGCCCCTGAGAGAGAACACGGCCTGCGTGTTTACGTCGCGGCTCTTGGTGATAGAACCGCTTGCCGAGTCGCCCTCGGTTATGAAGATGGAGCTTTCCTCCTTGCGGTCGTTCTTCACATCGCTGAAGTGTATGCGGCAGTCGCGCAGCTTGCGGTTGTGCAGGTTGGCCTTCTTGGCGCGCTCGCGGGCCAGCTTCGTCACTCCGGCCATCTCCTTGCGTTCCTTCTCGGAGGCCTGTATTTTCTGCAGCATGACCTCTGCCACGTCGGCGTGTTTGTGCAGATAGTTGTCCACCTCGGTCTTGATGAAGTCGCCGACGTACTTGTTCACGCTCACGCCGTCGGGCGACATGGTGAGCGAGCCGAGCTTGATTTTGGTCTGACTCTCGAACATCGGCTCTTCCACATTCACCGCGATGGCGGCCACGAGGCCGTTGCGTATGTCGGTGTATTCGAAGTTCTTGCCAAAGAACTCCTTTATCGTCTTGGCTATGTGCTCCTTGAACGCACTCTGGTGGGTGCCTCCCTGGGTGGTGTGCTGGCCGTTTACGAACGAGTGGTACTCCTCTCCGTACTGGTTTGTATGCGTAAACGCTATTTCGATGTCCTCGCCCTTGAGGTGGATTATGGGATAGATGCCGTCGGTGGTCATCGTGTCGTTGAGCAAGTCTTCAAGTCCGTTGCGGCTCAAGATGCGGCGACCGTTGAACATGATGGTAAGCCCCGTGTTGAGGTAAGTGTAGTTGCGGAGCATCGTCTCGACGAAATCCGTGTGGAAGCGGTAGTTCTTGAAGAGCGTGTCGTCAGGCTCGAAGTAGACGTATGTGCCGTTCTCGTCCTGCGTGTCCTCGGTCTTGTCGCTCTTCAACACGCCCTTTTCAAACTGCGCCGAGCGCACCGCGCCGTCGCGGTATGAGCGCACCTCGAACGTGGAGCTCAACGCGTTGACGGCCTTTATGCCGACACCGTTAAGGCCGACACTCTTCTTGAACGCCTTGGAGTCATACTTTCCGCCGGTGTTCAGCACGCTTACGGCCTCGACGAGCTTGCCCTGCGGTATGCCGCGCCCGTAGTCGCGGACGGTCACGCGCAGCTCGTCGTCGATGTCAACCTCAATCCTTTTGCCCGCGCCCATCTTGAACTCGTCAATTGAGTTGTCGATAACCTCTTTCAGCAGCACGTATATTCCGTCCTCGGGCATTGAGCCGTCGCCCAGACGGCCGATGTACATGCCGGGTCGGGTACGCACATGCTCCATGTCGGAGAGATGCCTGATGTTGTCGTCTGTATATGAAACCTGTGGGTTTTGTATTTCGTTTTCGCTCATAATCATTTGATAATCAAAGGACTAATTAAGCCTAATGGGGCTAATAAGCCTCATAAACCAGATTGGCTATCACCTCCCCTCGGGGAGGCCGGGAGGGGGCTCGGCCTCACAGCCACTTCTTGTAGCACCTCCTGCGCTTGTGCAGCTTGGGGTCTAAGTACTGCCACTGGCTCTGCACGTTCTCGTTGGTCTCCATCTCTACCTGGCTCTCGCCCCACTTGAAGCCGTAGGCCTGGTAGCGCGGTATGAGGTCGGCGAACATCAGGGCGTTGGCTCCCTTCATGCGGTACTCGGGCAGAACGCCGAGCAGGAGCAGGTCTACGCCCTCGGTCTTGTGCGCCTTCAGGGCGCGCAGCACGTGCCACCAGCCGAAGGGGAAGAGCCTGCCGCGGCGGCACTTTTGCAGCGCGCGGGCCAGCGAGGGGATGGTGATGCCTACGGCTACGGGCTTGCGGTCCTCGTTCCAGTCTTCCACAACGGTGATTAGGCTTAGGTCGGCCATGGGGAAGTACATGTCGATGTACTGCTCGATTTGCTTGTCGGAAAGCTCCGAGTAGCCGTAAAGGTCCTTGAAGCAGGTGTTTATCAGGTCGAACATCTTTTTGCCGTAGCCGCCCTCGAATACGTCCTTCTTCGTGAGCTTGCGCACGTGCAGGTTGTACCTTTTCTGTATCATGGCGGCTATCGTGGTGTACTTCTCGGGCACGGTGTCGGGCACCATCATCTTGAACTCCACGTAGTCGTTGTCCTTCTCGAAGCCGCCCAGCCGCTCCATGTGCTCGGGGTAGTAGGGATAGTTGTATATGGTGGGCATCGTGCCGAGCTGGTCGAAGCCCCATGTGAGCATTCCCTCGGGGTCGAGGTCGGTGAAGCCGAGCGGGCCTATCATCTCGTCCATGCCCTTCGACTTGCCGTATTGCTCCACGGCGTCGAACAGGGCGCGGCTCACGTCGATGTCGTCGATGAAGTCGAGCCAGCCGAAGCGCACGCACTTGCGGCCCCACCGCTTGTTGGCCTTGTGGTTGATGATGGCTGCCACGCGGCCCACGATGCGGCCCTTGTCGTTGAACGCCATGAAGTATTCGGCCTCGCTGAACTCGAAGGCGGCGTTCTTCGTCTTGTCCAAGGTCTTCATCTCGTCGGAGAAGAGGTTGGGCACGTCCTGCTCGCAGCCCTCATACAGGTCGTAGTGGAAGTCGATGAACCGCTCGAGGTCGCGCCTTGTGTTTACCTTGCGTATTGTTACTGATGACATTTTACTGATATGTTTAATCATGCAAAATTAACGTTTTTTCAAGACATACGGAAGATTTGGTAGTTAAATAATAAAAAACCGGCCACCGACGCACGGCTTTCGGGATTTCGCGGCCTGGCGGCTCATCGGACTAATCAGGCTCATTGGGCCTAATGAGCCATATGGGCAGGCGTGCGGTTGGCGGCCTTTCGCCTACCAAAAGGCCGTCAATCGCACGCTAAAAGGCGGTCTTTCGCAACGCAAAAGACGGCCTTTCGCAACCCGTTGGATGTCAATGAGTTACACAACCGTTGACAACAAACATAGTTGGTACGCGCACGCAGGCGCACGCTTTCACATCCCGTAACAACTTTGTAATAATTTGTTAAACCTAAATAAAAATTCATGTAACGTCCGTGTAACACAGAAGTCAGAACTTTGCACCCGTCAAATCATTCAACAATTTTTATGAAAAAAAATTACAGGAAACTATCGACATTCTGTCTGGCGGCAATGCTTTCCACAGCAGCCTTCGCCGCCCCCGACTCCAACGAGGCCGCTCTCGGCGTGATGCGCGGCCGCGTCGTTGACACTCAGAACCAGGTGCTGCCGGGAGCCACGGTGATGATTGAAAGCCTGCACACGGGCGTGGTGAGCGATGTCAACGGCTACTACACCCTCGCCAACCTGAAACCGGGCACTTACGTGGTGAAGGTAAGCTACGTAGGATATGAACCGAAGACGATGAAACTGACTATATCGCCCGACAAGACCGCCGTGCACGACTTCGTGCTCTCTGACGGCGTGGAGCTTCAGGGCATCGAGGTGAAGGGCGCGTTCCACGGACAGAGCCGCGCCATCAACCAGCAGAAAAACAGCTTCAACCTGACTAACGTAGTGTCGGCAGACCAGGTTGGCAAGTTCCCCGACTCCAACATAGGCGACGCCTTGAAGCGCATCAACGGCATCAACGTGCAGTACGACCAGGGCGAGGCACGCTTCGGACAGGTGCGAGGCACGTCGCCCGACCTTACCAGCGTGTCCATCAACGGCAACCGCCTGCCCTCCGCCGAGGGCGACGCACGCAACGTGCAGCTCGACCTCATACCGGCTGACATGATACAGACCATCGAGGTGAACAAGGTTGTGACCGCCGACATGGACGGCGACGCCATCGGCGGGGGGGGGGGGGCCCCCACCAACCAAAACAA
>CAJJWN010000083.1 GCA_905196835.1 uncultured Prevotella sp. | reverse complement strand
GCGGACATAATGAATTATGTCCCTACAAAGGCGGTTTTTGAATGTTTATGAAAAACCATTTTATACCGAACTCGCGTGAGTTTTAATGTAGCAGACAAGTGACAAGCAGACGAGTGGCGAGTTGCAAGCAGACAAGGAGAGAAGCAAAAACCGATTATAATAACGCATAAAACATACCTATTATGAAAAAAACATCACTGTTAGCCACGGCGGCGTCCTTGCTCCTGTCGTCGTGCATGGTAAGGATTAACAGCACACACAACGCCCTGAAGCCCGCGGCAAGCGCCGAGGCGGCCATAAGCATGGCCGACAGTGCGGCGGCAAAGGGCTTTACGCGCATTGAGGCCAACGGCGGCTTCGACGTGTACTACACGCAGGGCGACACCCTGTCGATACGCCTCGAGGGCGACACGGCCAGCACACGGCACACCATTGTGACCGGAGACGGCAAGACGCTGACCATATCCGCCGCCAACGACGGCGACTTAACCACCAAGCTCAAATACCAGATGAAGGTGTACGTCAGCTCGCCAGCGCTCGCCGAAGTGGCAATAAAGGGTTCGGGCAACTTCATAGCGGAGCGCGGCATCAGCGCAGAGAAGCTGTCGATGCACATCGCAGGCTCGGGCGACATCAAGGTGACGGGCATCAAGGCCGATGACTTCAGCATCGACATTGCAGGCTCGGGCGACGCATACGCCAGCGGGATAAACGCCAAGAAGGCCTACACAAGCATTGCAGGTTCGGGCGGCATCACCATGGACGGCATCAAGGCCGACAACTTTACAGGCAGCATCGCCGGTTCGGGCGACATCAAGGCCACGCGCGCCGACATCGGCAAGGCCGCCTGCTCGATAGCAGGCTCGGGCGACATCGCCATAAAGGGCATCGTAAAGGAGTGCGAAAAGTCTGTGGCAGGCTCGGGTTCGGTCAAGGTGACGAAGTGAGAATGTAAGAAATTAAAGGAGTTAAAGAAGTTAAAGGAGTCAAAGAATTTAGAGAAGTTAAAGCCAAATGCCATGCAGCTTTGGCGTTGCTTTAATTTTTAATTGTTAACTTTTAATTCCCCATCACGGTGGGTCTGTAACCGCCTGATTATCAACCGATTTACAAAAGGCCGTCTTTAAGCCTCTAAAAGACGGCCTTTTAGCGTGCAATTCATGGCCTTTTGCAATGCGAAAGACGGCCTTTCAGAAAACCATACACTGCGGAAACATGATTGTTTTCACCTTTTCCTTTCATTATTCGACCAAAAAAGCGTAACTTTGTAAGCAAAAAGCGCACCTGCGCCGACCATACTACTTTACCCTGACAAACCTGTAACATATTATCAACAAACCAATAGAAGCATGAAAGCATTGTTATTTTCACTGCTCCTCGCAGGCGCGGCAACGTGCAACGCGCAGCAGAGGAGCGAGACGACGCTGGCCGAAGACTGGCTCTTCACGCGCGACAGGCTTACCTGGCAGCAGGTGAGCGTGCCCCACGACTGGGCTATCAACGGGCCGTTCGACAAGAAATGGGACCTTCAGACCGTAGCCATCGTGCAGGACGGAGAGACCGAAGCCACCGAGAAGTCGGGCCGTTCGGGCGCGCTGCCGTGGATAGGCGAAGGCCACTACAAGACGTACATCGACATTCCCGAGGGCTACGGCCACGTAGAGCTGCGCTTCGACGGCGCGATGAGCGAGCCGGTAGTCAAGGTGAACGGCCGCGAGGCGGGCCGCTGGGCGTATGGTTACAACGCCTTCCGCGTGGACGCCACGCCTTACGTCAAGCCCGGGCGGAACATCCTTGAGGTTGACCTCAACAACGTGGAGGAGAGCAGCCGCTGGTACCCCGGCGGCGGAATATACCGCCCCGTGAAGCTAATCGTAACCCCGAAGGCCAGGATTAACGACTGGGAAGGCTGGTTCCGCACGGACAAAATATCGTCAAAGAAGGCCACGATAAGCATCTCGGCCAAGGTCGACGGCATCGAGCACACCGGCGGTTTCGACGTGAAATTCACCTTGACCGACGCCGACGGTAACACCGTTTACGAAGCCACGTCATACGTAAGCACCGGCGACGAACGCGCCACGGCCGCAGGCGAAGTGGCCAATCCCCACCTTTGGTCGCCCGAAACGCCTTATTTATACACCCTTACCACCACGCTCCTTGATGACGGGAAACAAATAGACAAAACAAGACAGCGCGTAGGCATACGCACCGTTGACGTGTCGGCAAAGCACGGTTTCCGCCTGAACGGCGTATCGAGGAAGATAAAGGGCGTGTGCCTTCACCACGACGAAGGCCCTCTCGGGGCTGCAGAGAACAAGGCGGCGTTCATCCGCCAGATACGCATAATGAAGGAAATGGGCTGCGACGCGATACGTACCGCCCACAACATGCCGTCGACCATGCAGATGGACGTGTGCGACTCGATGGGCGTAATGGTGATGGCCGAGAGCTTTGACATGTGGCTCTACCCCAAATGCAAGAACGGCTACGCGCGCTTCTTCAATGAATGGAGCGACCGCGACATTACCAACCTCATACTCAACCACCGCAACCACCCATCCATTATAATGTGGAGCATCGGCAACGAAATACCCGAGCAGTGGAGCGAGGAGGGCCGACTGCTGTGCGAGCACTTGCAGTCGCTCTGCCACAAGCTCGACCCCACGCGCCCGGTGACGCAGGGTGTTGACAAGCCTGACGACGCGGTGAAGTCTGGTCTGCTGAAAGTTATCGACGTGCCCGGCCTCAACTACCGCCTGCACAAGTATGACAGCACCTTCAAGCAGCTGCCCCAGGGCTTCATGCTGGGCAGCGAGACGGCCTCGACGGTAAGCTCCAGGGGCGTGTACAAGTTTCCCGTAGTGGCGACGAACGACACTACTTATGCCGACGGACAGTGCAACGGCTACGACACGGAGAGCTGCCCGTGGAGCAATCTGCCCGATGACGACTGGGCGATGCAGGAAGACCGCAAGTGGACTATCGGCGAATTCGTGTGGACGGGGTTTGATTACTTGGGCGAACCGTCGCCCTACAACGAGTATTGGCCTTCTCGTTCGAGCTACTTCGGCATATGCGATTTGGCCGGACTGCCCAAGGACCGCTACTGGCTTTACCGCAGCCACTGGCGCAAGGACGCGCCAACGCTGCACCTTGTGCCCCACTGGACGTGGCCGGGACGCGAGGGAGAGGTCACCCCGGTGTACTGCTACACGTCGTACCCCGAGGCCGAGCTCTTCGTAAACGGCAAGAGCCAGGGCCGCAAGACGCACGACAAGAAGTCGCGCCTCGACCGCTTCCGCCTGCGCTGGAACGACGTAGTGTATGAGCCGGGAGAGCTGAAGGTGGTGGCGTATGACGCAAGCGGACGCGCAGCCGACACGCTTACGGTGAAGACCGCCGGCGCACCGGCACGCATGGAGCTGAAAGCCGACAGGCAGGAAATCAGCTCCACGGGGCACGACCTGTCGTTCGTCACCGTGACGATGGTTGACAAGGACGGCACGCCATGCCTCACGGCAAACAACGAACTGGCCTTCAACGTTGAGGGAGCGGGCGCGTTCCGCGCCGTATGCAACGGCGACGCAACGTCGCTCGTGACGTTCAACTCGCGACAGATGCCACTGTTCAACGGTCAGCTGGTAGTCATAGTGGAAGGCCTGAAGCCGGGAACGGCCACGCTGACGGTAAGCTGCGACGGTCTGCCAGACGCAAAATTACCCATCACGGTGAAGTAAAACACAATGAAAAATACAAGGGGAGCAAACTTAGTTTGCTCCCCTTTATAATGTGAGTTCAGTATAAAAAATACGTTTCTGAAAAATAAAAACTTATCTGTTCTTTTGTTTTTAATTTGTCAGTTGGTAGCCGTCATTCCGCACTCCGACGCGGAATCCAGTGTAAACGCACAGGTTATTCCATGTCATTTGTACTGGATTCCGCGTCGGAGTGCGGAATGACGGCTACCAACCGACCGCTTGAAGCAGGATGATTACCGCAGACTTCTTACGCCGAACTCACGTCTTTATAATTACCTGACAATCAACGGGTTTGCAAAATGCCGTCTTTCGCAGTGCAAAAGACGGCATTTTAGCGTGTAAAAGACGGCCTTTCGGAAGGTGAAAGGCCGCGTATCGGGTTCATCCGCGGTTCAGGTGTATGGAATATAAAGACAATAAGCATATACATCCTACTGTAATTCAGGCGGAGGGTAATATGTTTAGGCGG
>CAJJWN010000082.1 GCA_905196835.1 uncultured Prevotella sp. | reverse complement strand
CTTCGGAGCGCAGCGGAGAAGTTATAGTGGGCTATATCTGGGCAAGCCCAGTCAGTCACGCCACGCCAACGGAGTACCGCTGAAATCCTGCGCTGTGCGCCCGTCAGTCCCTCCTGGCTATGTCGGGCCATTCACGCCGCCAATCGTGCCGTCCTGCGCTTCTTTCGGGTTTTCTACGGGGTTATTGCCATGCTGCCCGTTGCCGTTGTTTCCGGCATGGGTATTGTCGGCTTCGTCCTCCGCATCCGCCCTGTATTCCGAACTGCCGAAAACCACAGGCGAACAAAGGGAAGAAGAAAGGGCGGCTACGCTGCTTCCTGTGCTGTCCGCTTCCTGCTCTTGATTTTGGCAACCGTCCGGCACGGCACACGGCTTCCCATCCGAAGCCGTATCATGAGAGTATGGTGTCCGCACTCCGCCTGCCCGTTCTTTGGAAACTGCCGCAGGCTTGACATAGTGGGGATTGGTCAGCAGGACACCATCCACATACCACCCCGTCAGGAAATGCAGGGTGTGTACGGAAGTGCGGTTGTTAGTTCGGGTGGTCAGCATACCGAGCCTGTTGAAGCTGTTGATGAGCTTCCCGATGGTCTTGCGGTTGCAGTCCATGTATTCCGCCAGTTCCACATCGGAAACTGCGACTTCTCCCACCTCCAAGGCGATTTCTATACCCTTGATGCAGCAAACGGTCTTTGTCCGCACGGCATGGGTCATCAGCCTATGCAGGCATCTTTGCCTCTGGACGGAAAATCTGTATTCCAAAATAAAATCCCACTGCTCGTCTGAAAGGATGGTGCAGTAGTGTATCTTCTGTTTGTCTTTATCCATAATCTATGATATTTAGGTGTTACGATGGTCGGCCACCGGCCCATGCCTTGCCGCTGTTCGGGCATGTAATACTCCCTGTCCGCCGCTATGTGGTTCAGCACATTTTGCAAACAGTTCAGTTGGTCGTGGTCAAGCACACGGATGGCACTGATGGTTATCTTCTGCGTGGCAATCCTGCGGTGGGCGATGTTGCTCTCGCTCATAGTTCCGTCACCGTCCGCATGGACGGAACGGAGGTAGGCATTGACCGCTTCCGCCTGTTCCTTTGATGGGTACGGTGCTGCCCACCTGTCCTGAATGTAGCCGACCATTTTGCCGACCGCATCAGCTAAAAGAGGGTCATGCCGTGCGATGATGTCCGTCAGTTGTTCGATGTTCATTTTTTATTCCCTCCCTCTATTCGTTCGATGTCCGTCAGGCGGTAGCAGTTCTTTCCGCCGACCTTGTGGCAGGTCAGGTAGCCGGACTTGTTCCACCTCCATAGTGTCGCATGGCTTTTGCCAAGCCTGTGACGGACAGCCGCCTCGTCAAGCATAGCATCCTTAGCGGCGGTACAGCGTGCCTGTTCCTCCGCCCATTGTTGAAAGGCGGACTTCAGTGTATCGACAGAAGTGATGACTATGGTCTCGGGCTGTCGTGATTCCAGTTCATTTGAAGATTTCATCATGGTAAGGGCAGGTTTTCTTGCGACCCTCACGGCAAGACATTCGCCTCGCACCTGCCCGGGCTGCACCGCCGGAGTGAGGTCTTCGGCGGATTCGCACTGCGAAATTAGAACGCTTTGAAACGATTACGGAATATTTCGGGTTGTCATTACCTGCCGGACACCGGGAAACATTTTTGTGAACGGATTTAACAGATTAGACAGGGATAAACATATAAAAAGACCTGCTTCCGACAATCAGGAAGCAGGCCAATAATTTGCGAACAGAGGAAAAATACAAATTATTCGGCCAATGATTTCATCATCCGCCACAACTGCACGAACACACTCTTCCGGCTTGGCTTACCGGACAGGAAGACGATACGCCCGTCATCCTCTTTGGTATAACCGATTTTAGTCCGCAGTGTTCCGATGATGTTTTTCTTTTCCTTGTCGGCAAAACGCTCATGCAGGTAATTGTTGTAGGCAGTCTTCGTCACATGACGGAACTCGGTAACGATTTTGGCATGGGCGATGTTCCTCACAAGCCCTTCATCCCTTGCGCACACCATGACAAGTGCCGCACCTCTGCCGACTTCGCCTTGCAGCAGGAAATGAAGGGTGTCGAGAATTTTCTCAGAATGTTCCGGGTAAAAGATCTCGTCCGTAAATCCGGAAGGCTTCTGCTGTCCGGCTATCTGTTTCCAAGCATTCAGATATGTCCGTATCATCTGTGGCGGTATCTCCGGCAGGTATTTCCGCAGGAGGGATTCCACAAAGTCATGCACTTCATCAGGATGGTTGCGTGCCCGGATAAAGAGGTATTCCACGACATGCTTGACACGCTTCTCCCTGCAGATGGTCTCCCACGGCAGTTCGGGGCGGTCTATGAGTAGTATGATGGTCTTGGCGGCCGCTTCGACCGACGGCACGGGAATCTCGTCATCCAGTTCTCCGTCCTCCTTGAGGCGGGCTTCTACAAGCGAGAGGATATAGGCAATGTTACGCTCCATGTTCCGCTGGCCATACTGCAATTCTATATCGGCATTTATGTCTTCGATGTTCTCTTTCATATGTTCAATAGGGATATAAGGGTCAGTCATTTGTTCCGGTCTTCGATTGTTCCAGCAAGGCAGCGAGCTGTTCTGCCGACATTTGCCCCAACTGCTCCATGAGCATGGATTTCACTTCAGCCTCCTGCTTTGCCTTTGCCACTTTCTTGGCGATGCTTGTTGCCAGTTCGATACCGCTGATTTTGATGTAATCGTTGAATACGCTTTCCGTCTTATGCCCGCTTATGGACATCATTTCGTGGCTGTCGAGCAGCTTGCTCAGATACATGAGGGTGATGCCCGTCCGCCGTGCCGTGTGCGTGGTGGCGAGCCTGTATCTTGGCACAAGGGCTTCGCCGTGTTCGTTGCGCTTGAACTGTACCTTGTTCTGTTCCTCCATCCTTTGGCCCACAAGCGTGATTTTGGTCGCCATTTCCTGCCTCAGGCTCGGTACGGATTCGGAGAGCTTTTCAAGAATGATTTTGATTATTTCATTCAAGTCATTGTTGTGGATGTATGGCAGGTTGTAATCATATTTCTCGAAGATTCGGATAAGGTTGTCGTTGAGTATGGGAATGGTGACTTCCGTCCCGGTCTTCTGCTGCGTCAGTGTGATAATGCCCACCCCGTCATGAAAACTTACATTGCGCTCCGTGATATGGGAATAGTCTGAAAAGCGCTGGCTTGTATAGCAGCCGACGAGGAACACATCACGGGCCTTATCCTCCTTTCCGCTTAGAGGCATCTCATAGAGTGCCTGTAGTTCCTCCTCTGTCAGATAGATTTCCACCACCTTGTCTTCACGGGTCACATGGAGTTTCGGGAAATGGTCGAGTACCGATGTCTTGAAACGGTAGCCCTCCTTGAAAGCGGTATTGAGCATGGCGGAGAATACGGCGAGGTTCTTGTTTATGGTTTTCTTCATATAGCCGTATTCCTCCATATAAAGGACAAACTCGTCTATCAGCCGCTCGTTTATGTCTTCCCACTCGAAAGGATGCAGTTTGACGAAGTTTTCAAGTATATTGGCGAAACCCGTATAAGTGTGCAGGGTCTCTTTCGTGTAGTTGTTACCCTTGCGCTTGATTGTTCCGTTCCTCATGCCCTCCAACCTTTTGCGGACAAACTCAAGCAGTCCCGGTCTGCGCACCTCCTGTAACTGGCGGACGAGTTCGGCATTGGCTGCGGCCTGTTCCTTTTTCTTGGCGACAATAGTCGTTCGGCTGATTTCGGCAGGATTGACCGACCTCACTACCTCGTACACATCAAGGATGTCCTTGCGTGTGCGTGTTCCCTCCGGCAAGGACATAGCAATGGCCTGTAGCGAAGCGATGAACGCCTCGATGTCCGTCTTCTTTTTCAGCAGTTCGTCACGGAACGCCGCATTGAGCTTGCCACGCATCGGTATCTTGATTTCGCCATCGGCAAAATACTCCGGCAGGACGGCAATGTTGGACTTGAACTGCGGACGGTTGGTGCGTGTGATGTCAAGTCGCACCAGTATGGGATGCTCGCCGTGTGCATTCGCTTTTTTCGAGAGTGAGAGTGTCGCCTTTGCCATAACAGATGATTGGATGATTACGCTGCAAAGATAGATAATCCATCCGAAAAATGTCACAAAAAAATGTCACACTAATGAGATATTATGAAATTTTGACGAAATAGCTATATTTCATTAAAAGACTTATAATCAATGTATTTATCTTTCTTTTGTTTGACTTTTCTTCCTTTGTTTGGATGTTGTTTTCACTAAAATGGGGTATTAGGCT
>CAJJWN010000081.1 GCA_905196835.1 uncultured Prevotella sp. | reverse complement strand
TAAAATTTCCCTACATTTTACCGTATAACCGTAAGACCTCAAAACCGTATGACCTTAAACACTTTCCGCCTGCAAAATTACTGCATTTTCCCGTATTTTACATTGCTTGTCGGGGTAAATTTTACGCCCTGTTGTAACTTATTGATAATCAATATGTTATCCGTGGCGTTGTAAAAGGCCGCCTTTTAGCTTGTAAAAGGTGGCCTTTTAGCGTGCGAAAGACGGTCTTTTACAACACGAAAGACGGCCTTTTGCAAAACGGCAGGACGGCGTTTGCATAAAAAACGTCAACAAGTGGAGATTTTATCGGCTTTTGTTTGCCTTGTCGCCGTTAAGTGATACCTTTGCAAACAGTAATAAATCAAAACACGATAAATGATGAAAAAGCTATTTACAATCGCCGCCCTCGCGCTCGCAACGTTGTCAGTCAGCGCGCAGGACACGGCCTACAAGATTACGGGTACTGTGCCCGCAGACGTTAAAACGGTGTATCTCGGACTCATGACGGCGCGTCAGCCGGTTGACAGCGCGGCTGTAACCAACGGAAAGTTCACGCTTGACGGCACGCTGCCGAAGGACGAGATAATGCTCATAATAACGGGTAATTATTACTTGCCGGTGTTCAACGACGGCACGCCCGTCGACCTTAACACCGTTGACAAGACCTTCAGCGGCTCTGAACTGAACAAGAAAATGTACGCCTACGATAACGAACTGTCGGCCTGCACCGAGCGTCTTAACGCGGCGGTGATGGAATACCGCGCGGCAGCAGCCGACACTACGGCCGCCGGAAAGGCTAAGCTGAAGGACATAGAGGCCAAGGCGGAGCAGCTGCAAAACGAGGCTATAACCAAGCAACTGGACATAGTGAAGGCCAACAAGGACAACCTTATTCCTGCCGCATTCCTCCCACAGCTTTATTATATGCTTGACTATAACGAGCTGAAGGAGCTTCTGCCCGAGACCGCTCCTTACTACAACCACCCCGCAATGGCGCGTGTTAAGGCGCAGCTCGCGGCCTTGGAGAAGCGTATGCCGGGCAAGATGTTCACCGACCTGACGATGAACGACACCGAGGGACAGGCGCGGAAGCTGAGCGACTGGTGCGGCAAGGGCAACTATGTGTTGGTTGACTTCTGGGCAAGCTGGTGCGGTCCGTGCCGCCAGGAGATGCCCAACGTTGTGGCGAACTACAAGAAATACCACGCAAAGGGCTTCGAGGTTGTCGGCGTTTCGTTTGACAACAAGGCCGAAGCATGGAAAGCCGCAATCAAACAAATAGGCATGGAGTGGCCCAACATCAGCGACCTGAAGGGCTGGAAGTGCGCCGCCGCTCCAGTGTACGGCATCAATTCAATCCCGGCCAACATCCTTCTTGACGGCGAAGGCAAAATAGTTGCCACCGATTTGCGCGGTGCCGACCTCGGCGCGAAGCTCAAAGAAGTGTACGGATTTTGATTTTTGAGGAGTAAAGAAGTAAAGGAGTAAAAGGAGTAAAGGAGTTAAGACAAATGCCTTGTTGCATATAATAAGTTGGCAACGTAGGCTAATGTCTTAACTCCTTTACTCCTTTATTCCTAAGAACGTATCATCCAACGGTAATCTGCCTTACCACGTTCTGCTCCTCTTTCTTTACCTTGGGCAGTGTTACCGTGAGCACGCCGTCGGCCACACGGGCTGATATGTTGTTGCGGTCAACGTCGTCGGGGAGGATGAGTGTCTGCTCAAACTTAGAGTAAGCGAACTCGCGGCGCAGGTAATGAGCCTTCTTGTTGTCGTCCGTATGTTCCTTTTTGCTTTCCATTTTTATGTGCAGATCGCCCTCCTGGTTGAGGTGAACGTTAAAGTCTTCCTTCGTCATTCCCGGTGCTGCAACCTCCACTTCGTAGTCGTCGGCACTCTCCTTGACGTTTATTGCCGGTGCCGTTGCGCTTGTGCGGGGCATGAAGTCGGTGTCAAAGAAATCATTGAATACATCGGGTAACCATGAGTTTTTGCGATTAACTGGTGTCATAATTATAGTCTCCTATTATTTTATATGTTATAGTCCTTTTGGTTGTTAGCGGCCTCCAGCGTTTCTTTCGGCCTTCACTTAGCATATTGCAAGATATATACCAATACACGAATTGCGCCAAAATGTCTTGTGAGTAAGACATTTTGGCGCAATAAACAATTGAGAATGAAGAATTGGGAGTTGATAATTATGATTACCTTATATATTTATTCGGCTTGTTGCTCGTCAGCTTCAAGCAGGCAATGGTAATCATAATTTTCCATTTTCAACTCTCAATTCTCCATTGAATTACCTTATTCCGCTGTCGTAGTCGGCGTTGTTCAGCCTGCGTTGTTCGGCTTTATACTTGCGTCCGTGGCTGAAGTTGTAAGACAGGGTGATGTAAACCATGTTGCCGTTGTCGCCAATCCACGTCTTGTAATGCGACTTGTAGTAGCGGCTGTCGGTGCGTCCCGGGTATTCGTAGCCGTGCGGATAGCCAACGAGTATTGCCCCGAGGCCCACTCGCAGGTCTTTCCATCTGTAGCTTATGCGTAGGTCTGACGAGTTCTCTCCACCGCTTTGCGACTCTCCGTAGTAGCTTTTCGGCGTGGTGTAGAAGTCTGCATTGACCGTCCAATTACCCAACATGAGGCTCGCCTCGGCACCCCATTGACATGCGTTGTACGTGTGCCGGTAGGTAAGTCCACGGCTGTCGTAACGCTGTATGTTGCCGTACAGGCTTATGTCGAGCACATCCTTTATGGCGTGCAGCGTCAGGTTGGCGCGTGCCCACTTGGAGTAGTAGGCGCGTTGGTTCTCGGGAAGCGACGAAATCATATACGTGCCGTCGTCCTGTTGCACAGGTCTGAATGTCGTCATTATGACATCTGGGATGTATGCCAGCCCTCCGTTGACCCATAAGGACAGCAAGGGAATGCTCCATGTGCCGGTGAAGTAAGCCTGATAGCTGGTGTACGGCTTCAGCGAGGCGTTGCCGTCGTTAGCCATGAGGTCGCTGCTCTGCTGGCGCACCTCGCTAAGTTGTGACAGCGACGGCGTGCCCTGGTACACCTGCCCCGTAAGACTTAGCGACACGTTCTTGATAGCCGAGGTCTGCAAGGACATCCTCGGGCGGAACGTCCACTTCTCAAACCCTATGTCGCCCTGGTGGATTGACGTGCGGTTTGCACCTATTCCGAGCGTGTAGTTGAGCCAGGCCAGCTTGCCTTGGAGCTGCGCGAAGAGGTAGAGGTTGTTCGAATTGAGCAGCGCGTCGGTGTTTACCGCGCCGGTATAGTTGTTGTCCGTGCGGCTTACGGTGAACTCGCCGCCTGCCGAGAGGGTAGCTTTCTTGAACTCCTTGGCGTAAATCGCCTCGGCTATGAGCGAGTATTTCTTGCCCAAAGTGGAGTAGCTGTAATCGTTGACGGGGTCTGCCTGCATCGACTGCTCGGGCGACTGGTCGAACAGGTACTGACGCATCAGATAGTCATAGTCGGTGTGTATGTACGTACCTACGACGTTTGCCACGATGCTTTGCTTGCATGGCAGGTTGGCGGAGAAGTACAGGTCGAGCGACGGGGTATAGCTGCTCGACGATGCTTTGTTGTACAGATATTGGTCAGGTTGCCCCGTTTCCACGGCCAACTGGTTCACTCCGCGGTAGGGGTTGTTGTTTACGTAGAGGTTGAAACGCGCGTTGAAGGTGTACTTGTCAGGCTCGGCGAGGTTGTAACTGAGCTGGAAGTCGTGCGTGTTATACATGAATGGAGTGTTGTAGCCACGGTATTCGCGGTGTCGCGTGGTGCCGTCAGGGAAGTAATAGTCGGCCGTCTCGTCATACCGCCGTTCGTCGTAGTCGCGCCAGTTGAAGCTGTACGACAGGCTGAACTCCGACTTCTTGTGGTTGAACTTGAAGTAAGCCGAGCTGTTGTTGAAGCCCGTCGTGAAGGCCTGCATCGTCTGCGCGCCGCCCACGTAGCCCGAGTAGCGGCGTTTGACAACATAATTTATCACCGCGTCGAGCGACGTGTCAGAGTAGCGCACGCCGGGGTTGTCGATGTATTCCACGCGGATTACCTCGTCGGGTTGCAGCGCGAGGATGTCCTGCGTGCCTGCCTTTACGTCGTTGATGCGTACCTGTACGCCTCCGCCGCGCAGCGATTCGATTTTCTGTTGCACCGGGTCGACCTTTATTCCGGGCAGCATCATGAGCTTGAGCAGGTCGTAGCCGTTGGCCGACGAGCGTGCCATCTTCTTGGTGGGGAGGAACAGTGTGCGGTCAACCTTCTGTATCGTGCGCATCCCGTTGACCGTAACTTCGCCGAGAGTGAGCGTCGGGTCAACGGTGTG
>CAJJWN010000080.1 GCA_905196835.1 uncultured Prevotella sp. | reverse complement strand
CATAAGTGTCACCATCATATGTAGAATAAACAATCTTGCTTATATTAGGGTCTTTAGCATACTCAGCAAGTTTAACATTCAAATCCTTCAAACCCTTCTCATACTTTTCATAATTAACGGGACTTACATTCTGCAACTCCAACCAATCTTTATCAGTAAGATAAGACATCGCAGTAGTCCGTTTGTTTTCATTGATAAAATACTCTCCGGTAGAACGATTTAAATCAACGAACTTAGATAGAATTTGAGCATCAGTCTGATAATCTCTTACAACAGACTTTTCAGAAACAACATCATCATCTTGACATGAGGAAAATAAAAATCCCCCAAATGCCAAAACAGCTAAAGATAAAAATATTTTCTTCATAACTTTTAGTTTTAAATTAACAATCATAAAATTACAAAATTACAAAGAATCATAATACATTATCCTCAAAACCTAATATTTAACTATTCGGGAGGGCTTTTTTCTTCTTCAAGGTAAATTTCCTGAAGAAGTTCGTCCTTGCTGGTTACCTCATAACGACATAATGCTTCTCCGGTTTCCATATTGAACCAGTCCGCAACACGGTCTTTCACGGACATATACCAAGTATAAACACCATCCTCCACATTCAGACCTTCCACACTCAACTCCAAATCCTCGTCCCGGAACTCATTCAACGCTTCATCCCCTATCATCTCACGGAACTTCCCGAAGCTGCTCATGCGCTGCATACCGTGCATGGCAGTATATATCATATCCAATGCCTGATAATTGATTTCAACCTTCCTTATCTTCGTTTTCTTTCCCTTCTGTTTCTTTGATTTCGTTACAGAAACAGAAGCTTTTGAAGAATACTTGAAAAGTTCCAGTGCGCTATCCTCCAAATTCTGAACCTTGACATACTTCTGAAAACGTGAATCAGACTCCGTACCCTGCAGCTTCTTCCATTGAGCCACTATGTACCTGGCAGCTTCCAACGAATCCACTATCACATGAAAATGATAATGGAAGGAATACACACCCTTATCCTTATCCTTGACATGGTAGGTACATTCCTTCTTCATCACACCGGAACACTCCAAGTTCTGGAACTTCTTCTTTGCCCTGATACCTGAAGACCATATCTTATTGTTCTTCCTTATAAAGGCACGAAGCTCGTCCATATTATCCGTTACACAATTCCGGCACGTAAGGGTTACGAAATAAAAATCCCTTCCCTCCCTTTGCAAAAACTTCATGATAGGAAGAAACTTCTCCACATTCTGTGCCGTTTGAATACGCTGACAAATAGGACAAAAAGGTCTGTGACAATAGTGTGAATGGGCTTTTCCACCCTCCACCGTATAAGAACTGGAACAATAATGGGATTCCTCATAAGCCTTGATAAGCTTGCTTTCAGGGTTTTTTTCCGCAAGTTTCCGGCTGAAATTATGAGCTATGATTTTAGCCTTAGCCTTTTTTTTAAGACTTTCTTCACCCTTTTTTATCGGGTTTTCTTTGCAGTTGGTTTTATTTGTAGTATCTTTGCGCATAGGAAAAATTTTGTGGCTTTTGTTTAGAATCCTCCCGCCAAGAAAGAAGCTAAACAATCGCCGTTGGAAAATATAAAGCCCCGAGTTTGCCGCTCGGGGCTTTGTGTTTATTACTCTTCCCCAAAAGTAGACAAAAGCTACCAAACAGCCAAATATCAAAAGAAAAACATTCAGGATTCAGCATCGAAGAAGTAAATTCACTATATTTACAACATCTTTGAAGGGCACAAGAGAGTGTCCGCGCATATGAAATAAAAGCCCTACGATGTGAATCGCAGGGCTATTTTTTATCCCCCAAAAAGAAATTACTACGAAACTTTCTGATTTATCAAGTATGGGGGCTCGCCCCCATTCCCCCACCGTCCGGCTTAACCTCTAAACACTTCATACTTTCGGAAAAAAGACCTATATTTGCAGTACACAAAGACAACCTGCCGAGCGATACGGGAGAGTTGTAAAAAATAAGCTGCCAGGGCGAATTGACGGAATTCCGACATCCCTGGCAGCTTTATTCTTTCCCTACCGTACTAATACGGTCAAGCGGTTTCCTTCTTTGGATGATCTGCCTTGTGTATCTGTACACAAGCCCATATTCCTGCCACAAGGGCAGCAAGACCAAACACGGATAAAAATACTATCAGTTCCATAATACCGTTATTTTGATTTCTTAGACAACGCAATGAACGCTATGCCAGCAAAAGCGCATATCACTGCAAAAATACCTCCTATCGTGAATAAAAGTGCCCTGTTCACGTCCAGTTTCATTATTCCGGCAAGTATAACACCTCCAAATACCAGTTTGGCTACATCTATGAGAAGCTTCCCGGTTTCCGTGAAAATAACCTCCTTACGTTCCTTTTCCATAATGCAAATATATTAATTTTATTGGCTTCTTGTTCTATCCCCCTCCCGTCCCCCAAAGGGGGAGCACACAAAGACAAGCCGTGCCCTCACTCAATGGAGTGTTGCTCTTCAAACAAACTCATCTGCCTTTCGTCATTATCGTTCCTGGCATGTTCCGCAATCCGTTCCCTCTCGTGCTGGACAAGCCGTTCCATGATGTTTATAGCCTGCAACCGTTCTCCTGCAGTAGTACGCTCCTTCATGTATTTCTTCATTTCATCGTTATTCAGCCAGTCTACATATATGTCTATCATGGAAAGAATGTACTTCTTCAGACCGAAAGGAACACGCATGACAACCGTCCCATATCCGCTCAGCGGTTTGCGTCCGGCTCCTTCACGTTTGCCGCCCCTCTTTGATTTCGTTACACTTTCAGTACTCATAAACCCACCTCCTTTCTTACATGAATCCAGTTACCGGAAGAATCCTTCATGCAGATAAAAGGACACGTGCCGGAACAGTAAGCCATACACGATGTATCACACTCCAACGTACACACCCTGCCTATTATCTTACAGCCATGTCCGATTTCTGACACTTCGGAATCACTCTTGACGGACACCTCACCGTCAATATCCACCGCATAATAAATGTTATTGTACTCCATAATCGCTTGATTTATGTTACGAAATCAAAGATACGAAACATTTGATTATGTTACAAAAATCAAGCGTTAAAAATTGAATAATGTAACAGAAATCTAAAGTAGGCTATTTGATTTTTGTTACACAAACCAAATACCGCCAACGAAAAGAAAACACCCATGCGAATGGCTGCACTCGTCGGGAGTGTTGGTACACCCCCTTGCCGTGCCGGCGCTCCCCGACCGATGAGTTTTTGTGCCATGCGGTATCAGAGAAAAGCCTGGGAGGTTCCTGAAAACTTCCTGAGAACTCAAGTAATTTCACACCGCTTGCAAATCCCGTCCGAATGGTTTAACTTTGTCAAAGGTTATAGCACACTATAACCCCTAAAGGGGTTGTGTGCGAGGGGACACCCCTCGACCCCGTACAAGTCAGTACGGGGTGCTGACTTGAAGTGAAGTGCAGAAACCCAAATCTCATACAGTATGGCAAAGACAAGCATCAACGTAAGAGCCTGCAACATCGGCAGTGCGGAACGGCACAACCTCCGAAGCAAGGAACTGGACTACATTCGCCCAGAACTGACCCATCGTAACGAACAATGGGTGGAGCGTTCCATTCCGGAAGTACACCAGGACATCGCAGAAAAGTACAAGGCAACAACCGGACAAGGGCTGCAAAAGAAGGCAACCCCAATCCGGGAGGGGGTTGTCGTGATCCAGGAGGACACGACCATCGGTCAGCTCCGGGAACTGGCGGACAGACTGGAGCAACGCTTCGGGGTACACACGTTCCAAATCTACACCCACAAGGACGAGGGCGCAGCCGTATGGAACGGACTGGAGAACGAGTGGAAACCGAACTACCATGCGCACATGATATTCGACTGGACGGACGGACACACCGGAAAGACAATCAAGCTCAACCAGCACGACATGGCAGAAATGCAGACCATAACGGCAGAGTGCCTGGGCATGGAGCGTGGTGTGTCATCCGACCGGAAACACCTCTCCGCAATCCAGTACAAGAACCAGGCAGAAGCCGAAAAGGCTGCCCAGCTTCAGAAAGAGTGCCGGGAACTGGAGCAGACCAAACAAGAGGGAATGGAACAAGTTGGCAAAGTCCGTGAGGAGCTTGAACAGACAAAAGGAAAGCTGAAGGAGGTTAGGACGGATATCAAGGTTCAGAAGCTGAAGGGAGCCGCAGCCGACACCGGGGCAGCCCTGATGAAAGCCGGAACTACCGTTTTTGATGCCACCACAAGCCTTTTCAATGCCGGAAAGGTAAAACGGCAGGAGCAGGAAATAAAAGGGCTGAAATCCGAAAACTACACGCTCCAGACAAAGGTTCAGAACCTCGAGGGACATCATAAGTGTCACCATCATATGTAGAATAAACAATCTTGCTTATATTAGGGTCTTT
>CAJJWN010000079.1 GCA_905196835.1 uncultured Prevotella sp. | reverse complement strand
CTGTATGTATTCGCCCGGCACTTGCGGCTTGCACGAGAAAGCCAGAAGGAGAAGTAGCAGGAATGGTACTACACGCAATGCTTTCATTTCCGCGAAAAAGATATTTGTGACAATTCCCTACGACAAAACAACAGCACCATTATTACGCCGACACTGACGCAGGAGTCTGCAAAATTGAATACCGGACTGAAGAATACGAACTCGTCGCCGCCAAAAAACGGCACCCATTCCGGCCATGTCGTAACAATAATGGGGAAGTAGAACATGTCAACTACCTTTCCCATGAGGAACGGAGCGTAACCATGACCGAACGGTACAAAGTAAGACACGTAATAAGGAGAAGACGCATTGAATATCAATCCGTAAAACATACAGTCAACAAGGTTGCCAACCGCCCCCGCAAAAACAAGCGTAAGACACACAAGCCACAACATACGCACCCGCCGTCTCAACTGCCTGGCCAGATACCAACCCAACGCCACAATCGCAACTATACGGAAGATACTAAGGACCAGCTTGTTTATCATGGTCATGCCAAAAGCCATGCCGTTATTCTCAATGAAGCTGATATAAAACCAGTCTGTCACCTTTATGCTCTCATGCAGACACATTCCGGTCTTCACCGAAATCTTTATCCACTGGTCAATGACGAGCAGCACGACTGTCAATGCAAGCACAATCAAAGCCCGTCTCTTATATACATCCGATGCAACCATCCTTACCGGTACAATAGTTTACGTATGAAGACATTGACGGGAAACTGGACATTACGGCCAACTTGGAATAATGCGCTTGCCTGCACTCCACAATGCTGTACGTAAAGTCCGGTTTCCCATTAAATCAAATACTTTAAGTATTACACAACTATTTCATCTTACTTCTTCCTGGCGTTCTTCGACGCAACGCTTAACGTAGCATGTGGAACCGCGCGGAGACGCTCTTTGGGGATAAGCTCGCCCGTTATACGGTCTACACCGTAAGTCTTGTTCTCAATCCTCACGATGGCGGCCTCAAGCCCCTGTATGAACTTCTGCAGGCGGCTGGCCTGCTGTATCAGCTCCTCCTTGGTCTGCGTTGCGCTGCCTTCCTCAAGCACCTTGTACGTAGGCGACGTATCGTCCACATCGTTGCCGTCGGCATTCATCAGCGTCCTCATCATCTGGTTGTAGTCACGCCTCGCCAGTTTGAGCTTCTCATTGATGATTTCCCTGAACTCCTCAAGTTCTTCATCACTGTAACGTGTTTTCTCTGCCATAATATATATGTTTTAAAGTTAATGTTCAACTCATGCAAAAACAATGTCTGTCAAGCATCCACTTCATGCCTTGGTGACATCAATGTGTACATTGAAGCCGTCCAAATCAACCTCATGACCACCGTTTTCAGCAAGTGTTACGTTGTCTGCAAGCACTTGTCCCTTTATGTAATCAGAGAAAGAATCAACGGCTGCCTTGACGCGTTCGTCAGGCGATATGCTTACGTTTACACGGTCGGTTATTTCCAGGCCACAGTCTTTACGGAGATTCTGTATGCGGTTGATAAGCTCGCGCGCCATGCCTTCGTTGCGCAGCTCGTCATTGAGCTCAACCTCAAGAGCCACCGTAAGGTTGCCGTCATTGGCAACGAGCCATCCGGGAATGTCCTCGTTGATTATTTCAACGTCGGCAAGTTCCACAATAACACTCTGTCCGTCAACGTCGAGACGTATCTCACCGGCCTTCTCGAAAGCCACTATGTCAGCCTGGCCGAGCGCATCCATTTGTGCGGCGATGCCCTTCATCAGCTTGCCGAACTTCTTGCCCATGGTGCGGAAATTGCACTTCACTTTCTTCACAAGCACGTCAGCACCCTCGACAAACTTCAGCTCCTTGACATTCACCTCGTTCTCGATAAGTCCCTTTACGGCCTCAATGTGCCTCTTCTGCATGTCGTCAACCGCAGGTATCATTATGCACTGAAGCGGCTGGCGCACCTTTACGTTGACCTTGCGGCGCAGAGCCAGCACCATGGAAGTGATTTTCTGAGCCACCTTCATACGTGCTTCCAAGTCGCTGTCAATAAGGCTTTCGTCAGCTTCGGGGAACTTGTCAAGGTGCACAGACACCTTGTTACCGCGGCCGGTAGCCATAGTAAGGTCCATGTAAAGCTGGTCTGCATAGAACGGAGAGAACGGAGCAAGCAGCTTTGCAACGGTCTCAAGACACGTGTACAAAGTCTCATAAGCGGAGAGCTTGTCCTTATCCATCTCCTTACCCCAGAAACGTTTGCGATTAAGGCGCACATACCAGTTGCTCAAATCGTCGTTGACAAAGGTGTCGATAAGTCGCCCGGCACGTGTAGGCTCATAGTCGGCAAGGGCGCTGTCAACGCTCTTTACCAGCGAATTAAGCTCCGACAATATCCACCTGTCTATCTCCGGACGCTCGCTGGCTGGGATTTCTTCTTGCGAATAGTCAAACCCGTCAACATTGGCATACAGGCTGAAGAATGAATATGTGTTGTACAACGTGCCGAAGAACTTGCGGCGTACTTCGTCCACGCCGTTAGGGTCAAACTTAAGGTTGTCCCACGGCGAAGAGTTTGTAAGCATATAGAAACGCACCGCGTCGGCACCATACTTCTCGATTGTGTCAAACGGGTCAACGGCGTTGCCCAAACGCTTGCTCATCTTATTGCCCTTGGCGTCAAGCACGAGACCGCTCGAAATGACATTCTTGAACGCAACGCTGCCGAACACCATAGTAGCAATGGCGTGCAGGGTGAAGAACCATCCACGTGTCTGGTCTACTCCCTCGTTGATGAAGTCGGCGGGGAACGCCGTACGCTTGTCTATGGCGTCGGCGTTCTCGAACGGATAGTGGATTTGCGCGTAAGGCATACTGCCCGAGTCGAACCAGACGTCTATCAAATCAGTCTCACGCTTCATGGGCTTGCCTGTCTTGCTGCACAATATGATATTGTCAACGTATGGGCGGTGAAGGTCTATGCGGTCATAATTCTCCTGAGAATAATCACCGGGCACAAAGCCTTTGTCCTTCAACGGGTTTGACGGCATTAGGCCGGCCTCAACGCTCTTTTCAATCTCGCCGTAAAGCTGCTCAAGCGAGCCGATGCACGTCTCGTTGCCGTCCTCGTCGCGCCATACGGGTAACGGAGTTCCCCAGAAGCGGCTGCGGCTGAGATTCCAGTCGTTAAGGTTTTCGAGCCAATTGCCAAATCGCCCTGTACCAGTGCTTTCCGGTTTCCAGTTGATTGTCTTGTTCAACTCTACCATCTTGTCCTTGCAAGCGGTAGAACGGATAAACCAACTATCGAGCGGATAGTAAAGGATTGGCTTGTCCGTGCGCCAGCAATGAGGATAGTTGTGTACATGCTTCTCTATTTTGAACGCCATGCCGCGCGCCTTCAAGTCCATACAGATTGTTATGTCGAGCGTCTCATCCTTGTCTGTAAGAGTGTCGTCATACGCATTCTTGACGTAGCGACCGGCATACTTGTTCCAGGCATCCACGTTGACATAATTCTTGACAAACGTCTCGTCGAGGTCGTCTGTGACGTAATACTTGCCCGTAAGGTCTACCACGGGACGCTGGTTGCCCTTCTTGTCAACAAGCACGATGGGCGGCACGCCGGCCTTCTTGGCTACAAGGGCGTCGTCGGCACCGAAATTCGGCGCGATGTGTACTATGCCGGTACCGTCTTCCGTGGTAACATAGTCGCCCTGGATTACGCGGAACGCGCCGTCCTCCATCGGCCTAATCATGGGCAGCAGCTGCTCGTAGTGCATACCTACGAGGTCTGTCCCCTTGTAATGTCCTACTATATTATAAGGTATTACCTTGTCGCCTTTCTTATATGAGGACAAATCTGCACCTTCGCCTTCCGGGTTGAAGTAAGACTTTAACAAAACTTCTGCAAGCACCACAGTTACAGGCTCGCCCGAATATGGATTATAAGTCTGCACGGCAACGTAGTCGATGTTAGGACCGACGCACAGGGCAGAGTTGGCCGCAAGCGTCCATGGCGTAGTGGTCCATGCCAGGAAGTAAGGCTTGCCCCACCCTGTCATCTCCGGCTTGGGGTCTTTCATGAGGAACTGCACCGTGGCCGTAGTGTCCTTTACGTCGCGGTAGCAGCCCGGCTGGTTAAGCTCGTGGCTCGACAGGCCAGTGCCGGCCGCGGGTGAATAAGGCTGTATGGTGTAGCCCTTGTACAGCAGGCCTTTGTCGTAAAGTTGCTTCAAAAGCCACCAAAGGGTCTCTATATATTTGTTGTCATACGTTATGTACGGATGGTCGAGGTCTACCCAGTAGCCCATCTTCTCCGTAAGGTCGCGCCACTCTGCGGTGAACTTCATCACGTTCTCGCGGCACTTACGGTTATAGTCCTCTACGGATATGTACTTGTCTGACTCCTTATTGTCTATGTCCGCCTTTGTTATGCCAAGCTCTTTCTCCACTCCAAGCTCCACGGGCAGCCCGTGAGTGTCCCACCCGGCCTTGCGGTGAACCTGGTAACCCTTCATGGTCTTGTAGCGGTTGAACGTGTCCTTGATAGCGCGGGCCAGCACATGATGTATGCCGGGGTGGCCGTTGGCCGAGGGAGGCCCCTCGAAGAACACGAACTGAGGGCACCCCTCACGCTCTGTGACTGATTTACGGAACACGTCGTTCTTGCTCCACTCCTCTAACACCGACTTGTTTGTTGACGTCAAGTCGAGACCTTTATGTTCGGCAAATTTGTTGGACATATATGTTTTCGTTTTATATCTATATAATATTTGAGGCGCAAAGTTAAGTAAAAAAATCGTTATACACAAAACTTTGTATGAAAGTTTGCTAAACGGGCGGACGCTGCACGCTCCGTCAAGCGCGGCAGGCACGCATTGTGCACTATACACGCCAACGGATTAAAGAGCAACTTTACATTATCACTTTGTCATGTTTCCCGGATAAAATATTATCAAAGTGTCAGATGAAAAATGTCTGGAAAAAGTGATGAAATAGGTTTGTGAAAGTGGTGTAAAGGCCGTTCGATGATGCGTTTGACCGTCAATTACAGGCTAAAAGGCCGCCTTTGGTCGTGTCAAAGACGGCCTTTGGC
>CAJJWN010000078.1 GCA_905196835.1 uncultured Prevotella sp. | reverse complement strand
AATCCGCCTAAATTTACTATAAGGATTTGTAATCCGCTCAAACCGCACATCTATATAATGATGTATGTTGGCGAGCGGATTGCAAATCCGCACTTAGAAACCGCCGGATTGCAAATCCGGCGGAACAAGTATGCTTACACCTGAACTGCGGATGACCTCGAAAGGCGGCAAATCGCGATGCAAAAGGCCGTCTTTTAACGTGTAAAAGACGGCCTTTTGCATTGTAATATGCCGTCTTTTGGAAGGTAAAACACGGCATATTGGAAACGCGCTGACTGTCAGCTGTTTAGCAACCGACGGCCAGCGCGTTTTCTATTCCAATCCTTTTACCTTCCTGCTTTTTACCTTAAAACATCAACCTTTTTGCATTTATATTGTTTAACTTTGATAATTCTATCTCACTTTCTCACTCTCTAACCTTCTCACCTTTAAACTTCTCCACCCTGAACCAGTCGGCGTCAATCCATCCGCGGTTGCCGCTCGTCTGGCTGGTCTCGCTCACGAAGCCCATCTTCGCGCCTATCCATTTGCCCTGGCGCATCTTGAACGGCGCGCCTGCGGCCTTGAACCGCTTGCCGTCGAGGCTGTAAGCCATCTGGCACATGCCGCCGCTGACGTTCATGCGCATGTATATGTCGATGTAAACGGCAGGCGAATAGGGTATTGTGTCGCGCTCGGTCGGCTCCAGCCGGGCCAGCGTCTCCACGGTCTCCGCGCCGCCCGTGTCGGCTCCGCGGCAGCTTCTCAGCTCGAGGGCGAAGCCGTCGCCCGTGCGGTTTACGGTCAACGCCCGGTAGTCCATGCCCATCATCACGACGCCGCCGTACTGTCCCTGCTCCTTCGAAGCGAAGCGCAGCTTGGCCGTTGCGGTGAACTCGGGAGCCGGGAGCTTCTGAAGCAGCAGGTTGGGAGCGTCCCACAGGCTCTTCGCCTCACGGCCGAGATAGTGCGTGTAGAGGCGCAGGCAGCCCGCGTTGGTCGGCATTCCGAAGTATTGCGAGTAGTTGGCGTGCCACTGCCACTGCTTCCCCAGTTCGCCGGAGTCGAACTCGTCGCTCTCCTGCGGGTTGACTATCACGGTTGAAGCCGACTTCGGCTTGCGGTACGTTGTGTACGGCTCGCCGCAATAACCCTTGTCGGGCACGCGCCCCATGACGGGCCAGTTGTCCTTCCAAGTTACCGGCTGGAGACACACTACGCGCCCATAGGCGTACTGGTCGTTGAAGTGCAGGAACCAGTCTTCGCCCCCGGCGGTGTGCACCCAAGCCCCTTGGTGAGGGCCGTTGACGGCCGTCCGGCCTTGCGCCATCACCACTTTCCACTCGTAAGGGCCGTAAATGCTCTTGCTGCGCATGGCCAGCTGCCAGCCGTGCTGCACTCCGCCGGCCGGGCACATTATCCAGTACCAGCCGTCGCGCTTGTACAGCTTCGGGCCTTCGGTGGTGTGGTTGACCTGTCCGCCGTCAAATACGATGCGCGGAGAGCTTACCGCACGCGTTCCGTCGGCTGACAGTTCGCGCATGGCGAGCACGCTGTTAAGCCCGGCGCGGCTGCCCGCAAAGGCGTAGACAAGGTAGCAGCGGCCGTCCTCGTCCCAAAGAGGGCAGGGGTCAATCATGCCCTTTCCTTCGATTACACACACCGGACTGCTCCACTGTCCGCGCGGGTCGGCGGTCTTTACCATCATTATTCCATAGTCAGGGTCGCCCCAGTAGATGTAGAAGTGGCCGTCGTGGTGGCGTATGGCGGGCGCCCACACGCCCTTGCCGTGCGCCGCGCGGTCGAACACCTCGCGCGGAGTCTGCTCCTGGAGGGCGTGCCCTATGATTTCCCAATTCACCAAATCGCGCGAGTGGAGGATGGGAAGTCCGGGTATGCAGTTGAACGAACTCGCCGTAAGATAGTAGTCGTCGCCCACGGCGCAGGCGTCGGGGTCGCTGTAATCGGCGTAGAGCACGGGGTTGGTGTACGTCCCGTCGCCGTTGTCGGGACACCAAACTTCAGACACATACTGCGCCTGCATGGCCGCTGGCAGCAGCATGATAGCGGCTGATAATATAAGTTTCTTCATCGGTCTCACGGTATTTTCATTTGTTTTTGCACAGGAACGCGCAGTAGGTCAGGTATCCGGCGCAGAGCAGCAGCACGCATACTCCGGCGGTGATTGAGCCGAAGCTGTCGGTAGCCCAACCGATGAGAGGGGTTGCCGCGCCGCCTCCGGCCACGGCGGTAATCATCAGGCCTGATATGAGGTTGGCCTTGTCGGGCGCCTGTTGGACGGCAGCCGAGTAAATGGTCGGGAACACGCAGCTGCACAGGAAGCCCACCGCGCCGATTAGCGCGAGCGTGGCCGACGTGCCGAGGGGGCACAGGGCGAGCGCCAGTATGACGGCGATGCAGGCCACGATGTTCCACCTGAAGTAAGTGACTGACGACACACGGGTCATCACGAACACGCCGAGGAAAGCGCCCACGGTGCGGCATATGAAGTAGACTTGCGGCGCGACGCCGGCCTCGGTGACGTCCCAGCCGAAGCGGTCAATCATCACTTTGGAGCTGACGAAGTTGGTGCCGACGTCTATTGCCACGGCGAAGAAGATGCCGAGGAAGAGCGGCAGGATGGCCTTGTCGCCCAAGAGCGAGAGCGTCTTGCCCACTGACACGCTGCTCTCCTCCGCCGGTTCGCGCTCGATGGGCGACAGCCAGAGCCACAACGCGCTAAGAAGCGTCAGCGCGCCGAGCACGGGGAACACCAGATACCACGACGCCTTGTCGCCTCCGCCCAATACGTTGACGGCGAAGAGCATCAGGAACGGGCCGCAGAACGACGACACGGCCTTGACTACCTGGCCCGCCGTGAGGCTGCTGGTGAGCAGCTTCTCGTCGGTGAACACGTTGCGCACGAGCGCGTTCTGCGACACTTGCAGCACGGTGTTGCCTATGCCGAGCGCGGCGTAGCCCACCAGGCACGCCCACGCCGAGCCCACAAGGGGCACCAGCATACCCGCTACGGTTACGGCCATGCCTATGAGCACGGTGTTCTTGCGCCCCCACTTGTTCATCTTTATGCCCACAGGGATGCTCACGAACAGGAACCACACGAATACCATGGACGGCAGGAAACCGGCCATGGTATGACTCCAGCCGAACGCCTCGCGGGCGTATTCAGACGATATGCCCACGATGTCGCAGAAGCCTTGGATGAAAAACGCGAACAGCACCGCGCTCGCGCAGAACAGTTGTTTTGCTTTCATATCATTGGTTTATTGTCAATTCTCGACGTATGTTATCCCTGCATCCAATCTCTCACCTTCCAAACGTCCCGCCTTCTCACCGCTCCGAAGGTGGTTTTACCTTTCTACTTTTTTACCGTTTTACCTTTATATAACGCGAGTTCGGTATAACAGCAAATTTTTACAAGCAGCGAAAATAGCCTTTGTAGGGACATAATTCATTATGTCCGCACGCCGCGAAGAGGCGTATAATACAAGTAATATTGCCAAAAACGTTCTTTCAGAACGTGCGGACATAATGAATTATGTCCCTACAAAGGATGTTTTCTTATACTGAACTTACGTTATATATAATACGTATCGGCCTGCATTTTCACGTAAAGTGCAGGCCGATTTTTTGCCGTTTTGCCGCAAAGCCGTAACCCGTTGATAATCAATGGCTTTGCAAAAGGCCGTCTTTTAGCGTGTAAAAGACGGCCTTTTAGCGTGCGATTTGCGGCCTTTTGCACGATGAAACGCGGCATATTGCCAGGCGGTTGTCCGCGCCGTACCTTTCACTTCTTCACCTTCACCACTACCTTCACCGGCTGCACGCAGCCGCGATACTGGCTGTCGGCGTCGGCCACGGCGGCCAGCCAGATGACGAGCGAGCGACTGGGATTGTCCCACCCGGCCTCGTACTCCACGAAGCGGAACGTCCGTTCGCCCACCTTGCGCACCGGACCGCTCACCACTTCCATGTAAGGCCGACCCGTGCCGTGGTAGTCAGACAGGCTGACGTGCGTCGAGTCGGTGTACACGGCCTCGGCGGTGAACTCCGCGCCTACGCCGTCAAGCTCTACCTCAGCAGCCATGCCGCCTTGCAGGCGCGCGTCAAAGGGCACGAGGCGGCCGTTCACCCTCACGCCCACATGCTGCACGCGCTTGCCCCGGCTCTCGCTATGGCGCGCCTCGGTGAGGCGGGCCATCTCCTCGTCGAAGTACCAGAAGGCATCGTGCCGGTCGCCCTTATACTCGGCAAAGGGCGCAGCCGGATATTCTGACGGCGCAACGTAGGTGGGCTGCCCGGCTCCGTCGCCGTCGTTCTGGGGCAGGTCGAGGCTGTAGCGCGGCGCCAGCCAGCCGCCACGGGGGTCAACCTTGCGCAGGCTGCCGTCGCCGCAGAGCCGCCGCTCGATGGCCTTGCGTATGAACAGGGCAATGTATTCGGCCGTGCGCGGAGAGCAGTCGAAGTGGCCGCGGCCCGTGTCGCAGAGAAACGACACGCAGCTCCCGGGGTACATCATGCGGAAGGCCAGTGCCGGACGGACGCGCGCTTCCCACCACTCATACTCGCCCTCGACCATCAGTCCGGGTATGCCGTCGATGTTGCGCGTGCGCCCCCACTCCACGTTCGCCCCGCCGTAGCCACACAGGTTGGTGCGCGGCGCGTCGCCGTGGAACGACACTATGCAGAGCGTCCGCTGCGGGTTCCACGCCGCGAAGTTCCAAGGGAACGTGGCCTGGGCCGAATGTCCGAAGGGGACGACGGCCACACTGTCCAGTTCTTCATGGCCGCTCGCCTTGGCAAGGTCGGTCATCATGCGCTCGAACGTCTGCTGGCAACCGCTCTCGGGAGCCCAGTTCTGCGTGAACGCCGGGGCAACCCACACCAGGCCTACGCCCATTTCAGCAAGCCTTTGGCGGAACGAGGCCATGCGGAAGAGAGCCTCCTCCGTCATGTTCTGCTGCGCCAGCATCACCGCCTTCACCTCTTCCGCTCCCTCGGGCAGCCACATGTAGGCCACCGGGGCGCGCCCCGTCTCCTTGGAAACGCAGCCCTTCAGCTCCGCCTGCCAGCGGTAAACATCACCGGCCTTGGCAACAGACGCGCCCGTGACGGCGGCAAGCAGCATCAATAACAGTAAACAAAAACTTTTCTTCATAGCGTTGTTATTATGTGAATTTTAATCAATCGTAACTGCAAAAGACTTTCAATCGTGGAATCATCCTCAGTTTGGGGTATCGGCATTCGTGATAATAGGGCCTCGAAGAGGTATGTCCGCTGTGCGGAAATTAACAATGAACAATGAAAAATTAAACCT
>CAJJWN010000077.1 GCA_905196835.1 uncultured Prevotella sp. | reverse complement strand
CCTTCTTTCAGTAGGGCCTCCCCGAAGGGCAATCCTTCGGGGAGGCTCTTTTTTTGTTGTCCGGCCTGGCCGGACGGGGAGGACTGAGAGAACTGGGAGAACTGGGAGAACTGGGAAGATGGGATATTGGAATAAGTTATTTGTTCAGAAATTGGGGTATTGCCCCTTCCAGTCCATAATAGGTTATTACTTTAGTGCAAAGTATGATGTAAATAGCCACTCCCAACAATATTGAGAGTGGCAGTGAACAGAATATCATCCAATTGGGGATGAGTTTGTTATATTTTGAATGTTTGTATTTTGCGGATAATTTTTCTTTTTGTTTAGTGTATTTTGTAGCTGAGTGGAAAAGCATAGTGATGCAGAATATGCAGTATAAATATAGGTCGGTCTTTATATTATCCGCCCTGAACAAGCTGCCGATAAATCCAACCAAAGGAAACCATATAAATATTTTCATCATAGTTATGAACATGATGCTTGTGTAAGTGGCGCAATCTTTCTTTTGCTTGTACCAACAGAGCATTCTGTAATATATGTAATCCATGGCAGTTTTGTGGTGGATGATTAATCTTTGGGACGTTCGTGCGAGCTTTTCGGCTCAAGTATCTTTGCCAGTCCGCCGGTGCTTGTCTCTTTGTAAAGCGACGGGATGTCGTGGCCGGTTTGCTTCATAACGTTTACTACTTTGTCGAATGATACGCGGTGCGTGCCGTCGGAGAAGGCCGAGTAGAGGTTGGCGTCGAGGGCGCGCGTGGCAGCAAAGGCGTTGCGCTCTATGCAGGGAATTTGCACGAGGCCGCAAACGGGGTCGCAAGTCATGCCGAGATGGTGCTCAAGTCCCATTTCGGCGGCGTATTCGATTTGCGAGGGACTGCCGCCGAACAGCTGGCACGCCGCACCGGAAGCCATGGCGCAGGCCACTCCTACTTCGCCCTGGCAGCCCACGTCGGCGCCGGAGATTGAGGCGTTCTGCTTCACAACGTTGCCTATCAGGCCGGCCGTGGCTATTGCGTGCAGTATGCGCAGGTCGTTGAACTGGTGTCCGCGCGACAGGTGGTAGAGCACGGCCGGCAGCACGCCGCACGCTCCGCATGTAGGAGCTGTGACGATGGTGCCGCCCGATGCGTTCTCTTCGCTTACTGCGAGGGCGTATGCGTAGACCAGTCCGCGCGTCTGCAACGACTGCTTGTAGCCTGAAGCCTTGACATAGTACGTGGCCGCCTTGCGCGCCAGATTGAGCGGCCCTGGCAGCCGGCCTTCGTGGCTGATGCCGCGTTCGACGGCCTCCTGCATGGTGCGCCACACCTCCATGAGGTAATCCCAGATTGACTTGTCCTCGCACATGTCAACGTATTCCCAGTAGCTTCGCCCCGTTTCCTCACACCACTGCATTATTTCCGTTAGCGAGTTCATGCCGTACACTTCGGGCGTGTCAAACATGTCGCCGTCGCTTTTACCTTCCGACAGCGCGCCGCCGCCGATGCTGTACACCGTCCATTCGTCGGTTACGGCGTTGTTGGCGTCGAGCGCGGCGAATTTCATGCCGTTGGGGTGGTATGGCAGAAACACGTCGGGTTGCCAGCTGATTGTCACCGGAGCCGCTTGTGCCAGCACTTCGTTTATTGCTATGTCGGTCATGTGCCCCTTGCCCGTGGCCGCCAGGCTGCCGTACAGCGTCACCTCGAACGCCGCTGCGCCGCCATGCCTTTCTAAAAACATTTTCGCCGCCTTCTGCGGCCCCATGGTGTGACTGCTCGACGGCCCTTTGCCTATCTTGTAAAGTTCTCTTAACGATTTCATGTTTTCCTGTTTGTTTATTGTGCGAAGATAGCGGAAAAATCGCATAAAAGCAAGCCTTCTACGCCTTTTGTTTTGCCCCTGGCGGCATATTTTTGCCCTGCTGTGTAACATGCTGACAGTCAGGCTGTTTGTAAAAGGCCGTCTTTCAGCCTGCAAAAGACGGCCTTTTGCGTTGCAATTCATGGCCTTTTGCAAGATAAAAGGTGGCCTTTTGTAACGCGGGCGGTCGGCATGGGGCGCATTGCGGTTTGCCTTGCAGGGCAGATTTTATGCCATAAAAGCTCTCAGCATTGCAGGATTGTTACCTGAATAGGCCTTTTTTCTTACACTTTTAACGTACTGAAATAAATTGAAACATTAATGAGACAAATTGAAATTGGTATTTAAACGGAATACTATATCTTTGCAACGTAACTTAACAACGTAACTTAACAACGTAACTTAAACAACCCAGTCATGAAAAAACTCTTGTCTACAATGTTTCTTATTGTTTTATCCTGTTTCTATGCTTTTTCGGCGGAGGTGACCGAAGGCTTCGAGGCATATGATATAGGTACAAACTTTGAGATGAACAACGCCGGAGGCGGAACGGCCACGGTGAAACCAAACCCTTACGGCGGCGGCAACGTGCTTTATGTGGAAAACTCCAACTGGAACACCGTGCCTGTGTTTCACTTCACGTTGCCGGAAGGCAAGACGCTCGGCGAGTGTACGTCGGTTTCATTTTCCATATTCATTCCTTCCAACAACAGCGACTACTACGCCAACTGCAAGCAGAGGCACGTCTACCTGAACGGAACGCTTGTATATAAAGATAAAGAGGCTGACGGCAAGGACGCCTATCCGAATCTTGGGGAAAAGGATTCGTGGGCAGGACAGACGATAAGTATTTCACAGCTTAACCTTGACGAGAAGCAGAAGCAGCTCACGGAGTTCGACATCGCCATGGGCATAAACGACGAGAAGATACATTATTACATGGACAACGTAACGGTAAAATACCCGTTCAACACCGCGCCGCCAGTCCTCCCCACGCAGGGTGCATTCTATACCGACTATTACCCCAACCTCTTTCTCGAGGCAGGCTACACCAAAGAGCAGGTAAACCAGCGGCTTGCAGACCTGTGGCGTACCTACTTCGAGGGCGACAAGGACAATGAACGCCTGTACTATGAAGTGGACGACGACATGGCCTACATCCTCGACGTCAACAACAACGACGTAAGGTCCGAGGGCATGTCATACGGAATGATGATCTGCGTGCAGCTGAACAAGCAGGAGGAGTTTAACAAATTGTGGAAGTGGGCGAAGAAATACATGCAGCACAAACCCGGCGACGAGCGCGAGGGTTACTTCGCGTGGCAACTCAACCGCGACGGAAGCATCAAGGATCATAACACCGCGTCAGACGGCGAGGAGTATTTTATAATGGCGCTGATGTTCGCCTCAAACCGTTGGGGCAACGAGGGGATATACAATTATGAGGCCGAAGCCAACTATATAATAAAAAACTGCTTCAACAAGCCCATGGAGGAATACCCCTACTCGGGCATCACCAACCTGTTCGACATGACAGAGAAGCAGATAACCTTCGTGCCATACGCCTCGGCGGCCACGTTCACCGACCCGTCTTACCACCTGCCCGCCTTCTACGAGCTGTGGGCCATGTGGGCGAAGGAGCACAATCAGGACTTCCGCGACTTTGCCGCCAAGAGCCGCGAGATGTTTCCCAAGTTCGCGAATGAGAAAACCGGCCTCATGCCCGACTATGCCAACTATGACGGCACTCCGCACATGGGCGACGGAGACCACAGCGGCTTCCTCTACGACGCTTGGCGTTGCATTATGAACATGGCTGTTGACTTCTCGTGGTTCCGGCCCGAAGGCGTAGACTACACAGCCCTCGTAAACCGCCAGCACAACTTCCTTGCCACGGTAAACGGCGGAGTGCCCAACTATTACAGCGTCTACGAGCTTGACGGGCGAGAGAAAAACGGAAACAAAGACCACTCTCCCGGCCTTGTGGCCTGCAACGCCACGGGCGCGCTGGCAAGCAACCAGATGGTAGCTTGGGAGTTTATCGACGACTTCATGGCTACCGCCATACCCACAGGCAAGTTCCGTTACTATGACGGCCTGCTGTATTACCTCAACTTCCTGCACGTCTCCGGCAACTTCCGCATATGGAAACCGCAGACCGGCACGGGCATAACCGACGTCTCCGCAACGCCCCGCATACGCATCGACGGCGGCGTGATACGCCTTGGCGGCAACGCCGGCGGACGGTACAGGATAGTCAGTCTCGGCGGCGGAACGGTGGTGATGAGCGGCGACGTGCCGTCTTCGGCGACAATAGACATCGCCGCCCTGCCTCGCGGTATATACGCTATAAGCATTGAAGGGGAAACCCTGAAATTCATAAAGTAACCTTAATTATTAACATGTTAAATTAAAAAATTATTCATTATGAAAAAACTATTTACTTTTTTTGCCGCCGCGCTGTTTACAATAACGGCCGGTGCTGCCAACGGCGACGTTGAAAACGGCTGGCTGATGGTGGAGGATTTTGAGAACTCGCCAGCAATTACCACCTTTAGTTATCTTCATTACGAACCCATTGGAACTGCAAAAATCATTGACAACACGACAGGTACAGGTACAGGCGGAAAGGTCGCTTCATTTGTAGGCGGCGATTTCAACACTGTGCTCGAGTTTAACGTGACGCTTCCGGATGGAAAGACATTGAAAGACTATACCCAAGTGGCTTTTGACTTGTACGTGAAAGGCAGAGACGTCGAGAAAGAGGATTACCTGTATAAAAACATGCTTGTGTGGGCGGACGAATTTGTAATACATCAGGATAATAATTATCCGAAGACAGCCGAACCCGATGTTTGGACGGAAAAGACGTATCCCATTCCTACGGAAGGCAATAATATAGGAGAAACTTTCAAGTTGCATATTGGCATTTTGGCTGATGATGCAGATTATCTGATAGACAATATTCGCCTCAAAGAGAAAGAAGCGCCTGGCACAACGCACAACGGCGAGATGGATGATGACGGTTTGCTCATAGTTGAAGACTTCGAGGCGTTACAGAGCGTAGGCATGTTCAATTACTTAGATTATCCGGAAGAGGGTACGGCCTCCATCGTTGCCAATCCTACTGTTCCGGGCAACAAGGCGGCGTCATTCGTAGGTGGCGATTTCAATACCGTGCTTGAGCTTGACGTGACGTTGCCAGAAAAAAAGGTTCTCAGTGACTATTCAGACGTAGTTTTTGACTTGTACGTGAAAGGCAGAGACGTCGATAACGAGGATTACCTGCATAAAAACATGCTTGTGTGGGCGGACGAATTTGTAATACATCAGGATAATAATACTTATCCGAAGACAGCCGACCCCGATATTTGGACGAAAAAGACGTATCCCATTCCTACGGAAGGCAACAACATTGGAAATGCTTTCCAGTTGCGTATTGGCATTTTGGCTGATGATGCAGACTATCTCATTGACAACGTAAGGCTGAAACCTACTACGGCGACGGGCATCACCGACGTTCAGGCTGGTGCGGAGACGGTAGTCGTTGTTGACGGCGGCGTCATGATAAACGCTGGCGCGAAGGCCGCTTATGCGGTGTATGACATCAGCGGAAGGGCTGTTAGCCAGGGTGTTGCCGACGGCAGCAAGACCGTTACGTTGCAGCGCGGCGTCTACGTTGTACGTGTAAACGGCAAGGCTGTCAAGGTGCTTGTAAGATGATGTTGCACGCCTGAAAGGGCGCACAGCGCAGGCATTCGGCCGGGCAGGGCTTCGTTTCAAGCCGCTGTCCGGCCGTTGTTTTCGGCGCGTTTCGGTGCAGGCATGTAAATGCCTGGCTGCCAGGCGGTTGGCAAAAGGCCGTCTTTTAGCTTGTAAAAGACGGCCTTTTGTGCTGCAATTCATGGCCTTTTGCATGGTAAAAGGCGGCCTTTCGGGGTCATCCGCAAACCTTTCGCATGGCCTTCGGTTGCGCCGCATGTCTTAAAAAGACGTGAGTTCGGCATAAGAAAACCGCCTTTGTAGGGACATAATTCATTATGTCCGCACGTTCTGAAAGAACGT
>CAJJWN010000076.1 GCA_905196835.1 uncultured Prevotella sp. | reverse complement strand
CCGCCCGTTCGCTCGTGTAGGTCATGTAGCACTCGTGCGGCTCTTCCACGCCATACACGCCGCTGGTCGTCCCCCGGCGGATGAACACTTCGCGGAAGAAGCTGCGCCCATCCTTGTTCTCCAAGCGGTTGATGGTAAATATCTTCTTGCAATCCACCTCGGTCAGACCAAGAATCTTTCGGATTTCGTCAAAGCGTTCCTTGAACTTGCTTTGATCCAGCAGCATCACCACGTCCGAGTTGTTGATGATGGCCTCCTTCACGATTTCGCTGCCGATGATGTCCTGTATCTCCTGCGTCACCACGCCAACAGAAGCCCAAAATTTACGGGCGGTCTTGTACATGAACTTGATGTATTCCGCCATGAGCGGGCTGGCAATGGCCTTCCACGCTTCCTCGATGACAAGGACTTTACGGTTCTTCTTGATGCGCATTTTCTGCAGGAACACGTCCATGATAATCAGTGTGACAATGGGAAACAGTTTCTTATTTTCCTTGATTGCATCCACTTCAAAGACAATGAATGTCTCGTCAAACAGTGCCGAATCCACTGTCTCGTTGAGAATTTTCTCATACGCACCGCCCTTGTAGAACGGCTGCAGCATGGTCGAATAGGTCGAGTAGCTGATTGTCGTGATGTCGTTTTCGGTGCAGATCTGCTCCAGACGGTCGAATGAGTAGTCAAAGAATGAGTTGAAACTCAGCTCCGTCACTTTGAGGGCCGCCCGCCGTGCCTCAAGCACCTCTATCTGTTTGCGCACCATCTCATCCACCTCTCTGGGTGGTTTGTTTGGGTTCTTTCGGCTGGCCGCCGCAAACAGGTTTTTCAGCAGTACCTCCCGTTGCTCGTCGGTGTATCTTGTAAATCCGTTGAAATAGGCATCATAGTAGTCTATGATTATCTGCTCGACAATGCGGAACTCAATTTCGGGGATTTGGCTGTCCGACCCTTTCCAAATCATCAGGATAAGGTTCTTGAGGAAGTCTATCTTCTCGATGTTGTATTCCTCCCGGTTGATGCGAAACGGATTCATCGTGATAGGCCGTTCTTCGGTATAGCTGATATACTTGCCGCCCAGATACTCGCACAGTCCCTCGTATGAGTTTCCCGTATCGACCATGACCACATCCGTTCCCTGCTCATGGAGCTGGCGCACGACCGAGTTGATATGAAAGCTCTTGCCACTCCCAGAAGGCCCCAGACAAAAGAAATTCGAGTTGTCCGTCAGCTTGTTCTTTCCCTCTTTTCCCGTGATGTCAATAGCCACCGGCACACCCTGACGGTCGGTGTAGTAAATCTTCAGCGGTGTTTCCTCGCTGTGCAGCACGCGCTCCTTGTACATCAGGCACATCGCCGCATCGGAAAGGGTCAGGAAACGGTCGTATTCCTCATTGAGCGTGTAGCAGTTGCCCGGAAACGAACCGACGAACAGTTCCAGTTGGTTGTACGCCCGCTTGCTGATATGGATGCCCATGCGCCCGAATGCGTTTTCCAAGTGGTTCGTACACTTTTGCAGGTCTGCACCGGCAGATACGGCTACCACCATGTTGAAGTGCGTATATACCAGTTGCTTGCTTTCACGGGCAATGACCTCCTGCACACGCTTGATGTCCTCGACCGCCATCTGGTTGTTCGGGTTCGGAATACTCGCGTGGCGGTTCTTCTTTTTGTCGAGCATCGCCAGTTCCCGTTTTTGGTTGGGTAGGAAGATGACTTGGTTATAGACCACCGTCTCGGCGTCCGGTATGTTGTCCACCACCGAAGCCAGATCGACCGGCATTTCCGTGTTGTTCACCTCGATGTTCGTGTACGGACGTATCATCGAGGGCAGTGCGGCACAGTCCACGTCCACAAGGCTGTACACCTTGCAGCGTTTGTCGCCCATCGACACCGTTTCATCGTCCGCCTTGAAGTTCGTCATCGACACGGTGCGGTCTTTGAAGTTCATGGCGAAGTAGCGGTCGACATACTCGCTCGCCTCGGCTTTGTTCAGGAACCTGGCCTGTACGCCGCTGTCATGCAGTTGGTCATGCACCTTGCGGATTTTCACGAGGAAGTCGCGCCACTTTTTGCTATCGAACGAGAACAGACGGCTTTTCTTCGCCTCTTGCGTGATGGTCAGGTAGCAAAGGCTGTCCGTGTAGGGACGTCCCTTGAAATAACGGAAATAGGATGAAGACAGGAACTCCTGTCCGTCAGCCGGTTCGCTTGCAAACTGTTTCCGGACGAAGATGTCTTGCTTGTGGATGGCGTACCCTTCGCCCAACGTCTGCGCAAGGGCGGTGAACAGGTGCGTGAAGTCGTAGTAACTGTCAATGTCCGCCGAATATTTCTGTACCGGATTCTCTATCTTAAGTACGGCGGAGTATTCGCCGGTCTTGGTATACAGCACACCCACACCGTCCGTTTCCTCCGCCGAGAAATAGATGTCCTGAAAGATTCTCTTGCGCTTGCCGCCCGTACCGAACGCATAAACCGACAAGGCCATACCAGCGCACAAAGCGACAAAACATAAAATGATGTATAGGGTCATTTCGATATACGTGTAATTAAATAGGGGCAGGTTCGCCTTGCTTCAAGACAAACCCGCCCGCGTTCAACAATCAATAAAGCCATGCACATTGCCGTGATGGTTTTTCTTTCGTCAGATCTTGCGCGAGTGGGCATACACATACACACCCGGAGCGACCTTCTTGCTATGCAGTCCTTTCCGCTGTTTGAGGAGGATGAGCACGATACCAACTGCTACGGTGGCTGCCAGCACGACAAGCCCGGCAATGAAACCGAGTAGGCAGTAGGCGGCGACAAAGCCGATAATGGCTCCGCACGTCGTCACCGCCGCCCAATATATGTACCGGCCTTGGATGCCCAAAAACTCAAGAGGCCGTTGCAGTCCCTTGAACAGCGGGTAGTCCGGATAACGTTCGTCCTTACCTTTCATACTCGTCCTTGATGTTTAAGCGGCAATACCGAAGAACAGAGGCAACGCCTTGGCCGCCGCAATGAGGAAGATGCAGGCTCCCACGACCATCATGATCTTCTTCTTGACGTCCTGCTCCTCGTTGTTCATGGCGATATATACCGAGATTGCACCCACGATGGCCACAACGCCGGCAATGGCGTAGCACAATTTCACCATAATAGGCACATACTTGGCAATCTCCTCGGCGACAGTGGATAATGCGCTCGTACCGGCGGAATAGTCGCCTGCGGAGTTCTGCGCTTTCGCTACCATGCCGGACAGCAGCATGAAGGAGAACATCATTACTTTGGTGGGGATTCTGTTGACGAATCCGAATGCCTTTCGGCACAGTTGTTTGGTTTTCTGAAACATACGTTTACTTTTTTAGTGAATACTTTATTTGTCTGCGACCTGATACAAGTAAGGTTATATGCGGTAGCCGAAAAAAGCCGGGAAAACATAGAATGCCCCAATCAGGAACAGGCACGCGCCGACAAGCGTCATTATCGACTTGGTGATGCCGTCCTCGCCCGTGTTCATCTTGATATATATCTGACAGACGGACACGATAACGTAAACTCCGGCTATGGCGCAACAGATATACTGGACATATAGCATCATCGTCACCACGAAGTCGTGCATCGTGGCCAACGCATCCGCTCCCCAGCTATAGTTCACGCTGCCGCTTTTGGCAAAAGCCGTGTAGGGGAACGGGAGGCACAGCGCACATAGAATCTTTTTAGCTTTCGACATCTCACAACCGGTCTTGAATTGGGTTCCACTTTATTTCCGGCCGGTTGTCTAACCGTCCCTTGAAAATCATAGCCTTGTACATCTCCTCCGACGTGCGTGCGTCCGACAGGTAAGGCGTGGTCTCTTCCATCTGTTCCTCCGCCTCGGCCTTCAGCCGTTCCAGTTTCTCCTGCGCCGTTCCCGGTTTGTCCTTGACATCCTCAGGGGATGTTTCGGAAGAGGTAGCCGTACTTTCCGTCTCGTAGTTCTCGCTACCGATACAAAAGCCGGTCTCGCTTTCCGTGACAGCCACACTCTCTTCCTCTTCCGGTGCGCCGAGGTCGAAAACTTCCTCGTTCGGTTTGTCCGTCCCCTTTTTCCCGTAGAGGTCATGCGCTATGATGACGGCGTAGTAAATGATGTAGGCAACCGTCAGGACGATGGCAAAAATGAAATATGAGTTCATGTATTTAGTATGAATATTAAAATTTGTATTAGTATGATTTTGCAAAGAAACGCACGAAATATAAAACCATAAAATAATTGAGCATTAAACATCTATTTCGTTAATGAGATTTATGTAATTTCCAAAAATCGAACTATTAAATCGTACTATATTGCAGTCTCTATGGAGGGAAATGGAGAAATCGGGGCATAAAAAAAGCTCTCGTGGTGGAGAGCTTTAGGTGGCAAAGGAGAACACAGAATATCAGCGTTTCTTTCCGCGCAGGTAATCGTTCAGGTCTTTGTATTCCGCATAGTGGCAGGATTCATCGCTGACACGTCCATCATACATCCCGGCAATGGTCTCTGTGGTTCTCTGCCCGGCAAGGTCATTGTCGAGATAACAGTGGATGACCGAATATTCCTGTAAACGTGCCAGCGTCTTTTTCAAGTTGTTTACCGAGTTCATCACGAGGTAGTCGCATGGTATGGCAAGACAGACCGTCCGGTCGCCTGCCAGTTTCAGTGTCATATAGGAAAGGAAATCCATGAAGCCCTCGAAAACACAGACATTTTCCTGTGTCTCTTCTGTCAGATGTCTTATCAATGAGATGTCCTTGTTGTTCAGGCATCCCTTGTAATAGGCGTTGCGCACCTCGTAACCACCGGATATATTGCCGAATGCGAGAGCGAAGTAATGACGGCCTCGCAGCTCATAATGCACCTCCTTGCAATACATACGGCCGATGTCCGCGTCGATAAGCCGGGATTGGAGGTAAGAGAACAGGGCGTGATGGCGGAGTGGAATCACGATCACGTCTTTCATTTCAGCCTCCACCGGTCGGGGTGGAGCGGTCGGCATACGGGTTCTCGGTAGAGATGCGCCATTCACAAGCCTCTCGATATACGCCAATGCCTCGCTCACGCTGTCCGTCCGGCAAATGTTTTTTGTCAGTTCCACCAAGTCGCCACCGGTCGCCTCGCCGAAATCGTACCATTCATTGATTCGGTCATTTACCTTGAACGACGGGGTACGCTCGTTCCGTAACGGTGAGAAGTACCAGTATTGTTCCGATTTTATATGCTGTGCATGGTGGCCGAGCTGTGCAAGAAAATCCACGATGCGTACTTGTTTTGCTTCTGCTATGGTCATCTATTTTTCTTTCTCTTGATTTCAAAAAAAGGTTTAGTTTAGTTTTTCCCCTATATATATAAATACTAAAGTAAACTAAATGATATAAGCCCGCGCACGACTTCATTCTTCATTAAAAAGCATGGCCTCGGTAGGCGTCATGTCGTAATAGAACAACTTGTCCCGTTTGATGATGAGCTTGAGGTTGTCTATCAGGTATTGCATCAGTTTTATCATGACACTCCGGCCGCGTTTGAACCCGATTGCCTCGTAGGAGACCATCAGGCTCTGCAGCAGGTTGTCGAATCCCCGGATGGGCTTTTCCCCGAATGCGGCGGAGAGAGCTTCGCGGTGCTGTTCGATGCTCAGCTCCGTAAACCCCGTTCTTGCTTTGGGCTTCGGGGGCTCGCCAAACGAGTGTACTTCCGCAATGACGGGCAGTCCTGTTTCATTGATGGTAAATGCAAACGGCTTGAACTCTTTTTCCCGGATATGGAGCGCATGGACTTCGCTGATGCCGGGATTCTCGTTGCTCTTGCTGATGACCAGCACGGTCTCCGCCTTGTTGCTCATTTCCGTTCCGATATGTCCGCGCACGTTGTTGTCCCCTTTGTTCAAATGAAGCACACAGTGGATGTGCAGGTCGTATTTCGAAGACCATTCCATCATCCGGTTGATGACTTCCACCGATTCACCGGCATTATTGATGTCGAGCATCAGGTCGCGAATGCCGTCGATGATGACCAGTCCGTAGCCTTTCTGTTGGCGCAGCGCATAGTCGATGACCTCGATACGCACTGACGGCGAATATTCACGCAGGCAGAAAAAATCGAGATTCTCCGGATCGGTCGTCGTGGGCAACCCGGCCAGCCGCAATATACGCTCCAATACCGAGCGGCAATGGAAACGGCTCTGTTCCGTATCGACGTACAGAATACGCTGTTTGCCTTCGGGCAGATGTGCACGGTAATTCAATACTTGTTTCCCCGCCAATGATGCGGCGACAAGCGCAGAGACGTTGAACGTCTTTTTCGATTTCGCCTTGCCGGTCGATGCACTGAAATTGCCGAGCGTGGCAATCGTTGAGTTATCTATCCAGATGATTTGCGGAGGGGTCTCATAAATGTCCGTCGCCTTGATTTGCGAGGCATGGAGGATGTCCGACAGGCGGTGTTCATCCATCCCCATGCTGGTTGTGCGGTCAATCCTTCTTTCGTTTTCCATAGCGTCTCTTGTTAAGGAACGGTTCTGTGGCAGCGGCTTCCGTCACCCTGCGCACAGCCTCGTTCATGGTAGGTTCATAATTCTGCAACAGCCATTCGTCCAATTCCTCCTTGGCGAAATAGACCATTTTACCGCGCGGTTTGTAGTGCGGTATCTCCTTGCTCGATGTGAGCTTGTACAGCATACTTTCAGAAACCCCGATATACATGCAGGCTTCCTGAAATGTGAAAACTCTCTTGGTCGTGAAGATGGTATTTTCCAGCAGCGTAATACGCTCCAAGAGACTTTCGACCGGTTCCAATTTCTTCAGTACCGATTCAATGGCGGCGAGCCGTCCGCTCATCCGCTCCATGAATGTCATTCTATTCGGCATAATAACACAGTTTGATTTTTGACAATGGAGATGAAACCTCCGTTATGCAGCGCGCTAACGGAGGTCAAAGGTATGTCCTGTAAACGAAGATGTCGTGATTTGGGGAATGATACTATGCACGTGTCATTGTAACTCTCATGCTTTTACCTTTCACATACTTCGCTTCTTGTCACTTTCTGTCATTCTTTCAGCCGATCAATGACCTTTCGGATGCTGTATGCGACCGATGTCATGTTGTTCTTGATGGATGACAGCGCGGAAGACAGGGTTGACACCGAAACGGAGCGTGTCCCGTCCTTGGACTGCAGGAATGCACCCTTGCCGAGAACATTCTGCCACCGAGATTGGATGAA
>CAJJWN010000075.1 GCA_905196835.1 uncultured Prevotella sp. | reverse complement strand
TGATGCAGCCGGTGCTCACCGACCTTGACGAGGTCATGGTCGTGGCTTACGGTACCAGCACCAAGTCGGCATTCACCGGCTCGGCAGCGGTGGTTGACGCTGAGGACATCAACAAGGCTCAGGTCACCAACCCGGTAGATGCGCTTGTTGGCAAGGTGTCGGGCGTGCAGCTGTACCAAGCTTCGGGCCAGCCCGGCCAGCCCGGAGGCAAGACGTCAATCAACATCCGCGGTATCAGCTCAATCAACGCGGGCACTGAGCCGCTCTACGTTGTTGACGGCGCGCCGTTCGAGGGCGACATCAACACTATAAGCAACCAGGACATTGAGTCGATGACCGTGCTGAAGGACGCCGCCTCGGCGGCGCTTTACGGTGCGCGCGGCGCAAACGGTGTAATCCTTATCACCACGAAGAGCGCCAAGAAGGGACAGGCATCAATAACGCTCGACGCAAAGTGGGGCTCTAACTCTCGCGCCATACCGAGCTACAAGACGGTTGACAGTCCGGCGAAGTATTACGAGATGTGGTACGCCGGACTTAACCGTTACGCTCAAAACATGTTCGGATATACTCCCGACCAGGCTGCAAAGTTTGCCAACGAGAACCTTACCAACGCCTCCAACTACGGCTTGGGATATAATGTTTACACTGTGCCGCAGGGTGAATACCTTATCGGCGCCAACGGACGCATCAACCCGAACGCCAAGCTCGGTGCGCTGGTTACCGGCGTTGACGGCAACCAATACTACATCAGGCCCGACGACTGGACTGACGCTACATACAACAACGGCCTGCGCCAGGAGTACACTCTTACGGCTACCGGCGCTACGGACAAGAGCAACTTCTACGGCTCTTTGAACTATCTCAACAACGAGGGTATAACCGTTGCTTCCGACTATGAGCGTATCTCGGCCCGCCTGAAGGCCGACTATCAGCTGAAGCCTTGGTTCAAGCTGGGCGGCAACTTCAGCTATGCCCACTATGACTCCAACTCGCTCGGCGAGGACGGAAGCTCTGCTTCATCCGGCAACGTGTTCGCGTTGACGCAGATAGCGCCCATCTATCCGCTCTACATCCGCGACGCGCAGGGCAACATCGTGTTCGACAACGAGTCGGGCATCAACATGTACGACTACGGCGACGGCTCGGTAATAGGTCTTAAGCGTCCGTTCATGGGACAGTCAAATCCCTTGTCGGACAACCAGCTGAACAAACAGAACATCGAGGGCAACGCCTTCAGCGCGACGGGCACCGCCGAGCTGCGCCTGCCCTTCGGCTTCAAGATTGTCTCCGTGAACACCGTTACAAATGACGAGTCGCGCCAGACTTCTACCATCAACCCCTTCTACGGCCAGTATGCTTCGCAGAACGGAATGGTCTACAAGTACCACGTGCGTGACTGGGCTTACAACCTGCAGCAGCTTCTCGGCTGGACGCACGACTTCGGCAAGCACAACGTCGACGTGATGCTCGGTCACGAGTATTACCGCCGCCACTACTACTACCTGTACGGCTCGAAGAGCAACATGTTCGACCCCTTCGGCGACGAGCTGGCGGGCGGCGTTGTGGCAGGTTCGCAAAACTCTTACACCACCGACTACAACGTTGAAGGATGGTTCGGCCGTGCGCAGTACAACTATGCTCAAAAGTATTTCGCCTCGGTATCTTACCGCCGCGACGCCTCTTCACGCTTCGCTCCCGAAAACCGCTGGGGTAACTTCTGGTCGTTCGGCGGCGCATGGATAATCAGCAAGGAGAGCTGGTTCAACGCACCGTGGGTTGACGAGTTGAAGATTAAGGCTTCATACGGTGAGCAGGGTAACGACAACATCGGCGACTACTACTATTACACCAACTCTTACACCATTGTGAACTCAAACGACAACATCTCCGTCGTGCCTTACATCTACGGAAACCGTGACATCACATGGGAGAAGAACGGCAACTTCAACGCCGGAGTCGAGTTCTCGCTCTTCCGCGGCAGGCTCGCCGGTAGCGTGGAGTACTTCTACCGCAAGACCTCGGACATGCTCTTCAGCTTCCCCATTGCGCCTTCGTTCGGCTACCGCGCGTACTACCGCAACGTGGGCGACATGCGCAACCAAGGTGTAGAAGTTGAACTCAACGGCGACATCATACGCACGAAAGACCTTGTTTGGTCGGCCAATGTCAACATGACAGCCTACAATAACAAAATCACACACCTGCCGGAGACAAGCCGCACAATGACTGTTGACGGCGTTGAAGGCTACAGCAGCAGTAGCTGGTTCTTCGGAGAGGGAGAGTCTATGTACACATGGTACATGCCCCAGTACGCCGGAGTGTTCTACGACGAGAGTAATCCCGACAACCCCGACAACGGTAAGGCCGCTTACTGGAAGGACATAAAGGACGCTAACGGCAAGGTTACCGGCCGCGAGAAGACCGTTGACTACAGCCAGGCCGACTATCACCTGTGCGGCACCGCCCTGCCCGACGTCTACGGAGGCTTCGGCACCAGCCTCAGCTGGAAGGGCCTCGAAGTGTCAGTCAACTTCTCTTACCAGATTGGCGGAAAGGTTTACGACTCTACGTATGCACAGGAGATGGCCTTCTCTCGCGGCAACGCGTTCCACACCGACCTGCTCAAGGCATGGACACCGGAGAACACCAACACCAACGTTCCGCGCTTGCAGTACAACGACGACTACACGGCCTCTACGTCAGACCGCTTCCTCACGGACGCGTCTTACCTCTGCCTGCAAAACTTCAGCGTGGCTTACAACCTGCCGAAGAACTGGGTTTCACGCCTCGGCATAGGCAACATACGCCTCTACGTCACCGGCGACAACCTCTGGACATGGTCTAAGCGCCAGGGCCTCGACCCGCGCCAGAGCATCTCCGGCTCGATAACATCGGCTTACTATGCGCCCATGCGCACTGTTTCAGGAGGATTGTCAATAACATTCTAACCAAAAAGAACAAGGAATACGATTATGAAAAAAAGCATAAAACTATTAACGGCGTTGGCCTTCTGCTCGGCTGCATTCACCGTGACAAGCTGTATCGAGGAGACCATGCCTACCGACTTTGTGCTGCAAGACGAGCTTGACCAGTCGCCAAACTCTGTCAGCGGTATGCTGATGGCGCTTCCGGCAAGCTTCAACACGCTTGACGCACGCACCGGAAACTTTGGAGATTACGCCATTGGCTACGGCGGACTGATGCACATCCGCGACGTCGAGACCGAGGATATGGCCATCGCCTTCTCCGACTACGACCACTTCCAGCCGTGGGAGACGCTCGACCAGATGGGCGACAATATGGCCCGCACGCAGTGGCTTTGGAACTATCAGTACGAGGTAATCCTCTCTGCCAACAAGCTCATCGCCGCCGTAAAGGCCAAGGAAGAGCCGTCTTCGCTCGACCTCGGTGCGCTCGGAGCGGCCTATGCACAGCGCGCGGCAATCTATCTTGACCTCGCCCGCGAGTACGAGTTCCTGCCCAACGACAAGTTCAGCGGCACCAACTCTGACGGCAACAACGTCACCAACCTGACCGTTCCCATCATTACCGACGAGACAACGGAGGAAGAAACGAAGAACAACCCCCGTGTATCGCGTGACGTAATGGCAGAGTTCATAGAGAACGACCTCGACAGTGCTCAAAAGTACATACCATATTTGGATGCCAACAGAACATACGGCAACGACAGGACTTTGCCTCATCTTGACGTTGTTTACGGACTTTACGCACGCCTCTATATGTGGTTGGAGAAATATCAGGAGGCAGCAACGTATGCAAGAAACGCAATAACCTTGACAGAAAGGGGCAATGGTTATGCTAAAGCAACATCGGTTACAGATTTGAGTGACTGCTTCTCGACTGTAGTTCAAGTGGACGGAAACGGGCAAGAACAGGTTGCTTATCAAATCCTTCCGACAAGTTTCAACACCATGTCTTCGAATAAATGGATGTGGGGCGTACAGCAAACATCGGAGAACTCTACCGTTACTTCAGGTATCTTGAACTGGACTTCATGGATGTCTCCCGAATATGCAGGCGGTTATGCCGGTGCGGGAGCCGCCCCATGCATATACCTTCCGTTGTACAACCAAATCGGTTCTTATGACTGGAGATCTTTGTTCTGGAACTCACAAGACTTGGTCAACCCGGGCGTTTCACAGAAATTCCAGCCTAATGAGGGCAATACCAGCAACGCAACGGTAGCCTGCGCAGCCGCATATCCGTTGATGCGTGTAGAAGAAATGTATTTCATTGAAGCCGAAGCAATTGCACATTTGAGCCCTGACGCTGGTAAAAAAGCCCTTGAGGACTTTATCAATAATCATCGTTGGATAACCGATGAAAGAGTCAATCCGAGAGGAGAGAAGTACACCTGCAACGCTACATCGCCTGACGACGTGATAAGGGAAATCGTATTCCAGAAGCGCATCGAGCTGTGGGGCGAGGGTCAGACATTCTTCGACATCAAGCGTCTCAATTACTCGGTAGACCGCACGCAGGACGGCTCTAACTTCTTCGACGACGCACGCTTTAAGACATCGGGCCGCCCGGCTTGGATGAACTGGGTAATCGTGATATCAGAGCAGAACAGCAACAACGCCCTCGTAGGATGGAACAACCCCGACCCCACGGGCAGCTACACACCCGTTGCGGGCAACTGACATTATTAACATAAAGCAAACATAACGACATGAACAGAATATTAAAACTATGGCAGCCGGTCATGTTGGCGGCAATGGCCCTGGCTTTTAATGCTTGTACGGAGGAGTACGACTATATCCCAGAGACCAACATCGACCTCCAGGGAGCGTATATCCTGACTGACGAGACCACGCTGATACTCGGCGAGGACGACGCGCAGCAGCTGCAGTTCACCGTTGCGCGCCACGACTCTACCGAGGCCGCCACATACAAGCTTTACACTACCAACAGCAGCATCAACATACCGACAGAAGTAAGCTTCGCGGCCAACGAGGGTACAAAGCACTTTACGGTGGACTTTGACTTCCCCATCGGCACAATCGAAGAAGATGTTACCATCGGCGTGGAGGAGAACGACACCTATATGTATGGTGCCCATTCGCAGACCTACACAATCAGTCGCTGCAAGAAAATCCCCGGCCAGACCATCATGGCAAGCTACTTCCTCAGCGACGGCCAAGGCGGTCCTGGCAGATGGCCTTTGGATATATACGAGTATGGCACGCTGACTAATGAAGAGACAGGCGTGAAGACGGCCCGCTACCTGCTCAAAGAACCTTACCTTGTAATGGCACAAATAGGCCAAGGCTACGGCGACGGCTACAACATCATTTTCAGCCTTGACAGCAACGGCAACGCTACAACCACCGAGCAAGGTCTGTATTACGATACATACAACGGCGGCGAGGTGACTGTTGCGGGCAACGGTACGTATTATCCGATGTACAACCAGGTGATATTCGTATGGGCGATGAACATTCCGTCGCTTGGCGGAGGCTTCGGAAGTGTGCAGCACATCATACAGTTCCCCACCGGTTACAATCCCCTTCCGCAATAAGCGTGATTGACTTTTCAACAAGGTCGGGTCGCCGTGTGCGCCCGGCCTTGTTCTCTTTAAAGCCAAATGTTGGTTATCAATTAATCTAAAACCATTATTCCTATGAAAAAACATTACTTGCTACTTATTGTCGCCATATTTATTTGCGCTGCGGCAGACGCAGCCGAGCGCACATGGCAGCAGAAACGGCAAATAGCCCTTTCCGTACTCGGCAAGCGGGTGCAGACGCGCGCCGCGCAGGGCGGCGAACTGAAGCTGCTCAAAGAGGCGAAAGCCCTTTCTGTTTTGGGCTACGACGGCGGAGGCTTCGCCGTAATTTCAAACGACGACAGGCAGGAAGCCGTGCTCGGATGGTCGGCTAACAAGTTTGACACCGACGACATGCCCGACGGCCTGCGGTGGTGGCTCAATGCGGCAAACGAGGCTCTTTCGGCAAAGGCCGACTACGTGCGGCAGTACATCCCCACAGAGGTAGACCCGTCACTGCCCGCCGCCGTGACGCCCATGCTTACCTCCGTGTGGGGACAAAGCGCGCCGTTCAACCTGCAATGCCCAATGGGGTATCCGTCAGGCTGCGTCGCTACGGCCATGGCGCAAATCATGTATTACCATAAGTACCCAGAACATGGCGTAGGTTCAGATTTCATTACCGGCATAGGTTTTGTAGACTGGGAGGGGACTACCTACGACTATGCAACCATGCTGCCCGACTACCGCAGCGGCTACACCACCGCGCAGGGCGACGTCGTGGCTACGTTGATGAAGCATTGCGGCGCAGCTGTCAACATGAATTACGCCGCCGAAGGTAGCGGTGCGTATGACATTGACGCAGCTGCAGCCTTTTGTGACAGATTTTCGTATAACAAAAACCTTGCCTGTCGCAGGCGTGATTACCACACCAACGCCGACTGGATGGCAATGGTCTACGGCGAGCTGGCCGCCGAAAGGCCGATACTCTACGGTGCGCAAGACGCTTACGGCAGCGGCGGCCATGCCTTCGTATTAGACGGTTACCGTGCGGACGGTTTCGTATCGGTAAACTGGGGATGGGACGGCGAAGGTAACGGCTACTACGACATAGAGCTGCTCAACCCCTCTATGATAGGCTCAAGCTTCGAGTACAGTGTGGGTCAAGACATGATAACTGGCATAGGCTTGCCCGACGAGGCGATAGAACACCGCAGCGAACTTGTCTGCGCGGGCAGCCTTGAGGCGTCATACGCATCCGGTATACTAACCGTCAACCTTAGCGAACTTGTTTTTTATAATATGAATATCTATCCTTTTAATGGGAACTTATACATCAAGCTGACCGGCGACCGAGGCGACAATACGCTCGAAACAATAAGTTTTGCCAGTCAACCCATCGATAAGATAGACACATCTGTACCTAAACCGGGCTTTCAGGGTGTAGGCTTCAATGGTGATTACACCGCTCAGCTGCCCTCCGATTTGCCCGACGGCACGTACACCCTGTACCTCGCCGTGCAGGACGGCGGCTATACCGAGGTGACGCCCGTGTCGTTCGCCGAGGGCGCAGTCAGCAGCTACACGCTCACCAAGAGCGGCGCAAGCGTGACGCTCGTGCCCGGTAGCGGCGGCACATCGTCGGGAATTGACGGCGTTACCGTGCAGCCCGACGCTACAGGCAAGCCTGCCGACCGCCGCATATACAGCATCGACGGCCGCTATGTAGGCACTGACGCCATGCAGCTGCCCAAGGGCATGTACATACGCGGCGGCAAGAAATTCGTCAGAAGGTGAGAAAGTGAGAAGGTGAGAGGGTGAGAAAATCACAGTCCGAGCCGACAAAACACCCGGCACAAAAGCACCCGATACTCACCCAACCATCCCGAAAGTCCCTTCCGACCCTCATGGAAAGCCCAATCAAAAGCCTCACGGGAAACCTCTCCCGACCTCCCCAAGGGGAGGGGCTGGGTATGCTTTCGCGGCGTGGGTGCATATGGCTAATAAGGCCAATCCGGCCCGTCCGGCTTGGCGAGAAAC
>CAJJWN010000074.1 GCA_905196835.1 uncultured Prevotella sp. | reverse complement strand
AGAGCGTCGCCGAGACCGCGCGAGGCCAGCGACGTGGTGTAGAGGAAGCAGAACACCACGCACAGCGCGCCCACCGCCACGAGCCACCAGCCGCCGTACACTATGAGCGGCAGCCCCACGGCGCAGGCCGCAGCAGTTGTAATGATGAAGGCGCGCAGCATCTGCCGTGGCTCTATCCACCCCTGTGCGCAGGCACGACGGGGGCCAAGGCGACTGTCATCGTCGTTGCCACGAACAAAATCGAAATAATCGTTTACGAAGTTGGCGTCAATCTGCATCACAAAAGCGAACGCAATGCACAGCACGGCGGGCACTGTCTTGAATCCTGCGGTACCAACATCGGCGAAGGCCAGCGCAAGACCTATCATCACTGGTACGGCAGCCGCCGCAAGCGTCTTGGGCCGCGCAGCCAGGAGCCATGCTTTCGCCGAGCCAGGAGCAACCTTTTCTTTCATCGGTTTTTGAGTTATAAAGTTCTACGGCTATTGATTTATTGCATCAGTAAATATAGCAAAGTGTTTGCAAAAGTAAACATTTAATCGTATATTTGCAAGGATTTAACCGCAAACCCCCACCGTATAACCCCAAAACCACATAACCGTAAAACCACATACAATATGGATAACAACGTAAGCCTCGACCTGATGGAGTTCGTCGAGACGGAGATACTGCCGCGCTACGCAGGTTTCGACAAGGCTCACAGGCTGCCACACGTCACTCATGTAATCAACAAGTCGGTGAAACTGGCCAAGGCCATCGGGGCCGATATCAACATGGCTTACGTCACCGCAGCCTACCACGACCTCGGCCTTGAAGGACCACGTGCCATACATCACCTCACGAGCGGCAAGATACTCGCCGCCGACGCAAGGCTGAAACGGTGGTTCTCGACCGAACAGATAAATGTGATGAAGGAAGCCGTTGAAGACCACCGCGCATCGGCATCACACGCGCCGCGCAGCGTTTATGGCAGGATTGTGGCCGAAGCCGACCGCGAGCTTGAGCCCGAAACCGTATTCCGCCGCACCGTTCAATTCGGCCTTGACCGCTATCCCGAGAAGAACAAGGAAGAGCAGTGGCGGCGATTTAACGAGCACCTTGACAACAAATACTCAACTCACGGGTACATACGCCTGTGGATACCTGGCTCTGAGAACGAGGCGAATCTCAAGAAAATCAGGGAACTGCTGGCACAACCGGCAATGTTAAAACAAATATTCGACAGGATTTATGAAGAAGAACACAATTCTTAAATTCGCGCTCGCAGCCTTCACCATTGCCGCGGCCTTGCAGGCCTGCGCACAGACAGACAGCCTGCCGCGGCACGAGGTGCTGCTAAAGACAAACAAGGGCGACATACGCATAGCCCTGTACAACGAGACGCCCCAGCACCGCGACAACTTCATCAAGCTTGTCAACGAGGGCTACTACGACGGACTGCTGTTTCACCGCGTAATCTGCAACTTCATGATACAGGCAGGCGACAGCGCAAGCCGCAACGCAAAGCCGGGGCAGGTGCTCGGCGACTCGCCCGAAGGTTATAAAATACCGGCGGAGATACGCTATCCGCAACTGTTCCACAAGCGCGGAGCGGTAGCTGCAGCACGCGAGGCCGACGCGTCAAACCCCGAAAGAAAGTCGTCGGCATCGCAGTTCTACATAGTCTACGGCCGCCGGTTCAACGACAGGATGCTCGACGACGAGCAGCGCAAGCTTGACCGTACAACTGCCGGCACGGTAAAGCTGACGCCCGACGTGCGCGAGGCCTACAAGGCAACGGGCGGCACACCCCACCTCGACGGGCAATACACCGTGTTCGGCGAAGTAATGGAAGGGCTTGACGTTGTAAAAGAAATAGACTGGGCCGACACAGACGAGTATGCACGCCCGAAGGAAGACATAAGGATAATAAAGGCGGAAGTGATTAAGTGAAGAATTAAAAGTGAAGAGTGAAAAAATCCAAATGCTTCGTATGGTAATGGATTTTTCACTCTTCACTTTTAACTTTTCACTTTTTTATTGTTCTGGCACTGCATACCTGTCGCCTGCGGCCTTGACAATCTCACGGGCGGCCTTGTCTGTATATCCGGGTCGCTCGACAGTGGCGCCAAGCCCTGTGGCAGTACGCTTGAAGCGGCCATTCTCTTCTGGCTTCACGGTCATGTCGTTATATTTCACGATGAGATATACGGCCAGCTCCTTCCAACGGGCAAGCATCTGCTGCGCCTTGTCGTTGCTGTAAGCATTAAGGTATCTGACGGCTTCCGCCTCGTCCGTGCCACAAAGGCGCACAGCCTCAGCCTCAACGGCGGCCTGCGCTGCGTCATAGCTTGCCTCGAGAGAGTCCCTAACCTCTTTCAGCGACCCGAACATCATCGAGTAGCGCGGATATACCATGTTGCTTACCCAATTGCACACCCAATAGGCATTCCTATCGCTGAATGTCACAGCGTCGGCACCGGGCGTATTGTAGCATTCGGGCTGCACAGTATTGCCACAATACACTGGAGTGTATGCCACCATGTTGCCGTCGTCGTTACCAAACCACAGTATGCCGCCTACCTGCCGCGGGAGCCATGAACGAAGCTGGGCTATGTACGAGAAGCCCGACTGCTGCGTTGACGTAGGCCGCTCGTTAAAATACTCCTTGCCGTCAACCTTAAACGTAAGCGGCGTAGGGCGGTAAGGCATACCCCACAGTCCCTGCCCTGGGTCATTGTCAAGGGCGAACGGAGTGCCTTCATAATGGTCGCGCATACAGTCACGCATGTCCTGCAAAGTAACTTTTCTGTTCGGAACAATCCACAGCGGCATTGGCTCAGCGTCCTTCACCTTGCCCTCGGCATAAGGCAGGTAACGCTCCATATCGTCGGAGAAATGGTTGAAGAAGCTCCATACACGAGCCTCGCAGAAGCGTCGACCGGAGAAGTCGGGGTATGCGTAAGTCTCGCAAAAGCTAAAATCCTCATCCTTCCCATTGAACCATCCTTTTTCACGTGCGAAGCTGATGCAGTCATCGGAGAACATGACATTCTCCTTGTCCTTCTGGTCGAAAGTGCGTATACGGCTCTGGTTGGCATGTGCACAGATGGCATCGTCGGGAATACGCAAAGCCACCCACACAACGCCCTTGCTGCCCGGTCCCTTGCCCATCATATCCATAATCCATGCCTCATTGGGGTCACAGATGGAAAACGTCTCGCCCTCGGAGCAATAGCCGTAAGTCTCGGCCAGCGTAGTCATCACCCTGATGGCCTCGCGCGCCGTTTTAGAACGTTGCAGGGCTATGTATATAAGAGAGCCGTAGTCTAGCACACCGGTAGTATCAACCATCTCATGACGGCCTCCGAAGGTGGTCTCGCCGATGCTGACCTGATACTCGTTGATGTTGCCTATGACGTTGTACGTCTCCCTCGCCTCAGGTATTTGGCCGTGATACTCCTTTGTGTCCCAATCATATATCTGGCGCATCTCTCCTTTAGCGTGCTTCCCTGCCGGGAAATGGCAAAGGCCTATGAACATGCCGTAGTCGTCGGCATTGTAAGTGGTGAACACTGAACCGTCGGCACTCGCCTTTTTGCCTACTATGAAATTTGTACATGCCGTGGCGTAAACATACGCTACCAGCACAACCAGCATTGTAGATAATCTCTTCATATCCTTGTTTTGTTTATTGATTGTCAATACTCAAACTGCGACGTAAACACGCTGCGGTTGCCGCGCTCGTCAACGGCTACGAGCTTCACAGAGTGCTCTTTGCCTGTCTTTAACACCGGCGCATCCTTCAAGTTGCAGACATACACGCCAGCCTTCTCCATATACTCAAACAACACGAAGCGGCCGTCAACATAACCTTTCAGCGACCGCAAGCCGCTTTGCTTATCGTACGCCAACACGCGCAGCCTCCCACCCGAGGCACTAAAAGCCGACAATACGGGCGGCGTGTCATCATAGGCGATTTCGTAACTTGCGCCAAGTTCACGCATCCGCCCCGTAACCCAGCCGTCATTGAATGTTCCGCCCATGTTGCGGTCTACGCCGCAATGGCTTACTATATACAATTTACTTGGGTCTTTCACCTTGTGTTTCAACCTCAACGATATCTTCGCCCAGTCGAAAAGGGGGTACGACTTTCCGTAAAAACTCCACTCGGCAGACAACGCACCTGGCTTTACCTTCACTCTCAGAGACAGCTCCACATCATCAGGGAGAAGGCCTTTGGCGACAAAGAGCATAAGGCCCGGACGCTGAAAACTGTTCATACGGTCATGCCACAACATGTTCATCACGCTCCGCCGCCTTGCCTTGGGTATGCTCTGCCGCCGTCCCTTTACGGTAAAAGTATATCTGCGAGAGTTGCCGAAAACATCCGACACGGTGTACGCCAAATGATAATCGCGTTCCTCGTCGAAGGAAACAATGCCCCTATCCACCGTGCCTGCATGGAGCATAGGCAAAGTATTGCCGGGGTCTGCAAACGACTTCATGTACCACAAATGTGTGCGGCAGTAATGGTCATAGTCACCCCATGAGTTCACCATACGGTTGCAATGGTCGGGAATGCTGTCAACAACGCTCTCAAACACCGTAATACCGTCAACCTCAAGCGTCGTCCGATGCACTCCGAGTATGCCGTAACTGCCCTCCATATAGTCGTTCGCCCATATGCCGAAACCTACCTTGCCCCAGGCCGTGAACTCCCGTGCAAGGTCTGTGGATGTAAAGCCATACGACTGCTTACGCTGCGAACCGCAGAACAGCCCCTCACCCTCCACCGGGTAAGCCATGAACGAATGGGCGATAGGCTTTGTAGTGTCGGTGACAAAGCCTTTCAGATAGTCAAGAGGGTCTATAAAATCCCATGTCTTTGTAGAATGAAACTCAAGGTGAAGATGTGGAGCTTTGCTCGCCCCGGTGTTGCCGCTAACAGCAATGAATTGCCCTTTAGCCACAGGAAAATCAGTTGGGCGAAGCCGAACATCGGCGAAACACGTCTGATTTTGGTACTGCCACTTACGCACCATGGCAGCCAGCTGCGGCACAAACTTCTTCAAATGGCAATATACCGTAGTGATACCGCCCGGATGACGGACATAAACGGCATTGCCGAAACCGTCCAAGCCTACCGTAACCCTGCTTACATAGCCGTCGGCCACGGAGAATATCGGCTTACCCTCCACCTGTCCCGTCCTGACGTCGATGCCCCCATGAAAGTGGTTGGGGCGCGGCTCTCCGAAGTTGCCGGCCAACGATATGGGATAATTGACGGGCGAGCCGAACGACAGGACAGACGCACAAAGCAATGTTACAAGAAAAGACATATATGTATTCTTATAGTTAAAGCAGTTAAAAGGATGTATGCGAAACGGCAAATCCCCTTAACTGCCTTACTATCAATTAAATATTCAACAAGCCTTAAAGCTCATGTCAAGACCCTTGACCGAATGTGTCAAGGCTCCGACTGAAATGAAATCAACGCCGCATTCGGCATACTGGCGTATTGTGTCGAACGTTATTCCGCCGCTCGACTCCGTCTCATATCTGCCGGCTATCATCTCAACAGCGGTTCGCGTGTCATCGACGGAGAAATTGTCGAACATTATCCGGTCCACTCCGCCACAATCCAGCACTTGCTGTATCTCGCTGAAATTGCGCACCTCTATCTCAATCTTAAGGTCGAGCGACTTCTCTTTAAGGTACTTGTGGCAACGGTCGATGGCGTTCTTGATGCCTCCTGCAAAGTCAACATGGTTGTCCTTGAGAAGTATCATGTCGAAAAGGCCAATCCTGTGGTTCATCCCGCCGCCTATCTTTACGGCCTGCTTTTCAAGTATGCGCATACCCGGCGTGGTCTTCCTCGTGTCGAGCACATGTGTCTTCGTGCCCTTCAGACGCTCCACATACTTATGCGTCATCGTGGCAATGCCGCTCATGCGCTGCATTATGTTCAGCATAAGCCGCTCCGTCTGAAGCAAAGAGCGCACCTTTCCGGCAACTATCATGGCTACGTCGCCTTTCTTAACTTTGGCCCCGTCACCCATCAGCACCTCAACCTCAAGGGTTGGGTCAAACCTTGCAAACACCCTTTTGGCAACCTCCACGCCTGCCAATATGCCGTCTTCCTTTATCAGCAAGTGCGACTTTCCCATTGCATCCGCAGGAATGCAGCACAGCGTAGTATGGTCGCCGTCGCCTATATCCTCGGCAAATGCCAGGTCGATAAGCCTGTCTTCCAATTCGTCTACTGAATACATAATCACTTATAAAATTACAGATAAACTCCTACACCTACCTTGAAACCAACCTTTGAATAGTCAGAATGGTTCTTGAACGACTGGTCGTAATACACCGCAGGCTCTATGGTTATTGTCTTATTTAGAAAGAAAGCATAACCTACCTCCAGCCCCGGCATAAGGTCATTATAATTATGGTTGGCATGTACCAGCTTCGCATTGACGCCCAGATACAGGCCGTTCTGTATGATGTAATACCTGCCGCCGATGCCAAGCGTTACCCTGTCGGCCGCTCCTTCAAGTCCGCTGTGCTGCCATCCTACCTGCCCCAAGAGCATCCAGTCGTCGGCAAGCAGGTATCCGGCCTTGGCGTCAAGCCCTATGTTAAACTCCTCGGCACCGCTGTAGCTTATATCAAGCCCCGTAACCGATGCCCCGACATACCACTTGCCCTGCTCAAACTGGGCACGGGCGGCCACTGCTATAAGCATGGCAGCCAACAACATAGCAAATTTCTTCATTCTTGTTTCTTTAAGATAATCGATTTGCAAAAGTAAACATTAAATTTGAAAATACCAAAAATAACCGTAACTTTGCAGCCCATGCAGACAAACAGACAAATGAAAATACCAAACAGACTGCCACTTATCATCATAACGGCGATAATGTCTCTCGCCACGGCCGCGGCACAACAGCACGGCAAATTCCCCAAACACGAAGTCAGAGCCGTATGGCTCACCACCCTGTCAGGCCTTGACTGGCCGCGCACCAGCGTCACCGGAGCCTCTTCGATACGCCAGCAACAGCAGGAACTATGCGGCATTCTCGACAAGCTCCATGCCGCAGGCATAAACACCGTGCTGTTCCAGGCGCGCATCCGCGCAACAACTGTATATCCGTCGGCCATCGAGCCGTGGGACGCTTGCCTCACAGGCACGCCCGGACGCCAGCCGGGCTACGACCCGCTGGCCTTCGCCACGGACGAATGCCACAAGCGCGGAATGGAGATACAGGCATGGGTGGTGGCCGTGCCGATAGGCAAATGGGGCTCCGCCGGATGCCAGTCGCTGCGCAAAAAGCATCCCGGCCTCGCCGTAAGGATAGGCGACGAGGGGTACATCGACCCGGCCAACCCTGCGGCCGCCGGCTATATAGCCTCTATTTGCCGTGAGATAACGAGTCGGTACGACATTGACGGCATACACCTTGACTATATCCGCTACCCCGAAAGCTGGCCTACAGGCGGCATTACGGCAAGAAGCAGGCGGACGGCGCGACGCCGCACATCATCCATAAAAAACACAACGCTCGCCGAAAGGCAACGCAACATAACGGCCATAGTGCGCTCCGTACACGGCGCCAAAAA
>CAJJWN010000073.1 GCA_905196835.1 uncultured Prevotella sp. | reverse complement strand
TCACCTTCGTTGTGGAGACGCTTATGGGCGTGTACCGCCACAACGGACTGCTCAAAGCCTCAATCATGAGCGCGGGCAACGCCCACCGTCTCGGCGCGAACGAGGCACCCCCGGCCATCATTTCGTCGTTCCTCGGCAAACAGTTGAGCGACTTGCTCGACCACATAGAGAGCAGCGACCGCAAAGACTTGTTCGACATGGCGGGCAAGCAGGGCATGAAGCTCGACATACCTGAAATCCCCGAGCTGATGATTGACAACACCGACCGCAACCGCACGTCGCCGTTCGCCTTCACGGGCAACCGCTTCGAGTTCCGCGCCGTAGGCTCGGAGGCCAACTGCGCCAGCGGAATGATAACGCTCAACGCCGCCGTAGCCGAGGCTCTGACCGACTTCAAGCGGCGCGTTGACACGCTAATCGCCGGCGGACAGGAGCAGACGGAGGCCATAATCGACGTGCTGCGCGAGGACATCAAGACGTGCAAGCCCATCCGCTTCGACGGCAACGGCTACTCCGAAGAGTGGAAGGAGGAGGCCAAGAGACGCGGCCTGGACTGCGAGACGAGCTGCCCCGTAATCTTCGACCGCTATCTCGACAAGGCCAGCGTTGACATGTTTGAAGGCCTTGGCATCATGAACAGCAAGGAGCTTGAGGCCCGCAACGAGGTGAAATGGGACACTTATACAAAGCGCATACAGATTGAGGCACGCGTAATGGGCGACATAACGATGAACCACATCGTGCCCGTGGCAACGCATTACCAGAGCCAGCTGGCGAAGAACGTGCAGAACATGCGCCAAATCTTCCCCGTAGAGAAGGCCGAAAAGCTGTGCGCACGCAACATGAAGCTCATCGAAGAAATCGCCGAGCGCACGCAGAAAATAGAGACGGGTGTAGAGGAACTAATCAACGCGCGCAAGGTGGCGAACAAGATTGAGAGCGAACGCGAGAAGGCAATAGCCTACCACGACACGGTAGAACCCAAGATGGGAGAAATCCGCTACCAGATAGACAAGCTCGAGCTAATCGTGGCCGACGAGCTGTGGACGCTGCCAAAGTACCGCGAACTGCTGTTCATTAGATAATGTTACCGGGAGTTCTGGGAGAACTGAGAGCACTGAGAGAGCTGGGATATTCCCAGTCCTCCCAGTTCTCTCAGGACACCCAGTTCTCCCAGCACTCCCGGCTCTCACAGCCGTCCCAGTCCTTCCTGTTCTCCAATAACCATAATTTACGGCCATACTTTAGCTGCGTAAATTCCGGGCGTGGGGTTGCTGCGAAGCCGCCCTGCGCCTTTTTTGCGCCCGTTTACAGCCAACCGCGTAACCGCCTGTAACCCAACGTGTTACAAAAGGCCGTCTTTTACCCTGCAAAAGACGGCCTTTTGCATTGCAATTCACGGCCTTTTGGAATGCAAAATGCCGCCTTTCACAACGCGGCGCGCCGCCCGACACAGCCGCGCAGGCGTTTGACGGCACAACGGCGGCAAGCATATAGGCATGATTTTTTCTAAAAACAGGCGCGTTGTTACACATTGTAAGCATTTTGATTGATTTTGCTTACAAACAAGCAAAACAACCTCTCAATTTAACATACACCTGTCACCAAAACAAGAACGGCAATCAAAAATATGTCATTTTACCGCTAAATAATTACTCAAAAAGAAAGTAATTTTGTAATTTTGCAAGCAATTTGATATGTATTAGATGTTTTCACAAGTTAAATGCAACTAAAGTATGGGAAAAGGATTGTATAATGCCGGTTACGAGCACGACGCGTGCGGCGTAGGAATGGTAGTCAACATCCATGGCAACAAAAGTCACGAGCTGGTTGACAACGCGCTGAAGGTGCTCGAGAACATGCGCCACCGCGGGGCGGAAGGCGCCGACAACAAGACCGGCGACGGTGCGGGCATCATGTTGCAGATACCCCACGAGTTCATTCTACTGCAAGGAATACCCGTGCCGGAGAAAGGAAAGTACGGCACGGGACTGGTGTTCCTGCCCAAGGACGCCGCCCGGCAGCAGGACATATTGAGCGTGATGATTGAGGAGATAGAGCGCGAAGGACTGTCGCTGATGCACCTGCGCAACGTGCCCACACAGCCCGACTGCCTCGGCGAGACCGCACTCGCGAGCGAACCCGACATCAAGCAGCTCTTCGTCACGGGCGTAACTGACGACCGCCTGCCGCAGTTCGAGCGCACGCTGTACCTCATCCGCAAGCGCATAGAACGCCGCGTGGCCGACAAGGACTTCTACGTGTGCTCGCTGTCGTCGAAGAACATCATATATAAAGGTATGCTCTCGAGCCTCCAGCTGCGGCAGTATTACCCCGACCTCACCAACAAATACTTCACCAGCGGACTGGCCTTGGTGCACTCGCGCTTCTCTACCAACACGTTCCCGACGTGGAGCCTGGCGCAGCCTTTCCGCCTGCTGGCCCACAACGGCGAAATAAACACCATACGAGGAAACCGCGGATGGATGCAGGCCAGGGAGAGCGTGCTAAGCTCTGACGCCCTGGGCGACGTCAAGGAACTGTCGCCCATTGTGCAGCCGGGCATGAGCGACTCGGCCAGCCTTGACAACGTGTTCGAGTTTTTTGTAATGTCGGGCCTCTCGCTGCCTCACGCCATGGCGTTGATGGTGCCCGAGAGCTTCAACGACAAGAACCCAATATCCGAAGACCTGAAGGCCTTTTACGAGTATCATTCCATCCTCATGGAACCTTGGGACGGCCCCGCCGCGCTGCTATTCAGCGACGGACGCTACGCCGGAGGTATGCTCGACCGCAACGGATTGCGCCCTGCGCGCTACACAATCACCAAGAACGACATGATGGTGGTGGCGAGCGAGGTAGGCGTTATGGACTTCGACCCGTCCGAAATAGCCGAAAAGGGACGCCTGCAACCGGGCAAAATACTGCTCATCGACACCCAGGAGGGCAAGGTTTACTATGACGGCGAAATAAAGGAACGCCTTGCCGCCGAGCATCCTTACCGCCAATGGCTCTCCACCAACCGCATACAGCTGGAGAAACTGAAGAGCGGACGCAAGGTGGACAACGCCGTGGCCGACCTCGTAAGGCACGAACTGATGTTCGGCTTCGGCGCGGAAGACATCGACAACACCATCGTGCCGATGTGCGTAAACGGGCAGGAGCCTACCGCGGCGATGGGCAACGACACTCCGCTGGCCGTGCTGAGCGACCGCCCGCAGCCGCTGTTCAACTACTTCCGCCAGCAGTTCGCCCAGGTAACCAACCCCGCAATCGACTCCATACGCGAAAGTCTTGTAATGTCGCTGACCGAATACATCGGGCGCGTAGGCTCCGGAATACTGCGCCCCGACGAGTCTAACTGCAAGATGGTGCGCCTGCCCCACCCCATACTTAACAACACACAGCTCGACATTCTGTGCAACATACGCTACAAAGGGTTCAACACGGTGAAGCTGCCGATGCTCTTCGAATGCGCCAAAGGCGAAGACGGACTGCGCTCCGCGCTCGACTCGCTGTGCAAGGAGGCCGCACGCAGCGTGGACGAGGGGTATAACTACATCATACTTTCAGACCGCGACATCGACGAGACGCACGCCGCCATACCGTCATTGCTGGCCGTCAGCGCGGTGCATCACTACCTGATATCGGTAGGAAAGCGCGTGCAGACCGCCCTAATCGTGGAGAGCGGCGAAATCAAAGAGACCATGCACGCCGCCCTCCTGCTGGGTTACGGAGCGTCGGCGCTGTGCCCCTACATGGTGTTCGCCATCCTCGACGACCTCGTAAAGCGGCAGAAGGTGCAAGAAAACTACGCCACCGCCGAGGCAAACTACATCAAGGCGGTGAAGAAAGCGTTGCTCAAAATCATGGCGAAGATGGGCATCTCTACCATACGTTCTTACCGCGGAGCCAAGATTTTCGAGCCTGTCGGCCTGTCGGAGAGCCTTCTCAAGGCTTACTTCGGCACCGAAACGTCCACCATCGGGGGCATAGGCTTGGAGACAATAGCCCGCGACGCCATCGCAATGCACGACGAGGGATTTGCCAAGAAGGCCGACACCGACTTCCTGCCGAACCTCGGACAGTTCCATTACCGCAAGGACGGAATACGCCATGCGTGGAACCCGGAAACCATAGCGACGCTCCAGCTCGCCACGAGAACTGGCGACTACGCCAAGTACAAGGAGTTTACAAGGCTCGTTGACGACAAGGCCGACCCGATATTCATCCGCGACTTCTTCGACTTCAAGCGTGCCGCCACGCCCTTGGACATAGACAAGGTGGAGCCCGTAAGCGCCATAGTGAAGCACTTTGTGGCAGGAGCAATGAGCTTCGGAGCACTCTCCAAGGAGGCGCACGAGGCCATCGCGCTGGCTATGAACAAGCTCGGCACGCGCTCAAATACCGGCGAAGGCGGCGAGGACAACGAGCGTTTCCACTCCCTTTTCAACGGAATTTCACTGTCAAGCAAGACCAAACAGGTGGCGTCGGGACGCTTCGGCGTGACGACGGAGTACCTTGTGAACGCCGAAGAGATACAAATCAAGGTGGCGCAGGGCGCAAAACCCGGCGAGGGAGGCCAGCTGCCGGGCTTCAAGGTTGACGAGGTAATAGCCAAGACGCGGCATTCCATACCAGGAATATCGCTCATCTCGCCGCCGCCTCATCACGACATATACTCCATTGAGGACCTGGCGCAGCTCATATTCGACCTGAAGAACGTCAACCCGAAGGCCGCAATAAGCGTCAAACTGGTTGCAGAGAGCGGCGTGGGCACCATCGCCGCCGGTGTGGCTAAGGCCAAGGCAGACATCATAGTAATATCAGGCGCAGAGGGAGGAACGGGCGCAAGTCCGGCGTCGAGTATGCGATTTGCGGGCGTTTCGCCTGAAATCGGCCTCAGCGAGACGCAGCAGACGCTCGTAAAGAACGGTCTGCGAGGCCACGTAAGGCTGCAAGTGGACGGCCAGCTGAAGACCGGACGCGACATAATAATAATGTCATTGCTCGGCGCGGAGGAGTTTGGCTTCGGCACGTTGCTGCTCATCGTGCTGGGCTGCGTCATGATGCGGAAGTGCAACTTGAACACATGTCCGCTCGGAGTAACCACCCAGAACCCGGAGCTTCGCCGTCACTTCATGGGCAAATACGAGTATCTGGTAAACTATTTCACCTTCCTTGCCGAGGAAGTGCGCGGCTATCTGGCCGAGATGGGGTATGCAAAGCTTGACGACATCGTAGGCCACACGGAGCTGATAGTGCGCAAGCAGGCCGAAAAGGGCAGCAAACCGGCGATGCTCGACTTCACCCGGCTGCTGTTCAAAGAGGACTCCACGTGCCCGCTACGCCACACCACGGGGCAGCCGCACGACCTCGACGGAGTGCTCGACCGCCAGATGATACGCTCCGCGCAACGCGCCATTGAGGAGCAGGAGGAGGTCAACCTCGACTACGCCATCAAGAACACAGACCGCGCCGCAGGCACGATGCTTAGCGGGCTCATAGCCTCGAAGCACGGCGAAGACGGCCTGCCTGACTCCACGGTGAACATAAAGTTCAAGGGAAGCGCGGGCCAAAGCTTCGGCGCATTCCTCGTAAAGGGAGTGAACTTCAAGCTCGAGGGCGAGGCCAACGACTACTTCGGCAAGGGGCTTAGCGGCGGACGCATAGCCATACTGCCGCCAGTGCGCAGCAACTTCAACGCCGAAGACAACACCATAGCGGGCAACACGGGGCTGTACGGAGCCACATCGGGCGAGCTATACGTCAACGGAAAGGTGGGCGAACGCTTTGCCGTGCGCAACTCCGGGGCCATAGCCGTAGTCGAAGGAGCCGGAGACCACTGCTGCGAGTACATGACCGGAGGGCGCGTCGTCGTGCTGGGAGAGACCGGCCGCAACTTTGCGGCGGGCATGAGCGGCGGCGTAGCCTACGTATGGGACAAGCGTCACGACTTCGACTACTTCTGCAACATGGACATGGTGGAAATCAACCTCGTCGAGGAAAGTTCTTACCGCAAGGAGCTGCACGAGCTGATACGCCAGCACTACCTGTACACCGGCTCGAAGCTGGCACGCCAGATGCTCGACGACTGGGCGCGCTACGTGGAGGACTTCATCCAAGTTGTGCCCATAGAGTACAAGCGCGTGTTGCAGGAAGAGCAGGTAAGGAAACTGCAACAGAAGATTGCCGACATGCAGAGAGACTACTGAGTAAATGAAAAATGAATAATGAAAAATGAAAAATCGCCAGCCGAATTGAAGTCCATAAAGGTATTTTATGCACGTTGGCGACCATGTAATATCCACAAAAAGGTTATTTGTCATTCATTTTTCATTATTCATCAAAGCATCAAACAATTATTCATTATTCATTTTTCATTATTCATTAAAAACACATGGGAGACCCTAAAGCATTTCTTACGATACACCGCAAGGAGGCGGGATACCGCCCCGTGCATGACAGGATACACGATTTCGGCGAAGTGGAACAGACCCTCAACTCTAACGACCGCCGCCAGCAGGCGTCGCGCTGCATGGACTGCGGCGTGCCCTTCTGCCACTGGGCGTGCCCGCTGGGCAACAAGCCGCCAGAGTGGAACGACGCTTTGTATAAAGGCGACTGGGAACTGGCCTACCGGCTGCTCAACTCCACCAACGACTTTCCCGAGTTTACGGGGCGCGTATGCCCCGCACTGTGCGAGAAGGCGTGCGTGCTTAACCTCGTGGAACACGAGCCAACGACCAACCGCGAGGACGAGGCGGCCATAACGGAGCACGCCTTCGAAGAGAACTACGTGCGCATACGCCACCCCGAACGCAACGGCATGAAGGTGGCCGTGGTGGGCAGCGGCCCCGCCGGACTGGTCGCCGCCAACCGCCTGAACCTGCTTGGCTACCAGGTGACGGTGTTCGACCGAAACGAGGATGCCGGCGGACTGCTGCGCTACGGCATACCAAACTTCAAGCTGAACAAGGCCGTCATAGACCGCCGCATGGGCATACTGCGGCAGGAAGGCATACAGTTCAAGTTCAACCAGACCATCGACACGGAGCACCTGCCTGGCGGTTTCGACGCCTACGTAATTGCCACGGGCACGCCCGAGGCGCGCAACCTCAACGTGCCGGGCCGCGACCTCAAGGGCGTACACTTCGCCCTGGAGATGCTGGCGCAACAGAACCGCGTGCTGGCCGGAGCCGAAATAAAGCGCGACGAGCTGGTGAACGCCAAGGGGAAGGACGTGCTCGTAATAGGCGGAGGCGACACCGGCAGCGACTGCATAGGCACGGCTCACCGCCAGGGATGCCGCAGCGTGACGCAAATAGAAATCATGCCGCAGCCGCCCGTAGGCCCCGACGACCCGCACAACCCTTGGCCGCAGTGGCCGCGCACGCTCAAGACCACGTCGAGCCACGAAGAGGGATGCACGCGCCGGTGGAACGTCAACACGCTGCGCTTCATCGGCAAGGACGGCAAGGTATGCGGCGCGGAGGTGCAGGAGATAACGTGGAAGCCCAACCCCGACGGCGGCCGCCCCGTGATGCAGCCCGTAGGCAAGCCCGAAGTAATAAAGGCCGACATGGTACTGCTGGCAATGGGCTTCCTGAAACCGCAGCTGCCGCAGGCTGCACCCAACGTGTTCGTATGCGGCGACGCCGCCAACGGAGCCTCGCTCGTAGTGCGCGCGATGGCCAGCGGACGCGACGCCGCGGCAAAGGTTGACGCATATCTTTCAGCCAAATGAAACCATCCACGTAACGCATTGACGCTCAACGCGTTGCAAAAGGCCGTCTTTTAGCCTCTAAAAGACGGCCTTTTACGTTGCAATTCATGGCCTTTTGGAATGCGAAAGGCCGTCAATCGCAGTTCATCCGCAAATCTTTTGGATGGTTGTTGAAAGTCATTCCGTTTATATCCTGCTGTAAGTTAGGCTGTCGGTAATGTGTTTTGGCGGATTTGCAATCCGCCGGAAAGAACTATAAGGATTTGCAATCCGCTCAAACCACACAGCCATGAGATGAATGTATGGGCATGTGCGGATTGCAAATCCGCAATTAGAAACCGCCGGATTGCAAATCCGGCGGAACAAATGCTTTCATTAATAGACCTTTATTTTATCCAACAGATTTGCGGAAGAACCGTCAATCGCAGGTTTTACAGCCGTAGCCTTTGCTTTTATCAGCAAAAACATTATCTTTGCAGGCGGAACAAACAATGCGGACTGCGCCATGCGTCGCACGCCGCCTGCTAACCCTTATGAAAGAATTTCTGCAAGTATTGCGCCGCTTCGTGCCGCCATACAAAAAATATCTTGTGCTCACCATCGTGTTCAACATCCTCTCGGCCGTGCTGAACATAGTGTCGTTCATGGCAATAATACCCATCCTGCAAATCCTCTTCAAGACCGAGAGCACCACCGCCACGGTGCATCTGATGGAGTGGCGGGGGGGGGGGGGCCTTCGTC
>CAJJWN010000072.1 GCA_905196835.1 uncultured Prevotella sp. | reverse complement strand
CTTGGACAATATCCACCGCCACCTGAACCGCTCCTATTTCGAGACCTGGCGATACGTGCAGGTACGCATCGGCTACTGGAAGGAACAGGTGTACCGGCGAAGAAGCATCAAGGAGATGGCGGAGGACGCTTTCTCCCGTTGGAGGGTGGCCGGGAAGCTGGACTACTAAAAATGAAGAATGAAAAGTGAAGAATTGAGAATGAAGAGTGAAAAATGAAGAACGGAGAATTTGAAAATTGTGTAATCCTATAATTAAATAAGGTATATGAGACATACGGGAACACTTATCGGCTTGGGGCTGCTATGGCTGGCAGGAGGAAACATCCTCCATGCACAGAGCGTGACCTACAACCATGATTCATCGAAAAAGAACCAGGTGACGGTGATGGAAACGGGAGGCGGCTCACTGACTCCTGAAATCTACTACACCCTGCTGCACAACAGCTACAAGAAATCGGCAGCCGCCAAGAACAAGCTGTCGTTCCGCACCCAGGCCGGCATCCACCTGTACAACCAAGTGGACGAAGCGGAAGCCATCGACTCGGCATTGGTCAAACGGGCCGAGATTGAGGCACTGAACATGGCTGACCGTACCGCCGACCTGGCCTGGTTGGCCGAGGGCGGCAAGCTGGACGCGCAGATGGAACAGTTCAAGGGGAACATTGACCGCATCCTCCTTGTGGGCGGTACCCCGACCGAGAAAGAGCGGTGGACGGAGTATTACCATGTGTATGACTGCGCCATCCGGGCGACCAAGGATGCCTATATGCCCAACGCCCAGCGGAAGAAAGAATACCTGCGTATCTACGCCGACGTGGCCCGGCAGAATGAGATACTGGTGAAATACCTCGTGCGGCTGCACAACGCCTCCCTGACGGACGAACTGCTTTCGGCCACCCACCAACGGACGACGGATAACGGAAGCATCGCGGCGGAAGCCATGAACCGATGGAAAGCCGCCAGACAAGATGTGCGTAACTCGTCGGCCGATGGCGGAAACGGGACTACGGATGACGGGGACGGGGAAGAAACTGTAGAACGATAAGTACAAAATAAGGGAAAAGAAGAAATTACAACCAAATATGCAACGGATATGAATGACAAGATTCAGGTGTTCAATCACCCGCAGTTCGGGAATGTCGGCACCATAGAAACGGAGAATAGGAAAGTGCTTTTCAAAGGAAATGATGTGGCAAAAGCATTGGGATACTCAGACCCTCCAAAAGCGGTAAGAATGCACTGTAAGGGGGTGGCCATTTTGTCCACCCCCTCTGAAAACCAGTATGGTACGGTCGTGATGCAGCCAACCAAGTACATTACGGAAGCGGACATCTACCGGTTGGTGATGCGCAGCAAACTGCCGGAAGCGGAGAAGTTCCAGGATTGGGTTTGTGAGGAGGTGTTGCCCAGCATCCGCAAGCACGGGGCGTATCTGACCGACGCGGCCTTGCAGCGTGTAGTGACCGAGCCGGACTTCCTTATCGGACTGGCCAACGTCATCAAGGAGGAACGCAAGAACCGCCTGGCCGTGGAAGCCCAATGCGAGGAACAGAAACTGCTTATCGGCAGACAACAGGAACAGATAGAGGAATTGGGCAAGCGGACAAGCTACGTGGAACTGGTCTTGCAGTGCAAGGGGCTGCTTGACATCACCCAAATCGCGCAGGACTATGGCTTGTCCGGGCGTAAACTGAACGCCCTCCTGCATGAAAAGGGCATCCAGTACAAGGACAACCGGCAATGGATTTTGTATTCCCCCTATAAAGACAAAGGGTATGTGCATAGCGCGACGCTTTCCTTGGAGAGCGGCAAATCGGTGATGCGCACCCAATGGACGCAGAAGGGAAGGTTGTTTATCTACGAGCGGCTGAAGAAAGACGGCATATTGCCCGTCATGGAACGTGAGCAGGCAACGAAAGAAACTATTGAAAAAGAATAGGCATGGCAGACAACATATTATCCGACTTTGGCATCAACATCCTTGAGGAGGAGATTGATGACGTGATATTCCAGACCAACGGGTTCCTGACCGACGCCACTTTTACCGGCGCACAAGGACCGTTCTGGTGGTTAGCGCATTTTTCTCGCTTCTGTCATTTGCAAATCATTGATATTCAGCAATATTACAAAACCATGTATCGTGATACAAATCCCTGACGGGACAAAAACGGGACAAAACCACAGGAAAATAAAATCAAGAACGCTCTTTGCCGGACATCCCTTGCCGTGAATACCCTTTCACGACACAAAGGTACGCTTTTGTCTCGTGAATACCAAGCATAAACCCATAAATTTACTACAAATATGCTGTCAGACAATACTTTCTGCGGAATTGGGCATTTTGAGATAGATACATCAAATATCGGGACTCTGCATCTTCGATTTGGTGTAAAATTCCTGTTAAAATCTGTTTAACGGCATTTGTACACTATGATTACTTTGCCGTTGGACAATGCGTATCGAAAGTGTACAAGCTCTTTGCCGCTTTTGTGGCATCTGAATGTATGCCTAATCAGGATGTTACCTAAGTAATGTGACACGGAACAGTAGCCGGACAATGCGACAAGCGTCATATTGTACAATGTATGAAATTCGCTGATTTTCAAATCATTAAAGAGCTATAATGCAGGCAATTATATCGTCCTTTTTTAGCTGAATTACAAATCAAACCATATACATTTGCGACCGAAATTGATTAACAAGGCAATAAAATACAACGATTATGACGGAAAACAAAAACTCAAAAATGAACCTCGAACAGGAGCGCAGGATTGCGGAACTCCAAGAACGGGTGAACAGACTGGAGAACCTTTGCTATGCGGCCAAGGAAATATTGAATTTAGAGGAAGCGGCAACCTTTCTCGGTATTGCCAAAAGCACCCTTTACAAGATGACCCACTTGAACCAACTGCCGTACTTCAAGCCGTCCGGAAAACTCATCTTTTTTGAGAAGAAGAAACTCATTGAGTGGGTACGCGGCGCAAAGTCCATGTCCGTTGAAGAAATCAAGGAGGAAGCAGCCGCCAAGATTATGGAAATGAACGAAAGGCAGTAAAGCATTATTATTCACACTAAAATCAAAATAAAATGGAACAGACTAAGAACATGGAACAGACCGGAGCAGCTTCGGCCATCCACATCGAGAAAAAGAACGAGAACAGAAAACGTGAGGCAAGCGGAAAGGATGTACAAGCTATCCGCTCGTTTTTAGAAAGTCTGAGTGTTTACGAGGCGGACGCATTGCGTGTGGGCATTGCCATTGCAGACGGTAAAACCACCGCGGAAAACATTTCATCGGATGACCGCCTTGCGCTCAACCGTTATCTCAACAGCGGAAAGGACAACGAACGGATGACTGCGGACAATGCGCAGGCACATCGGTTGAACCGTGCGTTTCAACTATTGGAGCGTGTAGCGGAGTTTTGCGACAAGCGGCAATTAGTAACGGTGAATAGGTCGTTGCTATCCATCGCCGTGGATGCGGCGGACATCAGCCGAGCCGTTTCCTCACTTGACAAGCGTCCAGCACCGGGGCAACCGTTCCCCAATAGCACAGGCATCAGTGGCGCAGGAAAGTAACCGTATGCGGTTGGAAAATTCAAATGACCGATGAAAATCCACTATGGATATGGCTGCATCCCGTTCCTTTTTTTCCCTTATTTCGGATTGGAACACATTTAGTAACGGGTGTTGCTTATCAGCGAAACAGTTTTACGCTTGCGCATTACACAAAAGGATGAAGCCGTGCAGGGAACAACGAAAAACTAACAGTCAATTCCGTACATACTTTTGTACGGCTTCATTCCATTCTTACAACAGAAGCATCACATTTATATCACACTTATAGAAACAAAATTTTATGGACAAGGAAAAATACAGTTTCTTGAACCCGAAAGGGATTGAAACTTTTGCGTTCATCTTTTCGGGCAATGCACTACAATGGTTGCACGGAACAACAACCGATGACAACGGCAGGAAAATCGGCAACTTCACATTGTTTGGCGACCTCTTGGCAAGGATGGCTCTTGCGGACGGTACGGCCAAAGGTTTCCACAGACCGCTCACGCTGTCAGTCGGTCAGGCGCAGTATTCCGAAGAACAGCTTTCAACACAATGGAGCATGGGCAGGAAGCGCATCCGCCGCCTGTTGGACGAACTGGCAAGACTGGAACTCATAGACACCTCCCGTTCAAGGGTTGCGTCCGTGATGACTTTTCCATGCCTCCTGCAATGGATGACAAAGGATGGCAGCGTAGTTTCTAATCCGTTCATCCACAAACAAAGGGAAAGAATAGAACCGCTCTGAATGGTGGCAAACGGGCAGACTGGCTGATTTCCCGCTTTCCCGTTGTTCTCCAATCCGGCAAATCATCCGGCACACATAAGGCTTTCCGATGGCTAACGTAAGGGATGAATGGCGTGGAGCGTCAGCGTTGAGTTGCGAGATATGCCGAGGTATTACCGCCTTCGGACGGTATTACCACGACACTCTCGCAACGGTCTGGCAGCCCGTTGTCCTTGCCGCTCGCAGGCTCGCACCATCCCTTTTGTAGATACCGTATTATTCCATTTTAAGAACTTTTGTTTATGGCATATGAAGAAGATACTTCCAAGCAGCAATCCGAACAGGAAAAGCCTGTTGTAAGGCGTGACAAGGTGGTGGTCACCAAAGTCACGGAACAGGAGCTTACACAAATCAAAAGCACCGCCAACCAATGCGGCATGACCCGCAGCGACTTCATCCGTGCAAGGGCACTCGGCTATAAGCCAAGATTGAGGCTTTCCGATGCGGAATTGGATGGTTTGCGCCAGCTTGCGGCTTGCAGGACGGACATGGTGAACTTCGCCAACGCCCTGCATGGTTTGAGCGACAATGAGAAGGTAAAACTTTTCCGGCACCAGCCGACCATGCTTGACTGGTACGAGAAAGTGGCATATGTCACGAACCGTGTCACCGACTTCTTGCAGTCCGCACAGACGGCCAACAGCTATCCGGCAGGAACAACAAACGAAAATGCAAAGGAGGACTAAGCATGATAGCCAAGGCAAAGGCCGTAGCCCACGGCATTAGGGCAATGCTGTATGTGTCTGGTGAATCGAGGAACAAGAAGCATCCCGAAAGGATAATCCGTATCTGCGACAACTTCATGCCGCAGGGAATGGACGCGACAGGCATTTTTACGGAAATGAAGTTTGCCACGATGAACCATCCGAACATCAAGAACAATATCATTCGCATGGAGATAAGCCCGGCGATGGAGCATACCGAAAACTTCACTTTGGATGATTGGCGGGAACTGTGGCATGACTTCGCCGCCGCTTTCGACATGCAGGAAATCCGAGACAAGGACGGCAAGGTGGTTTCCGAGCAGACAAACATATCGGGCAGCAAGTCATCCGTATGGCTGCATGAGGAATCCGACAGCAGAATACCCCATCTTCATGCCATCGTCAGCCGGATGGACGAAAACGGGAACATCAACAACGACCACGCCATACACCTCCGCGCACAACGGGCGGCGGAAATGATAGCCCGGCAAAGGGGATGGACTACGGCACAACACATACACGAAACCAACATCCCGAAAGTCAGTGCCGACTGCATGGAAGTCTTGCGCGAACTTGACAACTGGTCATGGGACGGCTACCAAGAAAGGCTTGCCGCCAAAGGTTACGAGTTATATTTGCGGAAAGATAAGAAAGATGTCATTCGTGGCTATGTGCTTCTTAAAGGCAACACGAAATTCAAGGCATCGGAACTTGGAAAGGGACGCAACCTGACCGCATCACGCATCAGGCAGACATGGGAAAAGCTACATTCCGGCAATGAGCAACCAGTCCGTCCGGCAACCAAACAGCCAGTTGTACCGACACCGAAACCATCCGTTCTTAATGGTACGGAACATAGGTCACAGCCATTTGTACAACATCGTAATCCTATATTCGAGGATTATACCACTTATAAACCCAATCACCAGCCCACAGAGTTTGAATATGACGGCGAGACCTATAAGCGTTATCTTCCAGACAAGGTGCTTGACTTCTTCAACTATGAGTTCGACTATCTGGAACTGGCCAACTGGCAAGCCCTGCAAAACCTTGCGATGGCTTACTTCACTTTGATAGCATCACCCTACGAGGTGACATCGGGCGGCGGTGGCGGCGGTTCGCAGTCTGACTTGAAATGGGGGCGTGACCCGAAAGAGGATGAGATAGAGTTTGCCCGTAGATGTGCGCAGGCCGCTTCAAAGAGAATCGGCAGACATTCCAAAGGCGGAATAAAACGTAAATAAAAAACTAAAAAACAGAAATGCAATGAAACAACCCGATACGGCAGCACTCCGTGAGAGGCTTGCCAATTATACACCCGAAGATGAGTTGGAACAGGATAAGCAGGAACTTGACGGACTGACTCAGGAAGTCAACTGCCAGCTAATCGAGTTTCGCAATCTGCTGAAAGAAATCAATGCGCTCAAGGAAGAACTGCACGGCATACACGGTAGTTTGAAGCATACCGTCCAACGTGAACGAACTGCCTTCAATGCCTTGGTTGCGGCAAAAGACAGTGCGGACAATATCATGGACGGCATCAACCGTGCCATTGTCAAAGCAGAACAGCACACCGTCATCCGTGCCAAAATCGGTACCGATGAACTGGCGAAAGTGCATCAATGTACAGCCGACCATATCAAGACCGAAGAAGAACTGTTGGAGAAGCACTGTAAGAAAATGGCCAAACGCCTCCAAAGCAATGAAGGCATTTGGCTTTCTACACCGTGGCTCATATTCGTGGTGATAGTTTTGTCTGTAAGTTATCTTGCCGTAATTTTATGGGCTATATACAAAAGATGAGTTACACACTTTTACTTTCCCAATGATTTGAACATTTTGGTAATGCACCGCTTCTTTTGTTCCATATTGGGATGGACGTAAAGGTTGAGCGTAGTTGAAATGTTTGAATGACCCAACAATACGCTGACAGTTTTATAGTCACATCCGGCTTCAATACAACGGGTGGCGAAGCTGTGCCGCAGACCGTGATATTTCAGTTTGGGGATGTCGAGCTTCGCCATCAAACCATTGTAATAGTTACGATACGTGCGTGGTTCTGTTGGACGCTCATCATTAGTAAGCACATAAAAATCTTCATTGACCACCTTTTTCAACGGTTTAATCATAGACAACAACTCCTTGCTCATAGGAATTTCGCGGCAGGAGTTTTTTGTTTTGGGTGTGTTGATGACCAACTCCGTATGCTTTTTCTCACCCTCAATGATATAGATGCGTTCAATCGTGCGACTGACCGTTATTGTTCCATCTGCCACATTGATGTCGCTCCACTTCAAAGCGCATATTTCTCCAATGCGCAGCCCTGTACTAAGGCTGATATAAATTCCCAACCCAGTAAAGGTAAAGTGGCTCTGAATGTAGTTCAGAATCTTTCTGTGATTGGCGACAGACAGCACTTCCAGTTCCTTGCTGGTGGAGGTCGTGGGGTATTTTATATCCCATTCGTAGTAAGTCATCCATTCATTTTTAACTCCGAACTTCATCACCATTTTAAGGACTATCAGAATGTCCTTTACTGTTTTGACACTTAGGCCGTTTCCTAACTTTTGCAAGACGAATGCCTGCACTGCCTGTTCGTGGAGTGAATCACCGTCCCCGAAATATGGGAGGACGTGGTTCTCCAAGATTAACACATAAGCCGCCATCGTGGACTGCTTTACATAAGGCCGCTTGTACTCTTTCCAAGCTGCCGCAATTTCTCTAACTGTTTTATGAATCATGATTTCTAAATAATTGGTTCTTATAATTAGAGAAATATAGTGTGGTTAGTTCCGGCTTTGCGATTCCCGGAGTTTACAGAAGAGTGGAAACGCATTAAAGTTTCAGACTTGCTTGATTTCTATTCCACTAATTCTCTTAGCTGGGAACAGTTAGAGTACGAGTCAAATGAGCCATATAACCTACATTACGGCTTAATTCACGTTGGGCTTCCTACCATAATAGACTTGACAAAGGATAAATTGCCAAGTATTAAAGATGGTAATGTGCCTAAAAAATATGAATTGTGCAAGGAGGGTGATATTGCTTTTGCAGACGCATCAGAAGATACAAATGAAGTCGCTAAAGTTGTTGAGTTTTACAACTTAGACGGCAAAAAAGTTGTGTGTGGACTTCACACAATTCATGGGCGCAATAACAATGGACAGACAGCAAAAGGATTTCTTGGTTATTGCTTTTCCTCTACAGTATTCCACAATCAAATACGACGCATAGCGCAAGGGACCAAAATATACTCTATTAATACGAGGAATTTTTCAGAAGTCTTTGTAGGACTACCAAGTATGAATGAACAGCAAAAGATTGCAACTTTGCTAAGGTTAATGGATGAACGCATTGCTACCCAGAACAAAATCATTGAGAAATACGAATCCTTAATTCAGGCGATTATTTATAAAGCAAAGATAGATGGGATAAGTAAAGGTACATGGCGAAGAATAGACCTATGTAAAGTTTTGCAAGAGCGGAATGAGAAGAATGTTAATGGAAGAACAATCTGTTCTGTTTCTGTCAGCCAAGGGGTAGTGAATCAGATTGAGTATCTTGGACGTTCTTTTGCTGCAAAACAAACGAGCCATTATAATGTTGTCAAATACGGTGATATTGTTTACACGAAAAGTCCGACTGGTGATTTCCCGTATGGCATAATAAAGCGCAGCAACATTAGAGATGATGTAGCTGTTTCGCCTTTGTATGGAGTTTATATTCCTGTTAATGATAGTATAGGTGTGATTTTGCATTTTTATTTTATGCGACCAAGCAATGCCTTCAACTATTTGCATCCACTTATACAAAAGGGTGCAAAGAATACTATAAACATAACTAACGGAAGATTTTTGGAAAATTCCATCCCTCTCCCGATTTCAGA
>CAJJWN010000071.1 GCA_905196835.1 uncultured Prevotella sp. | reverse complement strand
CGTGGGTGCATATGGCTAATAAGGCCAATCCGGCCCGTCCGGCTTGGCGAGAAACTGCCCTTGCCAACCCGCTGGCTGTCAAGGGGTTAGCAAAAGGCCGTGTTTTGCATTGCAAAACACGGCCTTTTACGTTGTCGTTTGCGGCCTTTTGCAATGCGAAATGTGGCCTTTCGCATTGCCACCAAACATGGGTGGTATGGCAAAAGGCAGTGCTACTTTGCCTGAAAAAAGGCGTTTATGCTTGCAGATACAGTGAAAATAGGCTATTTTTGCATACTGTTAACAAACTTGACTACCATGGATGTAAAGATAGACGAGAGCTGGAAGCGGCGCATAGGGGCGGAGTTTGACAAGCCTTACTTCGCCGCGCTGGCGGCGTTCGTGCACGACGAGTACCGCCGCGGCGAGTGTTATCCGCCGGGACGGCTCATCTTCAACGCCTTCAACCTGTGCCCCTTCGACAGCGTGAAGGTGGTTATCATAGGGCAGGATCCTTACCACGAGCCGGGACAGGCGCAGGGGTTGTGCTTCTCGGTGAACGACGGCGTGCCCTTTCCGCCGTCGCTCGTCAACATATTCAAGGAGGTGCAGGCCGACACAGGGGTGCCCGCGCCGACGAGCGGCAGCCTCGTGCGCTGGGCGGAGCAGGGCGTGCTGCTGCTCAACGCCACGCTGACCGTGCGCCGCGGGGCGGCCGGCAGCCACCAGGGGCACGGCTGGGAAGAGTTTACCGACGCCGTAATCAGCACGGTGTCAGCCGGAAGGGAGCACGTGGTGTTCATCCTCTGGGGCAGCTACGCGCAGGGCAAGGCGCAGCTAATCGACGCCTCGCGCCACCTCGTGCTGCGCTCGGCCCACCCCTCGCCGCTGTCGGCCCACCGCGGATTCTTCGGCAACCACCACTTCAGCCTGGCCAACCAGTATCTCGAAAAGCATGGCATGGAGCCGATACGGTGGTAATTTTTAATTCATAATTAGCTTACGCTGACTTTCAGTTCACAATTAATAATTCATAATTGGGCATACGCCATGAATGTAGCGCACATCAATTATCAACTGAAAGTAAGCGCGCACGCCCAATTATGAATTATGAATTGTGAATTAATGAATTGACATCAGCCCAATTATGAATTATGAATTGTAAATTATGAATTATAATACGATAATTCAGATAGGCGACGTGCTCGTGTCGCCCGACATAATAACGGAGAAGTTTTGCTGCGACCTTGACGAATGCAAGGGTGCCTGCTGCGTAGAAGGCGACGCCGGCGCGCCGGTAAGCATAGAAGAGATAGGCGAGATAGAGGCCGCGCTCGACACCGTGTGGGGCGGCATGTCGGCCGGTGCGCAGGCTGTGGTTGACCGTCAGGGCGTGGCCTATGCCGACCGTGACGGCGACCTCGTGACGAGCATTGTGGACGGGCGCGACTGCGTGTTCACCTGCCATGAGGACGGCCTTTGCCTCTGTCTGCTCGAAAAAGCCTTCCGCAAGGGGCGCTCGCAGTTCTGCAAACCCGTAAGCTGCGCGCTCTACCCGATACGCGAGAGCCGCCTGTCAAACGGCCTCACGGCGCTCAACTACCACCGCTGGAGCGTCTGCGCGGCCGCACGCAAGAAGGGCGAGGCCTTGGGGCTGCGCGTGTACGAATTTCTGAAAGGGCCGCTCGTGCGCCGCTTCGGGCAAGAGTGGTACGACCAGCTTGCCGCCGCTGCCAAGCTCTTGGATGAGCAGGCAGGCGGGCAGTGACGGATTAATAAAACGTGAGCTCGGTATAACACCAGTGCCGCAGACCGCTTGAAGTGAGATTTTTTTTCATATTATCTTATACCAAACGCCATTAATAAAAAAACAAGCAGACAAGGACATCATAGCCATTGGCACCGACCAATAAGGCAAATGTTCTTGTCTGCTTGTTTGCTTGTCTGCTCGTCTGCTTCTCAAGTTCCGCCGTGCGCTACGACTTTCGGTAGCTCATGGGCGACATGCCCACGTGTTCCTTGAAGTATTTGCCGAGGAACGACTGGTTGGGAAAGTTCATCTCCCTTGCTATCTCCTTTATGCTCTTGGTAGTGTTGCGCAGTTGCGCGCGCAGCTCCATCGTCACATAGTTGTCAATCCACTCGTTAGGCGTGCGCCGGCTCACGGTCTTCACCGTCTCCGACAGGTACTTCGGCGTGATGCACATCTGCTCGCCGTACCATCCCACGCGCCTCTCCATCTTGTAGTTTTGCTCCACGATGCGTATGAAGTCGGCGAAAATCTTTTCCGCCCTCATCTGCCTCTCGCCCAGGCAGTCGGGCAGGCGGCGTATGGCGTTGCACAGCTCGCACACCATGGCCGATATCAGATGGCGCACAACGTCGCGGCGCAGGCCGTTCTCGCCGTCGGCCACCTTGGCCTTCACCAGGCGGTAATACTCTATCATGTTCTCCGTCTCGTGAGGCGTAAGGCGGAACACCGGGTGGCTGCGCGAGAAGATGATGAGCGACGCCAGCTCGTGTATGTCCTTAAGCACCTCGTGGAAAAAGTCTGGCGACATTATCAGGCCGATGCTCCGCTGGGCCGGGTCAATCCGGTAGCCGTCAACCACCTGGCCGTCGTGTATTATCAGCACGTCGTCGGGGCCGACCCTGTGCTCCACAGTGTTGGCCATGTACGTGGAATTGCCCTCAAGGCACAGGGCCACAACGATGTTGCTTGTACGCCCGGCACCGACGGGCAGAGGGAAGTCAGTCAGTTTGTCGAAAAGCAGCAGGTCGCCGTCCAAATGGGGCGACCCCGTCAGTTCCGCCAGGTCGGCTATCGACGGTGTTGGTATTTCCATGGTCTGTATTTTGTTCGTTATGACGGCAAAAATAGTAAATTTTTCCGTCAGTTCCAACTGAAATCGACTAAAAATCCCTTTTCTCTCCGATAAAGCCGCATTCCGCAATGCCGCCGCGCCTCCGCCACGCGTCACCCGACTGCGCCTCCGCCGACTGCTTTCCGCCATGCAGAAGGCCGTTCGTCCGCAGTTCGGGTGTATGACTTATAAGTGCTTATCCCGTCCCCGAAGGGGTAAAACCGCTTCGCGGAAATTAGCAATTAACAATGAAAAATTAAACCGTATTGTAGGTACTTGAGGTTTACTCTCGCCCCCTTCGGGGACGGCATGTTTGCGGTGAAAGCTGACACGGAGGTTTAATTTTTCATTGTTCATTGTTAATTTCCGCACAGCGGACATACCTCTTCAAGGCCCTATTACCACGAATGCCAATACACCCGAACTGCGGATGAGCCGCAAAAGGCCATGAAGCGCCATGCGAAAGGCCACATTTCGCATTGCAAAAGGCCGCAAACAACAACGTAAAATGCCGTGTTTTGCAATGCAAAACACGGCATTTAGCTAACTCCTTGACAGCCAGTTGGTTGGCAAGGGCGGTTTCTCGCCAAGCCGGACGGGCTGGATTGGCCTTATTAGCCATATGCACCCGCACCGCGAAAGCATACCCAGCCACTCCCCTTGGGAGGTCGGGAGGGGCTTTCCGTGAGGGTCGGGAGGGGCTTTCGGGATGGTTGGGTGAGTATCAGGTACTTTTGTGCCGGGTGCATTCTCACCTTCACTTCACCACTTTCACCGTCTCCGCGCCGCGCTTCACTATGAGCAGGCCGCGCGCGGGAACGTCGTCGAGGCGGAAGCCTGCGGCAGGCGCGGTGTAGACCAGTACGCCGTCGGCGGTGTAGACGCGCACTGTGCCGTCGCCATTGCCGCCAGTTACGGTGACGCGTTCAATGCCCGTGGTCCATCCCGGCTCGCCTTCATCTACGCTGACGCTCATGCCCCGCTTGGTTATGATGTAGTTGTTCACTATTGTCTCGTTGCTGCGCACGGGCTGCCAGTCGGTCTCCGTGGTGGCCTTCGTCGCCAGGTAGACGCGGTATGTGCCGTCGGCGAGCGAGGCGATGGATGCGCTGTATGTTCCGAAATCAGGCCAACCGCTGCTGTAAGGCACAGCTTCCAATTGGCCATTAAACAGAGCTATAGCCGCACCTCCATCGACAGGCTCCGCTATCAAGCCAAGAGTGCCGGTGAAGGCATTGGCGTCACAGTTAAGCAAATTCGTAACGTTGAATGTCAGCGTGCCGCCGCTTGTGCTTACGGTGAAGCTGCCTGTAGAGGTCGAGCCATCTTTCCAAGAAATTGAAGGAAGGATGCCGAACTGCGACGAGTACGGTATTTCGGGTTCGTCAGCATCGTGGATAACGACCATGTCCTGCTGGTATGAGAAGCCGTTTTGTGTCGGTTCGGTAAGTGTTCCGTCAGAAGAGTCAAGCACAGCGACGTTGAAGAAGCCGTTGCCGCTGCCGCTCCAACCCCAGTTTACATGTACGCGTCCGGAGGCATCGTAGCCGTCGAAGACAAAGGCGTGACCTGAAGGTGTCGGCGGAGTAAGCGCAACGCCGCCGTAGAGCACGGGGCGGTTGTTGCTTATTTCCTCATAAATTATGCCCATCCACTCGCGTTCGGTGTATATGTCGCGCGAATAGAATTTCGTGCTGTAGCTGAAATACGTTTCCAACGCAGTGGCTACATCATTGTCGTGTGCGCCGCTTGCTTGCAGGCCGTACTGCATTTCTACTGATACGCCGCAATGATACATCAGCGTGCCGACGGCTTCAGCCTGCACGTCATTGTATTTCCCGTTAGTATATACAGGCAGCATGTTGTCCCAGTCGTAAGTGGTTCTGTCGAATTTGGCAGACACAGTTCCGTTGAAATCCGATTGTCCGTTAGCATAGTCTGGATTATAATTATGATTGCCTGTGCCCTTTACGGGCCATTTGTGGTGGTACATTATCTGCGCCATGGCTGTTGCCACGCAGCCGGTAAGGTAGTCACCGCTTAATTGTTCCTTGATGACACTGTTGTAAGGTGCGCTTTGGTCCCATTTTGCCAGCATCATACCGTCATTGCCTCCCATCTCGGTTGGATAGCCCAGGTCGGCTGGTGTGGTGGCGGTCATTGTCGTTTTTCCGGTAGAGAGCCGCTGTTGCATGGCCTCGTCGGTTGCTTTCATCCACCAAAGCATGGCCGGAGGCATGTTGTCGGGCGAGAACCGGGTGTCTGAATAGCCGAGTACAGCGTCGAACGCGTCGTCGTTGGCAATGACGGCGAAGCCGCCTGCGGCGTAGCCGAGCACGGTAAGTTGTCTGCCTTCTTTCAACACTTCGGGCTGCGCCGAGCCGCCGCGCGTGGCCGCAGGGGCGGCCTTCAGCACGCTCTTGGCGGCCGCCTTCATCTGCGCGAGGCTGCGAGGCGCGGCAAAAGCTATGGCCGAAGCCAGCAGGAATGACAGTGAGAGTAACAGTTTTTTCATGTCTTATCGGATTTAGGTTGTTATTGAAAAAAGAAAAAGGCAAGGCATATCCTTGCTATAAGGAATACGCCTCGCCTTTTTTACCGGTCAAGATTATTGTTTTCTTGTTAAGGTTATCTCGTCCCAAACCTTTGCAGTCATAACGGACGAGCCGCTGACTGCGCCTAAATAAATCTGGCTGCCGGCAAACGATATTTCAGTAGCCGGTTCGCCGTTGGCTCCAAGGCTCCATGTTCCAGGCAGTTCACCTGCGATATACAGTCCGTCAGGCAACGACGGAAGCATGTATAGAGGTGTGCCGTCCTGTGCAGTGGCAACTGACGACCAATACGGAGCAGCACCCATATACCATCCTACCGTACCTCCATGATCAAGGGAGTTGAACGCGTAAGAGAACTCGAAGTTCAACGTTTCGCCGCTGCCAAGCATGTTGTTTATCGTAGCAGTGAGAACAGACTCGTAATCTGGGTCGGTCTCGTCTTCAGGTCCGCTGAGTGTAACGTCGCATGTAATAGTCCCTACCGGATAAAGGTGACCTCCTTGAGGAGCGTATTCAACTGCTGACAATGTCCAGTCGCCGAACAGTGAAGTATAGTAACCGTCATTGTTGTAGATGGTTACTGTTGTCTGGTTGGTTGTTACTTCCGCACCTTCAGCTGAAACAATGGTTATTGTAAACGGACGGTCAGAATTCATTTCAGTATCGTCAAGCGTCTTCACTTCAACGTAGATTGTTCCTGAACTAAGCGTATCAGCATTGAGGTTGAGCGTCTTGTCGGTGATGAGATAGTTCGTACCTTCCACCGCACCGTTATTTCCTACGGGGGCGGTTTCCAGCTTCAAGCGGATAGGACCGTTGCGTCGACCGCTTACGGTGATAGGTATTTGTACCAGACCAGCAGCTTCGTCGAGGCTTACTGTTGCACTTTCAAATCCTACGGTACATTCCCTTGTGTTCACATCATCGTCTTCAGAGCACGATGTAAAGAACGGCAGGGCTACCGCCATAAGGATGAATAATTTTATATATTTCATATTTCTTTTCTTTTAATGATATTAATAACCGGGGTTCTGCACAATCTGTTTTGCAAGGTCGGTTTCGTTTTTCGGTATAGGCCACGTCATACGGTTGGCATTGGCCGGTTGTGTCATATACGAAGTTGCAGTAAAGCCGAGGATGCTTTCGTCTTGGGCTTCGCCGCGTTGCATGGGCTGGTGCCAGCGTTTCAGGTCGAACATGCGCGTGCCTTCGCCTACCATCTCACGTTGACGCTCGTTCTTTATCTCCTGCATTATGGCGTCCTTGCTTGCGAATGTCTGCGGAGTATATCCGGCTATGCGGTTGTATTCCAGCTCGTTCAGGTAGTATGCGGCCTTTGTCAGCTCGCCTGCTTGGGCGTAACCCTCGGCTGCGATGAGGTACATTTCGGCTATGCGGAACACCTTTGGCTCTATAAGCGAGCGTGTATCGTTGCTTGGGTAAATGCCATAAAGCCTTGTTTCAAGAGGGTATTTGTTGAAACCGAAGACCGATGCGCTTGCTCCTACGGTGTTGATAATGTTTATGACATCGAAATAAGCGTCAAAACGCTTGTCATTCACGCTATAGAGGTTGAGCAAAGTGGCTGTCGGTATGAAATCGACATTGTCATTTATAACTAAGTAATACATGCCGCTGGTTGAAGGATATTGGTTAGACGCATTGCCGACGTTTATCTGAAAGATAGTCTCAGCATCACCGTTGTCTGACCACATTTTTGCAATGTTGTCTGTCCCATCGGCAAGCATGAAGTCACTTTCGTCGACAAGGCTTGCCGCATAGTCGGCTGCAGCCAGACAGTCGTCCATTGCGAGAGCCACGCGAGCACGGAGAGCCGTTATCGCATCTGTCGTTACATAATATTTCTTTGACGGGCTTCCCTTTGTAGTTATGTAAAGAGCCGCGCTGTCGAGGTCGTCAGTCACCTGCTTCATCGTTTCCCTAAGAGTCTTGCGGGCAGGATATGTAGACGGATCAGACGACGGCGCATAGTCCAAGCGGTAAGACACACCCGAGTTAGGCTCGTCAGCTGTTTCCTTTTCATAGTCGGCGCAGAAATACTGTGACAGCATGAAGATGCTGTAAGCGCGGGCGAAGAAAGCGTCGCCCTTGGCCATACGCACAGAGTCCATTTCTATGGGCGTGAATACTGTTTCGTCAGACATGTCACATTTGTTGTAACCGTCGATGATGAAGTTGGCGCGTGCGATTGTGGCCTGGTAGTTGCTGTACACGGTAGCCACGTAGTCGTTCTGCGGCGTGAAGTCCCAGCGGTAGAGGTCGCCCATGGTGTTTGAGTTCGCAGAGGTAGCGTGGAACTGGTCTGCCTGCACATCTATTGGAGTGTTGAAGTTGTCTCCACCGACCGATAAACGCAGCGCACTGTAAAGACCTCTGCGCAGGCTCTTGAAGTCTGACGGCGTCTGGGTGGCCTCGCTCTCGGGCAGAGAGCCTAATGGCTCGGTGTCCATTGAGCAAGACGATACAAGCCCTACGGCCAATGCGATAAGCAAATATATCTTTTTCATTGTATGTTGTCCTATGTTTAATTAAAATGTAAGTTGAATACCGAACGAATACTGGCGCGTGTTAGGATAGTCGCCGAAAGCTACGGTGCTGTCGATTTCAGGGTCGAAGCCGTTGTACGGTGTGATGGTAAAGAGGTTGCGGCCAACGAAATAGACTTTGCACCCTTTGATGAAACCTGTCGCATCCATCCATTTTCCAGGTAGCGTGTAAGACAGCTGGAGAAGCTTCAGACGCACGAATGTTGCGTTCTCATAGAGACTGGTGTCGAACTGGCGCTGGCAGTTCGCTGCGGCTATACGGGTAACGTCGCCTGGCTCCTGCCACATGTCGAGCATGTTGACGCTCTGGTTCCTGTTCGTGGCGAACGCCGGGTTCTCAATGAAGTAACGCTCGTTGTTACACATGTAGCGGTCGAACATTCCGGTGAACTGCACGTCGAGCTGGAGGCCCTTCCATGCCACGGTGGTGTTGAGACCGCCCGACCACGGCGCGTATGTTTGCATACCGGTGAGCACGCGGTTGTCCTCGGAGTACACCTTGGTCTCGTTCCCGTTCTTGTCAAGCCATACTATCTGGCCGTCGGCCGGGTCTACGTGGCTCCAGCGCACGGCGTAAACCTCGCCGAACGAGTGGCCTTTCTGAAGGTGCACGGCGTTGGTTACGTCATAGCTGTCAAGCCCGTTAAACAGCTCGGTGATTTCGTTTTTGTTGTAGTTGAAGTTCACGCTTACGTTCCAGTACCAGTCCTTGGTCTTGATGATGTCAGCCGAGAGATTTACGTCGACGCCTCGGTTGCGCATCTCGCCCACATTACCCCAACCGTCTGAGAAGCCGGTTGTATAAGAATAAGGTATGTTCATGAGCATGTTTGACGTAACCTTGTTGTAGAACTCGACGTTGAACGACAGGCGGTCGAACACGCGGCCGCTAAGGCCGATGTTGAACGTCTTGACCGTCTCCCATGTTAGGTCGGGGTTTGAGGCATTAGCCATGGCCGTACCTGAACCTGTAACATATGTCGGGGTTGTGCCTGCAAGGCCGAGATACATGTATGGGTCGATGCCGGAGTTACCGGTAGAACCGTAGCTTACGCGCAGCTGCAGGTCGTTGAGCCAGCTCTTCGTCGACCGCATGAAGCTTTCGTTAGTGATATTCCACATCGCAGCGACAGCGCCGAACGTACCCCAGCGGTGGTCTTTTGCAAAGAGTGAAGAGCCGTCGCGGCGGATTGACGCATCAAGGAAGTAACGTTCCTTGTAATTGTAGCTCAACGTGCCGAAATAAGAGTTGCGCACTTCTTCAGACAAACTTTCGCTCAAAGATTGTATCTCGCTAACATCTTTAAGAGGCGCATTGCTGAGTGACATGAGGCGGTTGTCGGTATATCCTCCGACACCTACACCGAACGCGTGGCTCTTGTATTTCATCACTTCTTGGCCGAGAAGAACTGATACATGATGGTCGCGCAGAAAGTCAAACTTGTACTCTGCCGTGTTTGTGACCGTCCAGCGGGATGCGCGTTGGAATGTCTCCTGCCTCATACCGGTAGACCAGTCGTCAAGACCCATGTCATGTGCGTTGTCCAGTTTGTACCAAGTGCCTGAAGTACGGTAATCGAAAGCGTCGAGGCCGACAGCCGAACGTATGTTCAGCCCCTTTATGGGGTTGAGGTTTACGTAGACGTTCTCGTTGATTCGTAGCATTGTTTTGTGCTGCGGCTGTATGTTGGAGAAGAAGTACGGGTTGTAGTCGCCGCTAAGCAGCTGGTCCATCCTTTCGCCGTAGCCCTCGAACGTACTGTTGGCCCAGTCAATGCTGCCGTCAGGATTGTACACAAGTCCTTTTACCTCATAATATGGGTTTGTAGGCAGAAGGCCGATGGCGGCCATGGCTTTGTTCTGTACGGAGAAGCCGCTCATAGATGAGTATTGTGCCGTCTTGTATTTCGAGTATGCGAGGTTGGTGTTCGTCCCAATCTTCAACCATGAGTTAGCGTTTACCTCGAGGTTGGCGCGCAGGGTCTCGCGGCGCATATCTGAGTCGTCCATGATACCTTCGGTCTGGTAATGTCCGTACGAGAAGAGGTATGACAAGTTGTTGGAACCGCCGCGCACGCTGGCGTCAACCTGCCACGTAGGCTTGCTGTCGCCCAAGAGCTTGTCTGTCCAGTCGGTGCCGATTTTATACTTCTTGTAGTATGCCTTTTGAGCCTGGAAATCAGCGTCGTTGGCCAAGGCCGGGGTCAGCATCTCCTGGAACTGGAGGTACTGGTCGGCGTTCATCACGTCAAAGCGGTTGCAGGCGAGCTGCGAAATGCCGTACTGTGCCGAGACGGTAACCGACGGAGCCTCGCCGAAGTTGCCTTTCTTAGACGTTATGATGACAACGCCGTTGGCCGCGCGCGAACCGTATATGGCCGTAGAAGACGCGTCCTTGAGCACCGTCACGTTCTCTATGTCGTTAGGATTGAGCGCGGTGAACGTAGTGGAAGATATTTCGCTGCCGTCCAGGATGAACAGAGGCTCAGTGCTTGCATAAATAGATGTGACACCGCGAATACGCATACTCTGCGTAGCCGAAGGCTCACCCGACGAGGTGAACACCTGCAAGCCGGCCACCTGTCCCTGCAATGCGTCGCCCACGTTGGCAACGGGGCGGTTCTCAAGCTTGTCGCCTCCTACCGTGGCCACCGAGCCGGCGATGGTGCCGAGCTTGCGGGCCGAGCCGTAGCCGGTGACAACGAGCTCGTCGAGGGCGTTGTCGTCGCCCTCAAGGACGATGCGAAGGTTGCGGCCGGCCTTCACGCGGGCTTCCTTCATGCCGATGTATGTTACGGTGAGGTAAGCGTCGGCCGGGGCGCTGACGCTGAACTTTCCGTCGACGTCAGTCACAGTGCCGGCGTTTGACCCTTCGACACGCACCGTGGCGCCGACGACGGGCTGGCCGTCCTCCTGCGACACCACCGTGCCCGTGACTGCTGTTTGGGCCAGT
>CAJJWN010000070.1 GCA_905196835.1 uncultured Prevotella sp. | reverse complement strand
AGATATGAAAGAGCGTAGTTTTTTGCGGCCGGCCCTGTCGCTGGTAATGCTCGCGGCGGGCATCGTAATGTCGGCCATGGACGCCGGTTGGTTCGCCGCCGGATGGGTGAGGGCGGCCTGGTACGCCGTGGCTTTCCTGCCCGTGGGGCTTGGAGTGATGAGGGAGGCGTGGGAGTGCGCCGCCAAGGGCGACGTGTTCAGCGAGTTCATGCTCATGAGCGTGGCGTCAATCGGCGCGTTCGCCATAGGCGAATATCCCGAGGCCGTGGCCGTGATGCTGTTCTACTGCATCGGCGAGACGCTTCAGGACATGGCCGTTGACCGCGCGCGCGACAACATAAAGAGCCTCATGGAGTTCCGTCCCGACCGGGCTTTTGTAGTAACCGGAGGCGGCGTTGTGGAGCGCAGGCCCGACGAGGTGCGCCCCGGCGAGCTTATAGAGGTGCGCCCCGGCGGGCGCGTTCCCCTCGACGGGCGGCTCGAGGGCGGCGCGGCGGCCTTCGACACGGCTGCGCTTACGGGCGAGAGCGTGCCCCGCACCATAGAGGGCGGCGGCGAGGTGCTGGCCGGGATGCTCGCCACTGACAGCGTGGTGCGCCTACGCGTGGTGCGCGAGGCAGGCCAAAGCGCGGTGGCGAGGATATTGCAGATGGTGGAGGAGGCCGCCGGGCGCAAGGCTCCCGCCGAGCTGTTCATCCGCCGTTTCGCCCGGGTGTATACGCCTGCGGTCATCGCCCTGGCCGCGCTTGCCGTGGCGGTGCCGTGGGTGTGGTCGCTTATTGACGCGGGGTTTGCCTACGATTTCACCACATGGTTTTACCGTGCGCTCATCTTCCTTGTAATATCGTGCCCCTGTGCGCTGGTCATCAGCATACCGCTAAGCTACTTCGCAGGCATCGGCGCGGCGTCGAGGCGCGGCATACTGTTCAAGGGCGGCAACTGGCTCGACGCCGTAACGCGCGTTGACACCGTGGTGTTCGACAAGACGGGGACGCTCACCCGCGGCGAGTTTGCCGTCGTCCGCGCCGACGGACGCGACGTTGCGGCCATGCTGCGCGCCTTGGCCGCCATGGAGAGCGGCGGCAGCCACCCCATAGCCCGGGCAATAGTGAAGTATGCCGGAGGCGTTTCCGCCACGGCGGAAAACCTTAAAAACATACCCGGCCTTGGCCTTACGGCCACCGTGGAGGGCCGCCGCTGGGCCGTGGGTACGCCCGGACTGCTGCGCCGCGAGGGCGTAACGTACCCCAATGAGCTTGACACCGTGGCCGAGACCGTGGTGGCCTGCGCCTGCGACGGGCGGTATGAGGGCTGCCTGCTGCTGGCCGACACGCTGAAGGATGATGCCCTTGAGGCCGTCAATGGGCTGCGTCGCTGCGGCGTGGAGCACGTCGAAATACTGTCGGGCGACCGCCAGGCGCTGGTTGACAAGGTGTCCGCCGCGCTGCATGTAGACCGCGGCACGGGCGACCTTCTGCCCGAAGGGAAGGTAAAGCGCATGGAAGAGTTGAAGCGCGAGGGGCGCAACGTGGCCTTCGTGGGCGACGGAATCAACGACGCCCCGGTGCTCGCGCTGGCCGACGTGGGCGTAGCCATGGGCGCGCTCGGTGCCGACATGGCCGTCGAGACGGCCGACGTTGTGATACAGGCCGACCGCCCGTCGAAGATGGTTGAGGCCATAGGCATAGGCCGCCGCACGCGCCGCATAGCGCGGCAGAACGTCGTATTCGCCGTAGGTGTGAAGGTGTTGGTTATGGTTCTCGGCCTCGCCGGGATGGCTAACATGTGGGGCGCTGTGTTCGCCGACGTCGGCGTGGCCCTGCTCGCGGTGCTGAATGCCACGAGAGTGATTGCTTTTTCAAGGAGTTAAGGGGAGTTAACTCCTGCTAACTCCTTGCAATAATGACGGAAAACATAGGCTGTCCGTCATTATTGCAAGATTTTTCCGTAAATCTGTATAAGAAATATACCTCCTTGAAATCAAGAGAGTTAGAAAAATTACCTCGTTTCCGGGTAACGACTTGGCAACCGTCCTAATTGCCGTGGTCTGCATTGCTTTGCTTGTTTGGGTAACTCTTGTGTATGCGCAAATATAGATATAATTTATGGAATTCTACATCGGCAGAATAAAGAAAATGTTTTTCTTATAGAAAAGGCAATAGAAATAAATAATATGCTAACAGATATTGGAAATAAAATCTGTTGGTATTTTAACGCCAACAGATTTTATTTAATTAATCTCTAATTATTGATATTGCGAAACAAAATCTATCTGGATTCTCCGCTGGAACGCAGGTGCATATTGAGCTTTTAACAACCAATATGAGGCAAATATTGGTTGTACATGAAATTCCTCTGCTAATGATTTTGCAGACATTGCTAATCCAGCACGTTTTCGGTCGAAAACAGCTTTGCGTAAATTATCACCATTGAATAAGTATTCATTTGCGAATTTATTAGCTTCTTTTTCTCGCTTATTCTGTTTTGTCTTCGATTCATTTATCTCCCCTTCGTAAATCTCAACATTTTTATGCTTGATAGCATGCCCTATTTCATGAAAAAGAGTAAACCAACAAGATATAAGGTCATGCCCTCGGTCTGAAATTTGAATAAGCGGTTTATTGCCAATCCAACGTATTGCCCCATAAACTGTTTTAGGTAATGATGGGACAAAAACCAATCCGACACCAAAATGAGAAAATATTGAAGGTAAAGATTTGAAATAATCAACATCTTCAATATGAACCATCCATTCTCTTGATTCAACCCAATTCATTAATCTATTTTCATTATAATCTGAAAGATTAAGAGTCTGAAAATCAAGCTCACCACGACGCAACCAAGCATGAAGATTGATGGGGTCAACTTCTATCTTATTTTGTGTGCGAAATAATGCTGCCTGTTTTTCTGAAGTTTCAAAAATTTCCACCTCTGAATCTACGCCAAAGAAATCCAAGATATCGTCTAAAATATCATATCCTTCTGTAAATTCACCTCGCAGTAAGGGCAGGACTTTTTTTAGTTTGGTATATGTTTTCTTTGCCTGGTTGTAATTAGCCATATATCGTGGCTTCTCATCCAAATAATCTTTTTGGAAATCAGACAAATATTTACTTGTGCTGGGATCTCCCAAAATCTCAGATACCTTTCTTAATGTTTTATCGGATAGTCGCTCTTTCTTTCTCAATTCTTTAATGCCGATAAGTTCTTCGAAATTCTCTATGCCGCGAGCCTCGAATATATCAGCAAGTTCTCCTCCAACTGTATTACGCAAAGTCAAAGGGTTTAATACCGGTGTTTTTTCAAGTGCAGCCATTTTATATATTATTATAATCGTGGTTATTTACTGCAATAACATATATTGTTGTTATTGAGTTGAAGTCTCCTTGCCAATCTTGTGTTAGTAACAAATTCTTTTCTTCATCTATAATATGATTAAAGAATTTTCTTGGTCCTCGCCCAACGCGAACTTTTAAAATTAGGGGATCTTTTTTACCGCATCCTTGTTTAATTTCTATTCTATTGTCTGTTTTTCCGAATATTGCATTATAAGCACCTGCTGAAACATATTTTTTTAATCTGTCATGCAATTTCTTTGCTGGTTCCATCAGATTAGCTCCAAAGGTCTTTGAAAATGCCCTTGACGCATTACGATTATCGGGATTCGTTACAAAATCACGATAACATTTAACTTCTTTAGAGCTACTATATTCAATATTCATTTTAATCCAATCTATAATTTGCGGGCAAAGATACAACTTTTCTCTTGAAAATCTACTTGTTACCAAATAAAATTATGTATTTTTGCACGTATAAAAAAGAATGCCAATTATGAATAGAATAAAAGAAGCATTGAAAACTAAAGGTATCAGCCAAACAGAATTGGCAAATAGGCTCGGAAAGACTTTTAACATGGTCAATCTGTATGCCTCGAACAAAGTGCAACCTCCGATTCCTGTACTATATCAAATTGCAGACATTCTAAAAATGGATGTACGGGAATTATTGTTGCCTAATAATGGAATCACTCAATCTTGAACGTATAATGTATTTGACAGAAGACGAAATAAGAGATAACGCAAAAGTTATACTTGGCTTTGACGAAAAAGACCCTGATGTAAAGCAAGGGACAGGGCAAATAACGACTTTCAATCAGTTGGGGTTTAAAGGTGTGTCTGATAAGCCCGATGGATGGTATCTGCCCAATGACAAACAAGATATAGCTATTATTTTGGAAACCAAATCTGGGAAAGAGGATATATTTTTAGAAAAGCATTATGCAGAGTTGGTCAAAAATATAGATATAACAGCCCAACAATATAAACGTGTTGTGGGTATTCTTTACAACGGGACAGATGTCCGTGTTATCAAATACATTAAAGGGAGCAGGCAATATGAAGAAATAGAGGATGTTGCTAAAACTCTCCAAAACAAACGCTATTATATCGCGCTTTTTAAAGAAAATCGGATTAATAAGCAACTGATATATTCACTGACCAAGAAAATAAATGATTGCTTGCATGTCCAATTTGGTATAAAGAATCTATACCATAGAATGATTATCACGGCTTGTGCATTGGTGGCAAAAAGGTACGGGGCAATGCTTGAAAAAGGGATGGAATATTCTCTTATGACATCTTCTATACTGAATACATTGTCTAAGTCGCTCGAAAAAGACAGAAAGCAGAACTTAAAATTAGACCTTCTTGTTGAAGTCTATTCAGAAATAAAGATGAATATGACAAACAACCAAGAAGCCATAGACAACTTTATAACATGGGTCTCTGAAATTTCCGATTGCGTCAACTCCGATTATTGGAATGGTGAAGATGTAATGGGTATATTTTTCAACGAATTTAACCGCTACAAGAAAAAATCTGAAAGCGGGCAGGTGTTCACGCCTGACCATATTACCTCCTTTATGTATCGGCTTATAGAGGTAAACCAACATGACCGAGTGCTTGATGCTACATGCGGTTCAGGAGCGTTTCTTGTGAAAGCGATGTGCAATATGGTGAAAGAAGCTGGGGGCATAAACACATCGGAAGCAATGGCGATAAAATCAAGCCAATTATTTGGCATCGAATTTGACAGGGAAATTTTCGCGCTTGCTTGTGCTAACATGCTCATCCACAAAGACGGGAAAACGAATCTCGAGCAATTAGACACACGCACGGAAGAGGCTTGCGAATGGATTAAGAGCAAGAAAATAACAAAAGTGTTGATGAACCCTCCCTATGAACGGAAATACGGGTGTATGAAGATTGTTGAAAATGTATTAAAATCAGTGCCAATAGGAACAAAATGTGCTTTCATCCTGCCTGACAAGAAATTGGAGAAAGATGGCGCAGATAAAAAGTACGGCAACAAACTTTTAAAGAATAATACGCTTACGACAATAATCAAGTTGCCTGAAAATCTGTTTTTTGGTATTGGAGTGACAACCTCCATCTTTGTTTTTGAAGCTGGAAAGCCGCAGAATTTCCGTAATATCATAGGGTATTATATCGAAGAAGATGGTTTAGAAACTGTAAAAAATCAAGGGAGACAGGACACAAAGAACCGATGGCAAGAAAAAGAAGATTATTGGATTGAAGCCATCAGGGACGGAACGGACATTTTATATAATACCCGCCAGATAATCAATCCATCAGAACATCTTTCCTATCAAATGCCAACCGCGCCCTTTGAAATCTTTGAAGAAGATTTTGTCAAAACAATGATGGATTATGAGATGTTTCAGCGTGGCATTGACGTGAAAGACTTTAATGAAAAAATAATGAACGCCGTGCTATACAGCAGTAATATAAAAGAAAATGATGATGCCGTAGTGGTAGAAATTCCAAAACATGCAAAGAAATGAACAAGATAAACGTAGAATCGTGGAGAGATTTTTTGATTGGTGCCTATTTTGAAGCAATTAATACAGGCAATATCCTAAGTCGGGACATAGTAGATGGTTCTGGTCCTACTCCCTTTGTTACAGCAAGCGGTGTTAATAATGGCGTTACGGCTTATATAGATGCGAGTAAATATGATATTATCAAAGGCAATTGTATTTTAATTGGTGGAAAGACTTTTACATTGACATACCAAAAAGAAGATTTTGTTTCAAACGATAGCCATAACATTGTACTTTATTGCAAAAGTTGCAGTAACGAGTTTATATACTTGTTTATTATCACTGCCTTAAAATGTTCATTGCAGAACAAGTACCATTGGGGTGATGCTGTAACCAAAGATAAACTTCTTACACAAACAATCAAATTACCAGCAAACTGTAACGGCGAGCCTGACTGGGAATACATGGAGCAGTATATGACATCCGTAGCACAACAAACACAGGCATCCCTTAATAAGTTAACAAATGTTATAGGGGGGGGGTAAAAAGTCCTTAGACACAAGCAAGTGGGGTACATTCATGGTTGGCGAGTTGTTTGAAATCTACAAGCCCAAAGTATATCATACATACGAAGTAAAAGAAAGCCCGAATGGCATTCCTTATGTAGTACGCTCAAAATTCGACAATGGAATAAAATACAGGGTTTCTAAAAACAGCAACATTGTGACTTCGCCCGATGGTGTTATTTCTTTCGGTTCAGAGAATACTACATTTTTTTATCAAGGGGAAGAATGGTGTTCCGGAAGGGACATTTATTACATAGACACACGTGGCATTCCCAAAGAGTCTTGTTTGTTTATAATAGCCTGTCTGCAAACTATAGTTGGAAAGTACTCTTATAGCAATGGGCTATTTCCTGATTTGCTAAGGAGAGAAACGATTAAACTTCCAATAGATGGGTATGGGAAACCTGATTGGAACTATATGAAAAGCTCTATTCTTTCTATCAAAGAAAGAATTTCATCTTCTCCGATTTTACTTTAAAATGTTACTCTTTTTAATTTGACGAATAGAGTTTTTGACCAAAGGGAGGGCGACAAGCGAGTTTTGGGCAGACCAAAACACAAACTTGCTATCCTCCCGTTGGCATTGTTTATAATCCCAAGCCCTTGCCTCTCCTAAGCGGCTCAACCGTCCTTTTAACAGATGAACACAGCCTGCCAAACTGCTCTCTGAACCATTCGCCAATCAGTTGCCCGTTGATGGCAAGTGCAAGTTTAGACCTGTCTTTTGGGTCTTTCACCACTTGGAAGCCAGCCCTTTCGGTCGTGAACTTCCGCTTGTGCTCCTCCGAATAGAGTTCGCCCTCGTAGAACAATGGTTTGCCGCTGATGAGCGTGGCGGTCTGCCGCTCGTTGAAGCCGACTTTCAGGCAGAACTTTTCCATGTACACCAATTCTTGGAACAGCGGGAACCATTTCTTGGCTTTTTGGATGATGGATTTCAGGAATGACACTTCCTTTTGGTGTTCCGCTTCCTTGTCCGACATCTCCCTGCGGTGCCTGGCTTGCAGTTCCATAAGCTGCCGTTGGTGTTCCTCCTGCTGCCTCTCAATCTGTCGCTGCAACAGTTCTATGCTTTCGTCACGGGCGGCAACCTCACCTTGCAGGGTGCGGTTGTCGGCTTCCAGTCCTTTCAACTTGCCGCTGCCCAAAAGAGAGCCGACCTTTGCCACAAGTGCCGTTTTCGCCTCGGTCTTGGCGGCTTCCAGTTTCTCCGACTTGATTTCCTTTCGCACTTCGTCAAGCTGCCGTTCCGCCTGCCGCTGTTCGGTTTGTAGTTGTTGCACGTTGGCTTCAAGCTCTCCTGTCTGCCGTTTCAGGTCACGGTAGTATTGGGCAGTGGTGGTATGCCGTGCCTCCGAACCTCGTATGCCACGCTGCAAGCCGTATTTCGCCATTGCTTTTGCGTAACTGTCATGATAGGCTACCAGCCTTTCACGTGTCAGCAGGTCATCGGCGCACAGACGGACGGCATTGGCTTTCTTACGGTAGGTGCGTTTACCTTCCGCCTGCTTCTTCCTTGCTTTCCTGCGCTCGCCCGTCACTATCGGCACGACCGTTGCGTGGATGTGCGGCGTATGCTCGTCCATGTGCAGCACTGCCGATACGGTGTTCTCCTTTCCGAACGTGCGGTGCAGCCATTGCAGGTTGTCGTCGCACCATTCATTTAGCCTTTCCTCGTCCTGCACTCTTATCATGTCCTCGTGTGTGCCCGAAAGCACAATGCGGATTGCCCGCACTTGGTCGGGCGTTATCTTCCGCTTGATACCTGCCGTGCGGATGCGGTGGCTTATCGCTTCGGTGCGGTCTGCCACACCGTCGGGGAACTCCACCAGTTCACGGTTGAGGTGGGTGCGTGTCGGGTCGGCGTTCTTTGGCATTGTCTTGCGTTCGATGTGGTCGGATGCGCCCGTGTCAGCCGACCCTTTCGCCTTGTTGATTTGGATGCTTATGTATCCCATGTTCGTTTCTTGTTTTTTAGGTTCTACAAACTTGTTTGTCGGTGTCCGTCTGCCTGCGGTCGTGCCGCACGGGGCAAACGGGGGTGTCCAGAGGGGTGTAACCCCGTTGGCTCATTAGGGTGTTTTTAGCATGAGCGAAGCGGTGCGTGAAGAAAACGCCCTAATAAGCTATGGCTTTTTGTTTCCCAAAAGCCTGCGGCGGTGTCGGCGGTGATGTCGGCGGACATTGTTTGCCTTTTTTCTTTTCGCCAGCGATGAGGGCTTTTCCTTGTCGGTCGGCAGGATGGAAGTCCGTCCGACCGACCTGCGGATGGCGGTGTTTCCCACTGTTACTTTCCCGGCGGACTTGTTGAGGGGTGAAAAAGCGTTGAACTGTTGAAATTGATATATAACAGATTGATATATTATGAAATACACTCTAAACAATCTCTCAACAAAAGCGTGTCGCCCAACAAACGGATGCGAAAAGAAAAAATGAGGTCGGAGTGATATGCCGTTGCTTCTTCTTTTCATCAGCCGTTGTGTGTTGTTGGCGGTCTGTTGAGGTTGTATATTCTTATATGCCAATATTTTATTACCCTTATTCAACAATTCAACAGAATATCAAAGCTTTTCCAGCAATTCTTTCGTAACGGTGTAATACCTGCCCACGCTTCTTTGGGTCTGGTAACGGTCATTGCCGCCGTATTGGTAGGCGGTATAGGTAAGACCGTTGGGAGCGGGTGTCAGCTTCCAGCACTCCTGCACCACCTTCCGAACCTGCGACTTCTCCACCCTGACTTGCGAGTAGACCAGCAAGGGAATGATGTCGTTCAAACAGAAAGACACCGTTTCCACCTCCATCTTCGCCATGATGTCAAGCAGCAGTTCCGCCATTTCTATCTCCAACCGGTTGCGGTTGCTTCGGATTATCTTCCGCAGGGCTTCCGTCTCCAGCAGCTTCGGGTTGAACCACATGCGGCTTTCCTTTTCGGTGGACAGCCGTCTGTGTTGCAGGAAATGGAGAAATGCGGGTATCTCCGCTTTCAGCTTTTGCAGGAAGTCGGTATCGTCATTCTGTAACGGCACAATCTTCCGTACCCAATAGCGTGTCTCCCCTGCGTCAATGATGACGGGCAGGTGCTCGTTGTTGGAACAAAGCACGAACTTGGCGAAGAAGCCTATCTCATCACGGTCTTTGCCTTTCGCCTCCACCTTGTAGGATAGCGTGGTGCTGAGGTTCTTCAGTCGCTCGCTGTCCTCACGGCGGTTGAGCAATACCTCGTCCACCATGATGAGCAGCTTGCCTGCCCAGTCGGAGTTGAACTGGCTGCGGAAGTCCTTGTTGGTGTTGAACGTCACGTTGTTTTGGAAAATGGCTTTCAGGAAGTTCAGGAACGTGCTCTTGCCCGTGTTCCTCTCTTCGGACACGAGCAACAGGATGGGCAGCTTCTGAATGGGATAGAGGTAGAGCAACTGTAAATAGTCCATACCCAACTCATATTGCTCGCCGAAGATGTGTTCCACCAACGAACGGATGCAGGGGAAATCCCCCTCCTGCGGTCGGTGGCTTATCGGTTCGTAGAGGTTGAGGAACTTGCCGACTACGGGTTGGTAGCCCACATGGTCGGGTACGGTGCAGAAGCCGTCATACTTTGGGATGCCCGCCATGTAGTCCTTGCCGTAGTCCTGCCGCAGGGTCTCGGAGTTCCATGCGATGCGTTTCCTCACATAGCCGCCGTCAATTCGGGGCTGGTCCACAATCTTGTAGAGCGTGGTGCCTACTCTAATGAATTCTTCTTTTTTCTCCATGTTTTTAATACAGATTTAGTGCTGCCAACACATTGTCGGCAAGCGGATTAAACATGGTTGCAAAGCTACGGCAGGACGGCTAAAACCTTGATACGTAAAACTATGCAGAACGGCGCAAATGAAACTGGCGGATAAGAAAATGCAACGGAACGGGTAATATCAGCCATCAAATGGCGAAAAGAAAAAGCCCGAAGAAGCAAAACCGCACTTCTTCGGACTGAAAATGTATGGATATGTGACCGCACGGGCGTATTGATGAATGGATGTATTGACGAATAATCGCACCCATTAACATTTACACGGCTGTCCGTCGCTTAACGATACCCACAGGACTTGCCTTTCTTTTCGCAAGTACAGCCTTTCCAATAAAGCCTTACGCACCATTACCGCATTTGAAGTATTGATGCGGAAAGCAAGTGCCACGACCATAGGGAGGGAATAAGTTTCCACATAATATCCGTTGGTCAGCTTTATACGCCTTTCTACCTCATAGGGCTTTAACACTCCGCTCTTGTACACGGCTCGTATGGCGGCACGGAGTGTAGGAACGATTATACCGAAAAGCTCCACCAATTCCATTTCACTCATCCATACGTTGGAGGCATCGGACGGTACGGCAACCTTGCCGTACCCGCCTATCGTTATGACTTCTCGCTTCATACCCCTGCCACTTTAATGTCACCGAATGACTTGCTCAACTGGTTGCCGAATGCCGTCAGGTCGTTGTCCAGTTTTTGCGTGGTTATCTTCGCATAGATTTGTGTGGTCTTGATATTGGTGTGACCCAAAACACGGCTTACGCTCTCTATCGGCATACCCTTGCAGAGAG
>CAJJWN010000069.1 GCA_905196835.1 uncultured Prevotella sp. | reverse complement strand
ATCGGTGAGCGTCGCCGCGTTGCAGCGGAACGAGAAGTTGTACGACGTGTAGGGAGCAAGCACTACCGAACAGCTCATGTTGAAGCAGTGCAGGTCGCGCTGAAGCGAGGCCGTAGTCATGGATATTTCGTGGTTTTCGAAGTCGTAACCTGACGAGAAACTGATGTTCCAGCCGTCGCTGATGCGTATGTTTCCGCTGAAGTTAAGCGTCTGGGTGAAGCGGTAGGGATAGCGCATCGTCTTCTTGTTAAACTTCTCGCGCCGCGTGTCCTCGCGCATTGATATGCCGTAACCGAAGGTCAACGACCATGGCATAGAGAACTTCATGTAGCCGTCCTCGTCGGTCTCGGCCATGCCGGCGTTCTCCTTCTTTGCGCCATGTTGTCCGCGCACGAGGTCGTCGTCAACGTTCGACTCTATGTCGGTGTTGTCATATTCGTCGTCTTCCTCGTCCTCTTCTTCATCTTCCTCGTCGCCTCCGCCAAACCATTTCTTGATTTTGTCGGGTGTGAGAGTGAACGATATGTTCTGCGACATGCCCTGGAAACGGCCGAAGCGGCCACGGCTATACTCCGTGTGTGTGCCCACATAGGGGTTGCCGTTCTCGTCAAGGTCGTAGGCGTAGGTGGCGAACACGGCGTTCAGGTTGAACGTGTAGCTCTTCCACCATTTAAGACGCAGGCGCACCTGGAGGTCGCTCCACGGGCGTTCCTTGTTCGCAAAGTTGTAGCCCATGTTGAAACCGAGCTCGTCAATGATGCTTAATTTCTTGAAACCGGTGGAGTCTTTATCCGACTTTATCTTCATCTCGATGTTGTTCGAGAGGTCGAAGGTAAGGCTACCGGTCTTTCCGCGCGACGGCAAGCCGAACACGCTGTTCTGGAACGGACTGTATTCCACCAGCTCTACGCTGCCGTCAGGGTTGGTCTTCTGGTACGTCTCGTAGTAGCGAGAGCCGTTGTCGGGCGCGTAGCTGAACGACAGCTGCGGCGTCATCACGTGGCGTATGGCCTGTATCTTGTCGCCGAATATTTTGCGTGACGGCGTCCAGAAACCGTAGAGTTTTGTCGATGCGCTTACGCTCATGCGCCAGTCGTACACGTTGTAGAAGCCGTATGACGTGTCGCGCACGGCCTCCTGGCTGCCTTCATCCCACGATTGCATCACCTTGTTGGTGTACATTCGGTCGGTGAAGTTGAACGAAGGGTTGATGTTTATGTAGTTGAACAGGGTGAAGTTGGCCTGGATTGGAATGTCGTGTTTGAAGCCGTTGCGCCAGTCCTTGATGAGGTTCGACTTGAACAGCAAGTTCTCCTTCGTGTCAATCGAGTTCTGTATCTGGCCGGTATAGCTCATCGATATTTTCTCGTACCAGCGTTCCTTGCCTGCGGCGTGCTTGCGCTTGAAGGGGTAGAATCGGCTCACCGAAATGTTGAGGTTGGGCAGTTGCAGGCTTATTGTAGAGTCGAGCATGTTCTGGCTGAGGTTGGCCGTACCGCTGAGTGTCATGCCGATGCTCGAGAAAGTGCTGCTCCAGCTTACGCTCGAGGTGCGCAGGCTCTGCGTCAGCGTCTGCGGATTGTACATGCTGTTGAGGTTGTTGCGCTCGTATGAGGTTGACGCGAAGTTGACGCTTGCCGACAGGCTGGTGTACGGGTTGGCCTTGGCGTCCTGGCGGTGGCTCCATTGCAGCTTGAAGCTGGTCTGCTCGGTGTAGTCGGGCATACCCTTGTCGCCGTTCTTGGTGTTCTGGTAACTGAAGAGGAAACTGCCGCTGTACTTGTACCTCTTGCGGTAGTTTGAGGCTACGCTCACGCCCCATGAGCCTTTGGTGTATATTTCGCCGAGCAGCTTCAAGTCCCATTTGTCGCTCATGGCGAAGTAATATCCGCCGTCGCGCAGGTAGAAGCCGCGCGAGCTCTCGTCGCCGTATGTAGGCATGATGAAGCCGCTTGAGTAGCTTTTGGTGAACGGGAAGAAGCCGTAGGGGATAGCCAGCGGCAGGGGGACGTCGGCCACTACAAGGTAAGCCGGGCCGAAAACGACGTCCTTTCCGGGCCTCACCTTGGCGCGAGAGAGGGCAATGTAGAAGTCGGGATGCTCCTGGTCGCACGTGGTATAGCGGCCATGCTGGAGGTAGAGCACGCCGCTCGAGTCGCGCTTCGACTGCTCGCTCGACAGGTAACCGTCCTGCTGTGCCGTGTAGACGCTGTTGATGAAGCCCTTTTTCGTCTTGAAGTTGAACGACATCGTGTCGCTCTCATACGTGTCCTTGCCCATCACGAACACCGGCTTGCCCGTCACTTCGCCCGTGGTGTCGGCCGTACCCGTGGCGTGTACGAGGTTGCTGTCCATGCTCATGTATATGCGGTCGCTCTTCAAGTCCATGTTCTGATATTTCACGTTGGACTCTCCGTAGAGGTAGGCGCGCTTCAAGGTGGCGTCGTAGACGAGCGAGTCTTCCGACGAGAAGTCGACCGGAGCGTCAAGGCTGTTCGATTTCCGGCGGTTTATGCTGTCAAGCCTTACCGAGTCGTCCACGTGCTTGTTGTGCTTGTATATTGCCAGCGTGAGCGAGTCCATCTTCGTTGTGTCGGGCTCGTTGGACAGCTTTGCCGTGTCGGCCGTAAGCGTGTCGCCGTCTATGGGCGTGCCGTCTGTGCTCCGCGCGGCCGTGTCGCTTACGGCCGTAGAGTCATTGCCGCCGCCGTTTTTGCCGTGGTTCCGGAAAAAAGGCATGGTAGGTTCTGCCATCACGAATATGAAAGCAGACAGCAGTATGAATATGACGGTTTTAGTTCTCATTGCAAATGCAGGGTGCAAATTTACGGAATTAAAACTTAATAACACGTCATATCCCGTTTTTTCTTTGTTATTTTAACGTTTAGGCGTGCGTGCGCAAGGCGTCTTCTGGCCTGTCCGTGTGCATCCTCCGGCGCGTGTCCGTGCGGCGCATGACACTGTTTTACGCGCCTTTCTGTGCAGCCTTTGTAACTTGCTGACAGTCAATGGCTTTCCAATATGCCGTCTTTCAGCCTGCAAAAGGTGGCCTTTTAGCGGCCAAAAGACGGCCTTTTGCAGCGCCATTTGCCGCCTTTTGGAAAACGGGTGGCCGTAGACTGTGTGATAAATAATGATAATATACTTGCCCGTAAGGGCGTAATGTCGTGAAAAATGACTAATTTCGCACGCCGGAAAGCATTATTCTTGAGAGCATACAAAGACATGACGAACAAATAACACAGCAATGAACGAAACACAGACTACATCGAAGGTGTATTTCACCGACTTCCGCTGCCGCCCCGACGAGGGGCGCACCGACAAGCTGAAGCGGCTTGTCAAGGCGGCCGGAATTGACAAAATCGACATGGACGGCAAGTTTGTCGCCATAAAGATGCACTTCGGCGAGCTGGGCAATCTCAGCTTCCTGCGTCCCAACTACGCGCGCGCCATCGTTGACGTGGTGAAGCAGCTGGGTGGAAAACCGTTCCTCACCGACTGCAACACGCTCTATCCCGGCAGCCGCAAGAACGCCCTTGAGCATCTTTACTGCGCCTGGGAGAACGGCTTTACGCCGCTCACCGTGGGTTGCCCGGTCATCATAGGCGACGGACTGAAGGGCACCGACGACGTAGAAGTGCCCGTCCGTGGCGGCGAATACGTCAAGGCGGCCAAAATAGGACGCGCCGTGATGGATGCCGACGTGTTCATATCGCTCACCCATTTCAAGGGGCACGAGATGACAGGTTTCGGCGGAACAATCAAGAACATTGGCATGGGTTGCGGCTCGCGCGCCGGCAAGAAGGAGCAGCACTGCAACGGCAAGCCCGTCATAGACCAGGACGCGTGCCGCGGTTGCCGCCGCTGCATGGCCGAGTGTGCCAACAACGGCCTCGTGTTCGACCAGGAGAAGAGGAAGATGTCAATCAATCAGGACAACTGCGTAGGCTGCGGACGCTGCATCGGCGCATGTAACTTTGATGCAATATCGTTCGCCAACGACGCTTCTGTAAAGGACCTTAACTGTCGCATGGCGGAATATACAAAGGCTGTTATCGACGGCCGTCCCAACTTCCACGTGTCGTTGGTGTGCGACGTTTCGCCGCTGTGCGACTGCCATTCGGGCAACGACGTGCCCATACTTCCCGACCTCGGCATGTTCGCTTCGTTCGACCCGTTGGCCTTAGACCAGGCCTGCGCCGACGCATGTCTTCGTCAGACTCCTCTGCCCGGCACGCAGCTTACAGAGCACATGGCCGCCCCCGGTTTCTGCGACCATCACGACCATTTCGACAACGCCAACCCGAACACCGAGTACAAGTCGTGCCTTGCCCACGCCGAGAAAATCGGAATAGGCAGCAGGAAGTATGAAGTTGTTAAGGTAAAGTAAAGGTGAGGAGGTGAGAAAGTGAGAAGGTGAGAAAATCGTTGCGATTTAACAACAATGTATTTCTCACCTTCTCACTTTCTCACCTCCTCACCTTTATCCAAAGATTTCCTCCATTTCCTTGAACCGTCGCAGTCCTTCCTCGCCGTGTTTTGCTACGCTCCGCTCGGCCTGTTCGAGCGTTTTCTCGCGGTCGAGACGGGTTTTCGAAAAGAACTTGTCGGCATAGCAGATTAGCTTTTCCTCCAAAGTTTCGGGCAGCAGGTCTTCATGCGGTAGCGGAAGGCTCTGCTCTTCGATTTCTTTCAGCGACAGTCCGGCCCCCGTGTGGCGTTCGCACACCCGGGCGTGGAGCGGGTATCCCTCGGCGCGCATCATCTCCGCGCCCAGCACACCGTGGCGTATGTAAGGCTCTGTGCCGAAGCATTGTATGTCGGGAGCGTTGGTCTTGATGATGCCAATGTCGTGAACCATCGCGGCTTCAAGCAGGAACTGGCGGTCAATCGGCAGCTCGGGATGCGCCTTGGCGATAGCTATCGCCTTGTCGGCCACGGCCTTGCTGTGCTTTAAGAGTATCTTCAGAAGCTCCGGGTTGCCGTTGTAATACTTTTGGATGATAAGGTTGTAGTCCATTTCCTCTGTTTGGGTGAATTGAAAATTGAGAATGGAGAGTTTAGAATTATGATTACCTTATTCTATTTATGAAGGCAATATGGAAAAGGTAATCATAATTCTAAACTCTCCATTCTCAATTTTCAATTGAATAAATTATGAATTAATCCAGTCTCTTTCGATGTAAGCGATGACGTCGCCACGGTTAACACGCGAGCCTTGCTTTGCCGCAATCTCCACGAGTTTGCCGCCGAGCGCGGCCGGTATGGCCTCGAACTCGCCCCACGGGGTGTGTATGTAGCAGAACGTTTCGCCCTCCTTGTAGTGCTGGCCGATGTACGGTTCGAGGCACGGAGTGCACTCGCTGCCGCCTTCGAAGTCGAAGAACACCTGGCCCTTGCACGGCGACACTATGGCGTCTGCCTTTGCGTGTTTGAACGCCGCAAGCTCTTCAGGCTTCAGCGTTGCGCCGAGCTTCGCGTCCTTAGCCTTCTGGAGGTCGGCCAGGAAGCGTTTTCTCGCTGCGCCGCTCTTGTAGTCTCGGTACTGCTCGGGGTGCATTGCAAGCTCAAACAGCTCTTCGTCGTCCTGTCCGTATTCCCATCCGTTCTCGTCCATTTCCTTGCGGAAGTCGTCCAGAGCGTCAGGTACGAGCGTGTGCGGGTCGGCGTCCGTAAACTCGCGTCCTTGCTTCTTGGCAAGCTCCACCAGCTCTTCGTCGATGGTTCCGGGTATTTTTCCGCTCTTGCCGAGTATCATTCCCCACATCGAGTCGTCCATCATCACGAAGCGTCCCTTGCCCTGCGCCATGGTGAGCAGGTTCAAGAGGGCTATGTTCTTGACGTATTGTGAGAACGGGGTTACGAGTGGTGGGTAGCCGACGCGCGGCCATACGTATGCCACTTCGTCGAAAAGCTTTACGAGAAGGTCGTCGGTCGACAGTTCGGGTTGCCCCTTGCTCTTCAGTATTGAGTTGATTGAGCGGTGTATTCCGGCCAGGTCTGCCATCATGCTTCCCATCATTCCGCCGGGCAGTCCGCAGCCTAAGAGCAGCGAGCTCATGTGCTTGTTGCCTGGGTTGATGAAGTAACCGAGCCAGTCGTCGATGAACTCCTGCGTCAGTGTTCGTGCGTGCATGTATGCGTTCATGTTGATTTCGGGCACCTCGAAGCCCTCGTTCTTCAACATGCTCTGCACCGAGATGATGTCCGGATGCACCTTTCCCCACGACAGAGGCTCGATAGCCGTGTCGATGACGTCGCCTCCGTTCTCGCACACTTCGAGGATGGATGCCATCGAAAGGCCGGGCCCCGAGTGGCCGTGATACTGTATGATGACGTCCGGGTGCTTTGTCTTTATGGCCTTGGTAAGCTTGCCGAGCATGGCGGGCTGGCCTATTCCGGCCATGTCTTTGAGGCAAATCTCGTTGGCTCCGGCGGCTATTAGCTGGTCGGCTATGCCGCTGTAATACTCTACGGTGTGTATGGGCGAGGTGGTGATGCAGAGCGTTGCCTGCGGCGTCATGCCCGCCTCGTTGGCCCATTTTATGCTGGGTATGATGTTGCGCACGTCGTTCAGTCCGCAGAATATTCGCGGTATGTCAACGCCCTGTGCGTGCTTCACCTTGTACATTAGGCGGCGCACGTCGTCGGGCACGGGGTACATGCGTAGCGCGTTGAGGCCGCGGTCGAGCATGTGGGTCAGTATGCCGGCCTCATTGAACGGCTTGCAGAAGGCCCTTACGGCGGCGTTGGGGTTTTCGCCGGCAAGCAGGTTCACCTGCTCGAAGGCTCCTCCGTTGGTCTCCACGCGGGCGAAGCAGCCCATGTCGATGATGGCCGGGGCTACGCGTTCAAGCTGGTCTTTGCGCGGTTGGAACTTGCCTGAAGACTGCCACATGTCACGATAGACGAGGCTGAATTGGATTTTCTTTTTCATAATCAGATTTTTTAGGTTGCATGTCCCCGTCAGGGGGGCACGTAGACGTTAGACTTCTTGGCTGCAAAAATAGACATTTTTCCGAATAGAAAAACGTTTAACGGGAAAAAATGCGGCGCTTTCGGCTGATAAAACGATTTTTAACTAAAAATCGGCCTATGGTCTTACGTATTGTAACGTACACTGTGCAAATAGGGGCTTTACGGCCGCTTTCAATCTGTAACCAGGCATTTGCCGGTGCCGTCTGTATGTACTTGATTTTCAATGACATGCCGGGCGCGTTGCAAAAGGCCGTCTTTCGCGTTGCAAAAGGCGGCCTTTTAGCGTGTAAAAGGCGGCCTTTCGGAAGGCGAAAGACGGTCTTTGGGAAATTTGTTTGCGGCGGCTTGTTTGCTGTCAGTCTGTAAGTGCATGGATGAAGCGCATTCCTCTGTTCATTGAAAGGCGGCAAATGACGGCGTTTATGGCCGCCGTCAGAACTGGTAGCCAAGGTTGATGTAGAAGTAAGCCTCCCTCGTCTTGCTTGAATAACCGAGCGAAGCGCCGAGCGGTCCGAACATGCTGTCGTAGAAGTAAGCCAGTTCGCAGCCCGTCAGGGTGCGCCTTTTGAGTATGTCGCGCAGCTTTTCGTTGTGCTGTGCGGCGGCCACGCGCAGTATGATGTAGTTGTTGTCGGCGATGCGCTGCTGTGCCCTCAGCTGGCAGGCCAGCATGGCGTTGCCTGCAAACTCTACGTGCCCTACGCCTGCGAAGGGCATCTGGTGGGAGAGGTACTGGCCTGCCGTCATGCCGCCGATGGCGTTGCGTATGATGAGCGGCGCGCCGTCGCCGAAGATTATGCGGCCGTAGAGCATGGGCTGGAGCGTGAAGCGGCTGTTGAGCGGGAACGACATGCGCCACATGCAGTCGGCTATGCTCAAGCCTCCGTGCCCCTTCCAGCCTATGAAGTTGTCTGTGTAATAGCCAAAGCCGGCCTTGAACCTTGCTCCTCGGGTGGTGAAAAACCAGCGGTCTTCCGAGTCGTAGTTCAGGCGGAAGACGTAGCTGTACATGTGGATGTTGTCTATGCGTTCGGGCTTTGCCGCCTCGCCGAAGAGCACGTCGTGGAAGTCGAAGAAGTCCATGTGCAGGTTTACGTCGCACGAGAAGTTGCGTATGTTGAAGCTCAACGCCTGCAAGTTCACGGCGTGTTGGTTGTAGGTGAAGTTGTAGTCGCGCTTGCCGCCCTCGTAAATGTTGATGTCGTCGTGGCGGAAAAGGTACGACAGGCCTATGCGTCCGTAGTGCATCGGGCTGACGTTGGCGTCCACCCGCGCCATCATGCGCTTGCCCAGGCGGCCTGTAAGCTCGAGCGTTACGGGCAGTCGGGTGGGCAGGCGGTGCGACATGTTGGCCTGCAAGGCCACCATCTCCTCAGTGTCGAAGCGCACGCCGAGGTTCACCCGGCTCGTCTTTCGCTCCCCGGCTGATATGGTGAGGATGTATTTGCCGTCGCTCTTGCTGATGTTGTAGCCCGCGTTGGTGTACAGCAAGTTGGTGCCGAGGTCGGTCACTACCTGCTCCACTTGCTCCGCCGTGATGTCCTTTCCCGACCCGATGCCGTACTTGGTGGCTACGTAGTCACGGTCTTGCGGCGATATGTTGTTATACTGTATGGAGTCAATCTTGAAGCAAAGGGCCTTGCTCTGCGGCACCGTGCGGTGCAGGCGGTCGGGCTGGTAGCTGTCGGCCAGCCCCAGTGTGCGCTTCATCTGCATCAGTTTGTCCCACTGTTTCATGGCCGCCTGCTCGCCCCTTGCTATGAGGGTGTCGATGGCCGTGCGCGTAAAACTGGCCGACGAGTAGCCCTTAACGTTGACCTTTATGGGTATGTCGGTCATCGCCCAGTTCTCCGCAAACTTGTTCTTGCAGTTCTGGTCTACTATCTGCATCAGTATGCTGGGGCCGCTTTGCAGCTCGTCGGCCGTTCGCGGGTCGCTCTGTACCGACACCCCGATGATTATGTCGGCGCCCATCTGCCGGGCAACGTCGGCCGGATAGTTGTTGCGTAGCCCTCCGTCAACAAGCACCATGTCTTTTTTGAGTGAAGAGGTAAGAGTGAAGAGTGAAGAATTAGTGTGCTTTGCAGAGTCGCTTTTATGGCATTTTAATTCTTCACTCTTCACTCTTACCTCTTCACTTACCATGCTCATTCTTACTGGCGTGAACACTCCCGGTATGGCCATGCTCGCCCTCATGGCGGTTGGCAGGTAACCGTTGTGGAACACGTATTCCGTGTTGTCTACGATGTTCGTTGCCACGCAGGCAAACGGTATGGGCAGGGTGGCGAAGCTGATGGAGTCGTGCCAGCCCACGGTAAGCCGTGTGAAGAGCTGCGAGAGGTTGCTGCCGCTGATTAGTCCGCCCGTCGCTGTGTGGCTTTTCCGTGCGAAAGAGAGCGGGCGCGACAGTATGTAGGTGTTCTGCTTGTCGCGTTCGGCAAGGCTTTGGCTGCGCATGTCGGCCTTGTCTGACAGCAGCACGTTCCAGTTTTGCACGCTTACGAGCGAGTCGAGCGTCTGTGCGTCGTAGCCGATGGAGTACAGTCCGCCGATGAGCGCGCCCATCGACGTGCCCGTGATGATGTCAATAGGTATGCCGGCACGCTCCAATACGCGCAGCACTCCGATGTGAGCCATGCCCTTTGCGCCGCCTCCGCTGAGGACTACTGCCACTTTCATGCGGCATGAGTCTTGTCTGGTGGCGTTGGCTGTGACGCATGGCAGCAGGGTCATGGCGTACAGCATGGCGAGTCGTAGGCTGGCTTTCATTTGGTGTGGCGTATTTTATTCGTGCCTTGCAAACCTCTCTTCGGCCAGGCGTTCATACTTTGTGCCGGGCCGTCCGTAGTTGGCATAGGGATAGATGCTTATTCCTCCGCGCGGCGTGAACAGTCCCGTCACCTCTATATACTTAGGGTCCATCAGGCGGATGAGGTCTTTCATTATTATGTTCACGCAGTCTTCGTGGAAGTCGCCGTGGTTGCGGAAGCTGAAAAGGTAGAGCTTCAGGCTCTTGCTCTCGACCATCTTTACGTCGGGAATGTAGCTTATGCGTATTTCGGCGAAGTCGGGCTGGCCGGTGATTGGGCACAGTGATGTGAACTCCGGGCAGTTGAAGCGCACCCAGTAGTCGTTCTCCTGGTGTTTGTTTACAAACGTTTCGAGCACGTCGGGGGCGTAGTCCATGCGGTATCGGGTCTTTGCGCCGAGGGCTTTCAGCCCTTCTTCTTTTCTTATATCGCTGTTTGTCATGACAGTTTAAATACTTTCCAAATATTGTAACTTATGCCTTCGTCATACACGTCTTCACCTTCGTGCTGCTTCGTCTTGCGCACGATGCGCACCGTAAGGGGCAATACAACGATTTCGTAGAGCGTCTTCAGCACCACCTGCGATATGATGAGCGACACCATTTCGCCGGCAGGCACGACGCCCGAGAGGGCCAGCGGGAAGAACACCAGCGAGTCGGCGGTCTCGCCGAAGAGCGTGCTTACCACGGCGCGCACGGAGAAATGCTTGCCGTGAGACGACAGCTTCATGCGGCTCATCACGTAGGCGTTGATGAAAGAGCCAGCCAGAAAGGCCACGAACGACGCCGCGGCGATGCGCGGGGCGAGGCCGAACACGGCGTGAAAGCCCTCGTCGTTGTGCCAGTAAGGTGCTCCGGGAATGGCGTCGGCCAATGCGCCGAAGGCCACGAAGATAAGGTTCATCGCGAAGCCCAGCCATATAAGCAGACGCGCTTTGCGGAAACCCCACACCTCGCACACGCAGTCGTTGATGATGTAAGACACGGGGAAGACGAGCAGTCCGCCCGTGATGTTGACAGCTCCAAAGGAGATTTGCTTTGTTTCCAGTACGTTCGCCGTAATCAGGCAGATGCAGAACAGCGTGCTGAAAAGCATGAACAGCACGCTTACCTGTTGTTTACGTTGTTCCATTTCCTTGTTTTTAAAGAGGTTAGACAAGCACTCTGTTTTTAGGTTATGAGGTTTGTTTGGGGTTATACGGTTATGCGGTTATTCGGTTTTTACGGTGGTTATGGTATTGGGTCGGTTGTGTTTGGACGTTACCGTATAACCGTACAACCTCAAAACCTTATTTCCCTCCATTTTACCGTATAACCGTAAGACCT
>CAJJWN010000068.1 GCA_905196835.1 uncultured Prevotella sp. | reverse complement strand
GTTCACCTACTACGGCAGGCAACGCATAGAACGCCGCAGCAGCATCCTGATGCGCAAACTGGTGACGGCCGGACAACTGAAGCGCGTGCCGAGGACGGAGAACAATCCCCACGGTCTGCTGATAGTGAACTGGAGGACGCTGCTCAACAAGGACATCGAGCAGAAGACAAAGAACAGCTATTAAAAGGCTAATAAAAAGAAGATATGAATGTGAACATAAGACATTACGGACATGAAAGGATTTAAGAGAATACTGCTGGGCGAGAAGATGCCCGACAAGGACGACCCCAAGTATAAGGAACGGTACGAGCGCGACGTGAAAGCCGGGCGGAAATTCGCCCAAGCCCTCGGCATCGACCGGGCAGCCGCCAAGGTGCAACGCTTCGCCGACTTGCACCGGACGCTGTTCCTGGTCATCGTGTTCGCCTTTGTGGCCCTCAGCCTCGGTTTCAACATCTACCGCATCGCCACGGCCTGCCAGCGTCCGCCCGTGCGGCAGACCGCCACCGCCGTGCAGGATTCGGTGTGGAGAGCCCGGCACAAGGGTGTGACACACCCGGGCAAGCCAGTGACAGAACCCTTAAACAATGAAGGACAATGAAGATAACCGACAAAATCAACTTCAGGCATCCCAAGTATATGCTGCCCGCCATCATCTACCTGCCCCTGCTGGGGACGGCCTATGTCGTGTTCGACCTGTTCAACACCCAGGTGGCCGACACGCCGGACAAGAACCTGCAGACGACGGAGTTCCTAAATCCCGAACTGCCCGACGCGAAGATACGCGGCGGCGACGGCATCGGAGGAAAATACGAGAACATGCAGAAGGCATGGGGGAAGATTGACGACTACACCGCCATAGACAACATAGACAGAGACGAACCCGATGAAAACAAAGAGGAATATGAGTCCAAGTACACCCAGGACGACATCGCCCTGCTGGACGAACAGCAAAAGGACAAAGACATGGATGCACAAGCGTCCGATAGCCAGACGGGAGAACAAGAAGCCCTCGAAGAACTGCGGAAGGCCCTGGCCGAAGCGCGCCTGAAGGGACAGAAAGGTCTTGCGCCGCCCAACACGGCGGACACGGCCCCGGCAGACACCGCCAAACAGTATATCCCCACGCAGGGCAAGGTGGAAGAGAACAGCAGGGCGGTCAACGCCCTCGCCGACGCGGAAAAGCCCGTGGAGATGGTGAAAAAGGTAAAGACCGCCTCCGACTATTTCCACACCATCGCCCAGGCTCGGCACGAGCCGCACCTTATCAAGGCCATCATTGACGAGGACATCAAGGCCGTGGACGGCTCCCGGGTAAGGCTGCGCCTGCTGGACGACGTGGAAATCGGGGAAGCCGTGCTAAGAAGCGGCACCTACCTCTACGCCACGATGAACGGCTTTGGCTCGCAACGGGTGAAAGGCAAGGTGCAGAGCGTACTGGTGGACGACCGGCTGGTAAAAGTGAACATCTCCCTCTACGACACGGACGGGCTGGAAGGACTGTACGTGCCGGAAAGCAGTTTCAGGGAAACGAGCAAGGATGTGGCCAGCGGAGCCGTGACGGGCAACATGAGCCTGAACAGCGGCAGCTACGGCAACAGTCTCTCGCAATGGGGGATGCAGGCTATACAGAACGCCTACCAGAAGACAAGCAACGCCATCGGCAAGGCCATCAAGAAGAACAAGGCCAAGCTGAAGTACGGCACGTTCGTCTATTTGGTGAACGACAAGGGAGAAACGAAATAAGCAAGAATACAAACGAATGGACTATGATTGAGAAAGACCATATTTACTTGGAAGACTGCCTGGAAGGTATGAAGCGCATGGAAGCCCGCAGCGTGGACGCCGTGATAGCCGACCTGCCATACGGAGTGCTGAACCGGCAGAACGAGGCGGCCCGGTGGGACCACAAGATTCCGCTGGAGCCCCTGTGGAAGGAATACAAGCGCGTGACCAAGCCCGACAGCCCCATCATCCTGTTTGCACAGGGGATGTTCACGGCAGAGCTTGTCCTCTCGCAACCCAAGCTGTGGAAATACAACCTGGTGTGGCACAAAGACCGGGTGAGCGGACACCTGAACGCCAACCGTATGCCCCTGCGCCAGCACGAGGACATATTGGTGTTCTACCAAAAACTGCCCGTGTACCATCCGCAAATGAGGCCGAGCAGTCCCGAACAGCGCAACCACGGACGGAAAACGCAGTCGGACGGCACGAACCGGTGCTACGGGAACATGAAACTGACACCCGTGCGCATCATGGACGAGAAATATCCCACCTCCGTCATCTACGCCCCCAAGGAGTTCAAGAAAGGGACATTTTACCATCCAACCCAGAAGCCGGTCAGCTTAGTGGAATACCTGATACGCACCTACACCGACGAGGGCGACGTGGTATTAGACAACTGCATCGGCTCCGGCACGACCGCCGTCGCAGCCATCCGCTGCGGCAGGCACTACATCGGATTCGAGACGGACAAGGGCTATTACGACATCGCCGTCCGCCGGACAAAAGAAGAACAAGAAAAAATGAACATCCACCCGGAAACAAACCCACAGCAATGATAAAAACAAGTATCAGACTGTTCCTGCTGCTGGCAGGAATGACCGCATGGACTAACATCCATGCCCAACAGACCTACGAAGAAATGGTGCGGCTGACGGTGAACGAGCAGGTGACGACCGTCATCACCGCCTCCGAACCCGTCCTGTTCGTGGACATCTCCACCGACAAGGTGGCCGGGGACCAGCCGATGAAGAACACCATCCGCCTGAAGCCCAAGGAAGCCGGACACGCGGACGGCGAAGTGCTGGGCATCGTCACCGTTGTGACGGAACGCTACCGCACCCAATACGCCCTGCTCTATACCACCCGGCTGCAGGAAGCGGTGGCGGACAAGGAAATCGCCGTGGCGGAGCGTCATGCCTACAACAACCCAGCGGTCAGCATGTCCACCTCGGAAATGCTGCGCTATGCCCGTAGGGTGTGGAACTCCCCGGCCCGCTACCGCAATGTGGGCACCAAGGCGCACCGGATGACCATGCGACTGAACAACATCTACTCAGCAGGCAACTACTTCTTCATCGACTTCTCCGTGGAGAACAAGACCCGCATCCGCTTCGACATCGACCAGATACGGGTGAAACTGACCGACAAGAAGACCTCGAAAGCCACCAACGCGCAGGTGCTGGAACTGACACCCGCCCTGGTGCTGGAAAACGCCCCGTCGTTCCAACGCGGCTACCGCAACGTCATCGTGCTGGAGAAGATGACCTTCCCGAATGACAAGGTGCTGACCATCGAAATGAGCGAGAAACAGATTTCAGGGCGCACCATCTCCTTGCACATCGACTATGAGGACGTGCTTTCCGCCGACTCGTTTGATGCCGCCCTACTGGAAGAAGAGTAATATCAATTAAGAATGAAGAGTGAAGAATCAAGAATTGGAAATGATGAGTGAGGCATTGAAAAATAAGGGAAGGACAAGGGAGCGGCTGCTTGCCTTGGTGGCGGCTGTGTTCGCCTTGTCCGTGACCGCTTCGGCGCAGAACAGCACAGGGCGGATTTCGGTGGGCGTGGGCCTGCTGTATGAGAACGGGGTGGATGCCACGGTGGCCTACGAGTGGGAAACGAAGCACCACAACGCATGGGAGTTTTTCGCCAACGGCTACCTGAAATGGGACGAGTGCGCCACTTGCAAGCATATCTGTCCGGAAAGTTTCTGGAACAACTACCGGAGCTACGGCTTCGGGGCGGCCTACAAGCCCTGCGTGACGCGCGGGCGCAACCACCACGGCAACCTGCGCATCGGAGCGTCGGCCGGGAGCGACACGGAGCGTTTCCTGGGCGGCATCCATTTGGGGTACGAACACAACTACGCGCTGCGTTCAGGCTGGACGCTGTACTGGCAGGTAAAAAGCGACCTGATGATAAAGGGCGAAGACCTGCTGCGCACGGGCATCGTGCTGGGATTCAAGATACCTTGTAAATGAAGAATTGAGAATGAACAATGTAAGGAAAAATTATATGAAAAAGCGATTGAATGGTCTGCTGACACTGCTGGCCACCGCCCTGATGGTTGCCTGCGACGCCCACATCGAGGAGCCGGACATGGCTGTAAAGGTGGGTCATGTGCTTTGCACGGACGGCCAAAGCCTAAGTTATGAAAGCTACGATGGAAGCGGCAAGGAGGCCATTGCCATCGTGTTTTACCTGAACCGCGACCCGGGAACGGCAGGGAACGGCTATGCGGTGTACTTGCACGACCTGCCTGCGGAAGCCTTCGCGGACAGCATCGGCGTGGCACAAGGCACATCGGCCGACCTGACGGCCTACGACGGGAACGAGAACACCTTTGCGCTGTATGACACGGAAGAGGTGGCCTCGCCGATAGCGGAAAGGGTGTTCGACCTGTGGCGGTACGGGCAAAGCGCCTATATCCCCTCGGCGGCACAGATGCGCCTGCTGTATGCGGCCAAAGCCCTCGTCAACCCGTATATAGAAAAATGCGGGGGCGAGCCTTTGCCCGACGCGGCGGACGACTGCTGGTATTGGACGAGTACCGAGGTGGAAGGGCAGGAAACGGCCAAGGCGTGGCTCTATTCCTTGGGCAGCGGTGCCATGCAGGAGACCCCGAAGTGGCAGGCGCACAAGGTGCGACCCATCATCACGCTCAACGAGTGACGGAGAAGCGGAAAGGCACATCGAAATGTCAGGTTTTTGACGTGAAAAACATGACATTTCGATAAAATCAAGTTGGATACCTAATATATAAGGCAAATGGAAGAAAGCAAGGAACTGCAAAGCGCGTACAAGATATTCAGGGCGGTCATCTACCTGTCCGTCCTGCTGGAGTTTTTCGTGTACGCCTTCAATCCCGCGCCGTCGGACGGCTGGGAGAACATCCTGTACGACCTGCACGGGCGCATCCGCCGGTGGCTCATCTACCAGTACGGACATTTGGTGTACAGCAAGGTGGCCACCTTCCTGCTGGTGTGCATCACCTGCGTAGGGACGCGCAACAAGAAGCACCTGGAGTTCAACGCCCGGAAACAAGTGCTTTATCCCTTGGTGGGCGGCGTGCTGCTGCTCGTGCTGTCTGTGTGGCTGTACAACCATCCGATGGATGTTTACCTCTACTCGCTGCGGCTGAACATCATCCTGTACATGGCGGCCACCGTGGTAGGCGTGGTGCTGGCGCACATCGCCTTGGACAACATCTCCAAATTCATCAAGGAAGGTCTGCTGAAAGACCGCTTCAACTTCGAGAACGAGAGCTTCGAGCAATGCACGGAACTCGTAGAAAACAAGTACAGCGTGAACATTCCCATGCGTTATTACTACAAGGGTAAGTTCCGCAAGGGCTGGGTGAATATCAGCAACCCCTTCAGGGGAACGTGGGTGGTCGGCACTCCGGGAAGCGGCAAGACCTTCTCCATCATCGAGCCGTTCATCCGCCAGCACTCCGCCAAGGGCTTCGCAATGGTCGTGTACGACTACAAGTTTCCGACCCTTGCCACCAAGCTGTATTACCACTACAAGAAAAACCAGAAATTGGGAAAGCTGCCGCCGGGCTGCTCGTTCAACATCATCAACTTCGTGGACGTAGAGTACAGCCGCAGGGTGAACCCGATACAACTGAAATACATCAACAACTTGGCGGCGGCGAGCGAGACGGCGGAAACCCTGCTGGAATCGTTGCAAAAGGGCAAGAAAGAGGGAGGCGGCGGCAGCGACCAGTTCTTCCAGACCTCGGCGGTGAACTTCCTGGCCGCCTGCATCTATTTCTTCTGCAACTACGGGAAAGAGCCCTACGACAGCCACGGGAAGAAGCTGCTGGCCGAGAAAGTGGAAGACAAGGCCACCAAGCGGATGGTGCCGACCGGACGCGTGTTCGACGACGACGGCAACGAGGTGGAGCCGGCCTATTGGTTGGGCAAATACTCGGACATGCCGCACATCCTCTCCTTCCTGAACGAGAGCTACCAGACCATCTTCGAGGTGCTGGAGACCGACAACGAGGTGGCCCCGCTGCTCGGCCCGTTCCAGACCGCCTTCAAGAACAAGGCGATGGAACAGTTGGAAGGCATGATAGGCACGCTGCGCGTCTATACCTCCCGTCTGGCCACCAAGGAAAGCTATTGGATATTCCACAAGGACGGCGACGACTTCGACCTGAAGGTGAGTGACCCGAAACATCCCAGCTACCTGCTGATAGCCAACGACCCGGAGATGGAGAGCATCATCGGCGCGCTGAACGCCCTGATACTGAACCGCCTTGTGACCCGCGTGAACACCGGGCAGGGCAAGAACGTGCCGGTGAGCATCATCGTGGACGAGCTGCCCACCTTGTACTTCCACAAGATAGACCGCCTTATCGGTACGGCTCGAAGCAACAAGGTGAGCGTGGCTTTGGGTTTCCAGGAACTGCCGCAGTTGGAGGCCGACTACGGCAAGGTGGGTATGCAGAAAATCATCACCACGGTGGGCAACGTGGTGTCCGGCTCCGCCCGCTCGAAAGAAACGCTGGAATGGCTGAGCAGCGACATCTTCGGCAAGGTGGTGCAACTGAAAAAAGGCGTGACCATCGACCGCGACAAGACCAGCATCAACCTGAACGAGAACATGGACAGCCTGGTGCCCGCCTCGAAAATCTCCGACATGGCGACGGGCTGGATATGCGGCCAGACCGCCAGGGATTTCGTGGCCACCAAGACCGGAAGGGGCGGCACGATGAAGATACAGGAGAGCGAGGAGTTCAAGACCACCAAGTTCTTCTGCAAGACCGACTTCGACATGGCCGAAATCAAGAAAGAGGAAGCCGGGTATGTGCCGCTGCCCAAGTTCTACACGTTCAAGTCCAAGGAAGAACGGGAACGCATCCTGTACAAGAACTTCGTGCAGGTGGGGCAGGAAGTGAAGGAAATGATAGAAGACGTAGTGAACAAAAAGAACGCCAAATGAGTATGAAACTTATCCCGTGCCTCCTTGCCGCACTGTTCCTGCCCGGCGTACACCCGGCAAAGGCACAGACGCAACCCCCTCCCCGGCGGTTGGGGATATACGGGCTTTCCCCGTTTGAGAGGGCCGTTGCCTGCACCAAGTTCTATGAGGGCTGGCACGGTGAGAAAAAGCACCTGCCTTACATCGGGTACGGGCATAAGCTCTTGCCCGGTGAACGGCTGACCCATAAGATAAGCCGCGCGCAGGGCGACAGCCTGCTCCGCGCCGACATGCGGAAGCTGTGCCGGATGTTCCGCCGCTTCGGGCGCGATTCGCTGCTGCTGGCCTGCCTTGCCTACCAGGTAGGGCCGTACCGCCTGCTGGGCAATGGCAAGATGCCCAAGAGCCGCTTGATACGCAAGCTGGAGCGCGGCGACCGCGACATACGACAGGAATACCTACGCTATTGCCATTGGAACGGGAAGAAGATAGCCTCGATACAAAGGCGGAGACGGGTGGAGCTGCAACTGCTGTTCGCCCCCTGACGCCTTGGGTTGCGCAAAAGTCGGAAAGAGGCAAGTGCCTGATGCGCCTGTCCTCTTTTCCGTGCCTTGTCATTTGTGGATGAAATGCTCGATGGCTGAATGCACCAAGACGTAGTGGGTGGCGGTCTGCCTGCATTGTCCTTCCCATGGGTTGTAGTATTGCAAGGCCAGCTCCCTGTAAACGTCCGGCAGTTCGGCCTGTATTCTCCTCACGAGCCGCCTGTAAGAGCATTTACGCGCCCCTTTCATCAACCTGTGCCACTCGCCCGGAGTGACACGGGTACAATTCGTATCGTAGTACATGGCCGTCAGTTGTTTGGTTTCCGCCGTGCCACTTTCCAGCCGTACACCTCGGCCACGTATGGATAAAGCGAGCGTGTCATGCGCCGGAACTTCCTTTCATCCACCTCTCTGTTATACACCTTTTCCGCGATGCGTTCCGCCTCATTCCGGTCTTTGGCGATGCGGTAAAGCACATGGTTCGTGCCGTCGTGGTGCGCCATGCGTCCACGGACATTGTAGCGGTCGCAATACCATTCCGCCGTGTCGCAAGTGCTTTTCAGAATGTTGGCGATGTTGGTGCCGAAGATTATCGTACCCTGCCTGCGGCCATTCCACAAACCCAAATCCGCAAAGGCCACGATAACGCCGTCCACCTCCTTGTCCAAGTTCTGACGCTCATCGTACAGCCACATTTCTACCGCTTCCGACCATTCCTCGTCACTGACTTCATAGCAGTCATCCTCCAGCATTGCGCGTTGTGAGCTTTGATAATCTTCCCTGGCCGCATCGTCAAACCAAGTTTCACTTGTCCAAATCATCTGTTTCATACCTCTTTGATTTAATAAGTTTGAAATTCTTTTTATCCCTCTTGTCGGAGGCTTTCACCTCGTCCGACGGGATTTGATTTTACGTGCGACTGGCAAGGCGGAAGAGAGAGAACAAGGCAAGGAGGAAGCGGAGAGCCGCAGGCGGTTCTGTTGTGTTACAGAAACATTAAAGACACACGGATTTGATGTTTGTTAATCGCAAGAGGATGAAGTGCCTTGCAGGTTCGCTCCTGCCTTAGCTTTGCACAGAAAAATCAACATCCAAAGGACAGGAGGAAACAACAGGTTCATCCGCATTTCAGGTGTATGTGTTGAAATAAAAAGCAGAAGTTACCGTAAAAGTCATATATTTGAGGTTGCAACAAAAAACAAAATATGATGAACAGCAACTTCCTTTCAAAGGTTTATGGCGTTAACGGTTACCGCTTGACCGCAATCAATATGTCACAAAGATGACAAAAATAACAAAACAATCCTGAAAATCGAGCGTAAGCATGTGAAAATATGTTGTACGGCGTGCGGCAACATTGCGGCAACATTAGCCTGTTGGCAGCCGTATGCGCGACATCCTGGGCGTGCCGTCGGGGCTGCGCAAGACGGTGCTTCGCGTGCGCGTCCGCCGTTACAGGTGCCGCCGCTGCGACCACGTATGTCAGAACAGAGTGCCTTTCGCCAGCGGCAACCGCCATTATTCCCACCGTTTCGCGCAGTACGTGGTCGAGCTTATCAAGACGTGTACGGTAAAGTCCGCCGCGGCCCTGCTGTAGGTAAGCTGGGACACGGTTAAGCGCATCCATTAAGGAATACCTGCGCCGCCGGTACTCCCGCCGCCACTCAATAGCGTGCGCGACATAAGCATAGACGAGTTCTCGGTGCGGCGCGGCGTCGAGTTCCGCACGATAGTTGTTGACCTTGGCACGGGCCGCATCGTCCATGTAGGCAGGGGCCGCGGCTGTGATCGACAACGCGCTGGCCATGAACGAGCCGCTATCGAAGGCCTACTACATGAAGGAGGCCATGAGGAGGATTTGGATGCAGCCGACAAAGGACGCCGCCGAAAAAGAGTTGTACTCGTGGGTCGAACAGGCAAGACTAAGCAAGGTGCCAAGGCTTGTCAGGATGGCCGCCACGCTCATGGCACGCAGGACGGGAATACTCGCATGGTACGACTGCCGTTTCTCTACGGCGAAGGTCGAGGGCATCAACAACAAAATCAAAGTGCTTAAAAGAAGCGCATACGGATTCAGGGACGATAAGTATTTCAAACTAAGGCTGTTCGCACTGCACGAGTCTAACATACACCTGAACTGCAGATGAGCCCAAAATATCGACGAGATTACCAACTTTTTCAATCACTTTTTATCCAGAACTCGCGTATATATATATTCATGGAGTGATACTGATAACACGTTCCATAACGTCATACTTGAATAATAGAGAATCACAATTTAAGAAGTTGTATAATTGCACTGTTATAATCGCAAATATCGAAAAAAGTTTTTATTTTAGTATCTGGAAATACGCCTTTTTGCGTATACACATATGGTGTAATAATTATTTTATTTTCAGTTAAGGACAAACTGATTGTTTTATACATTTTATATAATGTATTCCAACTTTTAATGTGCAATTCTTTTAGGACATTTTTTTGTATCTCATTTGTAATTTGTAGCCCTGAATTACTATGTTGTAAAGCTCCATTAATTATATTCTCAATATTATGAATTTCATAATTCGATGTAATAAAGCAAGGTGTATGCGCAACCCATAATCCTATTTCATTTTTCGATTCTGGATAAACAATAAACTCTGTTGCCGATTTACATATTGTTATTTGTTTATTTATAGCCATATATAATTTTATAATTGATTAAATTGTTATTTGCCATAAGTTTATACTCAATGGCAAATAACAATTCTTTGATATTTACTTAATAACTTGTATATTTACTTCTACTCCGTTAGATTTTCCATACTTAGTAGCTTCTTGTAAAACTTTTACTTGTGATGGAGAAGCACCCCTTGGAATAGCTATGTCCAAAGTTCTTTTTGTTATATCTTCTTCTGAGATGACAACCCCATTCCAACGTTGTCCTTTGAATTTTGCTACTTTATCGATATACCTTTTTAAGGTAGAAAATAAGACTTTTCCATTTTGATAACTCTTTGCATTAAGGTCTATACTTTTTATGCTCGTTGCAACACCATTCAGGAATTTATCTATTACTGGGAAATTTCCTTTCAAGTTTTTTCCTAATTGTTCCTCAATTATTAAACCACGTTCAAGCCACGGTAAAGACCAGACACTTTTACTGCTTGCTTTAAAAGCAGCAAGAATAGACTTTCCCATTTTTCCTACTATAGACAAAGGGATAATTGTTGCCCCTTGATAAATCAGCTCATTATTGAATGATTCTTCTGCATGGCTATAGGCCTTTTTTTCTATGAAACTATTTTTCCCAAAAATAAAATTTCCAATAGAAGCAAAAATATTACTTGTATACTTATGATAATATTTTCCTCTAATTTCTTCTAAGATTTGATATCGAGATACACCTGATGGCATTACATTACCAGCATAATCAAATCCAGGCACATAATTAGCCATAGACCAAACATAAAAGTTTTGGTCATTGACAAACCAATCATTTCCATCAGGGTCGATATATTTTATAGGATTATTATTTGAATAACAATAGCTAGTGATATTTGGATATTTTCCTTCCATCGGATCTGTTGACATCCATAAACTAAGTCTCGGGTCATAGTACCTCGCACCGTAGTAGTACAGTCCAGTCTCTTCGTCGAACTCCTTGGCGTTGAAAAGGTACGGAGTGTTCCACGTGTTGTTCCGCTCTTCAATAAACACCTCGCCGAAAGGCACGTACTCTACGTGTTGCACCACCTCGCCGTCAAGATTGGTGATGTAACTTGCGCTGCCGAGATGGTCGGAATGGTAGTAGAACTGCAGGTTCTCGTAGGCATCGCCCTCATGGAAGTTGCCGTCAAGCGCGTTGGCCTGCGCCACAGCGTTGGCCTGCGCCGCCTCCAAGGAACCGTCGTCGCAGCAGAAGCCCTCGCCGTTCACATAGTCGT
>CAJJWN010000067.1 GCA_905196835.1 uncultured Prevotella sp. | reverse complement strand
AACCACCCATAAGGAATGCCGTACAACGCCGTTTCAGTACGCTTGTCAGAAACTCAACGGCCATTTTCACGTCTGTCTTGCGGCTTTCAGGATGGAAGTCAAGCATCTCGCGTATTATGAACAAGATATGCTTGCGCCCTTTTTTCGGAGGAATGTATTTCTCTATCCTGTCAGAAAAGAATATCACTCCGATTTTGTCGTTGTTTTGTATGGCGCTGAATGCAAGTGTCGCGGCGATTTCCGTCACTACTTCACGCTTGGTAGCCTTTTGTGTTCCTACGTCAAGCGAGCCGCTTACGTCAATGATTAGCATCACCGTGAGCTCTCGTTCTTCCTCATACACCTTTACATAAGGTTTATGGAAGCGTGCCGACACGTTCCAGTCGATGTCGCGTATGTCGTCGCCGTACTGGTACTCGCGTACTTCGCTGAAGGCCATGCCACGCCCTTTGAATGCGGAGTGGTATTGTCCGGCAAAGATGTTGTTGCTCAGTCCGCGGGCTTTTATCTCAATCTTGCGTACCTTTTTTAGTATGTCTTGGGTATCCATTAAGGTACCTCCACCTTATTTATTATGTCACTGACAATTTCTTCACTCGTTACGTTAGTGGCTTCCGCCTCGTATGAAAGCCCTATCCTGTGCCTGAGCACATCGTGTGCAACGGCGCGCACGTCTTCAGGTATCACGTAGCCGCGGTGTTTGATAAACGCGTATGCGCGTGAAGCCTTGGCCAGGTTGATGCTGGCGCGCGGACTTCCTCCGAATGTTATCAGGTCTTTCAGCTGCGGCAGGCCGTATCTTTCGGGATAGCGTGTGGCGAAAACGATGTCGGCTATGTATTGTTCTATCTTCTCGTCAATGTAGACTTTCCTTACCACGTCGCGTGCGGCTATTATCTCTTCGGCCGATATGACGGGGGATATTTTCGGCAGCGAGCCTTGCAGGTTCTCGCGTATGATAAGCTTTTCTTCTTCTATCGTTGGATAGTCAATGATTACTTTCAGCATGAAGCGGTCTACCTGCGCTTCGGGCAGCGGGTATGTACCTTCTTGCTCGATAGGGTTTTGTGTTGCCATTACAAGGAAGGGGTTGGGCATGTCGAACGTGTCGCTGCCTATTGTAACCTGATGCTCCTGCATGGCTTCGAGCAGTGCGCTCTGCACCTTTGCCGGGGCGCGGTTGATTTCGTCCGCCAATACGAAGTTTGCGAATACCGGTCCTTTTTTCACTTGGAACTTTTCATCCTTCTGTGAGTAAATCATCGTACCTGTAACGTCGGCAGGCAACAAGTCGGGCGTGAACTGTATTCTGCTGTATTTGGAGTCAACGAGCTGTGCTAAAGTCTTGATGGCAAGTGTCTTTGCCAATCCGGGCACACCTTCAAGCAAGATGTGGCCGTCGCTCAACAGGCCTATCAGCAATGTCTCCACAAGGTGTTTTTGTCCCACAATGACGCGGTTCATCCCCATGGTGAGGTTTGACACGAAAGTGCTTTTCTGCTCTATCAAGATATTCAACTCGCGGATATCTATCGATTCTGCCATAATGCTTTGTTTTATTGTTGTTCTTATAAATTTTAGCGCAAAAATACTACATTATGAATTTATGTGCGAAAAAAAGGGACTAAATAATATTAAAAAGCCCTGCTTATACATATATTTAAGTGAGTTCAACGTATTTTAAGCGCAATATGTCATGTTTGCCCAAATGGCTTGTCCGCATTTGGGGCGTTCAGTGCGGCCCGCTTCTTTTCGACGGGGCGCCGTGCCACACCTGACATGCCGCATTTTGTGGTACGAAACACGGCTTTTCGCCATGCAATATGCGGCATATTGGAATGTGATATGCCGCATATTGCAGGATGTTTTTTTGCTTGGTGGTGTGCTGGCGTTTGCTTTCAGACCAGATACCGCCTTGCCCGGCGTGTGTATGTGGCTGGCTTTTAGTAGGTTGTCATGCCCTTGTCAGTTAAGCACTTTGATGCTTGTCTTGCCGCCATACGATATTACAAGCTCAACCAGATAGCTGCTTGGGCTGTCAGGGATTGCGAGTTGCGTCTGGTAGTGTATGCCGGCGGCTGACAACGACATTAGCTTGATGTCGCTAAGAATGCTTTGCTTCAGCATGTTTTTGGGCACTACCGCCTTGAAATCGGCCTTTGTGAAGTCTTTGGAGAATATCTTGTTCCTGCCGGAAAAGAGGCTGACATGGATAATGTTGTCATAATAAATATTCTCTATTTCTATGCCTTCCGCATTGTAAAAAGTCCTGTACACCTTATAAGTCGTGGGGTTTATTTGCACGTAGCTGTGGTATTTTTTTTCGGAATACGTCACAACCGTGTCGCTTTTTATAGTCTTTCCCTGGTTCAGGGGTACGGGGCGGTGCCGTATGAAGAGTAGCGAGTCGTTAGGGTCTTCGCTTTTTATGAGTTTTATTATTTCGTTGTTTTGGTTCTTAAACTCGAATATATGTGCGCTCCTACGCACAATCGGGTACTTTGACGCATTGCTGCCCATCATCACCATTGTGTCTCCTATGATGCTGAACTTTACTGGACGGCTTGTCGTATCGGGATAATAAACGGTGTCGCCTTTTATTTTGAAAACTGCCGTTTCCTCTTCGGCGTCAATCCAAATCCCGGCCAGTTCGGCTTTCGCCCTTAGGTTTTCTTGGGCTTGCGCTTGTTGCTTGCCGGTTTGTTTGCAGCCGCATACAGTGATTACGGCCGTCAAAACGGCGGTGCAATATGTTAATTTACTCCGTATCATTATAATGGATGGGCAAAACAAGGCGTGGTGTTGCGTATATAGTGCTTGCACATGATTTCGCAAAATGTTATGCGCCTGGTGATAATTGCCTGTTGCAATGCGTGTTACATGTTGGCGTTATTCAAAATATTCAGCCTCTTCAAACGGCAGGGCGGCCAAGTCTTTCTGACTTGTCAGCACCTTGTTCGGGTCAATCGGCCAGTTTATGCCGAGCTTGTTGTCGTCAAACCTGACCGACGCCTCGTGCTCCGGGGCATATACATTGTCTACTTTATATGTGAATATGGCCTCGTCGCTCAACACGAGGAAACCGTGCGCGAAGCCGCGCGGAATGAAAAACTGCCTTTTGTTCTCGTCGCTTAGTTCTACCATGACATGCTTTCCAAAGGTTTTTGAGCTTTTCCTCATGTCCACGGCTACGTCAAGCACGCGCCCTTTTATCACCCTTACGAGTTTGGCCTGCGAATATTCGCCTTTCTGGTAGTGCAGCCCGCGCAGCACGCCCCGGCTTGACTTCGACTCGTTGTCTTGCACAAACTCCACGTCGCCTATGTGTTTCTTGAACTCTTCGCTCTTGAACGCTTCGAAAAAATACCCCCTGGCATCTTCAAAAATTTTCGGCTCTATGATGTAGACGCCTTCTATTTCAGTTTTTATGTATTCCATGAATGTAGTTTTTTATCTTGTGCAAAAGTATAAAATATATCCGAATAAAGAATGTTTTTGTGCTTATTTTTTGCCTGGCAGGTATGTTCGCTGTGGTTGTCATTTAGTAAGTAAAATGCGTTTTGTGCTGACATGTTGTGTTTTGCTTTAACATTCTGGCGGCCGTCGCCAGTGAAAAACATGTTGTCGGGCGTAAAAATGTCAAAAATCGTGTGCAAACGTAACTTGCTGATATTCTTTGACTTACGTCTGTTTGTGCTTATGTGTGCAATCGGATGCGGCGTTTTAACAGTTTTTGGACGGTATTTGTCGGTGACGGATGCCGTCTTTGTGCCAACTGAAGACCGTCTTTGTTGCCTGCGTTTGCGGTGGGTACTGATGCAAAACACGGTCTTTTGCAATCCGAAAGGTGGCATTCCGCGGTGTAAAAAGCCGCATTTTGTATTGTGAACGGCGGTAAATGGCCGTATGTTTTCCCTGTTTTGAGATATTTGACGTCACTTTTCGGTTTGACACATTGTAATGTATATGCTGTAAATTGGTTTCAAAATGTGTTTCTTGGCGCTTGGTGCTGGGGCAGGCAGGGCGCGTCATGCTTTGTGCGCCGGTGCGCTTTTTGTCTTTTTTGTCATACTTATATTTGCGTTTTCGGATGAAAAACATTAATTTTGCACTCGTGATAGAATTGGATAGACATATAGAGATTTTGCTGCTGAAGAGCGATTGCGTCATCGTCCCGGGCCTGGGGGGCTTTGTCGCAAGCCATGTCGCAGCCCGTTATGACGGCAATGACGGCATGTTCATACCGCCGTTGAGGACGCTTGGCTTCAACCCGAAGCTGCGTGTCAACGACTCTTTGCTGGTACAGTCATATTCAGATGCTTATGACATAAGTTTTCCTGACGCCCTCACACGCATAGAGGCTGAGGTTGAGGAGCTGCGCCAGCATGTTGAGAACAACGGCGTGTACGAGCTGAACAATATCGGAACACTGTATCTTAACGGCGACGGCAACCTGGAGTTCAAGCCGTGTGAGGCCGGCATATTGACGCCGGGGCTTTACGGGTTGAGCTCGTTTGAGATGAATGTGCGTGCGGGCGGACGTTCGGCGGATGCGGAGAAGCCGGCCGGAAAAGTTGTGTCGGTGACGTTCCCCGTTGGCGATGTTGTTGCCGATGGTGTTCCGGCAAATGATTTCGAGAAAGTTACAAATACGAATGAGGAGGGCCGTGACGGCAAGAGTGTACAGATAAAAGTCAGCGCATTGCGCAATCTGGTTGCCGCAATCATAGCCGTAGTTCTGTTTTTGGCGTTGGGCACGCCTGTCAATGAAAGTGTAGGCACGGTCAGGACGAGCGGCATTGGAGGCGAAGTTGTAAGCCGGTTGGTGTCTGACGGGTATGATAAAATAGTAAATAGCTCTGACGGTTTGAAGTTGTCTTCCCGCACCGGTGTGAAAGAAAGGGACGCGGCAATTGCCGGAAACAAGGAAAGCGGCAAGACGGCGGAAAGCAATGTTGCCGATGTGAAAGCCGGAATTGGCGGTGGAGACTATTATTGTATAGTGCTTGCAAGTCAAGTCACAAAGAAAAACGCCCAAGCGTTTGTCGGCCAACTTGAAAAGGACGGATTTGGAAAAGCCTATGTGTTGGTTGGGAAAAACAAATCGGTAAAGGTTGCATACGGCCGTTTTGAAAGTCAGAATGACGCCTACAACGAATTGAACAATCTGCGTAATGACGAACGTTTTTACGAGGCATGGGTTTATCAGGTGAAGAATTGACATGAAGAGAGTCAGGTGTCCGAAGTGTGACGAGTTCATCACATTTGACGAAACAAAGTACAGTGAAGGCCAGGCTTTGGTGTTCGAGTGTCCGCAATGCGGCAAGCAGTTTGGCATAAGGATAGGCAAGTCTAAGCTGATGAACACCAGAAAAGAGGAAGTTCTGGATGAGAATGCCGGTAGTAAAGATTTTGGCTCTATCGTGGTAATAGAGAATGTCTTTCATTACAAGCAGGTAATACCTTTGAATATAGGCGACAACACGATAGGCCGCTACATGAAAGGCAGCAAGACTACAGCCCCGATAGAGACCAACGACCCGAGCATAGACATCAACCATTGCGTCATTAATGTATCGAGAGATAAGAACGGACGCCTTAAATATGTGTTGCGTGACGGCCCGAGCAATACCGGAACGTTCGTAGACAATGAAATACTTGGCGACCGCGAAAGGCGTGTTATTTATGACGGAACATTGTTTACCATCGGTGCTACGAGCATCATATTGAGGGCGGCAGGCAGCGAAGAATGATAGCGTATTTATGTTATCATACAATGTGTGTAAGTTAAATTTACGTAAAAAGCACTCTTTTGTGTGAAAATATTTTGCTTTATATCATTATTAATGAAGTAAAGATTGTACCTTTGCGCCCGATTTGGACAATATAAAGTCTAACTTTATTAATTTAAAACTTAATTATTATTTATGTCAGATTTAAAGAACGTGCAACCATTGGCAGACTTCAATTGGGACGAGTTTGAGAATGGAAGCCAGGCAAGTGTAAGCAAGGAAGACCTTGAGAAAGCTTACGACGAAACCCTTAACAAGGTCAGCGAACACCAGGTTGTTGACGGAACGGTTATTTCAATCGACAAGAAGGAAGTAGTAGTCAACATCGGTTACAAGAGCGACGGTATCATTCCTTCGAGCGAGTTCCGTTACAATCCCGATTTGAAAGTAGGTGACACGGTTGAGGTTTATGTTGAAAACCAGGAAGACAAGAAAGGTCAGCTTCTGCTTTCACACAAGAAGGCTCGTCTGAGCAAGAGCTGGGAGCGTGTCAACGCAGCTCTTGAAAACGAAGAGGTTATCCAGGGATACATCAAGTGCCGCACGAAGGGTGGCATGATAGTTGATGTATTCGGCATTGAGGCATTCCTTCCCGGAAGCCAGATTGACGTTCACCCCATACGCGATTATGATGTATTCGTAGGCAAGACGATGGAGTTCAAGGTTGTTAAAATCAACCAGGAGTTCCGCAATGTCGTTGTGTCGCATAAGGCTCTTATCGAGGCTGAACTCGAAGCACAGAAGAAGGAGATTATCAGCAAGCTCGAGAAGGGACAGATTTTGGAAGGAACAGTCAAGAACATCACGTCTTATGGCGTGTTCGTAGACCTTGGTGGTGTAGACGGACTCATCCATATCACAGACCTTTCTTGGGGACGTGTCAGCGACCCGCACGAGGTTGTGTCTTTGGACCAGAAAATCAATGTTGTCATCCTTGACTTTGATGACGACAAGAAGCGCATCGCTCTCGGCTTGAAGCAGCTCACTCCGCATCCTTGGGATGCTCTTGACCCCAACCTCAAGGTTGGCGACCATGTTAAGGGCAAGGTTGTTGTCATTGCCGATTACGGCGCATTCGTAGAAATAGCTCCCGGTGTAGAAGGCTTGATACACGTTTCTGAAATGAGCTGGAGCCAGCATCTGCGCAGCGCGCAGGAGTTCCTGCACGTAGGCGACGAGGTAGAGGCTGTGATACTTACGCTCGACCGCGAGGAGCGCAAGATGTCTCTCGGCATCAAGCAGCTTAAGGAAGACCCATGGGAGACAATCGAAGTTAAGTATCCTATCGGCAGCAAGCATACAGCAAAGGTACGCAACTTCACCAATTTCGGTATCTTCGTTGAGCTCGAGGAAGGCGTTGACGGACTTATCCACATCAGCGATTTGTCTTGGACGAAGAAGGTTAAGCATCCTTCAGAGTTTACCCAGGTAGGTGCCGACATCGATGTTGTCGTTTTGGAGATAGACAAGGAGAACCGTCGTCTCAGCCTCGGCCACAAGCAGCTGGAGGAAAATCCTTGGGACACATACGAGACCATCTATACTCCGGGCTCAATCCATGCAGGCAAGATTACCGAGATAATGGACAAGGGTGCAGTTATCGCCCTCAATGAAGGCGGTGAAGGATTTGCAACTCCCAAGCACCTTGTAAAAGAGGATGGAAGCCAGGCACAGCTCGGCGAGGAACTCCAGTTCAAGGTAATCGAGTTCGTAAAGGAGACCAAGAGGATAATACTTTCTCACAGCCGCACTTTTGAGGACGTGAAGGACGAGCCCAAGAAGGCTCCGCGCAAGAAGGCTAAGAAGGAGGAGACTCCTGCCATCAACAACATAGCAGCAGGCACCACGTTAGGTGACATTGACGCTCTTGCAGAGTTGAAGGCAAAGATGGAAAAAGGCGAGAAGTAATATTTCGTAAACCTTTTATACGCAAATCCCCGTGGCAAACGCCATGGGGATTTTTGTTGTTGTAGCTTTTTCATGCCATAAAAACGGGCTTTTAAAGCTTCGTTATTATGTAAAAATATAGTATTTTTGCAGCGTATGTTCTTTTAAGTCGTCATCCGCATGAAGAAATTTTTAGAATATGTAGCCGAAGACATACTGCGCAAACACGGCACAGACCTGTCACATGTGGCAATCGTATTTCCCAACAAACGTGCTTCTTTGTTCCTAAATGATTATTTGGCAAGGATGTCAGGGCTGCCTGTCTGGTCTCCGGCGTACATTACAATCAGCGAGTTCTTTCGTCGGCATTCGGCACTTACCGTTGGCGACCCTATCAAATTGACTTGTGACGTGCATAAAAGTTTTGTCAAGTGTACGGGCATCGATGAGACGCTTGACCACTTCTTCGGCTGGGGACAGATGCTTATTGCCGATTTTGACGACTTGGATAAGAACATGGCCGATGCGTCGAGTGTATTTAGAAATGTAAAAGACTTGCATGAGTTTGACGACATTTCCTATCTTGACGACGAACAAAGGGAAATACTGCACAGGTTTTTCAGTAATTTTACAGACAACGGGAACACGGAGCTGAAGCAGCGTTTCTTGCGCTTATGGTCGCATATCGAAGATATATACAACGATTTCCGTTCGCGCTTGCGTGAGCAGTCGATAGCGTATGAAGGTATGCTTTACCGCGACGTTGCTACAAATCCCGCCGTCGATTATCATTATGACACATATATTTTCGTTGGCTTTAATGTCTTGCAGAAAGTGGAGCAAGAGATATTCCTGCGGTTGCAGAAAGACGGCAAGGCGCGTTTTTACTGGGATTTCGACGATTATTATATGTCTGATGACAGCAATGCGTCACACGCCAACGAAGCCGGACATTATGTTTCGCAATATATCAGGCAGTTCCCGAATGAGCTTGACAATTCAGACGCCGACATATATCATAACTTTAAAAGAAATAAGAACATTACATTCGTCAGCGCTTCCACTGAGAATGTGCAGGCGAGATACGTTAACGACTGGCTTAAAGAGAATTACAGGTACAAGCTTGGCTGTGACGTTGCCATTGTATTGTGTGACGAGGCACTGCTGCCTACGGTGATACACTGCCTCCCCGAAGACGTGGAAAGCGTAAACATAACTACCGGCTTTCCGCTTTTCCAGACGTCGGTTGCATCGTTTGTGCTCCAGTTGCTTGATTTGAGGATAAACGGATATTCACAAGCTGACGGCACATTCAGGGTGAAATACGTGATGCAGGCGTTGTCTCATCCATACGCAAAATACGTTTCAGTGAAATGCCGTGAGCTTATTGCGACGCTAAAGAGTAACAGAATTTATCGCCCTTCGCCGTCAGTCCTTGCCGTAGACCCCGGCACGGCAACCCTCTTCAACGCCGCTACCGACAGCAAGACGCTGGCCGGATGGCTTGTTGATGTGCTGAAAATCGTTGCCTGCGGTTGTGGCGATGACGGCAACGACCCTCTCATGCAGGAATCTCTGTTCAGGATGTACACCTTGTGCAACAGGGTGAACGAACTCGTAAAGTCCGGCGACCTTGACGCGGACATGCTTACATTGCAGAAGCTCGTCATCCAGATAATCAACTCTACATCCATACCTTTCCACGGAGAGCCTGCCGAGGGAATACAGGTGATGGGCATTCTGGAGACAAGAAATATCGACTTCGACCATGTATTAGTGCTTTCGTGCAACGAGGGCAACATGCCCAAGGGCGTCAACGACTCTTCTTTCATCCCGTATTCAATAAGGAAAGCCCACGGACTAACCACCATCGACAACAAGGTTTCCATCTATGCGTATTATTTCTATAACCTTCTGCAACGCGCGTCTGACGTTACTTTGGTTTACAACAATTCCACCGAGAACGGCCATACCGGCGAGATGAGCCGCTTCATGCTGCAGCTTATGATAGAGAGCGGCCTCGACATAAGGCGCATGTCGTTGCAGACGGGGCAGCAGACAACGTTCCGCAATGCCGTGCCGATACCCAAAGACGCGGCCATAATGCGCGTGTTGGACGGCATGGAGTATATCTCGCCTACGTCCGTCAACCGCTACATGCGCTGTCCGTTGCAGTTCTATTACAGCAATGTCGCCAGGATAAACGAGCCAGAGGATGACGAGTTGGAGGAGATGAGCAGCCGTATTTTCGGCAATGTGTTCCACGCCGCTTCCGAAATACTTTACGGCGAATTGAGGCAGGACGACGGTACCGTGACATGCGAAGGCATCGATTACGCACTGAAACATAAAGAATACGTGGCGCGCATCGTGGATAGGGCTTTCTCTGAAACGGTTTTCGAGAAAGGGACGAAAAAGCGTATCGACTACAACGGCCTGCAGCTGATTAACCGCGAGGTCATCATCAGGTATCTCCGGCGGCTGCTCGAGATAGACCGCGACCTGGCTCCGTTCCGCATAAACGACGTCGAGGTTTCCGTCTATGCGCCGCTTCAGGTTGCCACAAGCAGTGGAACGCGCCTTATAAACATAGGCGGACGCATAGACCGCCTTGACCGCATATACGATAAGGCCATGGGGTGTGAGCGGCTGCGTGTCATCGATTACAAGACCGGACGTTACGCCATGAAGAAGGTCAACGGCATAGACGATATATTCGCCATGCCCCCGGAGCAGAGCAAGCATACCGACTATTATCTGCAAACCATGCTTTACGCCATGCTCGTAAGGCACGACGCGAGGCTCAATCCCGGCGGACTGGCCGTCAGTCCGGCACTGCTTTTCATCCAGCAGACGGCGGCAGACGGCTATGACCCTACGTTGACAATAGGCAAGGAGCGCATCACCGACATTGCCGAGCACGAACAGGCTTTTGCCGAGGGCCTGCATACCGTCGTCTCAGCGATATTCGACCCTGCCCGGCCGTTCCGTCCTACCGATGACAGGTCGGCGTGCTCGTTCTGCCCGTACAGCGGCTTGTGCGGACTTTAAGTCAGCGCATCGACTTGTCTACGAACGACAGTGGCATAAGCTCTTTCACGCTTTCAAGAATATACACACAGTCCTTTCCGCATAGATATACTCTGATGTCGCGCCCGTAGCGCTGCTCCATTTCCAGCAGTGCCTGCCTGCACGAGCCGCAGGGCGACACCGGCTCGTGCGTAAACCCGTCGTTGTTTCTTGCCGCGATGGCTATTTCCGTAATGGCCGATTGCGGACGGTTCGACTGCGCGTTGAATATTGCCGCGCGCTCGGCGCACATTGTTACGGAGAAGGCCGCGTTCTCCTGGTTGGCGCCTTTTATCACCGTGCCGTCGTCAAGCCTTACCGCTGCTCCCACGCGGAAGCCCGAGTAAGGCGAATATGAGTTGTCCGTAGCCTCCTTTGCGGTGGCGGTCAGCGTCCTTGCCTCTTCCTGCAACTCGTCATACCGGCATACGCTCACGTCTGCCTTGATTGTAATCTGTTTCATGTTTATTTGTTTTTCTGTAAATGGACGGTTTTATCTTCTGCAAAAATACGATTATTTTCCGAGAAACGTGCAAACGCGGCAGTTCGCGTTTTTGTATTTTCTGCCATACTCGTTCCGCCTGATTTGCAACTCGTCCGCACTTGTTCCACTTGTTCCGCCGGATTTGCAATCCGGCGGTTCTTACTATAAGGATTTGCAATCCGCTTGACAGTTCCTTGTTTGCAGCAACCAAGCCGTTGGTGTAGTCGGTTTAATCGGATTGCAAATCCTTATAGTATATTTCGGCGGATTGCAAATCACGCCGAAACA
>CAJJWN010000066.1 GCA_905196835.1 uncultured Prevotella sp. | reverse complement strand
AAGTTCCGGGGGCAAACCCGCGGCGCCGCCCGCCTGCGCCGCCACAGGCAGACCGTGCCCTTGGAGCTTACGGCTGTGCAGGCGGTGCCCCAGGAGGGCACGGACGGCGATGCCTTCGCGCACGTAATGAAGGTAATCGACACGCTGCCCGCCGCGCAGCAGGTAGTGCTCCGTCTGCGCCATATCGACGGTATGCCTATGGACGAAATAGCCCGGCTGACCGGCGTGAGCGAGGCCGCCGTGCGCAAGCAGCTAAGCCGTGCGCGCATGGCCGTGAGGAAACATTATCTTGACAGTTTGGAAGATGAATAACAGGGAAATAAAAGACACCGAAAGGCTTGTGCGCCGCTTCTTCGACGGCGAGACGACGCTGGCCGAGGAGCGCGGGCTCTACCGCCTGTTCAGTCGCAAGTGGCTGCCGCAGGAGCTTGAGAAGTACCGCCCCGTCTTCGCCGCCTTCGGCTCGATGCAGGCCGGCGAGGGGCGCAGGGCGCGGCTCGTGCCGGTACTGTGGCGCGCCGTGTGCGGCGTTGCGGCGGCAGTTTTGTTGCTGCTTGGTGTTTGGGCTTACATTGATTACCGCGAGGACAAGGCTTTGGCGCGTCTTTACGGGGGCAGTTACGTCATAGAGAACGGTGTCCGCACTGACGACCTCGGCCGCATACGCGGCGACATAGAGCAGGCTCTCGCCGATGCGGAGCGCGTAGAAAAGAGGGTAGGGCAAGGCTCGGTGGCCGACCGGGCGGAGGCCGATGTGCTCGGCAGCATCGACGACCCGGAGCTGCGCAGGCAGGTGGAAGATATGTTGAACTAAAAAGAAACCGCAATGATTACACGCAGGATATTTCTCATTTTGACGCTGCTCGTAGGGCTGGCCGCCTCGGCTTTCAGTCAGAACAGCATCGACCGGCTGGTAGAAAACCACTCGTCGGTGGGGCGGAGCAAGTTCACCTCGGCCGTGGAGCGCGACCCCAAGACGCGCAAGATACAACGTGTGGTGAAGGTGCTCGAGCTTTCTGACGCCGACGTAAGCCGTTTCGCCGCAGCCTTCAGGCGCGAGGCTGCCACGGGCGACCTTACTGAGCGGCGCACGGACGACGGCCTGACGCTGGTGCTCACCGTGCGCGGCAAGGGGCAGAACCGCGTCTACATGATGAAGTGTACCGGCCCTTACGCCTATGGCAGGAAAGCCACGAGGTACAGCTTCACCAAGATTACGGTCATCGTGAAGTACGGATGATTTTGCCAAAGACGGTCTTTCGCCTTCCCAAAGACCGTCTTTGACACGCTAAAAGGCCGCCTTTCGCAATGCGAAAGGCGGCCTTTTATAACTTGTCTGATTATCAACGGGTTACAGATGCGTGTAAGGCAGATATAAGAACGTTGCCTTTGTAGGGACATAATTCATTATGTCCGAACGTTCTGAAAGAACGTTTTTCATTTGCTACGCTTGGGTAATACGCCTCTTCGCGGCGTGCGGACATAATGAATTATGTCCCTACAAAGGCTGCATTCTTTATATTTTCCACCGTATTACCTTATCGTCTCCTCCTTCAGAAACCGCTCGAAGCGGTCGTGGTAGCCGTTGAACACGTTGATGTCCACCTCGCCGTGTATGCCGCTCACGCGTCCGTCGGGGCACAGTTGCCATACGGCCAGGCGCACGTCGGGGCGGTATTCGCCGTAACGGGCTATCCATACAAGGTAGTCGCGCATCAGGTCGGGCGCTTCGGGCAGGTATTTGTTGACGAACTGCTGGCTCACGTAGAGTATCGGGCGCACCCCGGTGCGCCTCTGCACGATGCCGAGCCATGTGCGTATGCGGCTGAACATGGCCGCCGTGCCGCCCATTTGCCTTATTTGCGAGGCCGTAGGCTCTACGTCGAGGACGGGCGGCAGGTCGCCTTTCGAGAAGCGCGAGTGGCGCAGGAAGTATTGCGCCTGCTGCTTGGCGGTGGATTTTGTGGAGAAAAAGTGGTACGCGCCTACGGGTATGCCGCGCCTGCGCGCCGCGCGGTAGTCGCTTAGGTAATACGGATTGCGCACCGACGCGCCTTCGGTTGACTTGATGTAGACGAACGACACGGGGTAGTCAACCTCGCCGCTCACCTTCTTCCGGCTTATGTTTCCCAAGTGGGTTATGCGCAGGCGGTTCCAGTTTATTGCGTATTTCTTGCGCCCCTTGCCGTGCTGGTAGCGCGATATGTCAATGCCGTAGATGCGCTCGGCGGTGTAAGTCATGCGTTCTCCGCGGTACGCGCCGTCCTTCCATTCGCCCGTTTGCACCTTGCCTTGCGCCGTCAGGCCGCATCCGAAACCGTTTCTCCGTCCCTCGCGCCATGCCCCGTCATAGTGGCTGCCGTCTCGTCCGCGCCAGATGCCGTGGCCGCAGGGGCGGAAGAGGCTGTCAAGCTCGCCCCGGTAAGTGCCGAGGCTGTCGGCGATGATGCCGCGCACCACGGTGTCCGCACGGAACACCGCCTGCACCGTGCGCCCCAGAGGGTCGGTTACGGTGGCGCGGCCGTGCCTCTTTCCGGCCTTCCATTGTCCGCTGTACACGGCCGAGTCGCCGCTAAGCAGCACCCCGTAGCCGTCAGGTTGTCCGTCGGCTACGGCTCCGCGGTATGTGTATTTGCCGTGTATGGTTATGGCGGTGTCCGCCGGTGTCTTCCTTGTACACGCAGTCAGCAGCGTCAGCAGGACTATAATAAATAAGGTAAAAGTGTTTTTCATGGCATCAGGTGTTTAAGTCCGAAGCCCGCGTCAGCGGCTTTCTCTATGCGTCCGTGTATGCTTATGCCGGCAAACCGCCCGCGCTCCGTGAACACGGGCGAGCCGTCTGGCGCGAGCATCGGCGGCACGTCGTGCTGCCCGTTGCCCCTTGCCGCGCCCTTGAACGCCTGCGTCTTGGCTGCCGTGGGGCTGTAGCCGTAGGCGTTGCAGCCTGCGTATGAGGCTATGATGAGGCTGTCTCCAGTCTCAAATCCGGGCATGGGCCATACGTTAAGGTGTACAGCCGACGCTCCGTCGGGCATCTGCCGGTCGGCGGTTTGCAGCAGGCGCAGCGGCTTCGTGCGGTCTGCCGTCATCAGTCGGCACGCCGTGAGCACGGCGTGTCCTGCCGTGTCGCGGCGTATAAGGGTGTATTCCGTCACGAGTCTCATTGCAAGCCGCTTCCCCTTGGCTGCGCCTTCGAGTGCTGCGAGCAGCCTTTCGGCTTTCTCCCTGCGCTCCTTCAGGTTCTCGTCAAACTCCGCCATGACGTTGTAGCCGTCGTCGTTGACGTTGTGTATGGCCATGTAGTAGTCGGCCTCTTCCTGCATCCGCCCAAGCTGACTGATGCTTTCGGTGGTGTTGCCGATGGCCTTTCTTATTATGTCAGGCATCGTCTTGTTTGCCAATACGAGCCTTTTTTCAACCGTACTGTCACCGTTGGCGGTCAGCATCAGGCCTGCGCACGACGGCAGCAGCGGCCATCGGTTCACCCATATGGCCGTGGTGTACGTGCATGTTGTCACGGTTGAGTCTGTATTTAGCGACAGGCATTCGGGCGCGAGGTTGTCGCCCAATGTTTTGAAGCAGGCCACGGGCTTGCCGTCGGCCAGCAGTTCGTAGTGCGATTTGCATTCTACCAGAGCCGTGCAGGCAGCCATTCTCTTTACAGAAAACGGCCTTAATGCCAGCAGGTATGCTATAAAAAATATCGCTACCGGCACTGCCGGCAGCGATATCAACAGTATTTTCTTCATCGTAAGCACGTCAGTCAATCTCCTCGTCGGCTTCAAACCCGCCCATTTCGCGTATCGCATTCTTAAGCATCGTGTACTGTTGGAACAGGTCGTGCACTGGTTTCTCCTCGTCGGTGTGCATCGGGCTCTTCAGGTAGAACGACAACCACTCCTGTATGCCGTGCCTTCCGGCCCTTGCGGCGAGGTCGCCTAGCAGCGCAAGGTCGAGCAGCAGAGGTGCGGCCAGTATGGAGTCTTTGCACAGGAAGTCAACTTTTATCTGCATGGGGTAGCCCATCCAGCCGAAGATGTCGATGTTGTCCCAGCCTTCCTTGTCGTCGCCGCGCGGCGGATAGTAGTTGATGCGCACCTTGTGGAATATGTCCGAGTAGAGGTCGGGGTACTCTTCTTTCTTCAGAATGGTGTCGATTACGCCGAGCTTGCTTACCTCTTTGGTCTTAAAGTTTTCAGGAACGTCAAGCACAAGGCCGTCCCTGTTGCCGAGAATGTTGGTTGAGAACCATCCGTTTACGCCCAACATGCGCGTCAGGAAAGCGGCGGAGAGTACGGTCTTCATCATCGTCTGCCCCGTCTTGAAGTCCTTTCCGGCAATCGGAACACGGCATTTTTCAGCCAGTTGCCACATCGCCGGAATGTCGATACATGTATTCGGCGCGCCCATTATGAACGGTGCGCCCTCGGCTATGGCGGCGTATGCGTAGCACATTGACGGTGCGATGTGCTCGCGGTCGTCAGCCTTCATGGCCGCTTCAAGCGTGTCCAAGCTGTCATGTATTTCCTTGCAGCGCGGTATGTAAATCTCTGTCGAGGCCGCCCAGATTACCACCACGCGCTCGCATCCGTGCTCTTGCTTGAATGTGCGGATGTCTTCGCGTACCTGCTCCATGAGTTCCCAGCGTGTGAGGCGCGTGTCCTTGACCCACGTTCCGTCAATAGCCTTTACATAATCGGCATCGTAAACGCCCTTCATAGGCCGTATGTTTTCAAGCTCCTGCTTTACGGGATAGATGTCCCGGTCCTTCAACACCTCGGCGTTGAGTGCGCTTTCGAAGGCGTTGTCGGGCAGTATGTCCCATGCTCCGAACACCAGGTCGTCCAGCGTTGGCATCGGAACTATGTCGGCAACATGCCTGTATTGCTTTTCGTCTCCCCTTCCCACGCGTATTTTCGCCATCTGCGTGATTGAGCCGACGGGCTTGCCCATGCCCTTGCGTATCATCAGCACGCCGGTGATGAACGTGGAGCTGACGGCTCCGAGACCGACGCACAATATGCCTAATTTGCCAGTTGCAGGCTTTACATCGCTTTGTTTCATTTCAGTATTGTAGTTTTTATGTCATTGGAATACGTTGTGTATCGTTTCTGTTGAGTTTACTTTACAACCTGCGAAAGTACAAAAAAACATCCATAGGCGTGCCATCTTCACCGCATTTTATTGACTTTTTGATGAAAAACGACGACATTCGGTAAATTGTCTACACTTTTTACGGTGTATCTTTCGTAACTTTGCGCCATTGATGTGTAACTTATTATAATAATGTAATGGCAATATTTGATTTCGACGAGATTGTTGACCGCCGCGGCACAGACAGCGAGAAGTGGGACGGCGGAGAGGTGGACGGCGCGCTTCCGATGTGGGTTGCGGACATGGATTTCCGTACTGCGCCCTGCGTAATCGAGGCTTTGCGCAAGAGGGTTGAGCACGGGGTGTTCGGTTACGAGCACGTGCCCGACTCTTATTATGAGGCCGTTATCAACTGGTTCAGCCGCCGCCACGGCTGGCGTATGCGGCGTGAGTGGATGATATATACCAGCGGAGTGGTGCCTGCTGTGTCGGCGGTTATCAAGGCGATGACCTCCCCCGGCGACAAGGTGCTTGTGCAGACGCCGGTGTACAACTGCTTTTTCTCTTCCATAAGGAACAACGGCTGCGTGCTGGAAGACAACAAACTGGTTTATGCAGACGGCACTTATACTGTGGATTTCGACGACTTCGAGCGGCGTGCAGCCGACCCACGGGTCAAGGTTTTCCTGCTATGTAATCCGCACAACCCGGCCGGACGAGCTTGGACTCCTGACGAATTGCGCCGCATGGGCGACATCTGCATGAGGCACGGAGTGTTCGTTCTGTCTGACGAAATACACTGCGACATCGTGATGCCTGGCTACAAGTACACTCCGTTCGCGTCGCTCTCGGACGAGTTTCTGCTGCATTCGGCAACGTGTACCGCGCCTACCAAGACCTTCAACATTGCCGGGACGCAGATTGCCAACATAACTGCGGCCGACGAGGACGTGCGCCGGCGCATAGACAGGGCTATCAACATAAACGAGGTTTGCGACGTAAGTCCGTTCGGTGTGACGGCCTTGCAGGCGGCGTATAACGGCGGCGAGGGGTGGTTTGAGCAGCTTCTTGCGTATCTGCACGGTAACTATGAGTGCCTGAAAAGCTACTTCGAGGAGCGCATTCCGCAAATCCCTGTCACCAAGCTCGAGGCCACTTACCTTGTATGGCTCGACTGCGCGGCGCTCGGCAAGCCGTCAACCGTCATAGTGGACGAGCTTCTGCACCGTGAGAAATTATGGCTCAACGACGGCGAGATGTACGGCGAGACGGAGCGTCCGTTCGTCCGCGTGAACATAGCCTGCCCACGTTCAGTGATGCTTGAAGGCCTTAAAAGGTTTGAAAAGTATGTCAGGGAAGAACTGGGAAGATAAGAATTTAAAGAAGTTATAGGAGTTAGAGAAGTTAAAGCCGTATGCTTTGTTGGTTGAATGAATACGCAACCGGTAAAGCATACGGCTTTAACTTCTCTAACTCCTATAACTTCTTTAACTTTTGAAAATAACTTCTTTAAATTCCAAAGAAATCTTACAGCCACTCTTTCAGCTGGTACAGGCGTATTGAGTTGCTGCCTTTTATCAGTATGCAGAAGCCTTCCGGGCGGCTGGCTTCAAGTTCTTTTTTCACTTCGTCCACGTCCTTGAACTTACGGAATGTGCATTCCGTCTTGCCGAACTCAGGCCCTACGAGCCACACCAAGTCGAAACCTGCGCTTTGGAGGAAGTCCGCCACGCGCTGATGTTCCTCTCCGCTGACCGCTCCAAGCTCGTTCATGTCGCCCAGGATAGCCATCTTCCTGTCGGCCTTCATGTCGCGGAAGTTAGCCAGTGCGGCCGCCATGCTGGTAGGGTTGGCGTTGTACGCGTCGATGATGAGGCTGTTGTGCGCCGTCTGCTCCAGTTCGGAGCGGTTGTTGCGGGGCACGTATGACGCGAGGGCGTGGCTTGTTTGTTCCGGCGTTACGCCGAAGTGCAGGCCTACGCAGGCCGCGGCCAGCATGTTCATCAGGTTGTAGCTGCCTATGATGTGCGTCCTCACGTCGCGCCACGGGCCGCCCTCCGCGCGCCAGCGGAAGTTAAGGTACGGGTCGCATACGGTCACTTCGCCCTCTACCTTTGCGCCCTCTGTGCCGCCGATGCCGTACTTCACGAGGTCAAGACCGTGCGCAATGCCCATAAGGTGCTCGTCGCCGGCGTTGACGAATGCCGTGCCTCCGTGTGCGCGGAGATAGTCGTACAGCTCGCCCTTGGTCCTTATGACGCCCTCGAACGAGCCGAAGCCTTGCAGGTGGGCGCGCCCCACGTTGGTGATGAGGCCGCAGTCGGGCTCCACGATGTCAACCAGTGTCTTGATGTCGCCCGGGTGGCTGGCTCCCATTTCAATTACGGCTATGTCGTGTTCCTTTGTCAGTCGCAGCAGCGTTTTCGGCACGCCGATGTCGTTGTTGAAGTTGCCTTGCGTGTAGAGCACGTTGTAACGCTCGCCCAGAACGGCGGCCAGCAGTTCCTTTGTGGTGGTCTTCCCGTTCGTGCCGGTTATGCCCACGATGCGCGTTCCCAGCTTGCGGCGGTGGTGGTTAGCCAGTTGTTGCAGCGTTTTCAGGCAGTTGTCAACCAGAATGTAGCGGCCGTCGCCTTCCTTGGCGTACTGCTTTTCGTCGATTACGGCGTATGCGCAGCCCTCGTCGAGAGCCTTCGCCGCGAAGGCGTTGCCGTTGAACGACGCGCCTTTCAGCGCGAAGAAGATTGAGCCTTCGGGGCAGTCGCGGCTGTCGGTCGTAACCACCGGATGTTCGGTGAAGATTTTGTAAAGTTCGGGTATGTCCATTTTCACATTCTTTATAATGTGAGTCCGGCATAAGAAAACATCCTTTGTAGGGACATAATTAGCTTTCGCTGACCTTTGGTTCATTATGTCCGTACGTTCTGAAAGAACGTTTTTACAGTGTTGCGCTTGGGTAATACGCCTCTTCGCGGCGTGCGGACATAATGAATTATGTCCCTACAAAGGACGTTTTTCGCTGTTTGTGAAAAATAGCGTTATACCGAACTCGCGTTCTTTTTACGGTGCAAAGATAGTGCAAGCCGAGCGGAATGCAAAATAAAAGGACGTGAAACGGCGTTTTATTTTCATTCCCGAGGCGCAGCCTATTTTATGAAAAGATAGTGCAAGCCGGGCGGAATGCAAAATAAAAGGGCGTGAAACGGCGTTTTATTTTGTCGTTTTTATGGCTATATCCTGCTTTAATCCAGGCTGTCGGTAGCCGTCATGCCGCACCCCGATGCGGCATCCATGGTATGCAGCCTGTATCATCTGCCGTCTTGGAAGTATTATGGATGCCGCATGAAACTACGGCATGACTGCTACCGACAGCCAAGCTTGAAGCAGGTTGAGGCTGTATATAAAAGGTTGTACATATTGGAGTTATCATGCTGTTTCATTAAAAATGGACATGGCTTGGCACATAGACGGAATATGCAAAACGGCCGTCGGGTTTTGCATATCGCGCTCGTTTGACGCATTGTGGCGGCCTGCGGCGTGCATTAAACCGGCTTTTGGCTGAAACATCGGTGTTTTCCGGCGTTTTGCGTAATGGCTTGTGTGTCAGTGTGTTATCGTAAAATGGCATCCGTTCGGCTGTTGTTACGGATGCAAAAGACGGTCTTTTGCATTGTGAAAGGCCGCCTTTCACCGTGCCGTAGACCGTCTTTTGGAGTGCTGAAGGCCGTCTTTACGACTGCATGTTGGCCCTGTTTTGCCATGCAGACATGGCAAAACAGGGATTTAACAACGCTTCTTTGTGGCGCAATGCGTGGCAAGGCAGGGTGCATGAAGCCTGTTCCGCGATTTTTATTTGTCATGACTTTTTACCCGGGCAATTGTATTTTTATGCACGAGTTTTCATCTCCCCGTTATTAATATATAGATAAAAAACGTCAAAACCGCCGCCGTGTCGATATTATTGTTTACCTTTGCCTACCGATGAAAGGCATGATACCATATACAATCAATGTGGGCGGAAGGCTCATGGACTTGTCAGAGCCGCAGGTGATGGGCATCCTCAACGCCACGCCCGACTCGTTTTATGCCGGCAGCCGCCGCCAGACGGACGATGAAATCAAGGCGCGTGCCGACCAGATTGTAGCCGAGGGCGGGGCGATTATCGATGTGGGGGCTTACTCTACGCGCCCCGGCGCGGCGCGGGTGACGGCCGGTGAGGAGATGGAGCGTATGCGCGCGGCTCTTAAGGCGGTGCGCGCGGCGCAGCCCGGAGCCGTTGTCTCGGTGGACACTTTCCGCCCCGAGGTGGCGCGGATGGCCGTAGATGAGTATGGCGCGGCAATCGTCAACGACGTGTCGGGCGGTAACGTGGACGGCGCTTTCGGCGGCGAGGAGATGGCGGAGGATGCCTACCGTGAGTTTTCTGAGGCCGACGTGCCGCCTATGTTCGTCGAAGTGGCGCGGCTCGGAGTGCCTTATATATTAATGTCTTCACGCCCCAACATGGAGAGCATCATGCAAGACTTTGCGCCGAAGGTGCAGTTGCTGCGCTCGCTCGGGCAGAAGGACGTCATCCTCGACCCCGGTTTCGGCTTCGGCAAGACCGTGCAGGAGAACTACGCCGTGCTCGCACGGCTGGGCCGCCTGCGCGAGATGGGGCTGCCCGTGCTCGTCGGCGCGTCGCGCAAGTCAATGATTTCGCGCCTTCTGGGCACCGATGCCGACGGCTCGCTTAACGGCACTACTGTAGTGAATACGCTGGCCTTGGCTACCGGATGTGCGTCAATCCTGCGCGTACACGACGTGAAGGAGTGCGTCGAGGCTGTGAAGATATACAAGCAAACAAGCTACATGTTACAGTCATAACAGCTTGTCTGCTTGTGGCTTGTCAACTTGTCTGCTAAAAAAGTAATATGGATATGTTTGATTTCGGCATAAAAGACTTTATCGACATACTGTGTGTCGCCCTGATGCTTTACTACATCTACCGCCTCATGAAGGAGTCGCGGTCGCTCAATGTGTTCATAGGCATCCTGGTGTTCATCCTCATCTGGCTCTTCGTGAGCCAGGTTATTGAGATGCGCCTGCTGGGCAGCATCATGGACAAACTGGTGAGCGTGGGTGTCATCGCGATAATAATACTGTTCCAGGAGGAAATCCGCAAGTTCCTCTACAACCTCGGTACGCACCGCAAGGTGAACAGCATCATACGCCTGTTCTCCTCGGGCGAGAAGAAGGAGAAGGGCGACATGGAGGCCATAATGCCCGTGGTGATGGCCTGCATGAGCATGGGCAAGAGCAAGGTGGGCGCGCTCATCGTCATCGAAAGGCTGACGCCGCTCGACGAGGTGATAGCCACCGGCGACGTAATCGACGCCAACATCAACCAGCGGCTGATAGAAAACATCTTTTTCAAGAACTCGCCGCTGCACGACGGAGCCATGGTTATATCGAAAAACCGCATACGCGCCGCGGGCTGCATACTGCCCGTAAGCCACAGCTTCGACATACCCAAGGAGTTGGGACTGCGCCACCGCGCCGCCATGGGCATATCGCAGGACAGCGACGCGATAGCCATAGTAGTGTCAGAGGAGACCGGGCGCATATCCGTAGCCATACGCGGGCAGTTCCACCTGCGCCTCTCAGCCGAGCAGCTGGAAAGCATCCTCACGCGCGAGCTTGACATCTGATGCAGGCGTCGCCGGTTGGCGGCGTTTTCCTTTTAATCCGTAAGCAATACGCTTTATACTACTATGAATTGCAATCTGCATATGTCAATTTGGTTACGGTCTGTTTGCAAAATGGATAAAAAAGATTAAAAGCCGGGATGGAGACGCTTTTTTGTCCGCAATATTTTGTTTTCTCATAATAAAAATGTATATTTGTAGCGTCTCAATATTTATAACTTTAATGTCATGGTAGATTTTAAGAATTTCTCGGCCATCCTTTCCTGCCTTGACGATTATATGGTTAACAAGGGCAAGAAGGAAATTGACGACATGGAAGCCAACATGGAGTTGGCTCGTGCCGGTTTGTTGAAAGACTCCCAGCCCAGTCCGGGCTCTCCTCTGAGGGATTTGCTCATGAAAATGAGAGATGCCAACCTCTTGCCGCAAAACATACGCCAGACGTATGGAATGTGGAAGATAAAGCTGTCGAAGACGATGGCTAAATTCCCGCAAATAAACCAGTTCCAGTATTGCTGAACGCCAGTTGCTGCGGCCAAGCTTCCAATGCGCCCCGACCTTGATTGGAGCGCATTGGATTGCGTTTGGGCGTTGCTGATGTATTAACGTGGCGTGGTTAATTTTAGTTAATGCCTTTCAACGTTGGCGCAGATTGTACGTCTTATGTGTAAATTTGCGACAAATTACCAATCAAAAGTAAATATTTATAGTATGAAAAAGAATGTTTTGGCTCTCTCGCTCATAGCGGGATGCCTCTTGGCAAGCAGCTGTGTTAGCAAGAAACAGCTTGAGAACTGCCAGCTGGAGAACAAGGAACTGACAAGCAAATACCAGGACACGCAGGACAAGCTGTCTGATACCAACGCGAAACTCGCGGCAAGCAACGTCCGCGTAGCCAGTCTCGAAGAGCAGCTCGAGCAGTCGAAGAGCACGCTCGAGTCACTTCAAAGCTCGCTCGACAAGAGCCTCACGGCCAGCAACCAGACTACGGTGAACATATCGAAGCTGGTGGACCAAATCAACGAGTCCAACCAGTACATACGCCACTTGGTTGAGGTGAAGAGCAAGAGCGACTCGCTCAACATGATACTTACCAACAACCTGACACGCTCTTTGAGCAAGGAAGAGTTGAAGGAAGTTGACGTTCAGGTGCTCAAGGGCGTTGTTTATATCTCGTTGGCAGACAACATGCTCTATAAGAGCGGCAGCTATGAAATAAACGAACGCGCCGCCGAGACGCTCAGCAAGATTGCGAAAATCATCAAGGACTACAAGGATTACGACGTGCT
>CAJJWN010000065.1 GCA_905196835.1 uncultured Prevotella sp. | reverse complement strand
ACTTGCTGCGTTTCTCGTTCAATCAAAGTATCGCACATCGCCTGAATTAAGGATTTTCATAGTTATATTAAGGGGATAAGACATAAAGTTTTTAAGCAACTCCGAAAGGATTTTGGCTTTAATTCAACTATCGGTGATATACTTTCTTTTGAACAACCGCAACGATACATTGTATCAAGTGCAGAATATAGCAACGATGACACTTTCATTCCTGTATTAACAGCTAATAAGGCTTTTATACTTGGCTATACAACAGAAACAGACGGCATCTATGATAAAGGCGATTGCATTATAATTGATGATTTTACCTTGGACTGTAAATATGTATCATTTCCATTCAAAGTAAAGTCATCTGCGATTAAAATACTCACCGCAAACAATAAATTTATCCTTAGATACACATATGAGTATTTGAAATCGCTCGAACTCTCTACGGAAGAACATAAACGACATTATATTACCGAAATTCAGCCATATAGTTGCGTATTGCCAGATGAGAATACTCTTAAAACTATTGCTTTAGTGTTTGAAAATTTAGCTTACAAATTGTCGAATGAGCAATCTTTGGCACTCATACTTAATAAACAAAGGCAATATCTTTTATCTAAAATGTTTATATAAGCATTTGCGATAACAAATAAGATTTCTGTACTTGGTAGTAAAATAAGATTTGCTTCTCATCTGACACTTTATCTTCAGTAGAAGAAAGTTTTTGGGCAATAGCAGATTGCTTCTCTATGGTCGGACAAAAGATTTTTGCTTTACCATAATCTTTAAAATAGATGTGTGGTATAGCCATTCCTGTTTTATATGGTTCAAAACTAAATCCTTGCAAGGCGAAGTATATGTATTTTAAATAATAGCCATCTTTTGCTATTAGGCGGTTGAGAGTTCCGATGTAGCTGTATTCTCCAGTCACATACTTAACCGTACCAACCCCAGAACCATCTTTGATTATCAAAATGGATTCACCGTTTACATCTGCTGCTTCTGTATAGCCTGTTATACCAGTTGCTCCATAGACAGGGGAAGCGCCATATTCTGCAACTTGGCTTTCTTGCAATATGGATGAATTACATTCAAGGCAATCTTTTATAAATGTATTAGGCTTTTGCAAAGAAATGACAGTTTCGATAATCCCCTTAATTAGGGTTTCCAGTTTCTCAATGATTTTGTTCTGTACTTCTATACGTTTGTCGAGCAAGAATAATAGATTTGACAATTTGTCCTGCTCATCCATTGATGGAATACGAACTTTGATTTTTTCAATAGTTGCTTTTGATAAACTGGGAACACCTGATGCTTCATTATATTTTAACCAGTTTATTGTTTGGAATAAGCAATATACAAATTTAGGAAGTACATCGGTAAAATTATAAGTATAAAATAAGGTATCAACAGTCCAAAACTTCCCGTTGTAATATAATGGCTTATTGATAGTCCCTTTGCGACCAACAAATACAGACTCTCCATCATAAAGAAAATCATCTACTGAGGTCATATATCCACCTGTTCCAAATACAGGAATGTCTCCATTATGTAGGTGCTTATAATCACGACCATTTCCAATAGACAAAATCTCGCCAATAGCATATTCATCCCACTCCCCACTAAACTCCGGGAATCGCAAAGCCGGAACATTAAGGACTTTCTTATCCTTATTATCTGCCATAATCATTACTCTTTAATTTTGTTGATACATTCCATTCGAACCAGTCTCAATTTGCGACCAGTTACTCATTCCCTTTCTGCTTTTCGTCATCGTATGCTTGAATTTCATCTTGTATTACCTGCTTCAAGTCTTCTTGCGGAATAATCAGCCGATAGTCAGCAACGCCAATAGGTTTATCCATTCCATCAAGTGACAATTCCACATCCACATGATTCTTTTCTGCACAAAGAATGATGCCGATGGAGGGGTTCTCCCCCTCGCCGCGTTCTGTCCTGTCAAGAATGGAAAGATAATAATTCATTTTCCCCGCATATTCAGGTTTGTATCTTCCTGCTTTTAGTTCAATGGCTATCAGACTTCTAAGTCCTCTATGGAAAAAGAGTAAATCTACAATGCCACTCCTACCTTTGTATTCAATTGGATATTGATTACCAATATAGGTGAAACCTTTTCCGAGTTCGAGTAGAAATAGTTTTATTTTTTCTACAAGTCGGTGTTCCAAGTCCAATTCTAACACTGGCTCTGTTACACCCAAAAAGCCAAGATTGTATGTGCTTTTGATGACTTCGTTGGCATATGCGGCAACCGGTACAGGCAGGGTTGTGGCAAAATTATTGTCTTTTTCAACAGGCAGGCACGATTGTTCATACATATGAAGATTTATGGCATTAACTAAAATATCACGATTCCAGCCCTTTGTTACGGTTTCAACGGCATAATAAAGTATAGCGTCATCGTTGTCCTTTGTCCATTTATTAGCCATGAGTTCAGCAGTGTGTCCCCACGGCAAAACTGCAACAGCGTGTTGCAGTTTTAACGATGAGTTACAAAACCTGCAATAAAACTTCTTCATCAGCCATAAACTGCGAGGTGACAATCCCATTTTGGGATAACGCTGTTTTAAGTCGATTGACAACCGCTGTACCACACCAGCTCCATGCTTTGAATCTAACTTCTTTTCTTGTAACAGTCTGCCGATTTCCCAATGCGCATTGCTAATGTTATCGGAAATACTGCGTGCTATGGAAATTCTTGTCCTTTCTAAAACTGCAACAGCGCGTTGCAGTAATTCGTTATAGTCAACCGTGATTTCAAGCTCTTTATCGTTTGCCATAATTAAATATTAATCTTATGAATCTTGCCGTAATATCCTTATTTCAAATAGCTTCACTGTATCTTTAATCCTTTATTGCGTCTAATATCAGAATCAATTCCGATTCTGCAATATCGCATTTATCAAAGAGATACCGCAAACAATTTAACTTACCCTTATTGTCCAATGATGTCCACACATACTTATCTGGTGCAATCATCGTGCAATAATGTAAATCGGCTTTTTTAGATGACCAAAAATAACTTCCTGCATCGAAAAGGGCATCCACAATGTCAGGATAACGTTCAGAAACTATGGATATGATTTTTAACATCATGTTTTTCCAAATAGTTTCTGCATGTTCCTGACCAAACAATCTGAATCCTTTTAATTGTCTGTTTGTTGGTGAAAATGTTTCATCTTCTAATGATACTTCATCTACAGGCTTCGGTAAAGGTGTAAATGATGTATGAGGTAAAGGATATAGTTTTAAGAAGGTGTCAACTATTTCTTTTCCCCTTTGCTCCATTTCAACAGGTGTCCACTTTGAACAAGCCATAACACTACGTGTAAGACGATATTTTGAATCCTTATATCCGGGGAAAGACTCCCCGTCTATCACTTTACCATCTCGTTTTACATCGAAAGAGTTATTGCTTAATTCGCTATTGATACCAGTTAAGGTGAGATTGGCAAATGTATGCAAATATTTTTCCTTTATCTCCTCATAGTTGCTGCCAAGCATGGCTTTCCAATCGGCGTTAAGGGTTTGCGGCATGATATGTTCCAGTGTGGCCGTTTTATTTTTCATATCGCTTGCTACATCGTTATATTCCCCAGGAATAGCATTCTCAAGGCGTTCAAAAAGAAATATCTGAAATGGCTTCATCATGTGATAAGCATCACGTGTTTTAATTGCTTCTATGAATTGCGTATCTCTCGGTAGGAGATAATTACCATCACGGCGCAATATATGATATGCAAGTATATCAGAATAACTTGCAGACAAAGGAATGTCTGCTGCCCTGTATTCGTCAATACTTCTCAGCACGTCCTTATGCAATGCACAGAACACTTGTGTCAATGCGTTACCCGGCATATTGCACACGATACGGCGAGCCATATAATTTTCAACCAAGTCAATAGCCTTATAAACTTCATCCTCTTGAAGACCATTTTCATCGGCATACTTCAAGAATTGCATAAAGAATACATTTACCACATCGGTGTCTATGTTGCAGATATGGCTCATTTTCTTTGAAAGACGTGGTGTGGAAAGTTGGCTCTTTGTTACTTGCCGATAATATTTGGCATAATCAAGCATTTGTGCAAGCTCTTCTTTCCTGTCTTTCACCTCCATGTATTTTTTCCACTCTTGATACATATATGGAAGTCTGACATGGCGTTGCCGCTGCTGTCTTATGGTAAGATAATCACGCAAGAACATTGTAGGCTCGTTGTCTGTGGCCTGTTCAATCTTTTGCCAATAATCCTTAAAACATTGTTGCTGTTCTTCAGGCGAAAGCGACATCAAAAGATAATTGCGTATTTTGTCAGCTTCGGTAAGTGCAAGTCCGGTCGAGTTAAGACTCTCAAATATCAGTTGCGCATCGTCGTTATTGTCAAGCTCTATCGTGATAATCTGCAAACGTTCTATGGTGTTCAATAAATCATCAAACGAAAATTCTTGCGGAGTTTTAGTCAATAAGCCATAGAAATACATGAAGTTGCGTGTAACCTTGGATTCGGCAATGAATTTATCCTCTGCATTATCAAAAATCAGGTCATAGGCTATTCGGTCACTTTCAATAGGAACGAGTTTGATTTTCCTATCTGCACTACTAAATTTAGCAAGCAGGAACATTTCGTATGCTTCATTCAGTCTGGCTTCATTGCTGACTAATAATTTCCCATCTTTTACTGCCTTTATACCTGCCAGCAACAAAAGAGATATGGTCGTTATACGCTGCTGCCCATCTATCACTAACCTATTTCGTCCATAAGCATCAGCCGAAGCTGTAACAATTGAACCGAAGAAATGAGTTTGCTTATGTTGCTTGCTTAATTTCACCAAGTCGTTAAACAACTGTTCACAGTTATCTATCAGCCAATCATAATTTCGCTGATATACAGGGATTATGAATTGCTTCATATTCCCTTCAATAAAGTTACTCAATAGTATTGCACTACCAATCATATTTTCTTACTCTATAATTCCCAACTCTTTCAAATATACATCAATCTCCTTATCCAACTCGGCACGTTTGGCTTCCAGTTCCTTGATTTCAGACATTACCGCTTTGATGTCAATCGGTTCTTCTTCCTCAAAGGTGTCCACATAGCGAGGGATATTCAGGTTATAATCATTGTCGGCTACCTCTTGCAGCGTGGCAAGGTGACTGTACTTTTCTATTTCCTCGCGGTCACGGTAGGTTTCGACTATCTTTTGAATATGTTGCGGACGGAGCTTGTTTTGTGTCTTGACCTTTTCAAACTCCTTGCTTGCATCAATAAACAGAATGTTGTCATCCTCTTTACGGCATTTCTTCATCACAAGGATGCAAGTTGGTATGCTCGTACCATAGAAGATATTGGCAGGCAAACCAATGATAGCATCTATGTAGTTCTTCTTCTCAATGAGGAAACGGCGGATTACCCCCTCTGCATTTCCACGGAACAATACACCATGAGGTGCAACGCAAGCCATTGTGCCACCCTCATTCAAATGGTAAATCATATGGAGGATGAAAGCGTAATCGGCGGTTTTCTTCGGTGCAAGCCGTCCGGCTTTGCTGAAACGGTCATCGTTGTTGAACTTGTCGGCAGCACTCCATTCTGCGGAGAAAGGAGGATTTGCCACCACTGCGTCAAACTGCGTATCGCCAAAGGCATCCCATTCTAATGTATCGCCATTCTCTATCTTGAAGTTGCTGAACTTGATGCCGTGCAGCAACATATTCATTCGGGCAAGGTTGTAAGTGGTCGGATTCTTCTCTTGTCCGTAAATATCTACCGCATGGCCGACCTTTGCCGCACGAAGAAGCAACGAGCCGCTACCGCAAGTCGGGTCATACACATTGCGAAGCCGCGCATGACCGATAGACACAATTTCAGCCAATATCTGACTAACCTCTTGCGGTGTATAGAACTCTCCGGCTTTCTTTCCGGCTCCAGCGGCAAACTGGCCAATCATATACTCGTAGGCATCGCCAAGGATGTCTATTTCTTCCGATGCCTCCACGCCAAACTTTATATCGTCCAATGCCAACAGTACATTGCTGACGAGCGTATTCTTGTCATCTGCCGTCTTGCCCAGTTTAGGCGAAGCAAGGTCAATATCAGAGAACAGACCACCAAAATCTTCCTCGCTGTCATGCCCCAATGTGCTATCCTCAATGCGCTTTAACGAGCGTTCAAGAATGGGCAATATGTTCTCTTTCTTCTTTATCCGGTCTATCACCGATGAGAAAAGGTAAGTCGGTTCGATGAAGTAGCCGACACCCTCCAAGCATTGCTTTTTCAGTTCCTCTTGCAGTTCGGCGGCATCCTCGTCCTCCATAGTCCACAATTCTTTGAAGGACACTTCATCATCCACCAAGGCATTGTTTGCGTATGCTTCTATCTTCTCCGAAAGGTATTTGTAGAAGATGAAGCCCAAAGTGAAATACATGAAATCGCTGGCCGACATATTTCCGCGCAACTTATTGGCCACTTCCCAAAGTTGGTCACGGAGTTTCTGTTGTAATTCTTCGCTCATATTCTAATCTAATTTTTCTATGTTATAACCCAATTCCGCAGACAAAGACACAATGTCGTTAAAATCAATACGACATCCTTCTCCCACTTGTGTACTAACCAAGAAATCCACTCCATCGGAGCTTGTTAAAGGAGACTTAAAATGCCATCTTGTATTTTTTGATTTATCGAAAGAATCTTGTTGCTGTTTCTTGACTCTATCAACAGACATAATCAAATTAGGTATTCTTTCATCAAAGAATGTCTCAATTTCTTTATATGTCAAACTCCTTTCTTTGATGTATTGTCTTATAACTTCAACCATACAACCATTTTTATAAAATTCGCCTTTCCCGTTTATCGTAAATTTTTCCCGTTTCCCCTTACGTTTAGCAATGTCTTGAATAGGCTTGTTGTGGCACTCTTCAGGTTTGTTTTCGTTATACTCTGTTATAACTGCGTCATCTATTGCTTGTGCTATATCTCTAAAAATATCTAATGCTACTTTCGGAGAAACGTTGAAAAACTCTCTATTTTGTCGAATACGAAGATGTGTAAATCTGTCTATATACTTATGTACAAGTTTTTCTACTTCATTATATTTTACGGTTCTAAATGTTGCATATATTTCAAAAGGCAAAGGTACTGCTGTATTATCAAGTTCCTTTGAGCGAACATCTACAGGACGTGAACTTTTGCCAATTTTTACCCAATCCTCACGAAAACTTGGATTGGTCAAAATATATACATATCCCGGTTCTTTATGCTGTTCCTTTTCCATAAAAAACTATTTCCTTAAACGTTCAACAACTATGGTTTCTGTGATTTGAATTGCTGGACAATTATAGGGATTATCTGTCAAACACTGATGAGGGTATTTCCCTCTATAAATATCTAATGCAATTACCATATTCCAATATGACGTTGGATAACAATTATACCCAGGGTCAAGACAGAATATATGAAACAGACCTTCATCGTCGCTTTCATATCCAATAGCCAAAACAGCATGTCCTCCTCCTTTCTTAAAGTCAATACCTAAAATAATGGGCATATCTTTATCTAAGACGGATTTTATCTGATTCTTAAAGCCATCTTTGGCTTCTTCCTTATCGCAGTTATAATATTCAGCACATACCGTATCACCAAAAGAACGATTTATCATTTTCTTGAGTTTGTCAAAATAGAGACCATTCCTGACCAGTCCATGCTTATCAAAAAACTCATGAAAAAGTTTCACTACTTCGGGAGACTTTTTAATTTTGTCATATAAGTCTTCCAATTCATTTCTTCTCACACACCGCAAAATAAGAAGATTCATCATAAGCGTGTATATGGAACATGCACCATCAATTTCTCCTTGACGAAGATGGACGGGATAGAATTTCCTATTTTTAATGCAACATCCTTTTTCTGTTAGGTACAGACTGTTTAATAATTTAATCATATTCAATCCCAACTAAAAGTTCTTATTATGCTACGCAATCTATCCATTATCCTTGTCAAAGCCTTTCGGGTCTTAATCAGTCCGAGGTGCTTCTCTTTGAGCGCCTTTTGTATGATTTCCGGCTGCTCTTTTTGCAGGTAGTCATACTCTTTCAAGTAATGGTCGAGCACATCCGAAGAAAGCCCCTCGTCCTGTGCCAAAGAGTTCACGGCTTTTTCACGTTCTGTGGAGATATAGCGGTTCAAGCGTTCCTCCAGTTCGCTTGTACCGTCCGCCTTTTGCCGTCGCGCCATAAAGTTCTCCTTATCCTCGTCCACATTCTTTTGAATGAAGCCGTCAATGAGTTTCGCCTTGTTACGCATTTCGGCATCCTTTATCATCGTGTCAATGATGTTCTTACGCCGCTCTGCATAGTCCGTGCTGTATGGATTAAGGTTAGCAATCAATTCGAGGATATAAGCCACATTAATAATGTCGCTGTGCAGGAGTTCAAGGCAGAAATCCACATCCTCCAACCGTTCATCGCTTGGCGTTTCATCGCCGCCGCTTGGAGAGGCTGAAGGCATATCCGACGGAACAAACGTATCGTGAATGTCAAGGTACTTGCTTCGGAAGTCCATAAACTGTTGTTCGGTCATGCCGAGGTCGTCCGCATCATCGCTGTAATCCTCGTATATTTGGATTTCCGCGTGTTTGCGGATGATGTCGCGGAAAGCCAGCACAAAGTCTTTCTTGTCCTTTTCGCTCTGCAACAGGTCTATGCTGCTTGGCTCCGGGTATTTCTGCAAGAAGTCCGTTGCCAACTGCTGGTATTCCTTTTTCACATCCTCAAAAGGTGGACGTACTATTTCTTCGGGATTATTTGAGTTACTGAAAAGCCTGATGGCCGTATCAACATTGCTTTTCAAATCACGGAAGCATATAATCTTTCCGAAACGCTTTTTCTCATTCAGTACACGGTTGGTTCGGCTGAACGCTTGCAGCAATCCGTGGTACTCCAAGTTCTTATCCACATAGAGCGTATTGAGTTTCTTGCTGTCAAAGCCCGTAAGGAACATTCCCACGACAAGGCAGAGGTCAAGCGGTTTCAAGTCAGCCCGCTTCTTTTTCATACGCAGGTTGATGTCATCGTAGTAAGCGCGGAAATTTTCGGTAGTGAATGCTGTGCCGAACATTTCATTGTAGTCATCCATGATGGCTTGCAGTTCGTCCGCCTCGCCTGTGCTTTCGCTGACATACTGCCCCGTATTCATTCCCGTCTGTTCATCGTCCTGGCTGCTGTTGGCAGCGTATGTAAATACTGCACCGATACGGATTTTCGGCTTCAACGACTTGAATATCTTGTAATAGCGGATAAGCATCGGTACGGATTGCACGGCAAACAGCGCATCAAACTCACCGTCAAAGGTTGACTTATTGAAATTATTAAGGATGAATTTGGCTATCTCCTCCATGCGGTTGTCATTGCCCTTTTCCACTTCTTCGCTTCCATGATAATACTCCACAAGGAAGCCCAGCACGTTTTCATCGGCTATGGCATCCTTGATAAGGTATTGGTGCAGGCAGTTGCCGAATATCTCTTTGGTGGTATGCCCGTTAATGGCATTCTCCGTGAAGATGGGCGTACCCGTGAAGCCGAATACTTGGGCGTTGTCAAAGAACTTCATGATGCGCTTGTGACTTTCCCCAAAGTGGCTTCTGTGGCACTCGTCGAATATCATCACGATACGGGAGTGGCGTATGGCCTCAATCTTGTTGCTGTACCACGTCTTGCTAACTGCGGCGTTGAGCTTCTGAATGGTAGTGATGATTATCTTGGAATTGCTGTGCAACCGTTTCACCAACTCATCCGTGTTGTCCGTGCCGTCCACCGCACCCGGCTCAAAGGCTTCATATTCCGATTGGGTTTGGGTGTCAAGGTCGTGACGGTCAACCACAAACATTACCTTATCCACATCGTCCAGTTCGGAAACAAGCTGTGCCGCCTTGAATGAAGTCAAGGTCTTTCCGGCTCCTGTTGTATGCCATATATAGCCGTTGTCGTTGGAGTTCTTCACCTTATCCAATATCTTCTCCACGGCATAGAACTGGTACGGACGAAGCACCATCAGGCACTTGTCGCCCTCATGCAGCACGATGTATTTTCCTATGATTTTGCCGAGCGTACATTTCTCCAAAAATGCGGCTGCAAACTTATCCAATTCATTGAACGGCACATTGGCTGCGTCCGTCCAGTTGAACGTGAACTTATAGCCTCCGTTTGGATTGTTGGCGAAGTAGCGTGTGTTGACACCGTTGGAAATCACGAACAGTTGAATGTAATCAAACAACCCGTGATAAGAAGTCTTATGATAGCGTTGGATTTGGTCGTATGCCACCCTTAACTCTACGCCCCGACGTTTCAATTCAATCTGTACCAAAGGCAGACCGTTTATAAGAATGGTCACATCGTAGCGGCACTTCTTACGCCCTTCCACCGTGATTTGGTTGGAAACCTGAAATTCGTTCTGACACCACTGTTGACGGTTAAGGAACTCCACCCAGATGCGTTTGCCGTCCGCCGTGTCAAGCGGATAAAGGTCGCGGAGCTTCTTCGCCTTTTCAAAGCGTGTGCCTCCTTCAAGGTAGATGAGTATCTTGTCAAATTCCTCATCCGTAAATTCGGTACGGCCATGCTCCGCCAACCGCTTACGGTTGTGTATCTCCAACTGCCTCTTGAAATTGGCTTGAAGATTGTCCTCCTCGGCAATTTGGACATATTCATAGTCCATTTGCTGGAGCGTGGCGATAAGTCCGGCTTCTAATGCCGCTTCACTTTGTATAGACATATTCCTGTTCTACCTTTTATGCGTTACTTATTATCATTCAGACTTCTGATAATCTCAATTCCCAATGCGTTTTCTATCTTGCAAATGGTTTCCAACGACATATTCTTTTTGCCTTTCAGCACTTTGGATATGTATTGCTGGGTGCAGTTCATCTTTTCGGCAAGCATCTGTTGCGTCAAGCCGAGTTCCGTCATCCGTTTTGACATGGCGGCGGCAATCAACTGTGAATATTCCGCCCAATCCTTTTTATCCTGTTTCACACCAGTTTCCTGCTTTACGGCTTCCAAAGCCATACAAGGCATTTTATCTGTCGTTGTATTCATTGAAAGATTACCTTATCTTGTCTGGATGCAAAGGTAATACAATTATTCGAGAAAACACAACCAACGAGTTGTGTTTTTACAAAAATGATTTCTTCTCCATAAATATGAATCATTATAGGGAGTCGTTGATTTAGCGACCCCCTAAACAACTTCTACTTCAAATATAGGGGGATGTCATTTCAACAACCCCCTGTTTGGGCTATCATTCAAGTTAGAACACACCGTTTGTCAGGTTCATTGCTTCAACTTTCTTTTCCATTTTCACCTTTGCGTAAACCTGCGTTGACGCGATGCTGCCATGCCCCAAAATCTTGCTGACTGAGTAGAGTTCCGCACCTGCCGTTATCGCCAGCGTTGCCGCCGAATGGCGGCTGCTGTGATAGGTGAAATCCTTTTCTATCCCTGCCTTGTCCTTGATGCGGCGCACGTACTTCGCCACGTTGTCGGGCTTCTTCACCAACGGGAAGATGATGCCGTCCTCTCCGTTTTCGGGGCGTGGAGGAAGCAACGATAGAGCCAACGCATTGAGCGGTACGGCAACTGGCCGCTTGGTCTTGTGCTGGATGACCGACACCGTTTGTACGCCGTTTACGTCCTTGATGTCGCTCCACCGCAGCCGTTGCATGTCGCCGAGCCTAAGCCCCGTCATGCACGAGAAGCCGAAAGCCCTTTGCACGACTTCTTCCATATAGGTTTGCGGCTCTACGGCAAGAAAGCGTTTCAGTTCGTCAGCCGTCAGGTATTCGCGGTGCTTGTCCGGCGCATGGAAACGCTCCTCCCTTGTAAGTTCCTGAACGGGATTGGAAGCCATCAGTCCGTCACGCACGGCCTTGTTGAAGATGGCCTTTACCGTTTCCTCAAACAGTACGAGGGTGTAAGCCGCCAGTCTGCCGCCGTTTGCCTTTATCTGTTTACGGTTGCGGTAATTGCGCATATACCCGAACAGGCCGCTTACCAAATCCCTATCCACGTCTTTCAGCAGGACATAAGCTTTTTTT
>CAJJWN010000064.1 GCA_905196835.1 uncultured Prevotella sp. | reverse complement strand
CATCCAGCACCATCAGCAGGTCGGCGGTGGAACAGGCTGCCGCGCCGGTGGCGTACAGCACCAGGTCGGAGAACGAGCGGTACAGGTGTTCGCCCTCGTCCGCAATGTTGCGTATCGCCCTTGCGTTGATGGCTATCAGCAGCGTGTCGGCCAGTTCGATGCGGTTCCGCCTGATGACCTTCTCATGGAAGTCGCCCATCAGCCGCTCATAGTCCGACAACCGTTCCCTGACGGTCTCGTAGCTGTCCTTCACGTTCAGCACGGTGCGCAGCGACTGGTACATTATGTCGATGATGTCAAAGGCGCGGGTATATTTGTCAAGGTCGATGTTGATTTCCTTGTATTCCATCGTCGCGTCCCGGCTGTACTCGTGTAGCAGCTTGTTGCTGTATTCCAAGGTGCTGCGGGCCAACAGCAGGCTGCGCTGTTTCTTGTGGTCGTTGATGTACGCCTCTATGGAGGTGATGTCGAAGCTCCACTGCGCTTTTCCGGCAGTATGAAAGCAGCATAAAAGAACCATGAGGAAGCTTAATCTGTATATAAGCGTATTCTGCATATTTCCTGATATTGCTTTATTTATCAAGGTGTATTTTATATTTTTACAGATATTGTTCGTTTTTATCATCCGTATTTTATATCTTTGCACCAAAATATCTTGCTTATGGAAATAATCGAGCGTCCTGCCTATCTTCATCACATCATATCCCACCTGGGCAAGGGGATGATGATTATCCTTGTCGGCCAACGTCGTGTCGGCAAGAGTTTTATGCTCAAACAGCTGCAGTCCTGGCTGCAAGCCAACAGGAGTGCGGCCAACGTGGTGTATGTCAACAAGGAGCTTCACGCCTTCAAGGACATCGCCACGGCCGACGACCTGTACGGGTACGCCACGGCACACCTGCCCGAAGGCGGCGACAACTACCTGCTCATCGACGAGCTGCAGGACATAACCGGCTACGAGGACGCACTGCGCAGCCTCCATGCTGAAGACCGCTGCCAAATCGTGGCCACGGGCAGCAACGCGTACATATTCTCGTCGGAGTTGAGTACCAGGCTTTCCGGCCGCTATGTCGAAATCCCCATACACAGCCTCACTTATAGAGGCTTCCTGCGTTTTCACGGGCTGGAGGATACGGACAAGAGCCTCCTGGCATATCTTCGCGTAGGCGGCCTTCCCGGCCTTTGCCATTATGATATTGAGGACGAGAGCCAGGTGAGGGATTACCTGCAAGGGGTTTACAATACCATCATGCTGCGTGACGTCATCGCACGGGAGGAGATACGCAACGTGACGTTCATTGAGAACCTGGCCGTGTTCGTGGCCGACAACATCGGCAAGCTCATTTCCGTGAGGAACATCACCAATACCATGAAGTCGCACGGCGAGAAAGTGTCCGAGATGCTTACGTCCGCCTATATCCGCCACCTTTGCGGGGCGTTCATCGTCATCCCTGTCAAGAGGTACGACATCCACGGCAGGCGCATCTTCGAGCAGAACAACAAGTTCTATTTCGCCGACCACGGCCTGCGCAACCTGCTCTGCGGGTTCAACCTGCGCGGCAGCATCGAGAAAGTGATGGAGAACGCCATCCACCACCATCTCGTCACACAGGGGTTCAAGGTTACGGTGGGCATACTCCGTAATGGAGAGGTGGATTTCGTGGCCGTGCGCGATGAGCGCAGGCTCTATGTACAGGCCGTTTACCTGCTCGGCTCGGAAGAGACCGTGGCGAGGGAGTTCGGCAACTTGCAGGCCATACGCGACAACTACCCGAAGTATGTCGTCTCGATGGATCCGGTCAGCGGCGGACTGCCCGAATATCCGGGCATTATCCATGTCCACCTGCGTGAGTTCCTTATGACTGATTTCTGATTTCATAGTCCGTCCTCCCCTGATTGCAGGTTCTTTGCATTTTCCATCCACCGCTCGTGGCATTCTTCCACCAGTGTCAGCCTGCGCCCTTGGTCGCTGTCAACACTTGGGGCGATGTCCTTCAGCACGTCGAGGATGCTCCGTTTGTAGTGCATCATCTTCTCCAGCGACACTAAGTCGGCGTAAATGTTCGTGATGCGGGTGTCCACCTCGCGGGCTATCTCCAGGCGGTCGCTGGACCATAGCAGGTGGTAGGTGTCGTTTGTGGCGTTCTCTTCCTGCGGTGCGCTCCTCGCGTATTCGGTGGTGATGTCGCAACCGGGGTGTTCCTGCGCGATTTCCGAAATGCGTCGGTTCACGGTTTCCGCCTTCTCCGCGTCCGTCTGTGTGGCATCGAGGGTCAGCACGTCGGCCACGCTCGTGGTACTGTATTCCGAGGTCAGTTCCCAACTGATTTGCAGGATGGCCCTGTGTATCTTGATGCCGAGGAAGTATTTGGGCTTGCGGGCTATCGAGAGGGTCGCCTTGAACGTGATGATGCCGTTGATGTTGGGCATGGTGGCCTTGCGCACATACGAATAGCCGTTCCACGAGCCTTCACCCTGCCAGGTCAGATTATAAGCGGTCTTGCAGTCCTGCATGATGGCCGGTATGCGGTAGTAGTCGTCCGTGGCCACGCTGTTGTCGGCGGCGGCTTCGGCCTGCGCGTCGGTGATGTCCTGCCTTTTCTGCTGCCAGTCGGACAGTTCGCCGTTCAGGCGGCTTATCTCGTCCTTGTTCCGGTTGTATGCCTGACGGTAGGTGGCGGCATCCTCCACGCTGGCGTTGGCTATCTTGTCCAGCAGGGCGGCGTTCTCCGCTTCCAATGCGCCGATTTGCGCTTGCAGGGCGGCTATCTCGCTGTCGGCCTCCTGTGCCATCCCGTCCAGTTCCGACGTGTCCAGTTCGTTGTCCGTCACGGTGGTCTGCATGGCGCACTCCTTGGAATGTCCGTTCAGCGAGCTTCCGCAGCCACGGCATTTGTATTGGGTCGTTCCCTGGCCGAGCGTCACGCCATCCGAGCAGGTCACGCTGATGGTCACGCTCTCGCATCCGGCCAGCTTGGCGGCATCCGTCGCCTGGTAGTAGTTCTTTGCGTCGGAACCGATGTAATAGACGTAACCCTCCTCGTTGTCGTTGAACTCCGAGAGGCGGGCGTTGAGTTGCGCCTTGAAGGTGTTTAGGTCCATCGAATAGGAGTCGAACACGTCTTCATATACTTCTTCCACATGGTTCCAACTTTTCCGCACGTGTATCTCGCAGGCGTAGGCTTTCTTGGCCTGCTTCCCGTTCCGGCTGATGACATAGCCGCTCATCGGGTAACTGATGCTGTAAGTAAAGCCGTCATTCGCGTTGTTCAGTTGCCGCACCCGGCTTCTCGACCACCCGGCATGGTTTTCCGAGTTGGCGATGACTTGCTCCCGTTGTGCCGAGTTGGGATAGAAATTCGCGTCCGTGGTGTTGAAGCGCGTCCAGGCGCTTCCGTTGATGATGCTGTTGTCGTCCGTCGGGGGATAGTAGTCGCACAGCGTTTCCGAACCTTGGTCGCGCCGTGCGATGTACCAGCGTTGGGTGTAGTAGTTCCCGGCGGTTTCGTCCAGATAGTCGGTAATCCATGCCGTCAGGTTGTAGTTGGAGAGGCTGAATAGCCCGGCCACGTTGTCCTTGCCGCCAATCATGCCGAGCAGGGTGTTGCCCACGCTGTTTTCCACGCTCCTGAACAGGTCGTGGTAGTGTTCCGCAAGGGTCAGCACCGTGCCGATTTTTCCTTGGAACAGGTCGTGGAACTGGTTTTGCTGTAGCAGCGCGTCGCCGATGTTGCCGATGCCGGCGGTGGCCAGCGACACGCCCATGTTGTACAGGTTGTCGAGGTCGGCCTTCAGGTTGTCCACGGTGAAGTTGCCCGGTACCGCCGCCAGGTCGTCCAGCATCCGTTCCCAATCCACCTCGACTATGTCGGACAGCTTGAGCAGGGCGGCAATTTCCGGGTTGAGTTCCAGAAAAGCGATGTCGGAGAACGTGAGCGTGGAGTTCGTCACCACGGACTCGAACTGCATACACAGGTTCTTGGTCTCGTCGCATATCTTCATCAGGTAGCTGCCCCAATACAGGGCGGTCTGCGGGCTTTCCAGCATCATCCCGGCCACCGTCCATATCTTGGGCATGATTTTATGGGCCACCATGTTGTAGATGCGGCGGTAGTAATAGTTTTCGGTGCTGCTGCTCCAGATGCCGAGGTCGGTCATGGCTTTACGTTCCAGAAACTTCGAGGCGAATATCCCGGCTGCGGCCACCTCGGCGGCCTGGTAATGTTTCAGGATGGCGGCCACCTGCTCGTCATAATAACCCTCGGCCACGGCTTCTGCGGCAAAGGCGGCGGCCATCGCCGCCACGGTTTCCTTGTCGTAGTTCACGCTGTAATACTGCGCGCGGATGGGTACTGCGGCAGTTGACAGGAAAATCATTATGAGGAACAATATCCGTTTCATCCCTTTATTCGTTGTGCTATAGATGGTTGTTCAATCCAGTGAGCGGCAAGGGCTGTCCGTCTTTCTCAAGGCTTCAATAAGTTCGTCCGCTTTCTTCACGGCTTCCACAGGCGGCAGCGATTGGCTTGAAAGCAGTTCCTTGGCCACCTCGTATCTCCGTTGTTCCCAATCAACGGTTCTCATGGTTCCGGGAGCGGGTTGCCCTTCCGGGCTTTCATCCGCACGGCTGTCCGGTTGGGCGTATGCCTTCACTTCTTCTTCCGTCATGCCCAGACGCAGGCCGCATCCGCCCAACACTTCTTTGACTTTCTTCAGGCTGGCACACCCCATGCCCCGCATATTCGCCAGGTCGTGTGCCGTACACAGGCACAAGTCACGGATGGTGCTGATTTGCATGGCTCCGCATACCCGTTGGATGCGCGTGTTCTGCATGGAGCCGAAATAGAGCGTTGTCACGTTTTGGTTGATGTCAATCTGTTTCATAGTTTTGCTATTTGAGTGATGGTTTGTTTTCCAGCCGCAGTACCCGTCCGGCCTTGTTCACCGTTTGGGCGAAGGCCAGCGACTTGCCGATGCCCGAAGCGTTCCAGTCCCGGCAATAGGCTTCGATGGCCTGTTGGTGGTTGCACCCCAGTTCTTTCTTGTAGAGTTTCAGGGCTTCCTTCTCCGCCCGTTCGGTGGTGTAGGTCATGTAGCACTCACGGGGTTCCTCTACGCCGTACACGTTGCTTTCGTGCCCACGGCGGATGAACACCTCGCGGAAGAAGCTGCGGCCTTCCTTGTTTTCCAGGCGGTTGATGGTGAATATCTTTTTGCAGTCCACGTCGGTCAGGCCGAGGATGGCCTTGATGCCGTCGAAGCGTTCCTTGAACTTGCTCTGGTCGAGCAGCATCACTACGTCAGAATTGTTGATGATGGCCTCTTTCACTATCTCGCTGCCGATGATGTCCTGTATTTCCTGCGTCACCACGCCCACGCTGGCCCAGAACTTTCGGGCGGTCTTGTACATGAACTTGATGTACTCCGCCATGAGCGGCGAGGCGATGGCCTTCCACGCTTCCTCGATGACCAAGACCTTGCGGTTCTTCTTCAGGCGCATCTTCTGTAAGAATACGTCCATGATAATCAGCGTGACGATGGGGAAAAGCAGCGGGTCATCTTTTATTGCGTCAATTTCAAAGACGATGAATGTCTCGTCAAACAGGGTGCCGTCCATTTCCTCGTTCAGGGTCTTGTCGTGGTTTCCGCCACGGTAAAAGTCCTTCATCATGTAGCGGTAGGTGGAGATGTCTATGCCCGATATTTTATTCTCGTGGCAGATGTCGGGGATGCGCTGCACGGAGTATTCGTAGAAGGTGTTGAACGAGAGGCTTTCCACCTTCAGTTCCTTGCGCCTCCGTTCCATCTCGTCTATATCGCGCTCGATGCGTTCCGCCTTTTCCTTTTCCGATGTCCTCATGCCTTCATTCCTGGCATCCACCAGCAGGCTCTTGCGCAAATCCTCGCGTTGCATGGGTGTGAAACCGTCAAAGCCGTTGAAATACACATCGTAGTATTCCGTTATCACCTGGTCTATCAGGCGGTCTTCGGTCTTGGTCACAGTGCCTTGCGAGCCTTTCCATATCAGCAGCACAAGGTTCTTCAGGAAACCGGTCTTTTCCACGTTCAATTCCTGGCGGCTGATGCGAAACGGGTTCATGGTTATCGGCTTTTCTTCGGTGTAGCTGATGTATTTCCCGTTCAGATACTCGCAAAGGCCCTCGTAGCTGTTACCCGTATCTACCATCACCACATCGGTGTTCTGTTCATGTAGCTGGCGCACCACGCTGTTCATGTGGAAGCTCTTGCCGCTACCTGAAGGCCCCAAGCAGAAGAAATTGGAGTTGTCCGTCAGCTTCTCCTTTCCCTCCTTTCCGGTGATGTCGATGGCCACCGGCACGCCCTGTCGGTCGGTATAGTAGATTTTCAGCGGCGTGTCCTCGCTGCGCTGCGCCTTTTCCTTATACATCAGGCAGGCTGCCGCGTCGCCCAAGGTCAGGAACCGGTCATATTCCTCGTTCAGGCTGTAGCAGTTGCCGGGGAACGAGCCGACAAACAGTTCCAACTGGTTGTAGGCGCGCTTGCTGATGTGGATGCCCAACCGTCCGAAACTGTTTTCCAGATGGTTGGTGCATTTCTGCAAGTCAGTGTCCGGCGACACGGCCACGACAAGGTTGAAGTGGGAATACACCAGTTGCTTGTTTTCCCTCGCCACCACTTCCTGTACCCGCCTGATGTCTTCTACGGCCATCTGGTTGTTTGGGTTCGGTATGCTGGCGTGGCGGTTCTTTTTCTTGTCCAGCAAGGCAAGTTCCCTCTTTTGTCCGGGGATGAACACCACTTGGTTGTACACCACGGTTTCTGCATGGGGGATGTGGCCAACCAGCGACACCAGGTCAACGGGCATCTCCGCGCCGTTCACCTCCATGTTTGTGTAGGGGCGTATCACGGACGGCAGGTTGACGCAATCCACGTCCACTAAGCTGTACACCTTGCAGCGTCTGTCGCCCATGAAAATGCACTCGTCGTCCACCTTGAAGCCGCTCATGGACACCACTTTGTCGCGGAAGTTCATGGCGAAGAAGCGGTCCACGTAGCGGCTGGCTTCCTGCTTGTTAAGGAAACGTACACGGATGCCTGCGTCCTGCAACTGGTCATGCACCTTGCGTATCTTCACAAGAAAGTCGCGCCACTTCTTGCCGTCATAGGAAAACAGACGGCTCTTCTTGGCCTCTTGGGTAACGGTCAGGTAAGTCATGCTGTCGGTATAGATGCGCCCCTTGAAATAACGGAAGTAGGCTTCCGTCAGGAACTCGTGCCTCTTGCCGTTTTCCTCCTCGAACTTCCTGCGCACGAAGATGTCCTGCTTGTGCAGGGCGTACCCTTCGCCTAATGTCTGTGCCAAGGCGGCCAGCAGGTGGGTGAAGTCGTAATAGCTGTCGGTGTTGGCAGAGTGCTTCTGCACCGGGTTCTCCATCTCCAGTATGGCGGAGTATTCACCGGTCTTGGTGTAAAGCACCCCGATGCCATCCGTGTCCTCCACGGAGAAATAGATGTCCTGGAAAATCCGCTTGCGTTTTCCTCCGGTGCCGAAAGCCTTGACGGAAATGCCCATGCCCAAGCAGAGGGCCGCAAAGGACAATAAGATGTAAGTTACCATGTTCCGGTTCCATTCAATAATGGCAGGCTCCCTCCGCAAGGACGGAGCCTGCCGCGTTCAACATTCTCATTCACGCCACACATCAGGCGCGTCGGTCGTATTTTTTAGCGTGTCATATCTGTTTGGAACGGGCGTAGATGTACACGCCCCGGCCGTCTTTCTTGGTATGCAGCCCTTTCCGTTGCTTGAAGAGGATGAGTGCCGCCCCGGCCGAGGCAAGCAGGGCGAGGATGGCCAGCCCGACGACGAATCCGGCCAGGCAGTAGCCTGCGATGAATCCCGCGATGGCCGCGCCCGCGATTCCCGCCGCCCAATAGATGTAGCGTCCTTGGAGGCCCAGAAATTCAAGAGGCCGTTGCAGCCCCTTGAATACCGGGTAGTCCTGAAAACGCTCTTTCCCGTTTCCCATCCAATCTACCGTTTAGGTGGTGATGCCGAAGAACAGCGGCAATGCCTGGGCGGCCGCAATCAGGAAAATGCAGGCGCCTACGACCATCATGATTTTCTTTTTCACGTCCTGCTCCTCGTTGTTCATGGCGATGTACACGGAAATGGCACCGACCACGGCCACCACACCGGCGATGGCGTAGCAGAGCTTCACCACGATGGGTACGTACTTGGCGATTTCCTCCGTCACGGTGGTCAGGGCGTTGGTGCCTGCGGTGTAGTCCCCTGCGGAGTTCTGCGCCACGGCGGCTGTCACGCCGACCAGCAACATGAAGAAAAGCATCTTCGCCCTTTCGGAGAAGAGCGCCGTTTTCACTTTCTGTTTCAATCTTTCAATCATGCTTCTAAAATTTGATGGTTACTTTTATGTTAGGGTTCTCTCTTGTCTTTTATATCCGGTAGCCGAAAAAGGCCGGAAGTACGATGGATGCGCCGATGATGAACAGGCAGGCCCCAATGAGCGTCACGATAGATTTGGTCACTCCGTCCTCGCCCATGTTCATCTTGATGTATATTTGCACGGCGGAAATGACGGCCATGATGGCGGCGATGGCGTAGCACAGGTACAGGACATACAGTGCCAGCGTGATTACATAGTCGTGCATGGTCGCCAGTGCGTCCGCGCCCCAACTGTAATCCACGCTGCCGCCCTTGGCAAACGCCACGAAGGGGATGGCCGTTCCGAGTAATACCGTTATGGTGTTCTTTGTCCTGTTCATTCTCCGGCATCAGATTTCGTTCTTTACAGGGATGGCTTCTATGCAGGGGCGACCGTCCATCCGTCCGCCGCTCATCATCAGCTTATAAAGCTGTTGGTCGTAGAACGGGTTGGACATATTGGAATTGACTTCCTCAAGATGCGGCTCCACTTTGGCTTTTATTTTCTCCAAAACCTTTTCGTCGGCGGCCTTTTCGCCCTTTGCTCCCTCCTGTCGGCCTTCAGCGTCACCGGGTGATGGCTCTTCAACGTCCACCTCGTAATCATTGCTGCCCACGCTGAAGCCCATTTCGTTCTCGCTCACCACTACGCTTTCCTCCGGCTCTTCGGACGGGTCGATTTCAAAGGTTTCCGCTTCGGGCTTCTTTTCCCCTTTCTTGCCGTACAGGTCATGGAGGATGACTACCGTATAATAGATAAGGTAGGCAACGGTCAGCACGATGGCAAATATGAAAAACGGACTCATTTTTTAAGTATGATTTTAATTATTATTATTTTGCAGATGAATCTTAGGAAAGCATACAGGAATCTTGTTGCACTGTAGCAATTCCAATTTTAGGCGCAAAATAACAGGCTAAACTTGATAAAAAAGAATGTTTGGCTATATTTCTTCTTTCTCTTAACCCGATTTATAATTACACTTCAAATCATACTATAAAATCATACTCAAAAGGACAAATCTGGGTAAAATAAAAGCCCTCCGTTTACGGAAGGCTTGTCCTGGAAATGATGTTTGTTTTTGGGGTATTCATTGGCTTCTGCCAAGCAGGTAGTCGTTCAAGTCTTTGTATCCTGCATAGCGGACGGCCTCGTCCGTCACCCGTTCCCCATACAGTCCGGTAATGGTTTCGGCCGTCTTTTGTCCGGCCAGGTCATTGTCAAGGTAGCAATGGATGTGCTGGTATCCGTCCAGCCGTTCCAGGCATTTTTTCAGGTTGTGGACGGAGTTCAACACCACAAAGTCGCATGGCATTTCCTGACAGACCGTCTTGTCGCCTTTGCCCTGCAAGGTCAGATAGGACAGGAAGTCCATAAATCCCTCCAGCACGCAGCAATGGCTTTGCGTCCCAGGGATGCCATGTCTGATTACGGTGATGTCCTTTCCTCCCAGGCATCCCTTGAAATAGGGATTGCGCACTTCAAAGCCGCCAGACTGGTTGGCAAACGCGATGGCGAAATAGTTGCAGCCTCGCAGATGATAGTGGATTTCCCTGCAATACTGCTTGCCGGTAGGCAGGTCGATGCGCCTGGAAACGAGGTAGGACAGCAGGGCTTGGTGTTCGAGAGGCATCACCCGTATTTCCCTCATCTCGTCCTTTATCCGTTCCTGCGAGCGAAGGAATGGGCGGACACGCGGACAGGCGGTTGCCCGTCCCTCTATCTTATGCAGTACCTCTTCTATGGAAGGGGTGTCAAACAGCAGCTTTCCCAAGTCAATGAGGTCGCCGCCTTGGCCCAGGGCAAAATCATACCACTCGTTCCTGCGGTCGTTCACTTTGAACGAGGGGGTCTTTTCCTCCCTGACAGGGGAAAGATACCAGTATTGGCAGCCTTGCACCTTCCTTGGCTCGTGGCCGAGAAGCCGCAGGTAATCCACAATTCTTATTCGCTTTGCTTCCGATATGTTCATTGTTGTTATTGATTTCTTCAGTCATCCATTTTTTTTGTTCCAAATATCTTTCGTCTTTTCTTGAAATGCTTTACTTCGTATATCCATTATATATACACGGACTAAAGTAAAGTGGTTTCTGAAGTGTTTTTCCGTTGGCCGCAAGCTGTTGGCGTGGCGGCGCAAGCTTCGGCACATTCCTGCTTTCCGCGCTGCCGTTCACTCCCGGTTACTTTACTTCGTTCTTATTATATATATACCCGGACTAAAGAAAAGCGTTTTCCGAAGTGCCTTTACGTGCCTCTGTCATCAAACAGCCCGGCCTCGGTTCCGGTGTCGCCGTAATAAAAGCACTTGTCGTGTTTGGTAATCAGCTTCAGTTCGTCCGTCAGGTATTGTAGCAGTTTGACCATGACGCTGCGCCCGCGCTCGAAGCCGATGGAGGCATATCCGGCGCACAGGGACTGCACGGCGTTCTCGAATCCTTTTATCGGCTTTCCGTTGAAAGCGGCCTCCAGCGCTTTTTGGTGCTGCTCCAACGGAAGTTCCCTGAAGTTGGTGCGCACATTCCGCTTGGGAGCGTCCTCGAAGGTATAGCCCGTGGCCGTTTCCGGCAACCCGTCCTCGCTGACCTGAAAGGCAAACGGCATGAAGTCCTTGTCGCGGATGTGCATGGAGCGGACTTCGCTCACTTCCGGATGGTTCCCGCTCTTGCTGATGACCAGCACCGTTTCCGCCTTGTTGTTCAGTTCGGTGCCGATATGGCCGCGCACGTTGTCATCGCCCTTGTTCAGGTGCAGTACACAGTGGATGTGCAGGTCGTAACGCGACGACCATTGCATCAGCTTGTTGATGAGTTCCACGGACTCCCCGGCGTTGTTGATGTCGTACATCAGGTCGCGGATGCCGTCGATAATAACAAGCCCGTAGCTCTTGTCGCGGCGCAGCGCGTAGTCAATGAGTTGCAGCCGCAGGGCCGGGGTGTATTCGCGCAATCCGATGAAGTCCAGGTTTTCGTTGTCTATCGTGGTGGGCAGGCCGGCCAGTTTCAGGATGCGTTCCAATACGCTGTGGCAGTGGAAACGGCTCTGTTCGGTATCCACATAGAGGATTCTCCGCTTACCCTCCGGCAGACAGGCACGGTAGTTCAGCACCTTGCCGCCTGCCAGGGAAGCGGCTACGATGGCGGACACGTTGAAGGTCTTGCGGCTCTTGGCCTTGCCCGTCGATGCGCTGAAATTACCGAGGGTGGCGATGGTCGAGTTGTCCACCCATATTATCTGTGGCGGGTTCTCGTAAGTGTCCGTGGCCTTGATAAGCGCGTCGTTGAGAATCTTGGACAGGCGGCTGTCCTCTACAGTCGTTTCTTGCGCATGGCCGTCATTTCGTTCTCTTTCCATAGCGTTTCCGGTTGAAGTAAGGTGTCATTCGGGCTTCTTCGGCGGCTTCCTGCGAAGCCTGCTGCAAGGTCTTGACCGGATTTTGGCTGAGCCATGCGTCCAGTTCCGCCTTGGAGAAATACAACATCTTGCCCCGTGGTTTGAAATGCGGCACGTCCTTGGTGGAGGTCAGTTTGTACAACAGGCTTTCCGACACGCCGAGGTATTGGCAGGCTTCGTCAAAGGTCAGCATGTTTTTGGTTGAGTAAATGTTGTTTTCCAGTTGGGACAATCGTTCCTGCAAAACCTGCACAGGCCCCAACTGTTGCAGGGTGGCTTCCACGGAAGACAGACGCTCTTCCATG
>CAJJWN010000063.1 GCA_905196835.1 uncultured Prevotella sp. | reverse complement strand
TCCGCCCCCCCAACCCCCTACCCCCCCAGCCGCAAAGTTCATACTTTTGCGGCTGTTTTGTTTTTGTCTATGCGTCCGTTTTGAATGATAAAATCTAACTATTTGTATGGATTGACGGACGGCAACTGCCTTAAAGGTAAAAATAAACCTTGTTTTTGTTTCACTTTGTATGCCTAAATAAAATAATTGGTAAAAGATTGTTGTTAATCCGAACTTATTTCGTAATTTTGCAAATGGAAATATTAATAAGGTGTAACTATCATCCAAGGTAAATGAGACCAACTGCAATATTGTTGCTTCATTGCCCGGACAAGCAGGGCATTATAACAGAGATAACAAAGTTTATAACCGACAATAACGGTAACATTGTATATCTTGACCAATATGTAGACAGCCTGGACGGCATGTTTTTCATGAGGTTGGAGTGGGAACTCGGCAATTTCACAATACCAAGGGAAAAGCTAAAGGACTATATCCAAACGTTGTATGCCCAAAGATATGACATGACGTTCAGTCTGCATTTCAGCGATGTCAAGCCGCGCATGGCCATATTTGTGAGCAAGATGAGCCATTGCCTGTACGACTTGTTGGCGCGTTACAAGGCCGGTGAATGGAATGTCGAAATACCTTGTATCATTAGTAACCATGAGGATTTGCGCTACGTAGCCGAGCAGTTTGGCATTCCTTATCATGTATGGTCTATAAATAAGGACCATTCCAACAAGGCTGAGGTGGAACAGGCGGAAATGGAGCTGCTTAAGAAAGAGAAGGTGACGTTTATCGTGCTTGCACGCTATATGCAGATTGTAAGCGAGAAGCTGATAAGTGAATATCCCCACCATATAATAAACATACACCACTCGTTCCTTCCGGCTTTTATCGGCGCGAAGCCTTATCATCAGGCATGGGAGAGGGGTGTTAAGATAATTGGTGCGACGAGCCATTACGTGACAATGGAGCTGGACGCCGGACCGATAATAGAACAAGACGTAGTGCGCATTACACACAAGGACACCCCGGAAAGCCTTGTGCTGAAAGGGCGCGACTTGGAGAAAATAGTGTTGAGCCGTGCGGTGACAAAGCATATCGAACGTAAGATACTGACATATAACAACAAGACGATAATATTCAGTTAACGGCTGTATTTGTAATTATGAATGTAGCAGTTGTCAAATATAATGCGGGCAATGTGTACAGCGTTGTCAACGCTTTGCGTAGGTTGGGAGTGGAGCCTCTGTTGACAGACAATGTTGAAGATATCAAGTCTGCCGACAAGGTTGTGTTCCCCGGTCAGGGTGAAGCGGCAAGCGCAATGGACTATTTGCGCCGGTACGGGCTTGATGTTGTCATTAAAGGACTCCGCCAGCCCGTTTTAGGCATTTGTATAGGACAACAGCTGCTTTGCAGGCATTCTGAAGAAGGCAATACAGACTGTCTCGGCGTTTTTGATGTGGATGTACGGCGGTTTCAGCCTTCATGCCATGAGGACAAGGTTCCGGCAATGGGGTGGAACTCGTTATATGGATTGGAGTCTCCATTGTTTAAAGGTGTTTCTGACGGGGAATATGTATATTTCATCCATAGTTATTATGTTCCTGTTTGTGATTTTACCGTGGCGAATTCTGATTACATACAGCCATATAGCGCAGCAATGCACAAAGACAATTTCTATGCCACCCAATTTCATCCTGAAAAAAGCGGTAGAGTAGGTGAGGTTATAATGCGTAATTTCCTTGAAATATGACGGCAAGTTTACAATCAGCCGATGATATGATGTCAAGGCAACGAACGGCTTGACTGACGCTTGAGGATTGTTGTTAAAAAACATAAGACTATGATAGAGCTGATACCGGCGATAGATATAATAGACGGAAAGTGCGTAAGATTGACGAAGGGCGATTATGGCACAAAGACGGTTTATGGCAATTCGCCTGCAGATATGGCCGAAAGGTTTGAGCAGGCAGGTGTCAGTCGTTTGCATGTTGTAGACCTTGATGGAGCCAAGTCGAAACATGTTGTCAATCTTGATGCCCTTAAGAGCATAACAAACCGCACGCGCCTTGTTGTGGATTTCGGCGGTGGAGTGAAGAGCGATGATGATATTGAAAAAGTTTTTGCCAGTGGCGCGTCCATGGTTACGGTTGGCTCCATAGCTGTTACGCAAAAAGAGCTGTTTGTGAAGTGGCTTGACAAATTCGGTGCGGAGCGGATAATCCTCGGTGCAGATGTGCGTGACGGTAAGATAAGTATAAACGGATGGCGTGACGACACGGCAGAAGACGTTATCAGCTTTCTTGACTATTATGTATCAAAAGGTGTAAGGAATGTTCTTTGTACAGACATATCCAAGGACGGGATGCTTGAAGGACCGGCTTTTGCCCTTTACGAGCGGATATTGGCCGCATTCCCCGAAATAAATTTGATTGCAAGCGGAGGTGTGTCGTGCGTTGATGACATTAGGCGTCTTGAACAAACGGGTGTACCTTCGGTAATATTCGGCAAGGCCTTTTATGAAGGCAAGATAGACTTGGAAGCTCTGGTTGAGGAATTGGCCGGGCTGCAACGTCGCAAATTGTGAAGCCGAAGATAGTGTATGGTTTTTATGTTTTTGTAAAATTCCTATTATGAAGGGATTGGCTAAGAGGATAATACCTTGTCTTGACGTTAAGGACGGACAGACAGTAAAGGGGACGAACTTCGTAAACTTGCGGAGTGTGGGCAATCCCGTGGATTTAGGCAAGGCTTATAGTGATGCAGGTGCCGATGAACTTGTGTATCTCGACATTACGGCAAGCAGCGACGGACGGAAGACATTTACTGATGTCGTTACGAGTGTGGCATGTGAGATAAACATACCATTTACCGTAGGTGGTGGCATTAATGATATTGATGACGTTGAACGTCTGCTTAGTGCCGGTGCCGACAAGATAAGCGTAAACAGTGCTGCTTTACGCAATCCGGAACTGATAGATGAAATAGCTTGTAGGTTTGGTTCACAGGTATGTGTTTGTGCCATTGATGCTAAGTATGATAAAGGTAAATGGACGTGCTATCTTAATGGAGGCCGTGTGCCGACGGACCGCGACCTGTTTGGCTGGGCTAAGGAAGCCGAGACGCGTGGAGCCGGTGAGATACTGTTTACAAGTATGAATCATGACGGCGTTAAAACTGGTTATGCCAATGAAGCTCTTGCTCGCTTGGCTGACGAATTAGGCATACCGGTCATAGCCAGTGGTGGAGCAGGTAAGATGGAGCATTTCCGTGATGCTTTTACGACAGGAAAGGCTGACGCCGCTTTGGCTGCGAGTGTTTTCCACTTTGGAGAGATAAGCATATCCGGGTTGAAAAACTATCTGCATGATGAGGGTATAAATGTAAGGTTGTGAACGAATTAATATAAGATGGAAATAGATTTTGGAAAAATGAACGGGCTTGTGCCTGCCATAATACAGGATGTCAGGACTCAGAAGGTCTTGATGCTTGGTTTTATGAATGAAGAGGCTTATAATAAGACCCTTGCAACCAGTAAGGTAACGTTCTACAGCAGAAGCAAGAAACGTCTTTGGACGAAGGGGGAGACTTCGGGGAATTATCTTAATGTTGTCAGCGTAAAGTCGGATTGTGACAATGATACGTTGCTGATTGAGGTCGTGCCCGACGGTCCTGTTTGCCATACCGGGACAGACACCTGCTGGGGAGAAGATAATGTTGGCAATCCTTTGGCTTTTCTTTCGAGGCTACAGGATTTTATCGAGAAACGCCATGAAGAAATGCCTGAAGGTTCATACACCACGAGCCTGTTCAAGGATGGTATAAACAGGATGGCCCAAAAAGTTGGAGAGGAAGCGCTTGAAGCGGTGATAGAGGCTGTAAACGGCAGCGACGAACGCTTGATATATGAGGCTTCAGACATGTTTTACCACCTCATTGTACTGCTTACCGAGAAGGGCATACGTATCGAACGTGTAGCAGATGAGTTGCGTTGCCGTCATGAACCGGGCTGGCATAAACATTAAAAACTGGAATTACATCAGGTGTTATGTTTATAGAATATAAGAATGTAGGCATTTACCAGGACGACGTTTGTGTGCTGGAAGGGGTGAATTTCCATGTAGACGAAGGGGAGTTTATCTATATAATAGGCCATGTCGGCTCCGGCAAGAGCAGCTTGTTGAAGACCATATATTGCGAGCTTGACATACACGATGGTGATGAAGCCGTTGTGTTGGGGCGCAACATGCTGAAAATAAAGCGCAAGGAAGTACCTGCTTTGCGTAAGGAACTTGGCATAATCTTCCAGGATTTCCAGCTGCTGCATGACCGTAATGTTTATAAAAACTTGCAGTTCGTGTTGCGTGCAACCGGATGGAGGGATAAGAAAGATATAAATGACCGTATAGACGAGGTGCTTGAGGCCGTAGGCATGGCGGAGAAGAAGCTGAAGATGCCTTATGAGTTGTCAGGAGGCGAGCAGCAGCGTATCGCCATAGCGCGGGCAATATTGAACAAACCTAAAATCATAATCGCTGACGAGCCGACAGGCAACCTTGACCCTGAGACAGCCGACAATATAGTAAGCTTGTTGAAGCAGATAAGCCTCACAGGTACGGCCGTGGTGATGTCAACACACAATCTGCCTATGCTTGATAAATATCCGGGCATTGTGTACCAGTGTAAAGACGGGGCGATAAGCGATGTAACGAGTGCATATAATAAGATAAGCTTGCAGAGTGAAGACTGATTTTTCAGAAAAGTAGATATAAACAATATTATAACAGTTATGAAGGTAATGAAATTTGGAGGCACTTCAGTAGGTTCTCCTGAACGCATGAAGAGCGTTGCCTCATTGATAACAAATGGCGGAGAGCCGGTATTGGTTGTGCTTTCTGCCATGTCTGGTACGACAAATTCGTTGATTGAGATATCCGATTATCTGTATAAGAAAAATCCCGAGGGGGCTAACGATGTAATCAACCGCTTGGAAAAGACATACATGCGTCATGTCGATGAATTATATTCTACGGAGGAGTGGAAGAACAAGACGCGTGACTTCCTTCGTGGCGAATTCGACTACCTGCGCTCTTTTACGAAAGACCTCTTCACCAGTTTTGAGGAGAAAAGCATTGTGGCTCAGGGAGAGATTATGAGCACAAACATGATGACGAACTATCTTCTGGAATGTGGTGTGGAGGCGGCGTTGCTGTCGGCTCTTGACTATATGCGTACAGACAAGAACGCCGAGCCGGACTCCGCATACATCAAGGAAAAACTGGCAGGTATTCTTGAACATGTACCAGGGAAGCAGGTTTACATTACGCAGGGCTTCATCTGCCGTAACGCCTATGGCGAGATAGACAATTTGCAGCGTGGTGGCAGCGACTATACGGCGTCGCTTGTCGGCGCGGCCGTAAATGCCGCGGAGATACAGATATGGACGGACATTGACGGTATGCACAACAATGACCCACGTGTGGTTGACAAGACGGAGGCTGTCCGCCAGCTGAATTTTGAGGAGGCTGCCGAGCTTGCTTATTTCGGCGCCAAGATATTGCATCCCACTTGCGTGCAGCCTGCCAAGTTCGCCGGTATTCCTGTGCGTCTGCTCAACACCATGGACCCGACGGCTCCTGGAACGATTATCAACAACGAGATTGTGCCTGGCAAGATAAAAGCTGTGGCGGCAAAGGACAACATCACGGCCATCAAGATAAAGAGCAGCCGTATGCTTCTGGCTACGGGCTTTTTGCGTAAGGTATTCGAGATATTCGAGAGTTACCAGACTCCCATCGACATGATTGCGACGAGCGAAGTAGGTGTTTCAATGAGCATCGACAACGACGCCCACCTTGGCGACATCGTTGCGGAACTGAAGAAGTATGGCACGGTGACCGTTGACCGTGACATGTGCATCATCTGCGTCGTCGGAGACTTGGACTGGAGCAATGTTGGCTTTGAGACGTTGGCAACGGACGCCATGAAGAACATCCCTGTAAGGATGATATCTTACGGTGGTAGCAACTACAACATATCGTTCCTTGTCCGTGAGAGTGACAAGAAGCGCGCTTTACAATGCCTTAGTGACACGTTGTTCAACAATAAATAATAAGGTGCGGAGATGAAAGGTGTATTTCCCTTAGAAAGGTTTAAAGAAACAGACACCCCGTTTTATTATTACGACACAGACCTGCTGCGTGCCACGCTGCGTGAAATCAACCGCGAGGCCGGCCGCCATGAAGGCTTTTGCGTGCATTATGCCGTGAAGGCCAACGCCAATCCAAAGCTGCTGAACATAATCTGCCAGGCCGGGCTTGGCGCCGACTGTGTCAGCGGCGGCGAGGTGCAGGCCGCAGTCGATGCTGGCTTTCCCCATGACAAGATTGTCTTTGCCGGAGTAGGCAAGAGCGACAGGGAGATATGCCTTGGCTTGGACAAGGGCATAGCCTGCTTTAACGTGGAGAGCGTGCCTGAACTTGACGTCATAAACGGGTTGGCAGGCCGGATGGGCAAGGTGGCCCGTGTGGCGTTCCGTATAAACCCGGACGTCGGGGCCCATACCCATGCCAACATAACCACAGGCTTGTCGGAAAATAAGTTCGGCATCGCCATGGAAGACATGGAGGGCGTCATTGAGAAAGCGCTGTCGATGAGCAATGTCAAGTTTGTCGGCCTGCACTTCCATATCGGCTCGCAGATACTCGACATGGGCGACTTTGTGGCGTTGTGCAACCGCATAAACGACTTGCAAAATCAGCTTGAGGCCCATCACATTTCGGTAGAGAGCATCAATGTGGGAGGCGGCTTGGGTATAGACTACACCCATCCCAACAAGGTGCCGGTGCCCGACTTCAAGGCATATTTTTACACGTACGCCCGCCACCTGAAGCTGCGCAAGGGGCAGACGCTGCATTTCGAGCTTGGCCGTTCAGTCGTAGGTCAGTGCGGCTCGCTCATATCGAGGGTGCTTTATGTGAAGCAGGGAACGGCGAAGCAGTTTGCGATTATCGACGCGGGCATGACCGACCTTATACGTCCGGCTCTTTACCAGGCTTATCATAAGATAGAGAACATATCGGGCGACGGCAGCCTCAGAACCTATGATGTGGTTGGTCCAATCTGCGAGTCGAGCGACGTTTTTGCGAAGGCGGTAGACCTTAACGAGTGCCGCCGCGGCGACATCGTCGCAATCCGGTCCGCCGGGGCATACGGAGAGGTTATGGCTTCAGGCTACAATTGCCGTCCGCTGCCCAAGGGCTATATATCCGAAGAGATGAGGTGACGCGGCGCAGCAATGTGCCCGTTGCAACTGTTGGTTATAAAAAGTGTGGCGAAGGTATGCTTTTTGATACTGTAACGATTTTGACATGTGCGGTGCTGGCTGTGTTGGCCGTTTGGTCATCGTTGGCTGACATGTTTTTCAGGAAACTGCACGAAGACGTGGGTGAGGTGCCTTCAGAAGGGGAGCATCCGCCAGTGTCGGTGATTGTCGTGGCAGACAACAATGCCCGTGAGTTGCGTGAAAACCTTTCCGCGTTCCTCGCCCAAGACTATCCGCCGGGCTTTGAGGTAATCGTTGTCATAGAGAAAGACGAAGACGGCACGGCCGACGTGTTGAAGGCCTTTGCCGGCAGTGGCAACCTGTACACGACGTTTGTCCCAGCGTCGTCGCGCTACATGAGCCGCCGCAAGCTGGCCGTAACGCTCGGTGTGAAGGCCGCCCGTAACGAATGGATATTGCTTACCGATGCCGAGTGCCGTCCGGCATCGCCTCGCTGGATAAGCTGCATGGCCTCAAGGTGCGGCGACGGCGTTGACATGGTGCTCGGCTACGGCAATTATCCGGCAGAAGCCGGAGGCTTCAGGGTGTTCAGCCGTTTTCGCCATGAGTATGCCATGCTGCGCATGGCTTCTTTGGGTAAGGCCTATGCCGCAGGCGGCAGCAACCTGATGTTCCGCAAGAGCATGTTCATGGCAGGCAACGGCTTCCGGGGCAATCTGAAATACCTTCGTGGCGAATACGACTTCCTTGTGAATAAATACGCTGCCGCAGGCGGCATCGCGGTAGAGGCAAGCCCGCAGGCTCATGTCGTGGAGGAAGCCCCTACGCGCAAGGAGTGGCATGACCGCAATGTGTTCTACCGCGAGACGCGCCGCCGCTTGTCTGGCGGTGCGCCCTACAAGCTTGGCGCAGGCCTCGACATGTTTTCGCTTTACGCCTGTATGCTGGCGGCCGTCCTGTCATCCGCATATGCCGTCGTGGCGCACTGTTGGCTCGTACTGCCGTTTTCGCTTGCGGCCTTGGTGCTGCCTTGGCTGTCGAGGACGCGCAGCGCCGGGCGCGCCATGTCGCGGTTCGGGGTGTCGTCGCCCCTGTGGAAGGTCGTGCCGTATGAGCTGCGCATCGTTTGGCACAACGCCAAGTACGCACTGGCCTACCGGCGCTCTGACAAGTACGACTTCATAAGCCACAAGTCATGAGCGGCATGAGGGTCTTGCATTTCATTCCGAGCCTTGAGGCCGTCGGCGGCTCGGCGGCGCAGGGCTACATGCCGGCCCTGCTCGAGGCCATGGCGCGGCGTGCCTACGTGCGTGTCCTTGCCCTTTGCGGGGGCGGAGCGCCCATGGCCGGTGTCGATGTGCACGTAAGCCCCGCCGCAGCCTTGCCGTGGCGCCTGCGCCGTTTTTTCAGCAACGAGCTGGCGGCGTTCGCCCCTGACGTGGTCCATGTCCACGCATGTTGGAGCCTTGCCGCGTATGTACTGTCCAGAGAGTGTGCGCGGCGCGGCATACCCGTGGTGATAAGCCCCGGCCGCAGGCTTGAAGAGTGGCATGTAAGGCGGCATTACTGGCTTGCCGGTCTGCCCCGGTTGCTGCTGTACCAGCGCCGCATGTTGAGGCGTGCCGGCGCGTTGCACTTCGTCAGCGCGCAGGAGGAGGCCCGTTTTGCCGCCTTCTCCTGGCACCCGTCGTTGAGGGCGCGGCGCAGCCTTAACGACAGGACGGCCGTAATAGAGCCTTACAGCCTTTCGCCCGGCACTACGCCCGGCGGCATGAGCCATAGCCTGCTGCGGCTTTACCGCAAGGTGGTTGACAGCGACCCTTACAGCCGCATGGACGCGGCCTTGCTGGCGGCCGAGGACGCCCTCCTGCTGCCAGGCATGTGGCGCGGCTTCCCTGGCGAAGGCGCAGTGCCGCCAGCCGCCGTCATGCAGGTAAGGGCTCTCTCTGCGGAGCAGCTGCGGCGGATATGCCTACATGCTTATGACGAGGGCGTGCTCGACCATGTAGCCTACGGGCTGAAGGCCGCAGGCATGAGTATGCCATTTGCCGACGCCAGCGTGGTAGACCGGTTTGCGCCCCGTCGCACTGCCGCCTGCGATGCCGGCGGCCTTGGTGCCGATAGTCGTCGGCTGGCCCGGCTGAAGGGCGGGGCGGTCTTGCCGCCGGCGGAGCGCGCCCTGTGTGCCTGCATGGCCACGCTGCTGCGCAAGGCGGCGCGCGGCACGGCGCGGCGCGCCGATTTCGTAAGCATGTGTCTTACGCTGCGGCGGGCCGACTACGACGAGGACACCGTAAGCCGCAAGCTGTCAGAGCTGGGCCTGCTCGGCGGCGCGGCGCGCCTGCTGCAGATAATGAAGCAGCACTACGGCCTCGGCGAGGGCTACATGTTCGCCGACCCAGTGGACGACCGCAAGACCGCGGCCTTACGAAAGAAACTTTTTAATAAATGAACAATGAAAAATGAACAATGAAAAATGAAGAATGAACAATGAAAAATGAAGAATGAAAAATGAACAATGAAAAATGAAGAATGAAAAATGAACAATGAAAAATGAAGAATGAAAAATGAACAATGAAAAATGAACAATGAAAAATGAAAAATGAAGAATGAAAAATGAAGAATGAACAATGAAAAATGAAGAATGAAAAATGAACAATGAAAAATGAAGAATGAAAAATGAACAATGAAAAATGAACAATGAAAAATGAAAAATGAACAATCGGGCGGACGCCGCAGTACGCAGTCCGCGAGGCAATTATTCATTTTTCATTTTTCATTATTCATTATTCATTATTCATTAAAAAAACATATATTATGAAAACAGCACCCAAAGACATCGAGGACGACATGAGATACTTGCGGCTGCTCTCGCAGTCGTTCCCCACCATAGCCGACGCCAGCACCGAAATCATCAACCTGCAGGCCATACTCAACCTGCCCAAGGGCACCGAGCACTTTCTGGCCGACCTGCACGGCGAGTACAAGTCGTTTCAGCACGTGCTGAAAAACGCCTCGGGCAACATCAAGCGCAAGGTCAACGAAATATTTGGCAGCGAGCTGCGCGAGGCCGAGAAGAAAGAGCTCTGCACCCTCATCTACTACCCCGGGGAGAAGCTCGAGCTCGTCAAGGCGGGCGAGGCCGACCTGGCCGACTGGTACCACGTAACCATACACCAGCTGGTGCGCGTATGCCGCGACGTGTCGAGCAAGTACACGCGCTCCAAGGTGCGCAAGTCGCTGCCCGACGACTTCTCGTACATCATCGAGGAACTGCTGCACGAGCGCGCCGACGACGCCGACAAGGCCGCCTACGTAAGCGTGATAATAGACACCATCATAACCACCGGCCGCGCCGACGACTTCATCATAGCCATAGCGCACGTCATCCAGCGCCTCGCCATCGACATGCTCCACGTGCTCGGCGACGTATACGACCGCGGCCCCGGCGCCCACCTCATCATGGACACCCTCGCCGCCTACCATAATTGGGACATGCAGTGGGGCAACCACGACGTGCTCTGGATGGGAGCCTGCGCCGGCAACGAGGCCTGTATCTGCAACGTCATCCGCCTCTCCCTGCGCTACGCCAACCTCGCCACCCTCGAAGAGGGCTACGGCGTCAACCTCGTGCCACTGGCCACCTTCGCCACGGAGCACTACGCCGACGACCCCTGCACCGGCTTTGCCCCAAGCACCGGCGGCGGGGCGGCCGACATCGACGACAAGACGCGCCGCCTTACCGCGCAGATGCACAAGGCCATAACCATACTCCAGTTCAAGGTAGAGGCCGCCGTCATCAGCCGCCACCCCGAGTGGCGCATGGACGGCCGCCTGCTCCTGGGCAGCGTAGACTACGGCCGCGGCCTGTGCGCCATAGGCGGCCGCCAGTATGCCATGAAGAGCTGCGCCTTCCCCACCGTAGACCCCGCCAACCCCTACGCCCTCACCGCCGAGGAGCGCACCCTCATGGACCGCCTGCGCCACTCCTTCACCACCGGCGAGAAGCTGCACCGCCACGTCCGCCTCATGCTCGCCCACGGCTCGCTCTACACCATAGTCAACGGCAACCTGCTCTACCATGCCTCTGTACCACTGGGCGCCGACGGCTCGCTCAAGGACGTGGAGCTCGGCGACGGACGCCGCTACAGCGGCCGGCAGCTAATGGACCGCGTCGACCGCATCATCCGCAGCGCCTTCCAGGCCGACACCGACCCCCGCGAGCGCGCCTACGCCACCGACTACTTCCTCTACCTCTGGTGCGGACCCGACTCCGTGCTCTTCGACAAGTCGAAGATGGCAACATTCGAGCGATACTTCCTCGCCGACAAGGACACATACCGCGAGGACAAGGGCTGCTACTTCACCCTGCGCGACGACCCGCGCGTATGCGACCGCATACTCGACGCCTTCGGCGTTACCGGCCCCAACCGCCACATCATCAACGGCCACGTGCCCGTGCACGCCGCCAGCGGCGAGAACCCCATCAAGGCCCAGGGCCGCCTCATGGTGATAGACGGAGGCTTCTCGCAGGCCTACCACAAGGAGACCGGCATAGCCGGCTACACCCTCGTGTACCACAGCCGCGGATTCCAGCTTGTGCAGCACGAGCCCTTCACCAGCACAGAAGACGCCATACTGCGCGGCTCCGACATCAAGAGCACCACGCAGATAGTGGAGATGTCGGCCCACCGTATGCTCGTGGCCGACACCGACACCGGCCGCGAGCTGAAGCGACAGATAGCCGACCTCGAGAAGCTGCTCTATGCCTACCGCCACGGCTTCATAAAGCCCGCCACGTACAACGAGGTATGGGCGGAGGGCCGTCAGCGGCGGTATACGGGAGGTAAAGGAAGCAAGAAGTAAGAAACAAGAAACAAGATTTTCGGCGGTATCAAACAAAAGCAGGGGCGGCAACGATGCCGCCCCTGCTGTTGGTGCTACAACGCCGCCGCCGTATGTTCACCCCCTGCGGAGATAGAGCCATATTCGGATATATCGGCGAGCCGTGACAGAGCCGCCAGCGCGTTACGCCTACGCCGCAAAAACGCGCAGCCTTCGCCGTTCATGCGCGCCGCGTGCGCGGCAGAAGGTAAAAAGCCTACGGGCAATAGCAATAGC
>CAJJWN010000062.1 GCA_905196835.1 uncultured Prevotella sp. | reverse complement strand
GGAAAGAAAAGTTATATTATTATATATATAAATATATTTATATATATAATAATATAAACCCCTATTACCCTACCCTCCGGGCACACAACCCGGATGAGCACAGTGTCATCTGTCATTTGTAATTGTAAGCGCGGCCAAGGCGTCCCCTGCGCACCGCAAAGGCCGTCTTCAAGATTGGCGAAGACGGCCTCCACAAATCGCCGCGCTATTTTTGGTTATCTCGAATATTAGTCTTATCTTTGCAGTGCTTAGTTAAAACAAATCAATGTTCATGAATTTAAAAAATTTAATATCCACAACAGACGACGACGCGCGGCGCATGGACGACGCCATAATGCGCGCCATGGCCGGCGCCGAGACGGACATGAAAGCCAAGACCATGAAAGACGCAAGCCTGGACGACCTGCTCGGCGAAATATCCGCGCGGTTGGAGGACAAGGACGAGACCATCGCATTCTTGAACAAACGGGTCAACGAATTTGTCAAGAGCAACGCGCGGCTCACGGAGGAGAAGCAGCGGCTCAAGGCCGCCGACGCCGAGCGCAAGCGGCTGCTCGTGAGAAAAGCCGCGCTCGAGGAGGAGGTCTCCAAGCTGCGCGGGCAGCTCTCGCTGGAAACGAAGAAGCGCAAGGAGGCCGAGGAGGCCGCAAGGGACGCGACCGAGCTGCACAAACAAAGCCTGGAAAAGATAGACGACCTGCGAAGGGAGGCCTGCCTTCTTTACGGACAAATGGCGGACATGGCGGAGGCCGAGCAGGCTTCAACGGAACTTGACAAGGACGAAATCATCCGCGAACAGATAGACCGCCTGCTGGCACACATTGAAGAGCACGTGGATGAAAACCCGAAGGAGCGCGCCCCGATGAAGTCGATGCTCTACGACTTGTTCTGGGACAAGATGACCGACGGGCAACGCAAGCGGCTCGCCGCCCTCGACCGGCGCGGCGCAGGCCAGCCAGCCACGCGCATAGACGTGCACGCAGGCGGAATGTACAACGCCAACGTGGAACGGCAGGCATTGGACGCACCCGTCAAACGCATCTGGCGCGATACTGAACAAGGATGGATAAGCAAACTCTGAACGCCACATGAACGACAACATTCACGTAACCATAATGCCCGGCGCGGTGTATAACGCCAACGTGGAGCAGCAAAACGTATTCCCGGCGCTGCGCCAGGTGGAAAACCACTACGCCCAGGCCGCACCCCAAGCCGGAAACCGCACGCAGGAGCAGACCCGGAGAGAGGCTGGCGGAGACGGCCTGCGCCCCTGCGTCACGCGCCCCGACAAGGCCGACGCCGTAATAGCCCTGCTGCACAAGCTGGCCGACAGGCAGAGCAAGCCCAAGGACATAGCGATGCCCGTACGCGCGGCGATGGATGCCGGGGCGATAAGCCGCCCCACATGGGAGCAGTTCTGCGCCGAGTTCGGCGAAGGGAAGATAAGTTCGAAAAGCCTGTTCTATAACTACACCAACGAGAACTACCGCTACGAGGGGCAGGCGTTCGAGCGTACAAAGCAAATGTTCGCAGACATATTGGAGAGCTGAAGCACCCCTTTTCAGGCGCAAGTCTAAGGTCATTCAAGGTCATTCGAGGTCGGCCTCGAATGACCTTTTTTATTTTTTCGCCATCCCGTCCCCTATTACTATCTTTGCACTACGAACGTTCGGGGAGGCATCCGATAACGGAGCTTCCAACTAATAAAACAAAAATATATGGAAACAAGAATATTGAAAGTAGCCGCCTGCGGCGCCGCCTTCCAGGTGAAGAGCGAGAAGAGCGAGACGGGCACGCTGGCAAAGCGCGCCATAGTGTTGAAGGAGCCGGGAGGCAAGTACGCCGACGAGTACGCCGCCACCCTGCTGGGCAACGCCGCCCTGTGCGAGTACGCCCCCGGCGAGGTGGTGGCCGCCACCCTGCGCTTCACCACCCACGAGCACAACGGGCAGGCGTACCAGGACATAGTAGTGACAGAGATAAATTCATTAACCCCAAAACACATCTAAGCCATGAAAATAACACTGACTCTGCCCGACGCGGCTTACGAGGAGATGGTCTCCGCAGGCCGCCGCATACAGGGCACCATCGGACTGGTAAACCCCACCGAGGGCACGTTCCACCGCCACGCCAAGTACACGCCGCCCGCAGGCACGCGATACAAGCGCCTGCCCCACGGACGCGCCACGGTGTCGCCCACGCACGTGCGCCTGACGCTCTCCGTTGGCCTCGACGAGGCCGACACCACGCCCTCGGGCGCACTCGTGGCCGAGAGCCGCCAGGCCGCCGTGTTCGTAGAGGGGAAGCTAAGCGATACATAATGCATAATGCACAATGCACAATGCACAATATCCTTGGCGGATTGTGAATTATGCATTGTGCATTTTCATTATTCATTTTTCATTATTCATTTTTCATTATTCATTTTTCATTATTCATTTTTCATTTTTCATTATTCATTTCATCAATATGTTTGGAATAAGCAATAACGTAAAGTCAGGCCAGGTGCGCCCCTGCACCCGCGACATGTTCTGGGCGGCGGTGGACGCGCCGCAGACCGGCGCGATATGCGCCGCAATCGAGGACGCGCTCGAGAAGGCCAGGCGCGGAGAGATGAGCCGCGACGACTTCGAGGAGTACAAGGCGCAGGCCAAGCGCCGCCTGCCCGTGATAACGCCCCACGCCACCTTCGCCCACGGGCGCAGGAGGAACGACGAGGCCCTGCCCAGCGGCCTCTCCATGTACGACATCGACCACATCAGCGACCCGCGCGGATATTACCGCGGCCACGTGGCCGGGCGCGAGGCCGAGCTGGGCGTGGCGCTGGCCCACGTGACACCCTCTACCGAGGGGCTGCGCCTGGTGTTCGCCGTGCCCCGGGGCATGAGCCTCGGACAGGCGCAGGGCTGGATGTCGGCGCGCCTGGGCGAGGCGGCCTACGACGGGTGCGTAAAGGACATGGCAAGGTGCTCCTTCCTCGTGCCGCGCCAGTACATACTGTACATCGACGAGGACAGGCTCTTCAGCCCGAGCCCCACGCCTCCACCGGCCACGGAGCCGGAAAGCCCGGACGAGCCCGCGCCGCAAGGGCAAGCCGCCGCGCTTACAATTACAGATGACAAGGGGCAAGAGCCGGGCGACGAAGCCAACCCGGCCACGGCCGCGCAGGGCGACACGGAGGAGCAGGCCGAGTCCTGCTTCAAGGGCACGCCCTACTCCGCCATAATAGCGCGGTGGTGGGAGCTGGCCGGAGGCGAACCGCAGAAGGGCGAGCGCAACGACAAGCTGCACCGCCTGGCCTCGCACCTGCGATACATCACCGACGACCGGGAGGAGCTGATGCTGCGCCTCATGCCGCGCTACGGACTGGGCGAGCAGGAGATGCGCCGCCTCATCCACTCGGCCTGCTCGGCCAAGCGGTGCTCCCTGCCGGGCATGATGGCAAGGGCCGTGACCCTTGCCGCCAACCCCACCTGCGCCGCCACGGGGATGCAGGGCGGCACGCCGCCCGAGATGCCGCAGAGGCTGCCACGGCTGGTCAAGCTGCTCGTGAGCCGCACGCCCGAGGCGTACAGGGCCGCCGTGGCCCACGCCGTGTTCCCTCCGCTGGCCGCCCACCTGTGGCGCACGCGCTTCCGCTACATAGACAACGTGGAGCACGAGGCCACGCTCATGAACGTGCTCATGGCGGGCACCGGCGCAGGCAAGGACTGCATCTCCGCGCCCATAAACCGCATCATGGCCGACATACGCCTGCGCGACGCCGAGAACCTGCGCCGCGAACGCCAGTGGAAGGACGAGGTAAACTCGAAGGGAGCCAACAAGGACAAGCGCCAGCGACCCGAGGGGCTGGTAATACAGGAGATTGACGCCGACATGACCAACCCGGCCTTCGTAATGCGCACGGCCGAGGCCGACGGCCACTTCCTCTACACCAAGCTGAACGAAATCGACCAGTTCGACGCCCTGCGCGGCTCGGGCCGCCAAGGCCAGCAGTTCCAGATAATGTGCCTCGCCTTCGACCCCGGCAACCGCTACGGCCAGACGCGCGTAGGCACGCAGAGCGTGACGGAGAAGGTCACCATACGCTTCAACTGGAACGCCGCCACCACCATACAGAAAGGGCGGCGGTACTTCGCCAAGGTGCTGACGGACGGCCCCGTGTCGCGCATCAACTTCTGCACCATACCCGAACGCGAAATAGGCGCGCCCATACCCGTGTACGGCTCTTACGGCGACGACTTCGACGAGAAGCTGCGCCCCTACATAAAGAACCTTACACGCGCACAGGGCCTCGTAGAGTGCCCCAAGGCCGAACGGCTGGCACGCCGCCTGCTCGAGGAGAACGCCGACACGGCGCGCCTTACGCAGAGCCGCGTGTACGAGAACCTGTCGTTCCGCGCCACGGTGATAGCCTGGCTCAAGGCCTGCGTGCTGTACGTGGCCAACGGGTGCAAGTGGGAGGGAGCCATGGACGAGTTCATACGCTGGTCGCTGCGCTACGACATGTGGTGCAAGATGGCCTTCTTCGGCGAAGACATAGCCAAGGCCATGGACGATAGCCGCCAGCCCAAGCCGGGACCGAGGAACCTCCTGGCACTGCTGCCAGACAGCTTCACCCTGGCCGACGCCGCCTACATACGCACGGCCAACGGACACAGCGCCGAGGGCACGCGCAACATGCTCAACCAGTGGACGCACCGGGGATACATCAAAAGCACGGAAAAGGGGTATGAGAAAATTAAAAATTAAAAATTAATAATTAAAAATTATCCCCTGTACCATCCACGGCTCATCCGGCTAATCGGGCTCATCGGGCCTATCCGCCCAACCGGGCATCCACGGCTCATCCGGCTCATTAGGCTCATCGGGCCTATCCGCCAACCGGGCATCCACGGCTCATCGCTTACAATTACAGATGACAATTGAGAAAGTGCGCCGCCAACCCGATTTTTCATTTTTCATTTTTCATTTTTCATTTTTCATTTAATCATTATGGAACTTACATTGAAACGCATCGCCAAGCGCAAGACATACACCATAGGCCGCCTCGAGGTGGACGGCCAACCGTTCTGCGACACGCTCGAGCCTACATGGCGCGACATAGGCTGGGGCCGCCCCGGACGAAAGGTAAAGGGGCGCACGGCCATACCCGACGGGCGTTACCCCGTGGTGATAACCAAGTCGCCCAAGTTCGACGCATGGCTGCCCCTGCTCGTGGGCGTGCCCATGTTCAAGGGCGTGCGCATACACGCGGGCAACACCGCAAAAGACACCCAGGGGTGCATACTCGTAGGCCAGAACCTCAAACGGGGCATGGTGCTCAACTCGAGGATTTGGCTGCACCGCCTCATAAAAGCCATGACCGAGGCACGCTCGCGCGACGAGGCCATATGGATAGAAGTGAGCTAAGAGCTAATTAAGAGTGAAGAATTAAGAGTTAAGAGTGAAGAATTAAAAGGGAAAGGGGATAAAATCACCGGCAAGGCATATTTTCTTAATCCTTAATTCTTAACTCTTAATTTAATTATGTACTTTTGCATCCAAATTCGTTAAAACAAAGCATTTATCATGGCAAAAGAATTGAAAGACTTGACAAAAAGGGCTGACAACTACAGCCAGTGGTACAACGACTTGGTGACCAAGGCCGACCTGGCCGAGCAGTCGGCCGTGCGCGGCTGCATGGTAATCAAGCCTTACGGCTACGCTATCTGGGAGAAGATGCAGCACCAGCTTGACAAGATGTTCAAGGAGACGGGTGCGCAGAACGCATACTTCCCGTTGCTCATACCTAAGTCGTTCCTTTCGCGCGAGGCCGAGCATGTAGAGGGCTTTGCAAAGGAATGCGCCGTGGTGACGCACTACCGCCTGCGCGCCAAGGAGGACAAGAGCGGCGTAGAGGTGGACCCGGCGGCGCGCCTCGAGGAGGAACTAATCATACGCCCTACGTCTGAAACCATCATCTGGAACACATACAAGAACTGGATTCACTCTTACCGCGACCTGCCGCTGATGTGCAACCAGTGGTGCAACGTGATGCGCTGGGAGATGCGCACAAGGCCCTTCCTGCGCACGTCGGAGTTCCTTTGGCAGGAAGGCCACACGGCTCACGCCACGCGCGAGGAGGCCGAGGCCGAGGCGCAGAAGATGCTCCACGTGTACGCCGACTTCGCCGAGAAGTGGATGGCCGTGCCCGTGGTGCAGGGCGTGAAGAGCGAGACGGAGCGCTTTGCCGGCGCGCTGAACACTTACACCATCGAAGCCATGATGCAGGACGGCAAGGCTTTGCAGAGCGGCACGAGCCACTTCCTCGGACAGAACTTCGCCAAGGCGTTCGACGTGACCTACCTCAACAAGGAGAACAAGCCCGAGTACGTATGGGCTACGTCGTGGGGCGTGTCAACCCGCCTCATCGGCGCGCTCATCATGACCCATTCTGACGACAACGGACTCGTGCTGCCGCCTATGCTCGCCCCCATACAGGTTGTCATCATACCTATAACCAAGGGTGCGGAACAGCTGCAGGCCATAACAGAAAAGCTCACTCCGGTTATCAACGCGCTGCGCGCAGCTGGCATATCTGTCAAGTATGACGATGCAGACAACAAGCGTCCGGGCTTCAAGTTCGCCGACTACGAGCTTAAGGGTGTGCCCGTCCGCCTCGTTATGGGTGGCCGCGACCTTGAGAACAACACTCTCGAAATAATGCGCCGCGACACCTTGGAGAAAGACACCGTGCCCGTTGACGGTATAGTTGAACGCGTAGAGCAGCTGCTGAAGGACATACAGGACAACATGTTCAAGAAGGCGAAGGCTTACCGCGACGCACGCATCTACGAGTGTGACAACTACGACGAGTTCAAGGAGCGCATCAAGGACGGCGGCTTCTTCCTCTGCCACTGGGACGGCACGGCCGAGACTGAGGCGCGCATCAAGGAGGAGACGCAGGCCACAATACGCTGCGTGCCCTTCGGCGTGGAGCAGACCGAGGGCGTTGACATGGTATCGGGCAAACCGGCCAAGCAGCGCGTAATCATAGCGAGAAGCTATTAAAGAGTTAAGAGTGAAGAATTAAGAGTTAAGAATTAAGAAAATATGCTTCTGTTGGTAGTTTTCTTAACTCTTCACTCTTAATTCTTAATTTAACGACATGTTGGCACGCCTAATCAACCTCATTACGCCAAGGCGGTGCGTAATGTGCGGATGCCGCCTTGCCATTGGCGAAGACGTGGTGTGCACGGCCTGTAACATCGAGTTGCCACGCACCGGCCATCCAGCATCGCCACGCGATAACGAGCTGGCAAGGCTCTTCTGGGGACGCATACCGGTGGAAAGGGCGGCGGCGTTGTTCTATTACCGCGCACACTCCGTCCCCGGAGATGTCATTTATTCAATGAAATACCGCAGCCACCCTGAAACGGGAGAACTGATGGGGCGCATGGCGGCAAAGGAATTTGCAACGTACGGATTTTTCGACGGCATCGACGCAATAGTTCCCGTTCCGCTCGCCAAGAATAGGCAACGCGAGCGCGGATATAATCAAAGTCTTGAAATAGCGCGCGGTGTCAGCGCGGTAACACGCATACCGATAACAAGCAAAGCACTGAAAAGGAAATCGTTTGCGGCCAGCCAGACGAAAATGAACCGCTGGCAGAGAAACGAGAACGTGGAAGACGTGTTCCTCCTGACCGACGGCGACGCCGTGAAAGGCAAACACATACTGATAATAGACGACGTTGTAACCACCGGCGCAACCGTAACATCGTGCGCCAAAGAGCTGATGAAGGCCGGCGGAACGAGGTTCAGCGTAATGTCGTTGGGATTTACGAAAGGGTGAGAAGGTGGGAAGGTGAGAAAGTGAGAAAATAATTTAATGCTTTTATTTCTCACCGTCTCACCTTCCCACCTTCTCACCTTTTACAATATTTCCGCATACTTCTTGTGCCCTTTAGCGTAATATTGCCAAAGAATGGAATGCCGATAGATGCCCGTAACGTCGCGCACCACTCTCCTGCCCTGCACCTCGCGCCTGACTTCCCGGTATTCGGGCAACCACTTCTTGAACGCCTTGCGCCCGTTGATTATGGCCCTGAAGTCGCCCACACGCCCCGAAAGCAATGCCTGGAACGCCGCTACGTAATCAAGGAAGAGGCGTACACGCATGACGTGGCGCAGCTCCCCGTCGGGCAAGTTCTTGTAAAGCATCGTAAGGTTGTTGCGGAAGTTCAGGTAAGTCTTCATCGGGTTGTTCTTCGGCAAAGTGCCTCCGCCGATATGATAAACGAAACTATCGGGAATGCAATATATCTTCTTGCCCATAAGGCGCATACGCCAGCAAAGGTCTATTTCCTCGCTATGGGCGAAGAAACGCGCGTCAAAGCCGCCCGCCTCCTTGAAGTCGCTTGCACGGACAACCATGCACGCGCCCGTAGCCCACAACACTTCGGCCGCATAATCATACTGGCCGTCATCGCTCTCTACGGTGTCGAATATCCTTCCCCGGCAAAACGGATAGCCGTAACGGTCGATGAAGCCTCCGCAAGCCCCGGCGTATTCAAACGCGTCACGGTTTTTCAGGGACAGGAGCTTGGGCTGGCACGCCGCAACGTCGGCATGGTTATCCATGAACTCTATAAGCGGAGTAAGCCAATGATGGGACACTTCCACGTCGGAATTGAGCAGCACGTAATACTCCGCGTCAATCTGTCCGAGCGCACGGTTATAGCCTTCGGCGAACCCCCAGTTCTTCTCCAGCACGATGACGCGCACCTCGGGGAAGTGCATCTTCAGCACTTCGAGCGAGTTATCGGTAGAGGCATTATCGGCCACATACACCACGGCCTCGCCACGCGAGTAATCAAGCACGTTGGGCAGAAAGCGCGTAAGCATCTCCACCCCGTTCCAGTTCAGGATTACAATAGCGGTCTTGTCCATATCAAAGTATAGCTTTTAATGCGGTCTTGTCATGATTGAAGCCGCCCAGTCTGACTTTAACTATCTGGTTGTCAAGGCTTTCATTATCGGGAGAAGGAGGTAGCTCCACGCGGATATAGTTGCGCGTAAAACCGTGCATCGAGCGTCCTCGCGTAGCCTTCTCTAACAACACTTCCGCCTCCGAGCCTATATAGCGTGCGTAAAAGGCATCTTTCTTCTCGTCAGAGAGGGCTAACAGGCACCTCGAACGGCGCTTCTTTTCCTCGTCGGAAACCACATACGGGATTTTCAACGCCGCCGTGCCGGGACGCTCCGAATAAGGAAACACATGCAGCTGGGTTACGTCCAAAGCCTTCAAGAAGGCGTATGTCTCCTCAAACAGCTCCGGCCTTTCGCCCCTTGTGCCCACCATCACGTCAACACCGATGAACGCGTCGGGCATCACCTTCTTTATAAGCTCTATCTTATGGGCGAACAACTTGGTGTCATAACGCCTGTGCATGAGGCGCAACACTTCGTCGGAGCCGCTTTGCAACGGGATGTGGAAGTGAGGCATGAACGCCCTGCTATGCGCGCAATACTCTATAAGCCGGTCATCAAGCAAGTCAGGCTCGATGCTGCTTATGCGGTAACGCCTGATGCCTTCCACATTATCTAAAGCCTTTACAAGGTCGATGAAGCTCTCGCCGGTGGTCTCCCCGAAGTCGCCTATGTTAACTCCGGTAAGCACAATTTCCTTTCCACCCTCCTCTGCGGCCTGGCGCGCCTGCTCAACAAGCGACTCTATGCTCGGGTTGCGGCTGAAACCACGGGCATAAGGTATGGTGCAATAAGTACAGAAATAGTTGCATCCGTCCTGCACTTTGAGGAAATACCTTGTACGGTTGCCTCGCGAACAGCTCGGCGCGAACGTCCTGATGTCTTTCGTCTTGACCGTATGGTGGCGGTGAAGCGAAGTGTCCTGTCTCGCGCCCGACCATGCTTCAGACAAGAATTGTATCAAGTCAGCCTTCTCGTTCGCCCCAAGCACGAGGTCAACCCCGTCAATCCCGGCCACCGTTTCAGGCTTTAACTGGGCGTAACATCCCGTAACCACGACAAACGCCCCCGGGTTCTCGCGTACCATGCGGTGTATGGCCTGGCGGCACTTGTGGTCAGCCACCTCCGTCACCGAACACGTATTTATTATACAGATGTCGGCATCCTTGCTCACGGTGCGCACACCCATCTCCTGCAATAACCGCCCGAAAGTGGATGTCTCCGAGAAGTTAAGCTTGCATCCAAGCGTGAAATAAGCGGCGGTCTTACCCTGAAAGGCCGATGTGTCAATCATTATTATTCCTTGATTTACAACCTGCAATCACACGAAGCAGGCCGTTGAAAAGTATTTTACCTTATTATATATATGCCATGCCAGCACCCACCGCCTATAAGCAAAGTAACTTCCGGGCATTACGGCGCGATAGCATGGCGCAAAGGTACGAAAAAAACTCGAAAACGCCCCTGCCCTACAACATTTCTTAATACCTCCGCAAAGTTTAACAGTCATTAGCAGTTTGTATTCCGCTGATATTCAATTACTTATGAAAAAGTTACAAAAACATGTCGAAAAAAAAGCATAAAATGAGAACAACGTATCAAAAAAATACTTACCTTTGCAGCGTTTTAATAAACAACTGATTGTTTTACAGATTTAAAAAGCAAAGAAAATGAAAAAGTTAGTTTTAATGTTCGTAGCTATCGCAGCTATCTCTTTCGCATCTTGTGGTAACAAAACAGCTAACGCTGAGGGTGCTGACTCTACAGCAACCGACACAGCTGTTGTTGACACATTGGCTGCTGACAGCGTTGTTGCTGATTCTGCTGCTGTTGACTCAACTGTTGCTGAATAATTAGCTACGGCTATTAAAAGCGAGTAAAACCGCGGGACTAAGTCCTGCGGTTTTTTGTTGCAGCCCGACATGGCGCATCCGGCATAACAAAAGGCGGCATTTCTCATCGAGGAATGCCGCCTTTTGCAATATTATAAAAGCCAAACGCCTAAATCCTGAACTTCAAGCATTCGCTTATGCGCTGCATCGTGGTAAGGCGCGTAGGCACAAGCGGAAGGCGAAGCACATTCTCAATCATGCCCATTTCGTGAAGCATCGCCTTAACGCCGGCCGGATTGCCGTCAACGAAAAGCAGGTTGAACAGGTCGGTAAACTTGTGATGTATCTTGCGCGCGCTTTCTATTTCCCCTTTTTTCTCAAGGCGTATCATGCGCGAAAACTCCTTGGGCAACGCGTTGCCGATAACCGATATTACTCCGGCCGCACCACAAGCTATCATCGGGAAGGTAAGAGCATCATCGCCACTTATTACGTCGAACGTGTCGGGCTTGTTCTTTATGATTTCGTCTACCTGCTCAAGGCTTCCCGCAGCTTCCTTGATAGCCACTATGTTAGGGCAGTCATGGGCAAGGCGGACGGTAGTTTCGGCCTTCATGTTGACCCCAGTACGCCCGGGAACGTTGTAAAGTACAACCGGCAAGTTGGTGGCCGCCGCTATGGCCTTGAAGTGCTGGTACAGGCCTTCCTGCGACGGCTTGTTATAATAAGGGCATACGCTAAGCACACCGTCTATTCCTGAAAAGTCTCCTGTCTGCAACTCGTTCACCACTTCGGCCGTATTGTTGCCGCCACAACCCATAAGTATTGGCACCTTGCCTCCAACCATCTCAACCACGAGCTGCTTTATTTTCTGCTTCTCGTCCTTGGTCAACGTGGGCGTCTCGCCCGTAGTGGCAAGTATGCAAAAGAAGTCGGCGCCGCCTGAAAGCTGGTATGCTATAAGTTTTTTCAACGCCTGATAGTCAACGGCTCCATCTGATGTGAACGGTGTAACAAGGGCTATGCCTAACCCCTTGAATATGTTATATGCCATAAAAAACGCTCGTTTCGTTATAATCGAATGCAAAAATACTATTTTTATGTCAAAAAGCAAAATTTTCAGCAGACAAGTTGACGAGTTGAAAAGCAGACGAGCTGCCTGCCGCCAACTGAAAGAGCTACTTCGAGCCGATGTACAGGAACAGCATTCCGAGCAGCACAAGTATGAGGTCAACTACCTTGCTCTTCAAGTTTTTCTCATGCAGCAGCACCGCCCCGAACAGGAACGACACGATGACGCTGCCCCTCCTTACCATCGAGACGATGCTTATCATCGCCCCGGGAATGCTCAACGCGTAGAAGTAAACGAAGTCGGCGGCGCTCAGGAACACGCTGATGAGTATTATGCACCAGTCCCAGCGGAACGGCGTAGTATGCTTGCGCTTGGGCCACCAGAGCAGGAGCAGCATCAAGCCCATCATGAAGCACTGGTAGATGTTGTACCAGCTCTGCACCATCATGCGGTCAAGCCCCACGCCGCCGTGGCTTGCCGGAGCCATGAGATACTTGTCGTAAAGGCCGCTCACCGCCCCGAGCAGGGCGGCCAGGACGATGAAGTAAATCCAGCGGTCGTGCTTGAAGTCGATGCCCTCCTTCTTTCCGCTGCGGCTCAACATGAAGAACGACGCCACGGCCAGCGCCACACCAATCCACTGGTAGAGGTTAAGGCGTTCGCCGAACACTATGAACGCGCCCACGAGCACCATAACCGGGCGCGTGGCGTTGATAGGCCCTACGATGGTGAGGGGCAGATGCTTCATGCCGAAATAGCCGAACACCCACGACGCCAGCACGATGACGCTCTTCAGTATGATATACTTGTGCATATCCCATCCGCCGCTTGCCACCTTGAATATGGTGCCGTCGAGCGTGTCGGTGGTGGCCGAAAGCACGATGAACGGCAGGAAGATGAGCGACGATATGAGCGTGTTGAGGAACAACACGGGGATGACGGCGTTGCCGTCAAGCGACTTTTTCTTAAACGAATCGTAAAATCCGAGCAGAGCTGCGGACAAAAATGCCAATAATAACCACATTTTAAGTGAAAAATGAAAAGTGAAAAGTGAAAAATCAAATTGCAGTAGACATACAAGGCATCTCCATTAAATCCTTGCTTCTTTATTACCTACTCCTTACTACTTTACTCCTTACTACTTTACCATTTACTCCTTACTACTTCCCTACTTACTCCTTACTACTTCCCTACTTACTACTTACTACTTCCCTACTTACTCCTTCTCTCCTTCAATACAATATCTTTTCAAGGAACAGCGCGCAGGCCGGAACGCTGTCGCCAGCCCCCGAGCGCGAACGTCCTTCTATGATTTTTCTAAAGCCTTCTACGTCTGTACGGCCGCGCCCGACGTCAATCAGCGTGCCCACCACGGCGCGCACCATGTTGCGCAGGAAGCGGTTGGCCGTTATTACGAAGTGCCAGCGATACTCGTCGTCCTGCACCCAGCGTGCCTCGGTCACCCGGCAAAGGGTGGTCTTCACGTCGGTATGGCTCTTGCAGAACGCCGCGAAGTCGTCGTATTCAAGCAGCAGGGCCGCCGCCTGGTTCATCCTGTCGAAGTCGAGGGCGTAAAACATCTCACACGAATACGCCCTCAGGAAAGGGTCGCGGCGCGTATGTATATAATAATGGTATGTGCGCGATGTGGCGCTGAAGCGTGCGTGCATCTCCGCAGGCACCGGCACAAGCCTGTCGGCGGCGATGTCGCGCGGCAACAGGCGGTTCAGCCGGGGCACCGTCTGGCGG
>CAJJWN010000061.1 GCA_905196835.1 uncultured Prevotella sp. | reverse complement strand
CCTGAATTACAGTAGGATGTATATGCTTATTGGCTTTATATTCCATACACCTGAACTGCGGATGAACCGCCAAAGGCCACCTTTTGCCTTCCAAAAGGCCGTCAATCGCACGCTGAAAGGCCGTGTTTTGCAGGCTAAAAGACGGCCTTTTGCAACCCCGTTGATTATCAAGCACTTACACACTTGCTATGAATGGCGGCGGAAAGAGCCGTCCAAACACATCGTTTGGACGGCTCTAACGTGTAGTTTCAACGGCCTAAACGCATCGTTTCAGCGGTCTTTGCCGTTTTTATATGTCGTCACAGGCATTGCAGCCTTAAAATAATCGCCTTATTTCTTGCCGCAACCGATAAATTTGATTATCTTCGCAGAAACAAATGTTTGCGGTTATACGGTTGTTCGGTTATACGGTCATGCGGTGCGAACCTAAGCCTGCAAGGCCGTAAACCAACGGAGCGCAAAACCCCATAACCCGATAACCGCATAACCATAAAACCTAAAAACCGAATAACCTTACAACCCATAAACCGTAAAACCGCATAATATGATAGATTATTTCGCAGCAAATCTGTGGCAGTTCTGGTCGCTGGTAGTAATCGTCTGCCTTATTCTCGAACTAACGTCGGGCGACTTCTTCATCCTCTGTTTCTCCATAGGCGCGCTCGTTACGGCGGTGTTCGCAGCCTTCGGCGTGGGCTTTTACGGCCAGCTGCTTGTGTTCGTGCTGGCTTCGCTGCTGTCGCTCCTCTTCGTAAGGCCGCGCCTTGTCAAGGCGCTTCACGGCAAGCGGCGCGAGCGTCCGAGCAATGCCGACGCCCTGATGGGGCGCATCGGGCGCGTAAGCGAGGCCATAGAGCAGGGCGGTTACGGCCGCGTTGCCATCGACGGAGACGACTGGAAGGCCGTGTCGGCCGACGGAGCGTATATCCCCTTGGGGCAGAACGTCCGCGTGGTGGGCCGCGAGAGCATAATAATAACCGTGGAAAAGGCGTGAGTGCGGTCTTACGGTTGTGCGGTTTTACGGTCATACGGTTGACTTGACGACGCACAACCCCATAACCGTATAACCTTAAAACCGCGTCCATAACCGTGTAACCTCATAACCGTAACACCCTAAAACCGCGTCCATAACCGTAAAACCTCATAACCGCAAAACCTTAAAACCGCAACCATAACCGTATAACCTCATAACCGCAAAACCCTAAAACCACGTCCATAACCGTATAACCTCATAACCGTAAAACCTTAAAACCGTATAAAAACATGAACACTTTTGTAATCGTCCTTATCGCGCTGGTAATCTGCGCGCTGGTGGTAGTCAAGAAAAGTCTTGTCATCATACCACAGTCTGAAACCAAAATCATAGAGCGTCTCGGCAAGTATTACGCCACGTTGAGGCCCGGCATCAACATTATCATCCCCTTCATCGACCGCGCCAAGGAGATTGTGGCCGTGCGCCGGGGCAGGTATATGTACACAGACTCCATCGACTTGCGCGAGCAGGTGTACGACTTCGACAAGCAGAACGTCATCACCAAGGACAACGTTCAGACGCAAATCAACGCCCTGCTGTACTTCCAAATCGTAGACCCGTTCAAGGCTGTCTATGAAATAAACAACCTGCCCAACGCCATTGAGAAGCTTACGCAGACCACGCTGCGTAACATCATCGGCGAGCTTGAGCTCGACCAGACGCTCACTTCGCGCGACACCATCAACACGAAGCTGCGCGCCGTGCTCGACGATGCTACCAACAAATGGGGCATAAAGGTGAACCGCGTCGAGCTTCAGGACATCACTCCGCCCGAAAGCGTGCTTCAGGCCATGGAGAAGCAGATGCAGGCCGAGCGCAACAAGCGCGCCACCATCCTGACAAGCGAGGGCGAGAAGGCCGCCGCCATACTGAAATCTGAGGGCGAGAAGACAGCCATAATCAACAAGGCCGAGGCCGACAAGCAGATGGCTATACTCAATGCAGAGGGCGAGGCGCAGGCCCGCATACGCAAGGCCGAGGCCGAAGCCATTGCCATAGAGAAAATAACCGAGGCCGTGGGCAAGAGCACCAACCCGGCCAACTACCTCCTGGCGCAGAAGTATATACAGATGCTTGAGGAAGTGGCGACGGGCGACAAGACCAAGACCGTCTACCTGCCGTATGAGGCAACCAACCTTATGGGCAGCATAGGAGGTATAAAGGACCTGTTCAAGTCAGAATGATTTTAAATTAGAAATTGATAATGGAGAATGGAAAATTATGATTACCTTTGCTTGATTAAAGAATAAAAGGACAATGGTAATCATAATTTTCCATTCTCCATTATCAATTCTCAATTAAAGAAAAAGTGAATATGCAGAATATATGTATCGTCGCAGGGGCGCGCCCCAACTTCATAAAGGTGGCTCCTCTGGTGCGTGCCGTCATCAAGGCGAAGGCCGACGGCAAGGCCGTTGACTACCGTTTGGTGTATACCGGGACGCAAGCCGACCCCACGCTTGAGCCTTCTCTCTTCGCCGACTTGGGCATACCGGCGCCTGACGTGTACCTCGGCGTTGACTGTGTTAACCTCAACGAGCTGACGGGTCGCGTCATGTCAGAGTTTGACACGTACCTTTCCGCCAACCCGACTGACGTCGTCATCGTCGTTGACGACCTCGCTTCGACCATGGCCGTAGCCATAGTTACGAAGAAACACGGGCTTACGCTGGCGCATCTCGTGGCCGGCACGCGCTCGTTTGACATCAAGATGCCGAAGGAAATCAACCGTCTTGTCATCGACGGGCTGTCTGACCTGCTCTTCACCGCAGGCATCGGGAGCACCAGCATAGCCACCCGCGAGGGCGCGGAGCTTACCAAAGTTTACATGGTAGGCAACATATTGATGGACACGTTGCGCTTCAACCGCCCGCGGCTTGTGCGCCCGGCGGTGCTTGACGGGCTGCAAGTCAAGGAGCAGGAGTACATCGTCTTCACGCTCAACCGTAAGGCTTTGCTGGCCGACAAGCCGAACCTTGAAGCCATGCTCACGGCGATGTGCCGCGCGGCAGGCGGCGTGCAGGTGCTTGCTCCGCTGCGTCCTGCTGCGGCGGAGACGGTAAGGCCGATGGTGGAAGATTACCCGAATTTCCATATCATAGAGCCTCTTGGCTACTTGGAGTTCGGCTATCTTACGGCAAACGCAAGGGGAATAGTGACCGATTCGGGCAATGTGGCCGAGGAAGCTACGTTCAACGGCGTGCCGTGCGCCACGCTCAACAGCTACACGGAGCACATAGAGACCGTCAAGCAGGGCTCTAACGTGCTCGTAGGGGAGAACGCCGACCGACTGGCCGAGGCCGTAACGGACATTGTAAAGGGGCAATGGAAGCACTGCTCTCTGCCCGACCGATGGGACGGACGCACCGCGGAGCGCATTCTCCAGATATTATTTGAATTACAATAGAAGTAAAGGAGTAAGGAGGGAAGGAGTAAGTAGCAAATTGAGAAGTAAGGGAGTAAAAGGAGAGAAGGAGTAAGTAGTTATGATTTTAGCCAATGATAGATGACTAATTATTGGCAAGACATGTCTCCTTATTCCTTCTCTCCTTACTCCTTTACTCCTAAAATAAAATATAAACTCATGGAAAGAAAAATCGCATTGATTACTGGCGCAACGAGCGGAATAGGCGAGGCGTGTGCCAGAAAGTTTGCCTGTGGAGGCTATGACCTCATACTTACAGGGCGTAACGTTGACAAGTTGAAAGCCATTGAGGCTGCGGCAAGAGGGCTTGGGGCTGACGTTGTGACCTTGGTTTTTGACGTTCGCGATCGCAAAGCGGCCATGGCGGCGGTCAATTCGCTTACTGGAAAGTGGGCTGAGGTTGACGTTCTTATCAACAACGCGGGGCTTGCGCTCGGGCTGGAGAAGGAATACGAGGGCGACATGGACGACTGGGAAACTATGATTGACACCAATATCAAGGGCTTGCTCACGATGACGCGCCTCATTGTTCCCGGCATGGTGGAGCGCAACCGGGGGCATGTTATCAACATAGGCTCTGTTGCCGGCGATGCGGCTTATGCCGGAGGAAACGTCTATTGCGCCACGAAGGCGGCCGTGAAGGCCATCACCGACGGCCTGCGCATTGACGTTGCAGACACGGCTGTGCGTGTAACGAATGTCAAGCCGGGACTGGTTGAGACAAATTTCAGCGTCGTCCGTTTCCACGGCGATAGTGAGCGGGCCGACAATGTGTATAAAGGCATACAGCCGCTAACGGGCGACAACATTGCCGACGTTGCCCTTTACGCGGCCAACGCGCCTGCCCACGTGCAGATAGCCGAGGTGCTTGTGCTGGCAACCCATCAGGCCAACGGCACCGTGATTTGCCGGAAATGACAAAAGAAAGCCCCTCCCCGCATCACTTGTTGTGATTGTCGGGAGGGGCTTTGCTTTTGTTTCCAATGTTTTTATTTCACAAGATATTTCTTGTTTCCTATTATATAAACGCCTTTCGGGAGGCCTGCCAATGCCTCGCCACGTGTAACTTGCGAGCGCACTTTCATTCCGGTGACGGTGTAAACGTCAACTTTTGCGTCGCCGTCTGTCGTCACTTCGGCTATGCCCGTTGTCGTAGTGCATCTGTAAAGGGCTACGGGCTGCTGGCTGCTTGAGGTTTTGTAGCAGGCGAAACGTGGCTTATCTGAATTATAATTGATGTATCTGTCCGTATGAGCGTTATTTTTTATAGAGCAGCCGCTGTTGAAAGTAATAGTCCATTTTGCTTCGTTTGTTGTGGCGGTGGTGCTTCCGTTCAACTCGTTGTCGTCTGTGTTAAGTGCGAGATATACTTTTTCCACGCCGTCATACAGGGTATATGCGCCTTTAGTTCCGCCGAGGTTGATGGCGCGCGGCTGTCCGTTGCCGTTTACATTGGTGGTTATTTGGTTGCCTGAAAGCGTTACATCAATGGGTTCTCTGTATTTACTGTTTTGTTCTCCCATGGCCTTTCCTCCTTTTTCATACACTATAAGGTAAGTGTAGTCGGGGCTAAGCTGGCTCTCGGATGTTACTTTTGTGAAGGTAAATTCGCCGCTTACAGGCGGGTCAACGGGGTCTACCGGTTTGTCGGGGTCGTCAGGGTCAGTACCTCCTCCGGGTTTGCCGGGATTGTCGGGGAAGTCGGGTTTTGTGTAGTTTGAGTAGCTGAAGGCCTGGTCGGTGTACTCTCCCCATACGTATTGCTCCAACCCCGGATAGTCAACATACGGATTGCGGTTGCCCTGTATGTTGTAAACGGCGTTGTTGCGGTCAATCTCCTTTTGGCTAACGGGGTCTTCGGCAGCCCAGCGCAGCAGCATGTTCAGTGCCCATGTCGTGAATGCAGGGTATTTGTTGTGTAACAACATGTCGCTATCCCATGAAGAAATCCTTTCTTCATAGCATGTCACCATATAGAAATATATGCGCGCGAAGTCGCCCTTATATTCGTCGTTCGGTTCGAAAACGGTGCCAGAATATCCGCTGATTGACGACGGGCCGAGCTTGCTGAAGCCACCTTCCGAACTGTATGTGGGGCTTGTAGTCTCGCCGAAAGGATTGTTGCTGCGGCGTCCGTTCACGTATTTATCAGTTGGGACAATGTGCATAAGGTCTGTGTACATTGGTGTTTCATCGTTAAACCAGCTTTTTGGCATTGAGTGTTCACGGTTGTAATATTCGCCTTCTTTTGAGCCTGTCCCTCTGTCTTGGTCTGTTCCAAATACGAAATCAGAAGTAGAATACATGTCCCATACTTTGCCATCAGGACGTTTGTCGGTACTTTTGAAAGCGTCCCACAGTGCGTTATAACTAAGCTCTTTATGGTCTACTATTATCCTGCTCATCGCCGTTTTCAGCGCACTTCCTTTCTTTCCGTCGGCGCTTTGGTAGTAAGTGCCACTATCATTAGGCCCTTGCGCCATGAGCTGCAATGCCAATATTAGCAGTATGTTCAGCGCGGATGCTCTCTTAAAAATGTTCATTTTTCAAGTATGTTTTAACCGTTGTTGTAATGCCTTGATATTCAATGCTTTGCGAAATGCCGTCTTTTGGCGTGCGAAAGGTGGCCTTTTAGGCTGCGAAAGACGGTCTTTTGCATCGCGAAAGATGGCCTTTTGAATTGAGAATTAATAATTGATAATGGAAAATTGTGATATGTTTTGTTGGGAAGAAACCTTAAAGGCAATCATAATTGTTCATTTTCAATTATAAGTTTTCAATTCAATGACGGCCTTCATGTTTCGTTACCGCCTCACGGGCTTGCCCTTTTCCTGCCATTCCAGGATGCCTCCCTTGAGGTTGACTACCTCGAAGCCGTGCTTTGCAAGCTGCCTGGCGGCGTCGAGGCTGCGCCGTCCGCTGCGGCAGTACACGGCTACGGGGCGGCCTTTGTCAAGCTCGCCGTCGGCTTGCTCGATGAAGTCGGGCTGGCGGTAGTCTATGTTCTTCACTTTGTCGGAGGCTATGTGTCCTTCGCTGAACTCGGCCTCCGTGCGCACGTCGAGCAGCTGCACGCCGTCGCGCGAGATTGTCTTCTCGAACTCGTCGGCGTCCACCGACTTTATGTCTTGCTGTCCGCAGCTTGTAAGGCAGCCGGTAAAGAGAGCCATGACGGATAGTAACAGTTTGTTCATAATTTGCATATAAAGCAGAGTATTACGCTATATAATTTATGCAAATATACATGTTTTGGGGTTAAGAATGTGTTAAAAACGCTGGTTCTCAGCATTTTTTACACTTTTGAAGCGTGTTTTTCATTCAAACGCAAAGCGCGCCACGAGGGGCAGGTGGTCGCTGTAGCCGCGGCGGTAACGCCACGCGCGGTATGTCCTAAGCGGCTGCACACCGCCGTATCGGCCGACCGCCACGAGCAGGAATGGCGCGTCGTTCACCGTGCACGAATGCAGGCGGCGCGCTGCGGCGGGGCTTGCTATGATGTGGTCTATGCTCTCCCAGCGGCCTTTGTACTTGTATGTGCCCTGTGCTCCGTGGCTTCCCGTCGCTCCGGCGGACACGTCTGTAAGGCCTTTTGCGCATATCTGCCTTATAACAGGGCTGTCGCCGCCGTCGTTGAAGTCGCCCATGATGATTATCATCGGGTCTTGACAGGCGGCCCGCAGGGAGTCAACGGCAAGGCAGATGCGCGAGGCCACGAGCCTGCGGTGCGGCCTTGTACGCCGCTCTCCGCCGTAACGGCTCGTGGCGTGGACTACGAATATGTGGAGCGTGTCGCCCGTTATTATGCGCCCGGCGGCGTAGAGTATGTCGCGCGTGGGGCGCATCCCCTTCATCGGTTTTACGCGTAGCGGATAGTGCCTTACGGGCGCGAAGCTGCCCGGAGAGTAGAGCAGGGCCACGTCTATGCCGCGCACGTCGGGCGAAGATGTCATCAGGTATTCGTAATTCGCGCCCCGAAGCAGTGACCGCCGCGTAAGGTCGCGCATCACGCTGTCGTTCTCCACCTCGCACAGAGCCACCAGGTCGGGCAGCCGCCAGTCGCCGTCCTCCGTGCCGCAGGCTATGATGGTCTTGGCCGTATTGTCCAGCTTGTCCCAGTATTTGCTCGCAGTCCAGCGGCGGTCGCCCTCGGGTGTGAACTCCGTGTCTTGCTTGAGGCTGTCGTGGCGGCAGTCAAACAGGTTCTCGCAGTTCAGCTGGACGAGCGTAAGCAGCGATGCAAGGAGCAGCGAAAGGCACATTTTAAAATTAAAAATTAACGATGAAAAATGAAAAATCGAAGGTATGTCATGCTTTCATGGCATATTTTCTTAACTCTTAATTCTTAACTCTTAACTCAAGAATTGTCCTTGACGTTCTTCCTGATTTTCTCAAGATACGCCTTCATTGCCTGCTCGTCCTTGCGCTCTATGATGCTAAGCAGCTCTTTGAGTTCTGTCCGGATTTGCTCCACTTGCCCCGAAGTATAGGGGTTGAACAGTATTTCCTGCAACAGATAGTCGTCCTCGCTAAGCACGCCCCGGGCTATCTTCATGTGCCGTTTGAACGTGGTGCCGGGCGCGTCTTGGTGCTTCATCACGGCGGCGAAGACGAACGTGCTGACGAAGGGAATGCTGAGCGAGTAGGCAACGGTCTTGTCGTGCTCCTCGAAAGAGTATTCGTAGATGCTCAGTCCGAGGCGGCTGTACAGGTCTTTGAAGAATATGCGCCCCATGTAGTCGCCCTCGCTGATGATTATTGCGTTCTCGTGGCTTAGCTGGTTGAGGTTGGCGAAGGTGGGGCCGAACATGGGGTGGGTTGACACGTAGCGGTGTCCGCACTGCCCGTAAAAGTCTTTCAGTCCCGTCTTTACCGACGATATGTCGCTTATTATGCAGTCTTCGGGCAGATGTGGGATTACCTCCTCGAATGCCTTTATCGTGTATTTTACGGTTACGGCGTTGATAACCAGTTCGGGTTTAAACGCCTCCACCTCGTCCATTGACGTGAAGCGCAGTGTGTTGAAGGTGAAGCGCAGCCGCTCGTGGTTCTTCTCGTACACCGCCGTTTCGTGTTCGAAGCTAAGCAGGTCGAGGAAAAAGCTGCCCATCTTGCCCGCGCCCAATACTAATATTCGCATGGTGTTGTGTTTTTAGCAGTAAGGAGTATGGGAGTGAAGGAGTAAGTAGGAATGCCTTATACTGTAATTTTTGTTTGTCTGTATATGATTGGCATCCTGCCAAATCAAGTCTACTTATTCCTTCACTCCTTCCTCCTTCCCTCCTTAATAAATCATTTGTTCACTATCTCCATCTGCTGTCTTACCGACTCTTCATGCACGGCCTCGAACACGGTCTTGACAAACGACGGGTCCATGCCGCACAGAGAGCCTTGCGCTCCGCGCTTGTCAAGTATCTCGTTGTAGCGCGATGTCTGCAATACGGTCATGTTGTGCTCCTTCTTGTACTGGCCTATTTCGCGGCATACGCGCATCCGCTTTGCCAGTATTTCCATCAGCTGGTTGTCTATTTCGTCAATTTGCTTGCGCAGGGTGGTTATCCCTTCGGTGCTCATGGTCTGGTCTCTTATTACGAGAAGGCCGAGTATGTAGTCCAGAATATCGGGTGTTATCTGCTGCTTTGCGTCGCTCCATGCGTTGTCCGGGTCGCAGTGGCTCTCTATGATGAGGCCGTCAAGTCCCAGGTCCATGGCCTGCTGGCACAATGATGCTATCAGTTCGCGCCGTCCTCCTATGTGGCTTGGGTCGCAGAGTATGGGCAGTTGCGGTATGCGTCGGCGCAGTTCGATGGGTATTTGCCACATGGGCAGGTTGCGGTAAATCTTCTTGTCGTAGCTGGAAAAGCCTCGGTGTATGGCTGCAATGCGCTTTATTCCGGCCTGGTTGATGCGTTCCATCGCTCCAATCCACAGCTCGAGGTCGGGGTTTACGGGGTTTTTCACCAGTACGGGGATGTCGATTCCCTTCAAACTGTCGGCCAAAGCCTGCATCGCAAAGGGGTTTGCCGATGTGCGTGCGCCTATCCACAGCACGTCGATGCCGTATTTCAGGGCAAGCTCCACATGCTCGGGCGTAGCCACTTCGGTGGCCGTCATCATGCCCGTTTCTTCTTTAACGCGCTGCATCCAGGGTAGGGCTTTCTCGCCGTTGCCCTCAAATCCGCCCGGCTTGGTGCGCGGTTTCCACACTCCGGCGCGGAATATGTGGCAGCCTTTGGATGCGAGTTGCCTTGCAGTTTCCATCACTTGTTCTTCTGTTTCGGCAGAACACGGGCCGGCGATTACCGTCAGTCGTTTATTGTCGCTCGGCAAGTTGAGCGGTTGCAGTTCAAGTTCCATAATATTGTTGTTTTGTTTTATTCAATCGTTTGACATTTCCTTGATGCGCTTCAAGGCCTCTTCCATCTTTTCATCCTTGGCGCAAAGTGATATTCGGACGTATCTTTCGCCGTTGCTTCCGAAGATAAATCCCGGCGTGATGAACACTCTCGCACGGTGCAACACCTTCTCCGTCAGCTCCTCGGCGGTGGCGTAACGGTCGGGTATTCTGCCCCAAAGGAACATCCCAACCTGGTCTCCGCCATACTCGCAGCCCAGCTCTTGCATAATGGCTTCTGCCAAACTGCGCCGCCGTCGGTAAGTGTCAATGTTAGCCTGGTGGTGCCACGCGTCGCTGTTGTTGTACGCTTCGGCGGCGGCGAGCTGTATTCCGCGGAACGTTCCGGAGTCGATGTTGCTCTTGACCTTGAGAATCCATTGTATGAATTGCCTGTTAGAGACGCACATTCCGACGCGCCAGCCGGGCATGTTGTGGCTTTTGCTCATCGAGTTAAGCTCTATGCAGCAGTCCTTTGCGCCCTCTACTTGCATCAGCGAGACGGGTTTCTCGTTGAGTATGAGCGAATACGGGTTGTCGTTAACCACTACGATGTTGTGCCGCCGGGCGAAACTTACGAGCCTGCGGTAGGTCTCCATGCGGGCAGGAGCGCCTGTCGGCATATTCGGATAGTTGGTCCACATCAGGCGGACGCCCGTCAAGTCCATGGCTTCAAGCTGCTCGAAGTCAGGCTGCCAGCCGTCGTCTTCACGCAGGTTATAGGTTACAACCTCTGCGCCAAGCAGTTTGCTGAGCGACGTATAGGTAGGATAACCGGGGTTGGGCACGAGCACTTTGTCGCCCGTATTTACGAAGGCGAGCGTTATGTGGAGTATTCCTTCCTTCGAGCCGATGAGCGGCTGTATCTCTGTTTGCGGGTCGATGCTTACTCCGTACCAGCGTTTGTAGAATCCAGCCATGGCTTGCCGCAGTTCGGGAGTACCCATTGTGGGCTGGTAGCCGTGGCTGCCAGCCTTCCGCGCCACTTCGCACAGCTTGTCGATGGTCTGCCGTGAGGGCGGCATGTCGGGGCTACCTATGGCAAGGCTCACTATGTCCTTGCCCTCGGCGTTGAGCCGGTCAATCTCTTTCAGCTTGCGGCTGAAGTAGTATTCGGCCACTTGCGAGAGCCTGTCAGCAGGCTTTATGTTGTATGTTTGGTTGTTTTCCGTCATCTTGATATTCTCCCAATACTTTAAGTTCCTTTGTCAGCGGCAGTATCGCGTCAATGCTTTGGCGGTAGCGTATGAGGTCGTTGAAGGTCACGTCAACGTAGAACATGTACTCCCATTCGTGGCCGATGATTGGCAGGGACTGTATTTTCGTGAGGTTTATTTTATAGAAATACAGTATGCTTAGCACCTGCGACAGGCTGCCTTCCTCATGCGGAAGTGAGAACACAAGGCTGGCTTTGTTGGTCTTGTCGAGCGGACGCAGGAAGTCGGCCTTGCGCGTATCGCTCACCACGAGGAAACGGGTGAAGTTGTGCTTGTTGTCCTCTATCGATTCTTGCAGCACCTTCATGCCGTACAGCCGTGCTGCCGAGGCGTTGCAGATGGCCGCCCATCCGCGGCAGTTCTGCTCCGAAATGAGCTTCGCCGCGCCTGCGGTGTCGGTGGCTTCTACGGCTTTCAGTTTCGGGTGGTCGGCCAGGAAGCCGCGGCACTGCATCAGGGCTACGGGGTGGGAGTGTACCTCGCGTATCGTTTCCCACGAGTCTTCGGGCAGGCAGCAGATGCTGTGCTCTATGTGCAGCTTGTGCTCTCCTACGATGGTAGTGCCCGAGTTGCGCAGCAGTTCGTAGTTATGCAGCAGCGAACCGGCTATTGTGTTCTCAATGGCGAGCATCCCGATGACCGTAGGGTCGCGCCGTATGTTCTCGAACACTTGCTCGAACGTCTCGCAGCAGATAAGCTGCAGCTGCTCGCCTTGGAAATACTGGTGGGCCGCTATGTCGTGGAACGACCCTATTGAGCCTTGTATTGCTATTCTCTTCATTGTCTTTTATTTTGCCGTATGGTTTTAAACGAAAGTCCCGCCTCATTGTTGTGAAGCGGGACTTTGATGTATCTTTTTGTAAGATATGTCTGTCTTAAGTTGAAATTTACACGCAACTTCCCGCTTCACAGTGCCCTGCAAAGTAAAAATAAAAGTAAAAGAAAGATGCGTTTTGGTAATACATTGCCGTTTATTTTATCATTTCGCTGCAAATGTATAACTTTTAGTTGAATTGTGCAAGAAAAAAGTTTGATAATTAAGAATTAAGAGTTAAGAATTAAGAAAATCACCTGTTTCCCGATATATGAGACAGTCTTCAACGGTATTTTTCTTAATTTTTAACTCTTAATTCTTAATTTTTTAAATCCCTAACGGGTTTACATTCTTGTACGCCTCGTTCACTTTGCTTGCCACGTCGCCGCCTTCCGCCGTGCCGTTTTGGTTGTCCGTCAGTTCGGCGGCGTGCCGCAGGTCGTCCTGTCCGCCGTCCGTGTCGCCCGTGTCCGTGCGCATTTCGCCGCGTTCGCGGTATGCTTCGGCGTTGAACGGGTTGGCGTCTATCACCTTATTATAATATAGTATGGTTTCGTCAGCGTTGCCCTTGGCTCTCTCTATGCGCGCTTTCAGCATCAGCACGTCCTCGCTTTCTGGGTAGTCTTTCAGCAGACGGTCGGCGTCCTCGTCGGCCTCGGCCGTCTCTCCTGCCTTCAGCAGCGTCTCGCCGCGCAGCAGGTAAGCCTCGGCATAGTCAGGCTTCAGCCCCACGGCCTTGGTCAGCATCGCCACGGCGTTCGTCGTGTCGCCGTGACCTATGCACGCCTTGGCGTACAGGTATGTGGCCTCGGCGTTGGCCGCGTCAAGCACGATGGCCTTCTCGCAGGCGTCTGCCATGGCCGTGTAGTCCTCCATCATGTAGGCCACGTTGGCCATGCGTATTAGCACTTGTATGTTGTCGGGCTGCGCCTCGGCTATTTTCAGCAACTGCTCAAACGCCTCCGGCAGCATGTCGGCGCGTATGCAGGCCTGCGAGAGGTAGTCGCGTATCTCCAGGTCGTCCTTCATCTGCAGCGCGTGGGTGAAGCAGCGTATTGCGTAGTCGTGCTGTCCGGAGCGCAGGGCGCGCACGCCGTCGTATTTCAACACGTCGAAGTCTCTCTCCTCGTCAGCCCGTTTCTTGTCTTCCGGCTTCTCTTCCTTTCCGCCGAACAGAGCCTTAAATATGTTCATAGGTATGGTGTTTCTTTTATGTTACTAAAAAGTTTTTACAAAGTTAACCATTTTCGCCCTAACCGCCAAGCGTCTCCGCGATTTTTATTTCGCGCCATGTGCTGCGGCGTTTGCGTGCGCTTAAAATACCGTTCGCGGCAAGCTGTTTTGCGAAAGGTGGCCTTTCACCTTCCAAAAGGCGGCAAACGGCACGCTAAAAGGCCGCCTTTTAGCGTGTAAAAGACGGCCTTTTGCATGGCGTTTTGTAACGTATTGAGTGTCAATACTTTGTCCGTTCCCTTAAATTTGCAATCCAACGGACTTTAATATAAGGATTTGCTATCCGATGACACATCCGTATCTTACCTGCAATGGTTTCCGTGTTTCGGCGTGATTTGTAATCCGCCGAAATGTATTATAAGGATTTGCAATCCGCTTAAACCGTCACTCCTTGCTGTCAACAAACAAGGAACTGTCTATCGGATTACAAATCCTTATAATAAGAACCGGCGGATTGCAAATCACGCCGGAACGGATGCTGAATGTCAGTGTGTTACGAAATGCGTAGTAGTGAGCTAATTTATTGCCGTGATAATGCTGGCGTATGTGCTCCAGTTTGCAGCAGCCTTGTATGCATCAACGGCTTCGGCTGGTACATAGATGTGCTGTAAGTCACAATCTTGGAATGTCGTTTCTGTTATGGCCGGAGGCGTTGCGGCTTCTACTGTGACGGTAGTCAGTCCGCAATAGCCAAATGCTCTTGCCGCTATTTCTTTTACGTTTGCAGGCAATGTTACTGATGTAAGGTTACGGTTGGAATAAAACGCTCTCGTATCAATTGATGTAAGGCTTTGAGGCAAGGTAATGCTTTCAAGCTTTTGGCTATGGAAACATTCGTCTTCCAGTTCTGTTATGCCTTCCGGCAGGATGATGTTTGTCAACTTTACTGAATATGGTTGATAGGCAAGCCTGAATATTTTTTGCAAGTTGGTCATGGGCGTTACCAAGTCAAAATCATACAAAGTAACCCCTGAAAGGTCAAGGCTTATCGTCAAATCTGTACAGTATTGGAACTCCCGTAAGTCATATCTGCTCATCTGTCCTATTACCGTTACGTTGCCGTTCCCTTCCTCGGCAGCCTTTCTTATGTAGTCTTCGGTAAGCGTCTGAAATCCTTTCATGGTGATGGTTCCAGGCTTCTCGGGAAACTCAACCTCGCTGTCGGGGTCGCTCCATTGGCTGTTCAGCTGCGCCGTTA
>CAJJWN010000060.1 GCA_905196835.1 uncultured Prevotella sp. | reverse complement strand
GGGGGGGGGGGCGGCGGTCACAGCCACTACCACCAACCGCCGTGCGCCTCGCCGACGCAACCACAAAACACCCTGCAACACCGTCTCCGCAAACCGTAAAATTTAACTCCGACCGCAAAAAGCGCTTACAACCGGCAACCATACAGCACTTGAAAAAACGCGCCTTAACCACCATAAATACCAACCCGGCTTAGCAAACAGCTATCCAAAACACACAAATTAACCGCCGTTTTATTATTCGTAAAAACTTATTAACAAATTTTACCCCCCCCGAACACTAATTATTAAAATATATAATACTTTTGCAACGCATTTCAGATGCAACAGACAAGTAACAAATTGAAATCGACTATACGTGGAGGCGGCAGCAACAACCCCCTACCATTGGCATGGAGGCATTAGCGGATGCCCCTCACAGACTATATTTCAATCCTACCAATAATGCCATTAGGGCGCAGCACGCCTCCACTTTACAAAGATTAAACGAATAAACAATAACATATATAGAAATGAGGAAAATCCTGATTTGCACGATATTGTGCTGCTGTGCCATGCGCATGTCCGCACAAAACTTCGCGCTGAAAACCAATGCGCTCTACTGGCTCACCACGACGATGAACGTGGAAGCCGAGGCGGCCCTGTCGAAGAAGTGGACGGTAGACCTCAGCGTGGCCTACAACCCGTGGAACTTCGGCGACGGCAAGAAGATGCACCTGCTCCTGTTGCAGCCCGAGGCGAAGTATTGGCTCTGCGAAAAGTTTGAGGGCCACTTCGTCGGCGCCCACCTGCACGGCGGCCAATACTTCGGAGGCTTCAGCGACAAGCGCTACGACGGCTACCTGGCCGGCGGCGGCCTTACCTACGGCTACGACTGGATACTGTCGCCACACTGGAACCTCGAGGCGGCCATCGGCTTGGGCTACGCCCGCCTGTGGTACAAGGAGAGCGACCGCATACCCTGCCTCAAGTGCTACGAACGCAAGCACAAAGACTACTGGGGCGTCACCAAGCTCGCCGTATCGTTCAGCTACATATTCTGAAAAGGTAAAACGGTAAAACAGTAAAAAGGTAAAAACCTCCTTCTGAAAGACAAGAAAGCTAACGCAGCGAAGGCGGGAAAAAGAACCAAAATAAAAGACAGATACAGATGAAAAGACATATACCAACCAAGCAGACGGTACCGGCCATAGCGGCGATGTGCGCCATGATGATGGCCGGATGCGCCTCGTCGGCCGGCGACGCGGTAAGCGTAGCCCCGGCGGCACAGCAGCTGTCGCCCGACGACAACAACCGGGTGACGCTGAAGTCAACCATCAACATCCCGGCCGACTACCTGTCGCGCCGCAGCAGGCTCATCATAACGCCGCAGCTCGTAGCAGGCGGCGCGGCCGTGGAAGAGTTTGACCCCATAGTGCTCGACGCGCCCATCTATACGCGCAAGCTCACGCGCCGCAAGGTGCTCGAGGGCTATACCGACTCGCTTGCGGCCTACGCCAAGGCCGCAGACCGCAAGGGCGGCACGATAAGCGTACCCGTTGAAGAGAGCATGACGCTGCCATCCACGGTCGACGGCAACGCCCGCGTGGTAGCCTTCGTCACCGTAGACGGATGCGGCGAGTGCGAGAACGCCGACACCCTGCTGCTGGCCGACATAGCCAACCCCGTAACCCTCGCACAGAAACCCGAGGACGGCCTGCGCCTTACGTGGATAGAGCCCGAGTTCGTAGTGCGCCCCAAGATAGCCGAAGGCCGCGGCGAGGCGCGCCTGCAGTTCGTAATCAACAAGAGCGACATACGCCTCGACATGGGCGACAACCGCAGCCAGCTGGCCGACATGGAGGCCAAGCTGCGCCCGGTAATCACCGACACGCTGGCAACGCTCAACTCGCTCGACATATTCGGCATGGCCTCGGCCGACGGTTCATACACCTTCAACACGCGCCTGGCGCGCAGCCGCGCCGTCTCCGCGCGCAACTGGCTCGTAGGCCGATTAGGCATGAGCCAGCGCCAGCAGCGCGTCATCCGCACAGGCTCGCGCCCCGAGGGCTGGATGCCGGTGCTCGAGGCCATGCGTGCCGACGGCCATCCTGACACCGCCGCCGTGCGCGCCATCATCGAGAAATACCCCGGCACCAACGACGACGTGCAGGAACGCCACATACGCCGCCTGAAATGCTGGAGCGACATACGCGCCAAGTACCTGCAAAAGGACCGTAAGGTGGAGTACGTCTACACCTACACGCTGCGCAACTTCACCACCGACGACGAGCTGCTGGCAATGTACGCCAAGCGCCCCGACGCCTTCAACGAGGACGAGCTGCTGCGCGTAGCCGCGCTGACAGAGGATTCTACGGCCAAGCGCGGAGTGTACGAGACGCTGGTAAAATACTTCCCGCAGTCTACCGTGGCCGCCAACAACCTGGCCGTATTCGCCCTGCGCGACGGCGACACCGACAAGGCGCGCGCCCTGCTGGCCGTCCCCGGCGACTATACTCCCGACATGCTCAACGCCCTTGCGGCCACCTATATATATAAAGGCGACTACGAGAAGGCCGTCGAACTGCTGGGCGACGTTGACCTGCCCGAGGCGCGCTACAACCTCGGACTGCTCAAGGCGCGCCAGCGCAAGATAACCGAGGCATACGAGCTGCTGCGCCCCTTCGCCGACGTTAACAGCGCGGTGCTCGCCCTAAGCACCAACCGCAACGAAGAGGCATACGCCATAATGCAGAAGAACACCGACCAGTCGGCACGCGCCGAATACGTACGCGCGCTGGCGGCGGCACGCCTCGGCCATGCCGACGAGGCCAAGGCGCACATTGCCAAGGCCTCGGCCGACCCCGCACTGGCCGCCCGCGCCGCGACCGAGCCCGACTTCAAGCGCATCATGCAACCGGCCGGCAACGCCACAACTACCAACGAATAAAAGCAATCACGATGAAGAATACGCTTATAACCGCAGCCGCGCTATGGGTGGCCTGCGCCGCAATGACGGGCTGCATACGCGAAGACATAGAGCCGTGTCCGCCGCTCAGCGTGAAAATCGCCGTAAAGGACAAGAACTACGCCAACATAGCCGACATTGAGCAGCAAGGACTCGACAGCCGCGTGGACGAGAACCAGCCCTTCCGCGCATACATACAGAAGCTGTACTACTCGCTGACAGACGTCAAGACGGGCGAAGTGGTCTTCACGCAACACCTGCACGACGTGCAGGGCGACGCCGAAATGGCTACCGCCTACCTGCCCGAAGACCTGCCCTTCGGCACATACGCGCTGACCGTATGGGGCAACATAGACAACGAAGCGCCCATACAGGAGGACGGACGCTACTACACCATGCACACAGGCGAGGTGGAGGGCTACGACGTCTACATGACTAACGACACCCTGGTGTACGACTATGACCGGGCCGACTACATCGTAGAACTGGAGCGCGTGAAGGGAAAGCTCATCGTTCAGGGCCTCAACCTGCCGGCCGAAGCATCAAAGTCGCTCAAGGAGATTAGCCACGTAAGCCTGTACGCAGGCCGCCACGGCCGCTACGCCGGCGACGGCTCGGTGAGCGTGGAGACACCGCTCGAGGGCCAGCCCGAAGCCGTCAGCAATACGGTGCTCGCCCCTACGACCGACGGCGAGCAGTCTACAGTGAAGTTCGACATCTACGGTAGCGACGCAACGGCTGCCCCGCTCGTGTCAACAGGCAACATAGACATCGACATGGAACGCAACCGCATCGAGGTGGTACGCCTCGACGCTGCGGGCGGCCAAGGCGAAGTTAAGGTCTACATACTTGTCAACTCGCAGTGGAAACAGGTGTACGACCTCGAGCTGGGAGAATGACTTGAAGGCGGAAAAACGGGAAGATGATATGGTGGGACAGTGAAAAAACCTAAAGGTGAGAAATAAAATACAACCGAATAACCCATAAACAAAACTATATTTTTTTAGTATTAATCAATCAATTTTTAACAACACAATGAAGAAAAATTATTTTGCAATGACCGCAATGGCCATCGGACTGCTGACATTCTCGGCATGTTCAAGCGACGACGACTTCGGCGGCGAGCAGACAACTACCGCCAAGGGCGAGCAGTGCGAGGTGGAACTGACATTCAACATCGGCATAAACAGCGGTGCCGAGAGCCGCGCCGGACGTCCTCTCTACAGCGCAGAGGCAAAGCAGAGGGTTAACGACATGCGCGTTTACGCCTTCAAACAGAACGGCAGCGACTACATCTACGTAAAAGAAGTGATGGCCGACAACGGCTTCGGCTTCAACAACTCTGCCGACAACGACACGCAGACAACCCAGACTACGTACAAGGAGACTTTGGAAGCAGGCACATACAAGTTCCTCGCCGTAGGTCTTGAGCTGGGCGATGAGGACGCAACCAACTACAAGCCTCTCGCATTGACAGCAAGCACGACCAAACTCGCCGACGTTGTACTCCAGCTCAACGGCGAAGTTGACGCCGACGAGGCTTTCGCCGGAACGAGCAAAGACATCACGATAAGCGAAAACAAACCTACCGAGAACATCGAAATCCAGCTCAACCGCGTTGTTGCCGGCGTGCTGGCTTACGTGAAGAACGTGCCTTACGAGGTTGAGTACAACCACGGCATGGTACAAGTAACCAAGGTCGTAGTAAAGGCTATAAAGAAAGCGTCTACCGTAAAATGGGCCGACAACGCCACAACCGTTGACGATGTATGGGTTGCCGGCACTGAAGGCTCAACCGCTTACGACCTCGTTACCATCAGCATGGCTGGCATGAACAAGGCTGATGACGGCAACTTCTACTCTAACGAAGGCTACACCTACAACAACGCTACGGTAGTGGTAGAGGAGAACTCTTTCGTAGGCGGCAAGTTCGTATTGCCTATCACTGCTCCTGCTTCTGACAAGTACACCCTCGTAGTAGAGCTTCGCGGTAATGTTGGAGAACAGAATACAGAAACTGCCCTGAAGACATACCCCGTGCTCAACGGTAGCGACCAGGACTACAGCCTTGACGCGAACTCGCTGTACAGCCTCGGAACAAAGGGCGTAAACGACGAAACTGGTGGTGGTGACGGCCCCGGCGGCGACGAGGATGACGACGACCCGATCGACCTGAGCAAGGAGCAAATCATCAAGCTGACTGTAAACGCTGAATGGAAGGCCATCTACGACCTCGGTCTCGGCGACGACATCACAGGCCAGACTAACGACTAACAGATACAACTCAACACCCTGCCCGGCGGTTGCCGTGGGTAGCGCTACCCACGGCGGCCAAAGGGCCGGATTTGCAACCCGCAGGGGCGGAACGACACCGCCCTGCGGATTGCAAATCATCATAAAAAATAACAGGGGCGACAGCCCGAAACGCAAAAGGCGGCAAACGGCACGCTGAAAGACGGCCTTTCGCCTTGCAAAACACGGCCTTTCGCAGGCCAAAAGACGGCCTTTTACAAGGCTGTACGCAACAAGCTGATTTACAGCTATTTACACAACGGCGCGCAAAAGGCGGCCGACAAGCATAAAAGCCTAAAGAAAACATCACGAAGATGAAACACAACATTACTACAAGAATGAAGCAAATATATCACATATTGTGCCTGCTCGCCGCGGCGGCGCTCACGGCCTGCTCGCAGGACGACGGCCGACAGGGGCGCGTAGACGACGGACAGATAACCATAAAGTTCACGGCCGAGCCGCAAACACGCACCACGCTCACTGGCAGTGACAACGTACAACATGTGAAATATGTGCAGGTTTACGTGTTTGAAGGCACCGAAGCTAACGCCGCAAAGGCCACATGCGTGGCCAGCGAGAACGCCGGCTGGCAGCAGACGCAGGCAGGAGGCACAGCAACGCAGTATTACACACTGAAGACCAAGCTCACGGAGGGCACCACATACACCATACTTGCCGTAGGTCTTGATACCAAGGAGGCCAACCTGCAGTCGGCCGAACAAGAGGGCGCAGGCTACGCCTACGGACTGCCCGGCGCGATAATAGCAGGCGAAACAACGCTCGACCATGCCATAGCGACACTGGCCGAAGGCCTCACGAAGGCCGACATGGCCAAGGCGGAGCTGTTTGCAGGCAGCGGCGAGGTAACCATTGAGGCTAACACAAACAAGATAACCGAAATCACGATGATGCGCCGCGTGGCCGGAGTGATGATGTATCTTACCAACATCGACCCGCAGGTAAGCCGCATAGTGCTGCAGCTGCACCAGCCGCAGAACACGCAGATGCCCCTCATTGCGCAGGAGACTGACTTCGGCAGCACGCCGCTCGCCGACGGAACGGCCGACGGCAACATCCTGCTTGACGTCGAGATAACACCCGAACTGTTGCAGTCGGAAGTAGTGACCGACGATGACGGCAACATACTCTGCACCAAGCAGCAAGGCTCTGTGCTGGCCGGGGCGTACATGATACCCGTAGACGTGCCTGCGGCAAGCGACGGCCAAGCCGCCAACACGCTGACGCTGATACAATACAAGGCTGACGGGAGCGCGTTCAGCACGCGAAAGGTACTGCTTGAAAACCCGAGACCCGAAGACCCAGACAATACGTCTTACGCCATAAGAACCAACTACATATACTCCATCGGAACGAAAAACGCCACCACAGACCAACCCGAAGACATTGGTGGCGATGCTGACGCCGACATCTACATAGACGGCAACTGGCAGGCGGACATCGTCATCCCGATGTAAGGAAACTGGAGAGCGGAAAGAAAAAGAAACCAAACAACCTAACATATATGGCACAACATAACATCACAAGAATACTGGCAGGCGCGGCAATCGCCGCCACCGCCATGCTCGCCGCTGGCTGTACGCAGGACGACACGCTGGCAGACGGCGGCGCAGGCGCGGGCGCACTGACCCCCGACGCCGCCCAAGGCATCATCATAAGCGGCTCGGGCACGGGCAGCTTAGGCGCGACACGAGGATACGTAGGGCCGGACGACGACGCCTCCGGGCCGCAAGCCGAAGGCGTATGCAGGGCCGACAAGATAGACGTTTTGCTGTTCAAAGAAGGCAGAAACCAAATTCAATCATGGCCGGACAACAGCTGGAGCGGATTAAAATACACCAACACTTACAACCTGACAACACAAATCATAGGCAATGACAGGTTCGCGAAATGCACTGAAAACGTATCATACGCATCTTCAAGCGGAACAATCCACTGGACTTACGTAATGAGTACCGCACTCGCATACACCTCATCAGACAAGGATTTGTTTGACTACACACCCGAAAACCGTGTGAACATACCTTTAAAACTTACGAAAATAGATAACAGATACATAACCCCCGAATTGTTTTACGGCATAGTAAGAGGTTCTGGAGAAGACGTAAGCACAGACGAAGACGAACTGCCAAACGGATGTTATTGGAAAGGAGAAGTGGCAAGGGACATCACTTTCAAGGGCCGTATATTCCGAATAGTGAGCCAGCTGAACATGAACATAACTGATATTCCCGTTTCGGGAGTGAAGCGCATCGAGCTTTACGGCGACAATTATCCTACCGAAATCAACCTAAACGGCAGCCACGGAGAGTTTTATCCGGTAACCGCCGCAGGGGAAAATCAGACCACAGGACAATACAACGAGACCGGCGCGACCGACAAAGAGGCGTGGACAGAGTCGCCTGAATACGTGCTGCTCGACGCGAAAGACATAACCGAGGGCGACGAGGAAATAACCCTATCGTCGTTCCTGCTGCCCAGCACGCAGGGCATGAGGCTGAAAATGCGCATCGAGTTCAACGAAGACGCGGTGAACCTGGACGACGACGACCTTATAATAAAGGTGGAAGGCAAAGACGATAACAAGGTGACAAGATACTTCAAGGACTACAACATACGTCCCGGCCAGAGCTACACAATTGAGGGCGGAGCCGACGTCTACACCGCCGCCACGCAGGAGCAGCACTACAACGGCGACCAGAACAGCAAAGACCTGTACGTGTATAACAACAACGAGGGCAAGATGTGCTTCTACTCCTACTCGAACGTACGCGTGACGATGAGCGGCAAACTGGAGGACATCGCAGGCGAGACCGCCGACTCGAACATCGAAATAGAGGTTGAGCCGGGCTTCGAGAAAGTACACAACATATCATTGAACTAAAACGAACAAAACACATATAGCATGATGAAACAGAAACTATCATACATCCTGACGGCGGCCTTGGCGCTCTGCGCATGGTCGTGCTCCGACGACGCCGGCGACTACACTGAAGCCCCGGAGACAGGAGCACAGGTGAAAGTACCCGTTACCGTGACCCTCGGCGGAGCATGGGACACCGACGACGAAGCCTCGCGCGCCGCACCGCCGGAGCAGGACGGCGGCCTCTTTGACAGCAACATAGCGGAAATAGAAGACATCGACCGCGTGCGAATAATCACCTTCCGCCGCAAGGACGCATCGGTAGTGGGCGGCGAGACGGGCGAATTCGTCTACGACCCGAGCAACGACTACACCGTAACCTGCCAGCATGAAGACGACGACCAGCGCAAGGAAGCACACGCTACGCTTACCAAGACCTACGGCTACGAATACCGCGTGGTAGCCATAGCCTACCCCGCCAAGGACGAAGGCTGGTTCAAGCTGAACACCAACGTTGACGGCCTGCGCTTCCAAGACTTTGAAGCCACGATACAGGAGCAGCCGAAGAGCGTGGCCGGAGGGTTCGACCACGACGGGATTTTGGATGCAACCGTCGACCAATTCGACAGTGACGACTTCAAGGTTCTATTCACTCCGCACTTTTTCTACGGATATTGCCACACGGAAGGGAACGAGGACGACCCGATAATAAAATTCTCCGACAGCAACGACAACTCAACACTGCCACTTAAAGGAATGCTGTACAGAGCTGTAGCAAAGATTGAAACAAGGTTGACCGTACAACGCTTTAATTATGGCAGAAGCGACTACAACATACACGAAATAGCCCTGCTGATGAACAATGTATATACAAATACTGGGCTGACCGCCTACGACGATTTTCTAAAACCGCAGACCCCTATCACCATTAAAGGCGATGCGGACGAGAATTACATCATCTGCAAATATGAAAACAACGTACCGGAACAAGGCCATACGCTTACACTGACAACATATGTACTGCCCACAAAGACAAGGCTCGGCCTTGCCGTGTATGGTCAGCTCGATGTATTAGGCGTAGAATCAAAATGGGTCGATGCCTACCGCAAAGGTTGGTTCACAGCTGATAACCTTTCGTTTGGCGACGGAGCGACCGGCGTTATCTCGCCCGACGTAAATGGCAACTACTTCTATTTCCGCCGAAACCACAAGTATGTGATTACCGGTAACACCAACAACGCTCATTATTAATATATAATAAGGAGATAGCTTATGAAACGTATTACAGCATATTTGACGATGATATTTGCGCTGGCCTGCTGCGTTCAGGTGCAGGCGCAGGAATCTGACGACCCGGGTGAAGCTTTTGTTGACGGCAAACTGATTTGGTCGCAGACAAAAACTTCCGCTGAAGACCCTATATACCAAAACTTCAAGAACCGCAAGGCGATGGCCGGAAAGGGCTATGCCGTAAACAAACTTGTGCAGGTTGTGAGCGTAGGCGCATGGGTGGAAGACCTTAACGACCTGACCGACGAGGACCTCGACAACTACGCAACGTTCCCCAGCATTGTGGGTGCAGGCATCGGAGCAACGCCCATTGTCAGCGTGCGCGACATCAACAACTACTATGACAAGGGCACAAAGGCAGGCTTCTGCGTCGTGGTTTCGTCAGGAGAAAACGTGCTTTCGCTCGACGTCATAGAAGCAATGACAATACAGTTTTACAGGGACGGCGTGAAGCTGGGCGACCCCGTAGCCGTAAAGGAAGGCGTAGGGGCAAGCGGAGTCGGCCTCTCGCTAATCAAGATTCCCGGCTCTGAAGACGCCTGCACGTACCTTGAAGTGGAAGCACCTTACGTCTTCGACGAAATCTGCCTTATCAAAGGAGGCGGCGTAAACCTCGACGTGGGCGGCTCGGTAAAAATCAAATACGCATACGTAGGCGAGCCGGTGGAGACCAAGATGACGACAAACGGTGTCAAAGCCTATGCGGAAAACAACGATAGGACTTACGACTACGACATGAAAGGATGGAACGCCGTGCTACTGGGCTTGCCATTCGGTTTCATAGATAGCGAAGTTGAGAAAATGACGAACGATGATTACGACGACTATGCGACCATCACTCCCATACTGTCAGTCGGCTACCAAGGTGGTGCAAAGTTCACCGTCAAGCCTACGGACGGCAAGGGCGAAATGTTCAAGGCCGGTTCGGAGGTTGGCTTCAAATACTATAACGCCAATGCAGTGAACCTCGGCATCGGCTCGACCGTCACCATAGTGCTGTTCGACAAGGACGGCGACAAGATAGACGAGCAGACCATTTCGTCGGGCGTTCTTAGCCTGTCGGTGGCCGGCGGCAATGTAGGCATAGCGTCAATCGTGGCCGACAAAGACTTCTCCGGCGCCGAACTGCGCTTCTATACAGGCATAAGCCTCAACCTCGGAGCGATGGGCGTGTACTACGGTTTTGTACGCGAGAAGGCAGATGTGAACCACCGCTGCCAAATAAACCCGACCGTCAGCACCAACGTGTGCGACGAGCAGAACTCTTACCAGCTTGCGGCTAACCCCGACCTGTCGGTTGAATGGACATTGGTAGACCAGCCTGAAGGCGCGAATGCGAACGTTACGTCGAGCGGAAAGGTCACCAACATGAACGAGCAAGGCGGATACGTGTTCCGCGCCACGTGCCTAAGCTGCCCGGCAGAGGAGAAATGCTATGAGGAGATAACGCTCAACGTGGGCGACGCTTTCGCCGATATGGATCCTGAACAGGTAGGAGGCAAACCGCTGGTAAATACCGAAGATAACCCCGACAAATACGCCGCGTCGGACAAAATACACGAGACAAGCGGCGCACTCGTATCCATCTCCGATTTGAAAAACTCCGAAAACCTTGTAACCGAAAGCACCGACGACTACGCGAAATACACCGGCGGCCTTGGCGTTGCAAGCAACCTATGGATAGCCGGAGTGAAAAGCAGCGACGGAAGCCTGCTCTATGACGGCGGCCAACACCCGGGAAAGCAGTTCAAGGTTGGCTTCGTAGTAGAGAACGATACGGAGGGCCTTAACGTAGGCCTGCTGCAATTCTTCCAGATAAGGCTGTACAACAAAGGCGAGAAAGTGGCCGAAGGCGTGATAACCGAGAGCAACACAGTATCGGTAGGACTTGCAGGCGGCAGCAACGGCGAGAAGATGCGCTACTGCGCGATATTCGACGCCGTGAAGGACGGCAAGGCAATACAGTTTGACGAGGTAACGCTATGGAACTCGGGCGTGCTCAACCTGAAACTTGACGAAATCAGTATATACTACGCTTTCATACAAGAAGACTACGACCCTGCCACCGACATTGACAACCCCTTGGCCTGCATCACTACGCACGTATCGGTCAACGAGACCAACGCCAGCCTTAACGGCGACGCCACGCAGATGGCCGCAGCCGTGGCTGTGGGCGGTGTCATAGACGGCGTAAGCAACTTCATCGACGGCGACATAGAGACACCTATGCAGGTGGTAAACACCGTTGGCGCGGGCACAGGCAGCATAATAGCAGTCAACATGGGGCGCACGCTCGACTTCCGCCACCAGCTCTGCATCGTGCTTGACAACAATACATATGTGGCCGGAGTAAACGTAGGCTCGTGGATGAAGGTAACCACGTACCTGCGCGGCCAGAAGACGAACGACGAGTTTACGGGCTGGAACGCACTGGGCGTTAACGCCATAGGCTACGGAGACAAGAGCATCATCATACTGCAACCAAAGAGTACGTATGACGAGGTGCGCCTCGAAATAGCAGGCGTAGTGGGGGTGCTTGACTTCCAGAACTTCTACGGCCTGTACCTGCGCGGCGACATCGACAACGACGGCATACCCGACTGCATGGACACGGAAAGCTGCTCTACGGACATTAAAGGCATCGAGGCCACCGATGTATGCGAAGGCGACATGATAACAATCATCGGTGAGGGTATGACTAACACCGAATACACCATACAGTTGCCCGACCAAGGCATCGACAAGACATTCACCACCGACCAGCATGGTTACTTCAGCCATACTTTCCAGCTCAACAGGGCGGGACGCTACACCATGACTTTCCTTGACGGTAGCGGCACAACGATAAGCAGCGCGCCGTACACGGTGCACCCGCTCGTCACCACATGGCGCACCGACGCGGCCTCGACAGACTGGAACGAGTGGAACAACTGGACCGACGGCTCGCCTTACTGCTGCACGGACGCGGTAATTCCGCAGGGCGCGACACGCTATCCCGTACTCGACGGAACTGTTACCGAGGGCGACGAATACTGTGTGCAGGGCATCCACTTCGAGCCGGGCGCGGCGGTAGACCGCGTGTACAAGCTGAACTACGACATCGCATGGGTGGAGATGGAGCTTGAGCCTAACCGCTACTACATGCTCGCCGCCCCGCTGAAGCACACCTACACGGGCGACATGTTCATACCAGCGGCAGGCAAGGCGATGCCTGCTTACTTCACAAAACTGACCGAAAGCAACCTGCCCGAAAACCGCTTCGACCCACGGATATACCAGAGACTGTGGGCGCAGGCCGCTCCGTACAGGGGTCTTGAAGACCCGGGAGAGATGACCGAGGTGAGCGAAGCAAGGTGGACACGCAACTTCAACGCCCTGGCGTTCGACTATTCAAGCAGCGCAAAGGGAGAGGAAAAGGGTTACAGCAACGCCTTCTCGCTGTGGGTTGACAACGGCAACCTGCCCGAAACGCAGAAGTTCCGCTTCCGTTTCCCGAAGGAGCACAGCACGTATAACTACTACGAGGACTTCCCCGAGCATAAAGATACGAATATATCAGAAACTCTTGACCGCGGCGATGACGCAAATAACGGAGCAAAAACGGAAATATACCGTTTCGTCTACGAGGGCGAAAGCGAAGACAACAAGACGTTCGAGTACAAGCGCCTGAAGCCCGGAGAGAACGCAGGAGAGCCTGCATCGACTACCGACACGCGTACCGTTTACCTTGGCAGCGCGGAATACAAGGCGAAGCTCGACCTTGACCAAAACATCGGTACAGGAGAAAGCGAGGGCTACTTCGCCGCCGCCAACCCGTTCATGAGCCGCATTGACGTAGCCAAGTTCCTTGCTGCTAACAGCGAAGCAATAAGCGAAGTGAAGTTCTATGACGGCAACACGATATCGTCAGCGACGCTTGCCGACGGCGGACTTGTCAGCACACAGGCCGGCGCGGAGACCGTACAGCCCATGCAGGGCTTCTTCGTAAAGGCTACAGATGCTTACGCAACAGAACTTGAAGTGACGTTCAGCGGCGACATGATGTCGCCCGACGTAGCCGAAGCCGCAGCCGAAGCGGAGGACGAAACGGCGCAGGAGGCTGAGGCCGCAGACATGCTGCGCATGACGGTAAGGCGCGGCGACGCGGAGGCTTCGACCATAGTAACGACATCGGCTTACGCCGAAGCGAAGACGCTGATAGACAACGAGGTAAGTCCGAAGGTGGCCGTATTCACCGTAGCCGACGGCACTGCATACGACATTCACCCGTCAAACGGACGCGCATACATACCCGTAGGCATACTGACTTCGGCGGCCGACACGCTGACTTTCAGCTTTGAGACCGCCGGCAACGCCGACCTGGCCGACTATGAGCTGTACGACAACGTTACCGGCACGGCCTATCCGCTTGACAACGAGCTGACGTTCAGCAACATGGGCACAAGCGTTGGCCGCTTCGCCCTGCGCGACCGCCGCGCCTCGTCAAGCCTCGAGGACGGCATGGCAGCCAGCATCTACGTGGCCGTACAGGACGGACGCGCCATAATACGCTCGTCGCAGCCCGACATAATGAAGGTAGAGGTGTACACCGCAGGCGGCGTAAAAACCGGCGGACTGACATCAAAGGGCACCGTGGAAGCCACAGTAAACATCGGCAAGGGCGTGAACATCGTGCGCGTGACGCTGGAAAGCGGCGAGGTAAAGACGTTCAAGGTGATGTAAATAAACTACATACCGACGCCAGAAAGCCCTCCCCACCCCTACCCACGGGAATGTGCCGGGAGTGACTTTGAGGGTAAGCACAAACAGGCCGGAGGGCATTTCGCAATGCGGAATGCCCTCCGGCTTTCTATATGCAATGACAGACGAAAAGAAGAAAGACGGCAAATGAGGGGGTCATCCGCAGTTCGGGTGTATGGAATATAAAGCCTATGAGCATATACATTCCACTGTTATTCAGGCGGTGGGGAATATGTTTCGGCGGATTTG
>CAJJWN010000059.1 GCA_905196835.1 uncultured Prevotella sp. | reverse complement strand
CCCCCCCCGACAAACCCCCCCCCCACCCCGCCCCCCCCCCCGCCACGGTGCATCTGATGGAGTGGCGGCTGTGGGAACACTTGTCCGCCTTCGACTTCGGCGCGCTCAAGGACGTGGCCGGCAACAACGCCGAATACTACGTGCGCCTGCTCATCAACGACTACGGGCAGACGCTCACGCTGCTCTTCATCGGCCTCGGGCTGGCCTTCATGACCCTGCTCAAGACCGGGGCCTACTTCATCTCGTCGGCCACCGTAATACCAATCCGCACGGGTATAGTGCGCGACATACGCAACCAGCTCTACCACAAAATCACTTCGCTACCCCTGGGCTTCTTCTCCGAGGAGCGCAAGGGCGACATAATAGCGCGCATGAGCGGCGACGTGCTCGAGGTAGAAAGCTCAATCATGGCCTCGCTCGACATGCTCTTCAAGAACCCGATACTCATCTTCGCCTACTTCACGACGATGATGCTCGTAAGCTGGCAGCTCACTCTGTTCACAATCCTGTTCGTCCCGCTGATGGGATGGGTCATGGGGCGCGTCGGCCGCAGGCTCAAGCAGAAGTCGAAAGAGGCGCAGGCTCTGTGGAGCGACACGATGAGTCAGGTGGAAGAGACGCTCGGCGGACTGCGCATAGTCAAGGCCTTCTGCGCCGAGGACAAGATGAACCGGCGCTTCGACAGGATAAATTCCGAGTACCGCGAGAACGTGCGCCGCGTCAACACCCGTCAGCAGATGGCCCACCCTATGAGCGAGTTCCTCGGCACGCTGATGATTGTCATCGTGCTGTGGTTCGGCGGAATGCTCGTGCTCGGCGGCAATGGGCTAAGCGGACCGACGTTCATCTACTACATGACAATACTCTACAGCATCATCAACCCCCTCAAAGACTTTGCCAAGGCGGGCTACAACATACCCAAGGGACTGGCCTCGATGGAGCGCATCGACAAAATACTGATGGCCGAGAACAACATAAAGGAACGCTCCGACGCGGTACACATCAGCGAGTTCAAGGACAAAATAGAGTTCCGCAACGTATCGTTCCGCTACGGGGAGAAGTGGGTGCTGCGCCACATCAACCTCACCGTGGAGAAAGGCAAGACCATAGCCATAGTGGGACAGAGCGGAGGAGGCAAGTCGACCCTCGTCGACCTCATCCCCCGTTACTACGACGTGCAGGAGGGCGAGGTGCTGATTGACGGCGTGAACGTCAAGGACATGGCCATACACGACCTGCGCCAGCTCATCGGAAACGTCAACCAGGAGGCAATACTCTTCAACGACTCCTTCCGCAACAACATAGCCTTCGGCGTGGCCGAAGCCACCCAGGAGCAAATAGAAGCAGCCGCGCGCATAGCCAACGCGCACGACTTCATCATGGAAACCGAGCACGGCTACGACACCAACATCGGCGACCGCGGCAGCCGCCTGTCGGGAGGACAGCGCCAACGCATAAGCATTGCGCGCGCAATACTCAAAAACCCGCCCATCCTTATACTCGACGAGGCCACCTCGGCGCTCGACACCGAGAGCGAACGCCTTGTGCAGCAGGCTCTCGAACACCTTATGAAGACGCGCACGACGGTTGCCATCGCCCACCGCCTTTCAACCATAAAGAACGCCGACGAAATCTGTGTAATACACGAAGGGCGCATCGTAGAGCGCGGCACACACGACCAGCTGCTCGCCATGGACGGCTATTACAAGAAGCTGAACGACATGCAAAGCCTGTAGACAAAGCCATGAAGAAAGCCATGCAAGCCATAGTTTACGCGGCGTTCCTTCTCATGTCGCTGCTCCCCTACAAAGCACTTTACGCCCTGTCGGGCGTTTTGTACCTCGTCACTTACCGCATTGTGCGCTACCGCCTGTCAACCGCAAGGCGCAACATGGCGGCCGCATTCCCCGAGAAAAGCCGCGAAGAGCTGCGCCGGATGGAGCAAGGCTTCTACCGCTGGCTTTCAGACTATTTCGTGGAGACGGTCAAGCTGATGACCGTATCGCACAAGGAGCTGATGCGCCACGTGGAGTTCCGCGGCACGGAGGCCGTAGAAGACTGCTTCGACCGCGGCCAGGCGTGCACCGGAATACTGGGACATTACTGCAACTGGGAGCTGCTTTCAGCCGCGGGCAAAGTGTTCACGCGCCACAAGGAGGCCGTAGTCGGACTGGTGTACGCCCCAATACCCAACAAAACCATCGACCGCCTGTTTATCAAGATACGGCAGAGCATGGGCGGAGTGTGCGTGCCCAAGAGGGACATACTGCGCTATCTGGTATCATTCCGCAGGCAAAACCTGATGAATATCTTTGGCTACATGGCCGACCAAGAGCCTCAATGCCACAAAGCCCAGCTGCGGCTTACCTTCCTGAACAGCACGGTCACGGCCATTACCGGCCCCGAACGGATAGCCCGCAAGCTGGGCAACGCCGTGTTTTACGTTGACACCGAGCGTCCCGAACGCGGCAAGTACGTGTGTACGTTCCGGCTTATTACGGACGATGCGGCATCACTGCCCGAGCACGAAGTGACAAGACGCTTCTTCGCAATGCTTGAACAGAGCATCCGCCGTGACCCGCGTTTCTACCTGTGGACGCAGGAAAGAGTGAAAAACTAAAAGTGAAGAGTGAATAATCCGTTGCCAATGACGGTTCGGATTAACATGAAAGTGAATACATCACATGACAATAGGATATGACGCGAAGCACATAGTGTGCGACAATACAGGGCCTGGCAGTTACGGCAGGACGCTCATTAACGACATAGCCGACGCCGCAACGCCCGACATAATGCTCAACCTGTACACCCCGGAACGCGGCGACGCCGCCCTGAGACGGCAGGTAACGCCGCGGCAAAACATAAAGTATGTCTACCCGGAAACAGGCATGAACCCCTTGGCAAAGGCTCTGTGGCGCACGCGGGGCATGGTGGCCGACCTTGTGCGCGACGGCGTAAAGCTGTACCACGGGCTGTCGGGCGAGCTGCCGGTGGGCATAAAGGAGGCTGGGATTAAGACCGTAGTGACTGTACACGACCTCATCTTCATGCGCCACCCGGAGTGGTACCCGTGGCTTGAGAGGAAGATACTGGCGTGGAAATTCAAGAAGACTTGCATCGAGGCCGACCGCATAATAGCCATCAGCGAGTGTACCAAGCGCGACGTGATGCTGTACGGCGACGTGCCGGCCGACAAAATAGAAGTAATCTACCAGAGCTGCGGCACGCGCTACAAGATGCGCGAGGGCGAGAAGAAGATGCAGGAGGTGCACACCGACTACATGCTGCCCGAGCGTTACATAGTGAGCGTAGGCACGGTGGAAGAGCGCAAGAACGTGCTGCTGGCGGTAAAGGCTATGCGCCTGTTACCCGCCGACGTTAGCCTGGTAGTAGTGGGAAAGCCGACCGCCTACTGCGAGAAGGTGAAGCGGTACGTGGCGCAGAACGGGCTGTCGGGCCGTGTGATGTTCCTGCACAATGTGCCGGCCGACGACCTCCCGGCCATATACCAGATGGCCGAAGCGTGCGTATGTCCGTCGCGCTACGAGGGCTTCGGACTGCCCGTAATCGAAGCCATACAGAGCGGACTGCCCGTAGTGGCCTGCACGGGCAGCTGCCTTGAAGAAGCCGGAGGCAACGCCACGCTGTACGTAGACCCCGACGACGTGTACGGAATGGCCGACGCCATGAAGCTGACTCTCAAAGGAGCGCCCGGCCGCGACGAGCGCATCGCCGCCGGACGGCAGTACATCTCGCGCTTCGAGAACAACAACGTGGCGCAGCAGGTGCTCGCCGTGTACAACGAAGTGCTGAACGGCTGAGCCTTACCTTTTTACCCTTTTGCCTTTATACCTTTACCACATGTTCCCAGTCAGTCTATCGGCAGCCCGATGATGCAGCCCTTAAAGTCTTCTTTTTTGCCAACTGCGGCCTCGGCCTGCTTGACCATTTCGTCAAGCGAAGGCGTGCTCTCGGCCATCGCGGCCATGCTTAGGAACGAGCGGTAGAACCGCTTTTCCTTGTCATGCTGCCCCACGAGGCCGTATGTCTGCGCCACGTTGAAGATTGTAGCCATGCTTTTGTTGTTGCGCTTCAGCGCCTCGAGCCACGCGTAGATGGCGTTCCAGTAGTCACCTTTCTTGTAATATCCCTCGCCCAAGGCGCGCTTCACAATGTAGACCACGCGCCCGTCGGGCTGCATCAGGTTGTAAGCGATGTTAAGGTACTCGATGCCTTCGTCCACACTGCCCATGTCGATGCACACCATTCCGAGGCGGTACAGGCATCCGGCGTCCTTCATCTGCTTCATCTCAGCCGCCTTGAGCAGCCACAGGCGGGCAAGACTGTCCTGCCGCGTCTGCATGTATGACATGCCAAGCGAGTACACCACGTTGTACGACGAGTCGCCAAGAGCCAGCAGCTTACGGTAGACGGCCACGGCAGCGTCGAAGCTCTGCATGAGAAACTGCGCGTCGGCGTTCTGCCTGAGCACAGGAATGCACGTTGAATCCCTTTCGAGATAATCGTTGGTAAGCACCCTCGCGCTCGACGGCAGATACCTGTCGTCTGTGTTGTATATGGCCGCCACGGCGGCGGTCGTCTCCCCGTCCATGGGGCAGCGGCGCAGTATGGCGCGCCCCCAGGTCATCTGTCCGTCGTTGTCTTCAAGCCTCCTGTAACACTCGAACAGGCAACGCATCTGCTCCAGCGTAAGACTGTCGCCGCCCGGACCCGCCACCGGCAACATCGTATCAACGCAACGGCGGTAGTCGCCGCGCATATAATAACACCGCGCCACCTTCCGTTGCAGCGCGGCAGAGCTGTCGGCGGCCATCGCCTCGCCGTAATACGTCAGCGCGTGGAACGTGTCGTGCACGTCCATACAGCTGTCACCCCTCGCCTCCGCGCCGTCAGCCTGCCCGTAAGCAGCCGTGACTGTGGCTGCCAGCAGGGCGATAATAACAAATGTTTTACGCATCATAGTAATCCGTTTTTCACGTTTTCATACAAGGCAGAGGCGGCGCAGACGCGCAGAAAGACAGTCCGCTGCCGTTCTCGCGTGCGCCGCCTGCCTTATGCAAAGATAATGCAAACGAGTGGAAAGCAAGCTTGCTTGCAGTTTCCCGAGTGCGGCTTATCTTATGCAAAGATACCAATAAAAACGGTAAGCACAAAGGAATATGCCATATTTAACTAAATATTTTAGTCTATTTTACCACCGCCTGCGTAACCGTCTGACATCCAGCGCATTGCAAAAGGCCGTCTTTTAGCGTGTAAAAGACGGCCTTTTGCATTGTAATTGACGGCCTTTCGGAATGCGAAAGGCCGCAAATTGAAAAACCATTTACGGAAGACGTCCGTGCAGACAGGCGTCAAAGCCCCATTTCCTTGATGATTTCCCTGACAACGTTCATCTTCACATTGGAGGCATCGGCCTTGTCATAGACAAGCAGCAGGTACACAGTGCCGTCCTGTTCGGTGACGAGGGCGTTCAACGTTATCACGCGTGCGCCTCCCGACTTGCCCCTGCCTTTCGAGCCTATGGCCATGCGTACCTTGCGCACATTTGGCGCAATCTCGACACCTTGGAGGGGATTTGACATAAGGCTTTCCAAAAACCTCTCATAATCTTCGGCAAGACTTCTATATCGCTTTGCCAGTCTCTTAAACTCTGATGTAAAATAATCAGAGCGCACTATTTCTAAGCTCATCTATCAAAGATTCTGCGGTTTTCAACTTGATTTTCCCCTCCATGTGGTCTTTCACCTGTTGCAGGGCGAGGCGAAGCTCCTCGGTCAGGTCGCGTTTGCTCACCACGGCGTCCTCCGTATCTACCGGCGTGAGCTTGAAACTGCCTGACGAGCGCGACTTCAAGATGACGTCCTCGCCGCCACGGGCCATGTCGAGAAACTTTGTCTGGTTGGCTCTGAAATCCCTTGTGCTGATTACTATCATGACATTCTCCTTTCTTTTTAATATTGTTCTGTGCTGCGAAGATAGGCAAAAGACCATTGGTTACCAAATTGGACGCATTATTTCACGCTATATTTAACAACATTTCACGGAAACAGCAATGTCATGGTGCATGGTAAAAGAAAACGGCGCAGCCATTGAGCCGCGCCGTTTTATATGCTGAATAATCTTAAAACAGCCTTTATGAGAAGGCCGCTTGCAGCGTCAGGGCTGCTTGCCGATGTAGGCGAGGATGCCTCCGTCAACGTAGAGTATGTGCCCGTTGACGAAGTCGGAAGCGTCGGAGGCGAGGAACACGGCCGGCCCCATCAGGTCTTCGGGCGTGCCCCAGCGCGCAGCCGGAGTCTTCGACACGATGAAACTGTCGAACGGATGGCGGCTGCCGTCGGCCTGGCGTTCGCGCAGCGGAGCGGTTTGCGGCGTGGCGATGTAGCCCGGGCCGATGCCGTTGCACTGTATGTTGTGCCCGCCGAACTCGGAGCAGATGTTGCGCGTTAGCATCTTCAGGCCGCCCTTGGCCGCCGCGTAGGCCGACACCGTCTCGCGTCCCAGCTCGCTCATCATCGAGCATACGTTGATGATTTTGCCGTGGCCTTTCTTTATCATGCCCGGTATTACGGCCTTCGACACGATGAACGGCGCGTTAAGGTCAATGTCAATGACCTGGCGGAAGTCATCAACCGACATCTCGGTCATGGGTATGCGCTTGATGATTCCTGCGTTGTTGACGAGAATGTCGATAGTGCCGAGCTCTTTCTCGATGTCGGCCACCATCTTCTTTACGTCCTCTTCGTTGGTAACGTCGCAGATGTAGCCCTTCGCGTCGATGCCCTTCGCCTTGTAGTCGGCCAAGGCCTGGTCCATGTGATGCTGCGAACGGCAGTTGAAGGCGATTTTAGCGCCTGCCTGGGCGTAAGCCTCGGCTATGGCGAAACCTATTCCGTAGGCCGCTCCCGTGACGAGAGCCACCTTGCCTTCGAGTGAGAATTTTTGTGAGAATGTATCCATTTCTTGTTGTAGGTTTTATCGCTTCCGCCCATGCCTATCGGGCTTATTAGGCTTATCGGGCTTATTAGGCCAATAGGACGAATTAGCTTAATGAGCCATATAGGCCGTGGCGGAAATGTTGTTTGACGTTATTTCAGGTCGGTTATCTTGGAGAAGTCCTGGTCGCCGTAGTCAAGGTTCTCGCCTCCCATGCCCCAGATGAAGGTGTAGTTGTGCGTAGCTGCGGCGCTGTGTATGCTCCATTCGGGCGACAGCACGGCCTGGTCGCCGCGCATCCAGATGTGGCGTGTCTCGTCAACCTGCCCCATGAAGTGACACACGGCCTGCTCCTCGGGCACCTCGAAGTAGAAGTATGCCTCCATGCGGCGGCTGTGCACGTGGGCCGGCATGGTGTTCCATACGCTGCCGGGGGCAAGCTCCGTCATGCCCATCTGCAGCTGGCACGTGGGCAATACCTGCGATACGAGCATCTTGTTGATGTCGCGCTCGTTGCTCATCTCGAGCGAACCCATGTGGGCAACTACGGCGTCGGCCTTGGTGACCTTCTTGCAGGGGTACTCCTTGTGGGCGGTAACGCTGTTGAAGTAGAACTTCGCTGGCTTCTGCGGGTCTGCGCTTGCGAAGAACACGTCGCGGTCGCCGCGGCCTATGTAGAGGGCCTCCTTGTAGCCGAGGGTAAATGTTTCATCGCCCACCTTGACCGTGCCTTCGCCCTGGCCTACGTTGAATATACCTACCTCGCGGCGCGTAGTGAAGTATGGGGCTTTAAGAGGGTCGATGGCTTCGAGCTTCAGCTCCTCTGCCACGGGCATCGCGCCGCCCACTACCATGCGGTCGTACATGGAGTAGACCATGTTCACCTCGTCGGCCGCGAACACTCGCTCGATGAGGAAGTCGCGGCGGATTCTCTTCGTGTCGTAGCTCTTCGCATCCTCGGGATGCGCTGCGTAACGGATTTCGTAATTTGTCTTCATATCGTATGTTTTGTTTTAGATAGTTACCGGAAAGGGCCTTACGGCCTTTGCAAAGTTACTAAAAAAAAATCGCACTCGTTACATATTTAAGTACGATTATTGTATGAATAATACTTAAAAAAACTTTTCCTGCACAGCACATGCCGCGCTTTCAGCCGCGCAGTGCCGGCAGGCGCCGAAATGCCTTGTGGCAGGCGGTTTTGCGAAAGACGACCTTTCGCAGTGCAAAAGGTGGCCTTTGAGCGTGTGAAAGACGGCCTTTCGCAACTCAAAAGGCCGTCTTTCGCAAAACAGTCCGCCACAGGGCTCACGGCATGGTGCGGCCAGAGGCGTGTAAACCACAGGTTTACATGGCGGCCGCCGCAAGTCGTACACGGCAAAAAAAACATGTCAAACACGTTAAAAAAACGTTGCCGAGGATGCAATTTTTCGGCGATGCGGAGGTTATAACAATGACTGCATGTAATTCAGACAGGACAAAATCCTGCATAAACAGACTTTTTTATCCATCGTCCCGATGCCTGACGCACCGCCGCACAGCAAGCGTGCAGCCGCGGCGCACGCCGGGCGGGACAGCAAAAGACCAAGAGACATGAGCAAGAACAAAGGTTACGACACAACCGACGAGTCTGAAGTATTTAAACACAAAAGCCTGATGGCGGCCAAGAACCGCAGGAAATTCGCGAAGATAACGCAGTACGTGCTATACGCCATAGCCGCATTCATTGTGGCGGCGTGCGTCTTCGCATACTTCTTCGACAAATGACAGTCCGCCGGCCTGCCGCGCGGCGGCAGACGCAACTGGCACACCGGCACAAACAACGAAGCGGCCCCACTGGCATCAACGCCTGCGGGGCCGCAATTAAACTAAACCTATTGAAGACGGCGAGACGGCCCTCAAGGGGCGCGCCTGCCTTTATCGTAAACTTCAATCGGAGTTATTCTACCACTGAAAATTCTTCCTTGCCTACGCCGCAGAGAGGGCATACCCAGTCTTCAGGCAGGTCTTCAAACGCAGTTCCGGGAGCTACGCCGTTCTCGGGGTCTCCCACTTCCGGGTCGTAAACGTACCCGCAAGTATCACAAACATACTTCTTCATAACGCTTTTATATTTTAATGGTTAGACATGTGAATTAAAACCTTCACCCAATAGCACGCCCTCGGCGCAGCACCAGTTCCACCCTGTCGGCTATTTCCTCGGGCGGAATGTTCCTCATACACAGGCAGTCGCCGCGCAGGCAAGCCTTCTTGCCCGATATGCTGCACGGCCGGCACGGCACGTCGGCCTGTACGGCGTCGGCCGGATGCTGCCCCCAGCCACTGAAACCGGCACACGGATGGGTGGCACCCCACACGCTTACAACCGGCGTACCGGCTATCGACGCCATGTGCATGTCGGCATTGTCCATAGCCACCATCACGTCGAGGCGGCTCATCAGGATGAGTTCGCTGCCTATGCCGCCCAGCCGCGCCGAGGCGTTTACACACCGCCCGAGGCGCGTGCTCCACTCGTTGAGGGCGGATGTCTCGGCTTCTCCACCGCCGAAAAGGAACAGGCGGCGGCCCGGATGACGGGCCGTCACGAGGCGCAAGGCCTCCTCCATGAGCGGCAGGGGGTACGTCTTGCCGGCGTATGCGGCCAGCGGCGCAACGCCAATCCACACCTCGCCGTCGGCCTTCGGCGTGTTGAAACCGGCAGGCAGGCGGCTGATGTCGCCGCCGCAGGGCGGGAACACCGAGCGGAAATCCAACTTGACAGGATAGCCGAGGCGTGCAAGCACGTCGGCGTAACAGCTGAACGCGGTAGGCAACTGCACCAAGCGCTTGTCTGTCTGGCTGACGAGCTGCCTGCGCATTGACTTGTGTTTGTCAACATGCTCCACGCGGAAAAGGTCTATGTTGAAGCGCATCCGCAGGTAGTCGGAACGCAGAACGCTGTGCAGGTCGGCTACGGCGGTGAAGTTCTTTGCCGTGAGCCGCCGGTAGAGGGCGTTCATGCCTTTCACCCCGTAATACTCGTTCTTGAGGTCGGCTTCCATGAAACCCACGTTCTGCGGCATGTATTCGAAGAACGGGCGGGCCTCCGGGCTGCTGAGCATGGTTATCCTCACGTCGGGATATTGCCGCGCGAGAGAGTCTACCACGGGCACGGTCATGGCCACGTCGCCAATCGTCGAAAACCTTATTATGAGTATGTGCTCGGTCCTCATGTGCTATTCCGTGCGTAATTTACAAGGGTAACGCTACTGCCGTTGTCAAGTTTTAAGATGTAACAAGATTGTCGTTCAATTTGGCAAAGATAACGATTTATTTCCATACCGCCAACACGGGAACGATATTTTTCGTATTTTTGCAAAACTTTTAATAGATTGTATCAACGTAGCAAAGGAGCAGACAACCGGCTACGTACATAAAAACATCACGATGAGAATAGTTATCGACGACAAAATCCCCTACATCCGCGAGACAATAAGCAGCCTTACCGACGACGCGGTGTACCTGCGCGGCTCTGAAATAGGTCCTGAAGACGTGCGCCGGGCCGACGCGCTGATAGTGCGCACGCGCACCCGCTGCGACGAAAGGCTGCTCCGTGGCAGCAGCGTGAAGTTTGTAGCCACGGCCACAATCGGCTTCGACCACATAGACACCGGCTACATGCGGCGCGCCGGGATAGAGTGGATGAGCTGCCCGGGGTGCAACGCCGCCTCGGTGGCACAATATGTAAGGTCGGTTCTCCTGCTGCTGCGGCGCGACCGCGGAGCCTGCCTCGGCGGCATGACGCTGGGCATAGTGGGCTGCGGACACGTAGGAACGAAGGTTAAGGCCGTGGCCGGGGAGTACGGTATGCGCGTGCTCGTGTGCGACCCTCCGCGGCAGGAGCGGGGCGACGCAGGCACGTTCGCCACGATGGGCGACATCTGCCGCGAGGCCGACATAATAACATTCCACGTGCCGCTGACCGCGGACGGCCGCCATCCTACGCGCCATTTGGCTGACAAGGCGTTCTTTGACAGCCTCGCGAAGCGGCCTCTCGTCATCAACACGAGCCGCGGCGCGGTGGTGGACAACGGCGCGCTGCTCGACGCACTGATATATAATAAGGTAAGTGACGCCGTAATCGACACGTGGGAGAATGAGCCTTGCGTCAGCCTTCCGCTGCTCGAACGGGTATGGATAGGCACGCCCCACATAGCCGGCTACAGCGCGGACGGCAAGGTGAACGCCGACAACATGGTCGTGGCTGGCCTCTGCCGCCACTTCGGCCTCGACCTGCCGCCGCGCATCGTGCCGCCGTCGATGCCGCCTACGTTCGTCCCCTCGGCCGACGATGACACCCTGCGCCTGCAGCTATACAACCCGCTTGACGACAGCGCGCGCCTAAAAGCCGCGCCGGGCAAATTCGAAGAGCTGCGCGGCAATTATCCGTTGAGAAGGGAGCATGTTGACTGACGCTAACCCATTGACTGCCAACTGTTTTTCGAAAGGCCGTCTTCCGCCTTGCAAAAGACGGCCTTTCAGCTTGTAATTCACGGCCTTTTACACGACGAAATGCCGCCTTTCGCATCACGAAAGGCGGCATTTCACAAAACAAAAGACCTCACGCTGCATCGTGCAACGTGAGGTCTTGATGTTTAAGAAGGTTGTCCAAGGCGGATTCGAACCACCACAAACAGAACCAAAACCTGTTGTGCTACCATTACACCATTGGACAATCGCGAGTGCAAAGGTAGTGGTTTTTTACGCCACCACCAAAACTTTTCACTACTTTTTAGCCTTTTACGGTAACCAGATAATAGTTTTTCTTGCCGCGCTGCACAAGCAGATACTTGCCGTCTATCAGGTCGTCGGCCGTGATTACACGGTCGAACGCCGCGAGCTTCTCCTTGTTCAGCGACACGCCTCCGCCCTGTACGAGCTTGCGCATCTCGCCCTTGCTTGCGAAGACGGTTGCCGCCTGGGTGAATACTTCAACCGCGGGCTGGCCCAGCTGGTCTTTCCCGATTTCAAACTGGGGCACGCCCTCGAAGATGTCGAGCAGCGTCTGCTCGTCGAGTTTGAGAAGACTCTCTTTCGTAGACTTGCCGAACAGTATGTTAGACGCTTCTATTGCGGCGTCCAAGGCATCGCGTGAGTGTACCATGACGGTAACCTCTTCGGCCAGGCGGCGCTGCAATGTGCGGCGGCCCGGGTCTTGCCTGTGCTCCTCCACGAGGGCGTCTATGGTCTCCTTGTCAAGGCTTGTGAAGATTTTTATGTAACGTTCCGCGTCGTCATCGCTCACGTTCAGCCAGAACTGATAGAACTTATAGGGCGACGTGCGCTTCGGGTCGAGCCATATGTTGCCCGTCTCCGTCTTGCCGAACTTCTTGCCGTCGGCCTTCGTTATGAGCGGACATGTCAGCGCGTAGGCCTCCGCCTCCGCGCCGAGAGTGCGGCGGATAAGCTCCGTTCCGGTAGTCATGTTGCCCCACTGGTCGTTGCCTCCCATCTGGAGTTTGCATCCCTTGTGCTGGTATAGGTAAAGGAAGTCGTAGCCTTGGAGCAACTGATATGTGAACTCCGTGAACGAAAGGCCGTCGCGAGCCTCGCCGTTCAACCGCTGTTGCACGCTCTCCTTGGCCATCATGTAGTTCACGGTGATGTGCTTGCCCACCTCGCGGGCGAACTGGAGGAAGCCCATATCCTTCATCCAGTCATAGTTATTGACAAGCTCGGCACGGTTTGGCGCGTCGCTCTCGAAGTCGAGGAACTTGGCAAGCTGCCGCTTTATGCACTCCTGGTTGTGGCGGAGCGTGTCCTCGTCGAGCAGGTTTCGCTCAAGGCTTTTGCCCGACGGGTCGCCTATCATGCCTGTTGCGCCGCCCACGAGAGCCAGCGGCTTGTGGCCGCAACGCTGCAAGTGGCGCAGCATCATCACGCCGCAGAGGTGGCCGATGTGCAGCGAATCCGCCGTAGGGTCGGTGCCGAGATAAGCCGTAACCTGCTCTTTCTGCAACAGTTCTTCGGTGCCCGGCATGATTTGGGCCAACATGCCGCGCCACCTTAGTTCTTCAACAAAGTTCTTGTTCATCGTATGTAGTTTCTTTGATTATTGTCGTTTAGGAATTATGGGAGAACCGGGAATACTGGGATGAATGGGAAACGAAAGGGACGCCAGCAGATTTTTAATTTTTAATTGTTAATTTTTCATTTCCTAAGGTACCGGGTCATAGCCGCTTCCTCCCCACGGATTGCAGCGCAATATGCGCCATATTGCAAGGGCAAGTCCCTTGAACGGGCCGTGTTTCTTCAATGCTTGCTTGGCGTATTCGGAACAAGTTGGGGTGAACCTGCACGACGGTGGCGTGAACGGCGATATGCACTTCTGGTAGAAAAGGATTGGAAGGCAGAGCAGCCACACCGTCGCTTTCGAGAGCATCCGCAACAAACGCTTCATCATAGGCTCATCTTTTCAGTGAGCCTTTGCAGCAGATTGCACACCTTGCGCTCAACCTCGGCCGTGTCCCAGAGCTTGTCGTCGAGCCAGATGAACGCCATTGCAAGCCCTTGTCCGCCGTCGGCGCGCAGGCATTCTACGAGCTGCTGCTTGTTCCTGCGGTACGCCTCGCGCACCTGGCGCTTGACCCTGTTGCGCTTTACGGCGCGCTTGAAGCACCGCTTAGGCACGCTTATGAGCACTTTCGGCCAGGCATCGGACTCTCCGGCGTCGGTCTTCATGTAGACAAGACGCAACGGGAAAGCGGCCATCGAGCGGCTGCCTTCCCTATGGAAGAGCTTTTCCGTCAACGCCCTGCTGCACAGACGCTCTTCCTTGCGGAATGTCATCATGCCGTGTTCCGACATATATTATATTACTTGTTCTTCTCAAGAAAGCTCTTAAGCGCGCTCGTCATCGACGGATGCTGCATCGTCGGAGCCTCCACTTCGACCTTGAGCCCGGCGTCGTGGGCGGCCTTGGCCGTAGCAGGACCGAACGTTCCCACCACCACCTTGTTGTTCATCGAGTCGCCGAACGTGGTATTGAAGGCGTTGATGCCCGACGGGCTGAAGAATATGCACATGTCGTAGTCGAACGCTTTTGCCTCCTCCTCAGTGAAATCGTTGCTCACCGTGCGGTACATCACGCACTCCGTATGATTGAGCTTCTTGGTGTCCAAGAGCTTCTTTACCGTGTCGTCGTGCACGTCGCTCATCGGTATGAGGTATCTTTCGTTCTTGTGCTTCACCATGGTGGGCAGCAAGTCGTCGATTTTGCCTGTCTTTCCGAAGAACACTTTGCGCTTCCTGTACTGCACGTATTTCTGGATATAGAGGGCTATTGTCTCGGTAACGCAAAAGTATTTCATCGTCTCCGGGATTTCAAGCCTCATCTCTCCGGCCAGCTTGAAATAGTTGTCAATGGCGTGGCGCGACGTGAACACCACGGCGGTATAATTGAGAATGCTGACCTTCTGCTGGCGAAACTCCTTTGAGGACAGCCCTTCTACTTTTATGAACGGACGGAAGACCAATTCTACGCCATAATCTTTCTCCATCTCGAAATACGGAGACTTCTCACTGCTCGGCCTCGGTTGTGACACTAAAATCTTTCTTACCATCACTCAATATCCTAAAAGTTTATTTTCAATTGCTCAACTATTTGTACAAGAACACCCCACAACGAAAGCAAGGGCATTATTTCGAGGGCACAAAAGTACAAAATTATCTGTAAAAAAAAGACCTTCTGTCGGAAAAACAGTATAAAGCTCTTGTAAAACAAAGAGATTTTGACCAAAACGGTGACAAAAGCGACATAAGCCACGGCATTCTGCACGAAAAGGTCGAAATACGACATGAGCAGCACCAGGGGGAACAGCACAACGCCCTCCACCGACACGGCGAACATAAGCGTCTTGAGCCACTTCGCACTGCGTCGGCGGCCGAAGAACACGTTGTTTACAAGCCAGTAGACCAGCATCTTGGCCGCAAAATAGGCCACGTAAACGCCGAAGAACACGGCCACGAGCTGATATTGCGACGACAGTACGAACGTGCCGGCGACGGTTTCCGTGGCATATATGAACGACACCAAGGCCAGCAGCAGGCACGTCTGCAGCATGAAGAACGCCTGCGAACGCAGCTCTGCCAATGTCTCCGACATGCCGTCGCCGTCGGCATCCTTCTTGCGGAAGAATGCCTTGGCCTGCACCGCGAAGAAGCGGCGCGTGCCCTTGTATGCCGTAAGCGCGGCTATGAAGCAGAAAATGAGCAGTGCCGTGAGCACGTCGTCGCCGCGGATTGAGTACGGCACGGGGTCGCCGGCCACACCGTCGCGTCCCCATTCCACGCCCGGGAAGAGCGGCGGGTCGCGCCCGGGGTACGTC
>CAJJWN010000058.1 GCA_905196835.1 uncultured Prevotella sp. | reverse complement strand
AGGTTTAATTTTTCATTGTTCATTGTTAATTTCCGCACAGCGGACATACCTCTTCGAGGCCCTATTACCACGAATGCCAATACACCTGAACTGCGGATGAACCGCCTTTCGTCACCTGTAATACTGTAAGAAGGCGGCAAGCGGCACGCCCATGGCCGGATAATTGGGGTAAGGATGCGGATTGCCTGTCTGCAAACCGTCACGGCCGCGGCGGTAACCGTTCTCGCCGTCGATGGCCGCACCTATGTCAACAATATATATTCCCTCGGCTTCGCGGCGGTCGAACGTGGCTATGATGTTGCGCCGCAGCCGCCACATTGCAGCGTTCTGGCGTAGGGTGAAGTCGCCCGGCAGGTTGTCAAGAGAGCCGCACGTAGAACACGGCAGCAGTATGACAAAGCGTCCTCCGGGCACGGCCTCATGGTAAGAGCGCGCCATCTGCTCCACGCGGCGGTTCCATTCGTCAAAACAGGCATGAAGACTGTCGCGGAAATCGTTAAGCCCCAGCAGCATGAAAAAGAAGCGAGGCTTGTGCAACTGCCACATTTCCAGATACTTGCCGTAGTCGAAACGCCATGCGGCCTCGTCCACATCAGCGTCGCGCCAGCGGCGGCCGTCATAGGCGACGTAGCGTCCACGCCCGCTGTCATACATCATGTCGCCACGCCTGGGGTCGGCAAGATAGCCCGTAGAGGGGTCGAACTTAGACAGGCAACGGCCAAAGCGGCTGCAATTGTACACCGTGTCGAATCCGGTCACAAGGCCGCTCTCAACCCTGAAACAGTTTTTCCAGAAGGCTGTAGCGCCCCAATATCGGTGTCCGTCCTGCGGCTGCATGAAGCCGTTATAGGGCGTGATGTCGCCCTTGGAAACCTCGAAATACCGGGCCACGGTCCATCCGCCGCGCCCCTCGTCATACTGTCCGTCGGCATCCTTCACACCGCGCAGACCGACAAGCCGCAGCCCGGGAACATATCCCTTGTCGAGCAGCGCGTCGCGGAAGAACGCCCCATGCACGTAACTGTCGCCCAGGATTTGCGCCGTAACCTCGCCTTCGCCCGTACACTTGCGGCCTACGAGCACGGTCACGGTGTCCGTCATAAGCGTGTCGAAACGGTCGGTGTTGACCAAATCCACCACCATGCGCCGCTCCGTGCCTGCCTCCGGCCTCACCGTGACATACCTCGACGTGCGCCGGGTATAGGCCGCATCGCCGGAGAAACGCACGATGTCGTCATATGGCCGCCACCGCTTCACGATGGGTTCCATGAACAGTGTGTTGTCAACACCGGAAAGCATGTACACCTTGCCGGGCACGCTTATTTCGTTGCGGAAGCCTGTCGTCTGGGCGGAAGCGCACATACCCCATGCCGCAAAGGCTGCAATAATAATGTTTTTCATCATCGTCAGAATACAAATATAAAGCATTTTTCAACACACAGCGTAACGCCTTGTGCTACAACAAGTTACAACCCGTCTTACAAAAGGCCGCATATCGCGCCGCAAAAGGCCGTCTTTCATACGCTAAAAGGCGGCCTTTCAGAAGGCGAAAGACGGCCTTTCACAACGCGCCTTTACGCAAGGCATACAACAAGGGGCGTTGCGCTTGATGCGCGACGCCCCTCAGATTATACTTGGAAAATCAGTTTCTTTCCGGCAAGCATTACTCCGCACGCAGCGTGAAACGCTTGAACGCAACGACAGTAAGCTCCTTGTCGGCAGCGTGGAGATAGTCTGCAACGCTCATCTTGCTGTCCTGGATGTACTCCTGGTTGAGCAGGCAAGAGTCCTTGAAGAACTTAGCCATACGTCCCTTGGCGATGTTATGTACCATCTGCTCGGGCATGTTGGCAGCCTTCTGCTCGGCCGTCTCCTTCTTGATTTTGCGTATTTCCTCGGCCTGTGCCTCGGTGATGTTGCCCTTCATGATGCCTTCGTTGATGTGCTCTTCGTTCTCTGCGATGTAGAGATTGAAACCGGCCTTCTTCAGGGCAGCCTCTACGGCCTTGTTGATTTGCTCTTCCTTGGTCTTCTCGATGGCAACCTTCAGCTCGCTGTCCTTAACCTCCTGGGGTACGCTTGCCTCGTCGAGAGCCACCGGGTTCATGGCAGCCACCTGCATTGCGATGTTGTGAGCCTGCTCTTCGGCCGGCTTGTTGGTCTGCACCATGGTGCAAAGGGTGTGCTTGTTCATGTGGTCGTAAACCGAAACATTGCCTCCCTCGAGATAGAGGTAGCCGTCAAGCTCGGTCTTCTCGCCCGTGATACCAGAGCGCGCTACGACCTCGTCCTGCACCGTGCTGCCGTTAAGCGGCAGAGCCTTAACCTCGTCAAGGGTCTTGGCCTTTGCCTCAACGGCTGCGTCGAGGATGCTCTGTGTCAGGGCGATGAAGTCTGCACCGTTGGCAACGAAGTCGGTCTCACACTTCAAGGCAATCATTGCGGCGAAGCCATCGACGGCCTTAACCAGCACACAACCGTTAGAAGTCTCGCGGTCGCTGCGCTTAGCGGCGATGGCCTGGCCCTTCTCGCGGATGATTTCTATCGCCTTGTCGAAGTCGCCGTCGCTCTCGGTAAGAGCCTTCTTGCAGTCAGCAAGGCCGGCGCCGGTCATCTTGCGTATTTTCTGTATGTCAGCTATTGATACAGCCATAGTTGTATTTCCTGATGTTATTAAATGTTAGTCAAAAATGGAATTATGCCTCGGCAGGTGCCTCTTCAGCGGCTTCCTCTGCTGCGGGAGCCTCAACCTCGGCCTTGGGAGCTTCCTCCTCGACAGCCGGAGCGTCCTTGCGGGCCTTGCGTGCGCGCTTGGGTTTGTCCTCCATTGCAGCGGCTTCAGCCTGCTCCTTGGCAGCCTTCTCGTCGGCTTTCTCTATCTTGCGCTCCTCAAGTCCTTCAGCGATGGCGGCGCAGCAAGCGTTGAGCACTACCTCGATGCTGTCCTTAGCGTCGTCGTTGGCAGGTATTACGAAGTCGATGTCGCGCGGGTTAGAGTTGGTGTCAACCATTGCGAATACGGGAATACCGAGCCTCTTGGCCTCTTTAACGGCAATAGCTTCCTTCATGATGTCAACCACGAAGAGTGCAGAAGGCAGACGTGTAAGGTCTGCAATAGAGCCGAGGTTCTTCTCGAGCTTTGCACGCTGGCGTGTAATCTGCAGGATTTCACGCTTTGAGAGGTTAGAGTATGTGCCGTCGTTCATCAGCTTGTCGATGGTAGCCATCTTCTTCACAGCCTTGCGGATGGTGGGGAAGTTGGTGAGCATACCGCCCGGCCAACGCTCGATTACGTAGGGCATGTTGACCGAAGCAGCCTTCTCGGCAACGATTTCCTTTGCTTGTTTTTTAGTAGCTACGAACAAAATCTTCTTTCCAGACTTTGCTATTTGCTTCAACGCGTCGGCAGCCTCGTCGATTTTGGCTACCGTCTTGTTGAGGTCGATGATGTGAATGCCGTTACGCTCCATGAAGATGTAGGGAGCCATTGCGGGATTCCACTTGCGCTTGAGGTGGCCGAAGTGGCATCCGGCCTTGAGCAGCATATCAAAATTTGTTCTTGACATTGTCTTTGTTTTTTAATTGTTGTTGTTTACTTTCCTTTTTAGTTTTGTTAGAACCAGCCCGTAAGTAACCGTCGGTCAGGCTGCCGCGTGGCGGCGTTCAGGCCGCTGCGGCGTTCCGATTATAGCCCGTGCGGCGGGTCTTATGGGTTTGGATGCTAAACGCGAGGCTTGCGCTTCCACGGAGGGAAGCGTCGAGCCAAACATTAACGCTTGCTGAACTGGAAGCGCTTGCGTGCCTTGGGGCGTCCCGGCTTCTTGCGCTCTACTACGCGTGCGTCGCGTGTGAGGAAGCCGTGGTCCTTCAAGTTCTTCTTGTCTTCGGCGTTGATTTTCACGAGGGCGCGTGCTATCGCGAGGCGCAGAGCCTGGCTCTGGCCGGTGAAGCCGCCGCCGTCGAGGTTGGCCTTGATGTCATACTTCTCGGCAACGTCGAGCAGCTGAAGGGGCTGCTTTACAACGTACTGGAGTATGCCAGAGGGGAAATATTCTGTTATGTCTCTTTTGTTTATGGTTATTTTGCCGGTGCCCTCAGTCAGGTAAACACGTGCCACAGCACTCTTGCGACGGCCTATTGCATTGATTTGTTCCATTGTCGCTTTGATTATTTGTACTGGTTAATATCTATTGCCTTGGGCTTCTGTGCCTGCATGTTGTGCTCCGTACCGTCGAAGATGTAGAGGTTGTCCATCAGGCTGCGTCCGAGCGGGCCTTTGGGCAGCATACCCTTTACGGCGTGGCGGATGATGCGGTCAGCACCGAAGGGGCGCTTGCGCAGCTCTGCCGGTGTGTTGAAGCGCTGTCCGCCGGGATAACCCGTGTAGCGTGTGTACACCTTGTCGGTCTCCTTCTTGCCGGAGAATACAACCTTTGCGGCGTTGATGAGGATTACGTTGTCACCGCAGTCTACGTGCGGGGTGAAATTTGGCTTGTACTTTCCGCGCAATATCTTGGCTACCTTGGAGCAAAGACGGCCTACGACTTGGTCTGCAGCGTCGATAACGACCCACTCCTTATTAACCGTTTCCTTGTTGGCGGAAATAGTCTTGTAACTTAAAGTGTTCATTTCTAATTTTAAAATTACTACTAAAAAACGTTTTCTTTCTCTCTTGAACGGCGATTCACTAACCGTCGCGCTCGGCCAAAAGCGCGGCTATTAACACGCCGTTCCGGGGGTTCTAAGTGCTCCCCCGATAATAATCGGCGTGCAAAGGTACACATTTTTATTATATGCGCAAGAACGAGGGGAGAATAAATACATATTTGTTATTTATATTTAACATTGTTTTTAATTAAGAATTGAGAGTTGATTTAATTGAGAATGGAGAATGTAGAGTTGAGAATTATGATTTGACTTAATTGAGAATGGAGAATTGGGAATGGATAATTATGATTACCATTGATGCTCGCCGAAGCCTTGTTTGCGGTTAGTAGCAATAGGCAATCCAAGCTCCCTCCATTCGGGAGGGTTGAGGTTGGTTTCCAATATGCCACCTTTCAGCTTACGAAAGGCCGTCTTTCGCATTGCAAAAGGCCGTCTTTTAGCGGCTAAAAGACGGCCTTTTACAGAGCATTTTGCAACCGTCTGATTTTCAATTAGTTAAAAAACGCATCAGAGTAAAGCACAGATGGCGTAAAAAAAATGGTTCAGCTGCAAATCTGTTGGATGACGACAAAGTGCAGCAGGGCGTCGAAGACGTCCAACGATGCTTAACCGCATGTGCAGCGAAGCGGAACTTGCGGTAGGTATACGCCAATAACACTGTCCTCGAAGAGGGCGAATAGCTGCCTGTTATTCGCCCCCTTCGAGGACGGCATGGGTGGTTTCGGCTTACCGCAAGTTTCGTTCCCTTCGGTCACTACACATGCGGTTAAGCATAGTTCGCCCCCTTCGGGGACGGAAGTACGCAACATGTTCCCGCCCTGCGGTTTAATTTTTCATTGTTAATTGTTAATTTACGCGAAGCGGTTTTACCCCTTCGGGACGTGGGTTGACGTACACGTACATCCAACAGATTTGCGGATGAACCCTAAAATGACAATAGGACAATCCAAGGAAAATGGCCGTAAGCGTGCCGTATGACGATTATTTTGCGTAATTTTGCATACACATAACATCAGGAAAAGAGGTTTTACGATGGAAATAAACTACAAAATACAGTTTCCCGACGTGATGGACGGCAAGAAAATCCTTTACGTCCACGGCTTCGCCTCGTCGGGAAGTTCGGGCACGGTGACGAAGATACGCGAGATGCTTCCCGGCGCGACGGTCATAGCTCCAGACCTGCCGCTGCACCCGGCGGAAGCCATGCAGCTGCTGAAAGGGCTGTGCGAGACGGAGCGTCCCGACCTGATTATAGGCACGTCGATGGGCGGCATGTACGCCGAAATGCTTTACGGGTACGACCGCATACTGGTGAACCCGGCGTTCCAGATGGGCGAGACGATGCTGAAACACGGCATGTTGGGGCGCAACACGTTCCTCAACCCGCGGCAGGACGGCCAGACGGAGTTCTTTGTAACCAAGCCTATGGTCGAGGAATACAAGGAGATGACGGCGCAATGCTTTGCAGGCGTGACGGCGGAGGAGGCAAACGAGCGCGTATTCGGCCTCTTCGGCGACGCCGACCCGGTGGTACACACGCGCGACCTGTTCGCCTCGCACTACCGCAACGCCATATCCTTCCACGGCGAACACCGCATGAACGACAAGATTTTGCTGCACTCCGTAATACCCGTAATACGCTGGATTGACGACCGACAGCAGGGACGCACGCGCCCAATCGTGTACATCGGCATCGACACCCTGCGCGATGCGCACGGGCGGCAGCAGTCGAGCGCGATGAAGGCGGTTAACTTTCTGCTCGACAATTACACCTTATATATAATAGCTCCGGCACCTACCTACAACCCGGCGTACATCGCCGATGTCACCGCCTGGGCCAACGACGTGGTAAACGTGCCTGCATGGCAGCACCTGGTGTTCACCAACCGCTACGACCTTCTGTACGGCGACTACCTCATAGAGCCGTCTGACGAATGCCATGCGGCCGACTTTGCAGGCACGCGCATCCGCTTCGGCGACGACACTTTCAAGACGTGGGAGGAAATAATAGAGTTCTTCGGAAGGTTGGGAGGACAGTAGGTAAATTAAAAATGAACAATTAAAAATGAATAATGAATAATTTATCAGTGGTTTAATGAACAATGAAAAATGAATAATGTACAATCAAATGGACAATTATCAACCATAAAAAATTACCCAATAAGCCGCAAATGGATTTTTCATTATTCATTGTTCATTGTTCATTAAATAAAACATTATGAATTATTTATACTCCCGAATACTTGAAATAATCCCCGTACTTGACGGCACAGAGCCGCTGGCGGCCAACAAGATGGCGCACGAGACGCTTGTGCTTGCCTGCCACGAGGGGCTTCGCGGAACGGGGCAGGCATACGGAAACCTGTTCTCTCAGGTCGACTTCCTCTGCCGCAGACACAACATGCGCGTGCCCGACAGGATAGCGTTGCAGGCACTGCGCCGCGCCACCAACGGCACTGCGCCCGTTGAACGGGCCGACTTCATGCACGGACTGCACGCCCTCTGCCGCCTCGTCTCCGCCATAACGGGCGACTGCGTGCCGCAAGAGCTGCTGCAAGCGCTGCCGCCCGAGGACAAGGCTTACAGCCGGACGGAAGGCGTTGACGTGCGCTACATACGCTGCATCGTGAGGAGTTGGGACACCTTATATATATATGTGGCCGCCGAAAAGGGACTTGACGGGCAGACGCTGGCCGTAGACTGCACCGACGACAGCCTTGCATACCTGCGCAAGATGCTGCGCGAGGGGATGCAGCTAAACCTCTTGGACTGCAAGATGAGCCGCCTTACATGCAGCAAGGAGGCCGCGCCGGAGGGCGTGGAGAGCGTCGTCGTGCCCGGCGTTGTCGTCGTAGAGCCTGACTATCTCATCGACATCAGCGCGATTGCGGCCTGCTTCAAAGACTACGGACACCACCCCCTGACCTACACTCTCGACCGAATGAAGCCGCGGACGAACAGCCAGGCCATACTGCTCGGCAACCTCGCAGGCGCCGTTCTCGACGACATCGTGAACGGAAAGGACAGTTTCAGCCTTGCCGAAACGCTGCGCCGCAACTTCGCCGACAAGGCTCTTGAATACTGTTCGTGCGCCGGTTTCAACGCAAAAGAGTTCAAGGCGGAGGCCGAGAGGCAGGCGGAGAACATACGCGAGGCCGTAGGCGTGATGTTCGCCGACCACGACCGCAACCGCGCCGTGCTCGAACCGTCGTTCATCTGCGAGCGTCTCGGCCTGCAAGGGCGCGTCGATTTGATGACGGACGACTTCCGCCTGCTCGTCGAACAGAAGTCGGGCAAGAACCGCAACATAGCCTCCGGCCGCCCTGGAGGCCACGGCTCGATGCAGCTGGAGCCGCATTACGTGCAGCTGCTGCTGTACTACGGCGTGCTTAGATACAACTTCCAGCTCGGCCAAGACCGCCTCGACATACGCCTGCTTTACTCCAAATACGCGCCCGAAAGCGGCCTCGTGGCCGTAGCTTTCTACCGTGCGCTGTTCCGCGAGGCCATAAAGCTGCGCAACATGATTGTCGCAACCGACTTCACCATAGCTCGCCAGGGCTTCGGGAAGGTGCTGCCCTACCTCACTCCGGCCACCGTCAACACCGCCGGAATGGACAACTCATTTTACCATACGTGGCTGCTGCCGCAAATAGAGGCTGTAACAGAGCCGCTAAGACGCATGTCGCCGCTGGGAAAAGAATACTTTTGCGCCATGGCAACGTTCGTCTACCGCGAGCAGCTTCTTGGCAAAGTAGGCTCGCAGGAGGGCGTTTCGGCCTGCACGGCTGACCTCTGGAACATGCCGGTAAGCGAGAAGACGGAGACCGGCAACATATATACCGGACTTACAATAACAGCCAAACGGTGCGGCGGAGACGGCGACGCGCCCGACATATTGACGCTCTCCGTGCCTGACCAGGGCGTGAGTTTCCTGCCGAACTTCCGCCGCGGCGACATGGTTTACCTCTACCCGTACCGCCGCGGACAGCAACCCGACGTGCGCAACGCCCTGCTTTACAAGGGCAGCATTGCCGAACTGCACACCGCCAGCCTGACAATAGCCCTGGCAAACGGGCAGAAGAACCCCGAAATACTTAAAGTGTCAAGCGACGGGGACAACACAATTTACGCCGTGGAGCACGCCGGGAGCGACGCCACACAGGGCGGAGCGCTGCGCGGACTGCACGAGCTAATCACCGCGCCGGCCGACCGCAAGGCCCTGCTTCTCGGCCAACGCGCACCACGCAGAGACGCTACGCGGCGGCTGACGAGGGCGTACAACGAGGCGTATGACGACGTGCTGCTGCGCATAAAGCAGGCCGATGACTACTTTCTGCTGGTCGGTCCGCCCGGAACGGGCAAGACTTCGATGGCCATTCGCTACATGGTTGAGGAGGAACTGACTGAAAAAGGCGCGTCAATACTGCTCACGGCGTACACCAACAGGGCGGTGGACGAGCTGTGCGCGATGCTCGAAAGCGCAGGCGTTGACTATATACGGATAGGCAGCGAGTACAGCGCCGACCCGGCATTCAAGCACCGCCTGCTGGCGGAAACGGTGCGCCGGTGCCCCCACTTGGGCGACGTCAGGGCGCAAATCGGGGCCGCTCGCGTCATCGTCGGCACTACATCCACCATTATGTCGCGCCCCTTCATATTCGACATTAAGGCGTTCACGCTGGCCGTAATCGACGAAGCGTCGCAAATATTGGAGCCGAACATCGTCGGACTGCTGGCCGCCCACCGCACGGGCGGCGACGGAAAGGAGGAGTGCAGGATAAGGAAATTCGTGCTGACGGGCGACCACAAGCAGCTGCCTGCCGTAGTAAGGCAGGACGAAACGTCGTCAGCCGTAACGAGCGAAGCCCTGCGCGCCATAGGCCTTGCCAACTGCCGCGACTCGCTCTTCGAGCGTTTGCTGCGCCTTGAGCGCGCGGCGGGACGCACGGAGTTCACCGGCGTGCTGCGCCGCCATGGCCGTATGCACCCAGACGTGGCATTCTTTCCCTGCCACGAGTTCTACGAAAGCGAGCGGCTTGAGGCCGTTCCCCTGCCCCATCAGCAGGAAACAGCCCTGCCATACGCCGACATCGGCCTTGGCGACCGCCTCGACACGCTGCTGCGCACGCACCGCATGGTGTTCATACCGTCGCCGCCGTGCCGCAGGCCGGAGCTTTCAGACAAGGTGAACACGGCCGAAGCAGCCATCGTGGCGGAAGCAATGAGGCGCGTAAGGCTGATGCTCGGCGCGGCGTTCGACCCTGCGAAGAGCATCGGAGTGATTGTACCTTACCGCAACCAAATAGCTGTAATACGCCGCGAAGCGGAGCGTTTCGACATGCCCGAGCTTGAAGCGGTATCAATAGACACGGTGGAACGCTACCAGGGCAGCCAACGCGACGTCATCATCTACTCGTTCACCGTGCAGAGCGAATGGCAACTTGAGTTCCTTGCAGGCAGCTGCTTCGACGACGGCGGGCACACAATAGACCGCAAACTGAACGTCGCACTGACGCGCGCACGCCGCCAAACAATAATGACGGGCAACGCCGCGACGCTCGGCCTGAACCCCGTGTTCAAGCGGCTAATGGAATATGTCAGGGAGAAAGGCGGCGTTTTATAGCACAAAAAAAGAGGACTCCGCTGAGTCCCCATCCATTGTTAACCTTAAATCTAATACTATGAAAAACACGATGCAAAGGTAATGATTTTATCAAAAATCACAACAAAAAGTTAGCATCTTTTCATTTTACACCCCTGTTTTATTGATTTAAGTCAAACAAAGACAAACCAACACACCCCTTCAGCAATCCTTCATGGACATAAAACACGTAAATTCGCCATAAAGATACCCCTTTGTAGGGACATAATTCATTATGTCCGCACACCGCGAAGAGGCGTATTACCTAAGCGCAGCACAATAAAAACGTTCTTTCAGAACGTGCGGACATAATGAATTATGTCCCTACAAAGGTTATTTCCGCTGTTTGTAAAACAATAATAGTTATGCCGAACTCACGCCAACTTACAACCCATCCGTAACCCGTTGACAGCCAACGGTTTTCCAATATGCCACCTTTCGCCCTGCAAAAGACGGCATATTGCAACGCAAAAGGTGGCCTTTCGCAATACGAAAGGCCACCTTCTGGGGCTCATCCGCAGTTTGTTTGGATGGTTGGTAAAAATATTTACCGTTTATTGCCTTCTGCAAATCAGGCTGTCGGTAATATGTTTAGGCGGATTTGCAATCCGCCTAAATTTACTATAAGGATTTGTAATCCAATTAAACCGCGCATCTATAAGAATATGTATATATATGAGCGGATTGCAAATCCGCAATTAAGAACCGCCGGATTGCAAATCCGGCGGAACAAATGTTTTCATTAATAAACTTTGTATGTCATCCAAACAAACTGCGGATGAACCCCTTTTGAAAACCGACAGGTTGTCGGCATTAGTTCAATATGTCACTTGCCGTAGTTCTGCAAGCCTTTGTTCAGGAAGTCAGTGTAGTGCTCTATGTCCTCGTCATAGCTGTAAGAGCCGGCCAGGGGCTTGCCTCCGTTGTCGAGGATGACGTAGAACGGCTGGGCGTTGGCGCCGAACTTGCTGCGTTGCAGGTAGCTCCACTTGTCGCCCACGGTGCGCAGCGTGCGCTTCTTTCCGTTCTCAACGATTTCCATAGGCTCGGCCAGCGGCTGCTTATCGTCTACGTAAAGGGATATGAGCACGTAGTCTTTCGTCAGCTTGTCGGCCACCTGCGGGTCGGTCCATACGGCTGCTTCCATCTTACGGCAGTTGACGCAGCCGAAGCCGGTAAAGTCGATGAGCACGGGCTTTCCTTCCGCCTTGGCCGCCGCCATGCCCTGCTCGTAGTCGGTAAAGCGCGGCTTCACCTCGTTGTGATACAGGTTGAAGTCCTGCGTATTCATGGGCGGAGCAAAGGCACTGACGGCCTTGCAGGGCGCGCCCCACAGTCCGGGCACCATGTAGACGGTGAAAGCCAGCGACAGCAAGCCCAGCATTATGCACGGCACGGGCATGGCACGGTTGTCGTCGCCGTCGCTGCGGAACTTGAGTTTGCCTATGAGATAGAGGCCGAGCAGGCCGAAGATGACTATCCAAAGCGAGAGGAACACCTCGCGGTCGAGCAGTCCCCAACCGTACGCAAGGTCGGCCACGGAGAAGAATTTGAGGGCGAAGGCCAGCTCGATGAAGCCCAAAGTCACCTTGATAATGTTCATCCAGCCGCCCGACTTGGGTGCTTGCTTGAGCCATGTTGGGAACAGGGCGAAAAGCGTAAACGGCAAAGCCAAGGCTATGGCGAAGCCTGCCATGCCCACGGCGGGGCCTGCTATGCTGCCCGACGTGCTCACCTCAACGAGCAGGAATCCGATAATCGGGCCGGTGCAGGAGAACGACACGAGTGTCAGCGTGAACGCCATGAGGAATATGCTAAGCAGTCCGCTCGTGGAGGAAGCCTTGCTGTCAACCTTGTTTGTCCACGAAGAAGGCAGCGTAAGCTCGAACCATCCGAAGAAAGACAGGGCGAACACTACCAGCAACAGGCAGAAGAAGATGTTGAACACGGCGTTGGTTGACAGCGCGTTGAGCGCGCTCGCGCCAAGCAAAGCCGTTATGGCAAGACCCAGCACAAGGTAAATCACCACGATGGAGACGCCGTACGTCACGGCATCGCGCACGCCTTTCCTCTTGTCCTTGGCTCGTTTGAGGAAGAAGCTGACGGTCATCGGGATAATCGGCCACACGCAGGGGGTGAACAAGGCGACAAGTCCGCCGACGAAACCCATGAAGAATATGTAGAGCCAAGAGTGGTCGCCGCTGCCCTGCTGACCGTTCATAGCCTGCAGTTCGCTGACGACCGGCGTCCAAAGAGAGTCGCTGTCAACCTTCAAAAGGCTATTGACGGCTACGATTTCGGTCTTCGCCGAGTCGGGCACGGCCACCGTGTCAGCCGCCGTTTTCTCCTCTACGGCAGGCTCTTTGGGCGCATCCGCCACGCCTTCACCCTTGAAGTCGAACTCTACCTGGGCCGGAGGCATACACATCTCGTCGTTGCACGAGCCGTACTCAAGGTAGCCCTTGACGTGGTAAGTCTTGCCCGTTATTTTGTATTTCTGCACGAACGTGACGCTGTTCTCGAAGTAGCGCAGGTTCATCTGGAACATGTTGTCAAACTTGTTGATTTCGTTCCCCCTGTGCCCGAGCTTGCCTTCGGCCTTCGCCCCGTCGGCGGTCTTGGTGGTGATGGTGGCCGAAATGGGGCCGCCGGCAGGCAAACCGGTGGAATAAACGTGCCACCCGGCATCTATTTTGCCGCTGAACGTCACCTCTACGATGTCTTCAGCCACTTTCTTCTGGCTCACGCTGAAGTGTACGGGGTCCTGCATCTGCGCGCCGGCCGTCACGGCAAACAGCGCAATGAGCAGTGTAATCAGTATCTGTTTCTTCATAATAGCTTGTTGTTGGATGGTGTTTGGGGATAGGACTGACAGGCCGAATGAGCCTGACTGGCCCTATGCGCCGTTGTAAGAAAACTCGTAAATCTTAACTCTTCACTCTTAATTCTTAACTCTTCACTTTCTTGTGTGTCATTATGTCGAGCACGTAGCGGTCGGTTTCGTCCATTCCGCGGCGGCCTATTTCGGTCAGGTTGCGTATGCTCTGGTCAACGTCGTCGTCGATGATGCCTTCCACCGAGGTTACGTGCTTGTTCTGAATGGCGAGCATAGCGCTAAGGATGGCGGTGCTCACGCCCGACGTAAGCTTCAAGGCGCAACTGGGTTTGGCACCGTCGCAAATCATTCCGGTAAGGTTGGCAATCATGTTCTTCACCGAGAATGCTATCTGCTCGTAGCTGCCTCCCATAAGATATGTTATGCCGCAGCTGCTGCCCGTGCTCGCCACCACGCATCCGCAGAGGGCGGAGAGCGTGCCGAGATGCTGCTTGATGTATATGGCCGTGAGGTTGCTCAGTATGAGGGCGCGTATGGTTTCCTCCTCGGTGTTGTGGTTTTCCTCGGCAAACACGGCCACGGGCATCGTGGCGCAGATGCCCTGGTTGCCGCTGCCCGAGTTGCTCATCACGGGTATCATGGCCCCAGCCATGCGCGCATCGCAGGCGCAACTGGTGGCAGAGAGCACCTTGGAGAAGATGCCTTCGCCCATGATTCCGCGCCCCAAGGGGCTGCAAAGGGTCTTGCCGAGCTGGTGGCCGAAGTTCTCGCGCAGTCCGTCGGCGGCCGCGGCCTCGTTCATGTCGCGCGCCTCGAGGATGAAGCGCAGGTCGTCAACGTCGGTCTCGGTGGCAAAGTCGTACACCTTCCTTAGCGTCAGGGGCACATCCTCCTCGTCGTCGGCATGACCGGCGTGCACAGGTTTGTCCTCGACTACGTCGCCGTCGCGGCGCAGGTAGACAAAGTTTGTATGCTCCGTGGCGATGCGCGCCTCGGCCTCATGCCCTCCACCGGCAACCACCACCTTAATATATAGCTTGTCAGGGGCGGCCTCGTCGAGCCCTATGCGTATCCGTCCACCGGCTATGTAGCGTTTGCCGCGCTCCACGGCGTCGCGGTTGCAGTCGCGCAGCACCTCCAGTCCCAGTTCAGCCCGGCCTATGAGCGCGCCCAGGGCCACGGCTATGGGCAGGCCGGTCATGCCCGTTCCGGGTATGCCTACGCCCATGGCGTTCTTCAATATGTTCGCGCTGAGGCGTATGTCGATGCTCTCGGGCAAAGAGCCGAGCAGCTCCCGCGCCTTGGCCACGCACAAGGCTACGGCCATAGGCTCGGTACATCCGATGGCGGGCACCACCTGCCTATGGATGAGCGATATTATCGCGTTGCGTTCTTCTGCTGTAAGCATGTCTTCTTCACATTGTTTTTACAAGCCGCGAAATTACTAAATAAACCTCAAAAAACCGCCGTAAAATGGCGAAAAAATGCGCTTTCAGAAGCCGGTTTGCCGTCAACGACGCAACGCATTGACTTTCAACGCGTTACAAAAGGCCGTCTTTCAGCCTCTAAAAGGCCGCCTTTTACAGGCCAAAAGACGGCCTTTTGCAACGCAGTTTGCCGTCTTTTGAATTGAAAATTGAGAATGTAGAGTTGAGAATTATGATTACCTTTAATGCTTGGAAGCCGGCAGGGGTAATCATAATTCTCAACTCTACATTCTCCATTCTCAATCAAATCAAACACCAATCCATGAACGTTCCACCTATGTTAAAAGGTTGATAAAGTTGTTAACGTGTAATACATCGTACAATATTTTTTCGTATCTTTGCAACGTTTTTATGACAGTGCGGCATTTCATCTTTGAAAAACAATCCGCCACACGGTGCCGACACTTGCCGGAACCAGTAAATAAATCGACAACATTAAACCATGTATTTGAAAAAGACTATTAAGACATTAGCAGTTACAACACTATTGGCAATGACGGCGGCCACGGCCACCGCACAAGACCTTTTGGCACGCCAGGCCCCCATAGACAAGAAGATGAAGGCGGTAGACACCATCGCCCTGCGCAGGCTCATCGACAAGGAGCAGGCAGGGGCGCCGTCAGCACAACTATACAAGGAGTGGAGCAACAAGTACGCACACAAGGCTACGGAGCTGCCCGACTCGTTCCTCATCAACCTGAAACACTTTTGTATGCCCACGACGAGCCGCGTCATCACGTCGAACTTCGGCCGCCGTTGGGGCAGGATGCACAAGGGCATCGACGTGAAAGTGTACATCGGCGACACCATACGCGCCGCATTCAGCGGCAAGGTGCGCATCGTAAGATATGAGCCAAGGGGCTACGGCAACTACGTAGTGATACGCCACCACAACGGACTGGAGACCATCTACGGCCACATGTCGAAGCACCTGGTCAAGGAAGACCAGACAGTAAGGGCGGGAGAACCCATCGGCCTCGGTGGAAACACGGGCCGCAGCACCGGCTCGCACCTGCACTTCGAGACCAGACTGTGTGGAGTGGCGCTCAATCCGGCACTGATGTTCGACTTCAGAAACCAGGACGTGACCGCCGACACATACATGTTCCACAAGGATACGTACGAGAGAGAGTCGGTGCTCGCCAACAAGCGCGCAGGCAAGAACAGCGACATGGCAGAGGCGTCAACCGGCAACGACAGCGGCAGCAAGGCCTCGAAGAAGTCGTCAAGACGCGGCAGCGACGTGCAGTACCACAAGGTAAGGCGCGGCGAGACGCTCAGTTCAATCGCCAAGAAACGCGGAACTACGGTTGACAAACTGTGCAAGCTCAACCACATAAGCAAGAGGATGCGCATACGTCCCGGACAAATCCTAAGATACTCATAATTGTTAAAGTCAATAAATTGTCAAGGCGGCTGCCAGCGTGA
>CAJJWN010000057.1 GCA_905196835.1 uncultured Prevotella sp. | reverse complement strand
GCCCTTCGCGTCACGCTCTTCCGCGAGGTGCAGGACGGCGGCGGAGGCTCGCACGGCGACCTTGTAGGCAACCAGATACCGGCGGAAATACAGCAGTTCATCGACCAGACGTACCCCGGCGCACGCGTGGTTGACTTCGACCGCGAGCGCAGCGGCTACGATGTTGACATCATACACGACGGCAAGAGCAAGGAGCTGTGGTTCGACACGCAGTACGCATGGGTGCAGACTTCTACCGACGTGACGCGCTCCATGCCCGAGAACATCCGCCAAGCGGTTAAGGCGCAGTACCCCAACAAGCGCATAGACGACTGCGACTACATCGAGACATCCGGCGGCGAGGCGTACTATCTCGTTGACCTTGAAGACACGGACTTCGACCTCAAGGTTACGCCCGACGGCCATATAACAGAGGTTTACGACTATTAAACGTATTGAGACACGGCCGGCGGAGGTGCAGCAAGCAGCCTCCGCCGGCCCTTGTTTTTGTCCGTTTGCAACCCGTTGATAATCAACGACTTAACAAAAGGTCGCCTTTCGCATTGCGAAAGGCGGCATTTTAGCGTGCAAAACATGGCCTTTTGGAATGCGAAAGGTGGCCTTTCTGACATCCACCCCAGCCCTCTTTTGGAAGAGGAGCTTGATTACCAGCTGATATTTGGTTTACATACAACATAAAAACGGCGGCAAGTTGCGCCGCTTTCGGATATTTTCACTATTTTTGCAAATGACATATATGTAGTTCAACAGCAAGCAAATACGCACTGACCATGAGCATCCGCAAGTTTTATTCACACCTCAACGAGCCGTTCGAGCTCGACATCAAGGGCATAATCATTATCAGCGTGCTTTCCGGCATACCGGTTGCAGCCGCGGCGGCGTTCGACAGTTTTCCTTGGCTTGTCGTAGTTTTCGTGGCCGTAGCGTTCGTAGAAGCCACGCTGTTGTGCCTTTACCGCGAGCTTAAAACAAGAAAACATACACATTGAAATGAGCGAAAACACACCGCAGCAGTGGAGCAAATTCTACCTGAAGGACGTCACGTTCATGAACCTTATGACGCGGCGCATCTTCAACGTGCTCATCGTTGCCAACCCCTACGACGCCTTCATGCTCGAAGACGACGGGCGGATTGACGAAAAGATATTCAACGAATACACCGAGCTTGGTATGCGTTACCCGCCCACCTTCACGCAGGTGAGCACCACGGAGGAGGCATCCGAAGTGCTTGCCTCTACGAGCATAGACCTCGTAATATGTATGCCCGGCAACGCGGACAACGACGCCTTCGACGTGGCACGCGGTATAAAGGCCAAGTTTCCCGACATTCCCTGCGTCGTGCTGACGCCCTTCTCACACGGCATAACGCGCCGAATGGAGAACGAAGACTTGTCAATCTTCGACTACGTGTTCTGCTGGCTGGGCAACACCAACCTCATTATGTCCATCATAAAGCTAATCGAGGACAAGATGAACATAGAGCACGACATAGCCGAGGCAGGCGTGCAGATGATTCTCCTGGTGGAAGACAGCATCCGCTTCTACTCTTCTCTGCTGCCGATGCTCTACGGCTACATCCTCGCACAGAGCCAGCACTTCTCCACCGAGGCGCTTAACCCACACAGCGCGATGCTCCGCATGAGGGGCAGGCCCAAGGTGGTGCTCGCCCGTACGTACGAGGAGGCCATGGAACTGTACGACCGCTACGCCGACAACACGCTCGGCGTAATATCCGACTGCCGCTTTCCCAAGGGCGGAGTGAAGGACTCTGAGGCCGGCCTCAAGCTGCTCCGCGCCATCCGCGGGCGCAACGAGTACGTGCCGCTGATACTCCAGAGCAGCGAAAGCGAGAACCGCGCCAAGGCCGAGGCGGAGCATTTTCACTTCATAGACAAGAACTCCAAGGCCATGAGCATCGACCTGCGCGACATCATGGAGGAGCACATGGGCTTCGGAGACTTCATCTTCCGCGACCCGAAGACGCACGAGGAGGTGATGCGCGTGCGCACTCTGAAGGAGCTTCAGGACAACATCTTCAAGATACCTTATGACTCGATGCTCTACCACATATCGCGCAACCACATGAGCCGGTGGCTCTGCGCCAGGGCCATTTTCCCCGTGTCGGAGTTTCTGAAGAACATAACGTGGCACAAGTTGCAGGACGTTGACCTGCACCGAAGGATAATCTTCGACGCCATTGTGCAGTACCGCCACATGAAAAACATCGGCGTCGTGGCCGTGTTCGACCGCGGCAAGTTCGACCGCTACGCCCACTTCGCACGCATAGGCGACGGCTCGCTCGGCGGCAAAGGCCGCGGACTGGCCTTCCTCGACAGCATAATAAAGAAGCATCCCGAGTTCAACGAGCGCGAGGGAGTAAGCGTGTCAATCCCCAAGACGGTGGTATTGTGCACCGATGTGTTCGACCAGTTCATGGAGAGCAACAAGCTTTACAAAATAGCTTTGAGCGATGCCAGCGACGAGGAGATACTTAAACACTTCCTCCGCGCCCAACTGCCGGACAAGTACATAGCCGACTTCTTCACCTTCTTCGAGGCTACCGACAGGCCGATTGCCATCCGCTCGTCGAGCCTTCTGGAAGATTCCCACTACCAGCCGTTCGCCGGAATATACTCCACTTACATGATTCCGAACCTTGACGACAAGTACCAGATGCTGCAAATGCTGGCCGCAGCCATAAAGAGCGTGTACGCATCGGTGTACTACAAGGACTCTAAGGCGTACATGACGGCCACGAGCAACGTCATTGACCAGGAGAAGATGGCCGTCATCTTGCAGGAAGTCGTGGGCAAGCAGTACGGCGACCGCTACTATCCCAACATATCAGGCGTGCTGCGCTCAATCAACTATTACCCCATAGGCGACGAGACTTCAGAGGAAGGAATAGCCAGCCTTGCGCTCGGACTGGGCAAGTATATCGTGGACGGAGGGCAGACGCTGCGCGTAAGTCCGTACCATCCGACGCAGGTGTTGCAGACCAGCGAGATGGAGATTGCCCTAAGGCAGACGCAGACACAGTTCTATGCGCTCGACATGAAGGACGTTGGCGGCGACTTCAAGGTGGACGACGGCTTCAACATCTTGAAGCTGAAGGTGAAGGACGCCGACAAGGACGGCTCGCTCAGCTACATCGCATCTACATACGACCCGTACGACCAGGTGATACGCGACGGCATCTATGAGGGCGGTCGTAAGATTATTTCGTTCTGCGGGGTGCTGCAACAGGGCGTGTTCCCCTTGCCCGAACTGTTGCAGATGTCTATGAAACTGGGTGAGGAGGGGATGAAGAGGCCGGTGGAAATAGAGTTCGCCTGCAACATCAACGCCGACCGCACGGGCGAGTTCTACCTCTTGCAGATGCGCCCGATAGTTGACAGCAAGCAGGTCTTGGATGAGGACTTGGCCGCAATCGACGACTCGGCGTGCCTGCTGCGCTCGCACAATTCGCTCGGACACGGCATCAGCGAGGACGTGACCGACGTGGTTTATGTCAAGACGGACGACAACTTCACCGCCTCCAACAACCCCCGCATAGCCGACGAAGTGGAGCGCATCAACCGCAAGTTTGTGGCCGAGGGCAAGAACTACGTGCTCGTAGGGCCGGGCCGCTGGGGCTCGAGCGACTACTGGCTGGGCATCCCCGTGAAGTGGCCCCACATCAGCGCGGCGCGCGTAATAGTCGAGGCCGGACTGCCAAACTACCGCGTCGACCCGAGCCAGGGCACCCACTTCTTCCAGAACCTGACGAGTTTCGGCGTGGGCTACTTCACCGTAAACACGTACAAAGGCGAGGGAGTGTTCAGGAAAGACGTGCTCGACGCCATGCCGGCCGTGGACGAGACGCAGTACGTGCGCCACGTCCGCTTCGACCGTCCGCTGCGTATAATGATGGACGGGATGAAGCAGGAGGGAGTAGTCCTTCTTCCTTCGGAAGACGGAAATTAACAAGTAACAATTAAAAGTTAAACGTCTTGGACGGTGGAACGTAGCCACCGTGTAAGTCGTTGATAATCAGTGTCGTTCTAAAAGGCCGCCTTTTGCATTGTAAAAGGCGGCCTTTCGGAAGGCGAAAGACGGCCTTTGGAATACTCACCCCAACCATTCCGGATGGAGGTATATTGATAACCGACTCCTAATCCGCTTCATGTCAGGCGCATTTGGCCCATTCGGCTTATCGCCACATTGTGTAAAGGTGGATGGCTCGGACGGAGTTTTAACCTTTTTTACGTGCCTTGTGAGGCGGCGGATGGCGTTAAAATGTTAATTTTGTAGTCACATATTATTAATGGAAACGATGGAAGACAAGAAATACGCGGACAAGGCCGGGCTTGCCGCTTTTTACCAAGGACAGGTAGACAGGCTGTCGGCCGAAATACGGCAGATGAAGAAAAACAACGTGACGTACATCATGGCGGAGCTCTTTTCGTTTGGCCTGGCAATAGTGGCGGCGGTGGTCTACTGCGTGAGAGACATGCAGGGGCAGTGGCTCGTGGCCGCGCTGGCAATGCTGGCGGTGTACGCCGTGGTACGCAAGGCCGACGTGAAGAACGGCCGGAGGATTGACCGCCGCAGGCGTCTGCTTACCGTCTACAGCCGCGAATTGAAGTACCTGGCAGGCGACTACTCCTGCTTCGGCGGCGGAAGCAGGTATAAGGACCCACAGCACGCCTTCACCTTCGACATGGATGTGTACGGCCACGACTCCCTTTATAACCGCATCAACCGCACGGTTACCACCGGTGGAGGCGATACTCTGGCCCGCTGGCTGGGCAGTCTGCTGAAAAGCAAGGCCGAAGTGGAGCGCAGGCGCGAGGCCATAAACGAGCTTGCCGGGCTGGAGCAGTGGCGTACCGGCTTCCTTGCGTTGGGCGTAAACCCCGACACCGTAGGCGACAGCGACGACGGACGGATTGACTCCAATGAAATACTGCGCGCCGTAGGCGACGTGGTAGGCAGGCGCATAGCCCCCAAGGCGGGGCAGGGGTGGACCAAGGCCGTGGCCGCCGCAGCGATGGTTTGCTTCCTCGCGCTCATCATGTTGGCCGTGGCGGGCGTAGTTCCGGCCACGCTCGCCGTGCTGTGGGGCGTGGTTCAGATGTTCGTTGTAATCGGTCTCAACTCTAAATCCATCCACGACATAAGCCGCGCCGTAGAGAGTTTGCACGCCCACATGCAGGCTTACATCGGCCTGCTCGGCCACATCGGCAAGGCCAACTTCGCCAGCGAAGAGCTGAAAAGCCTGCAATCCGCGCTGGCGGAGGGCGGCGGAGGCGCGGCGGCTTCGTTCGGAGAGCTGTCTGAAATACTGAAAAGCCTCGACCGAAGGGGCAACTTCATCGGTCTAATACTGTTCAACATGTTCGCCATGAGCGACTATTTCCTTGTGCGGCGCTTCCTGAAATGGCAGCGCACTTATCTCGGGAGCGTGGACGGATGGGTTGACGCCGTGAGCCGCATGGACGCCTTGGTGTCGATGGCCGTGTTCCGTTTTAACGAGCCTAAGGCTGTGGATGCAGTGGTGGAGGATGCCGGCCGAGTGGTGTACGAGGCCCGGGGACTGTATCATCCGTTCCTCGGCGACGGGGCGGTGCGCAACGACTTCACCATCGCCGACGGCGAGTATTACATCATAACGGGTGCGAACATGGCCGGGAAGAGCACCTTCCTGCGCTCTGTCGGCGTGAACTACGTGCTCGCAATGAACGGAATGCCCGTGTTTGCAGGCTCGTTGCGCGTCTCGGCTTTCAACCTCTTCACCAGTATGCGCACTACGGACGACCTCAGCCGGGGCATCAGCTACTTCAACGCCGAGCTGCTGCGGCTGCGCCAACTGCTCGAAAGCTGCTGCCACGCTGGGCGCACGCTAATCATACTCGACGAAATACTGAAAGGTACCAACTCGCTCGACAAGCTCAACGGCTCGCGCCTTTTCCTTGAAGCTGTTGCCAAACTGCCCGTCACGGGCATAGTCGCCACGCACGACCTGGAGCTGTCCAAGATGGAGGACGAGCACCCCGCGCGCTTCCACAACTGGTGTTTTGAAATCGAATTGGCCGACAACATCACGTACACTTACAAGATAACGCGCGGCGTGGCGCGCAACCAGAACGCCACGTTCCTGCTCAAAGGAATATTGAGGAGTTAAGAATTAAGAGTTAAGAATTAAGAAAATGTGCCTTGCCGGTAATTTTCTTAATTCTTAACTCTTAATTCTTAACCCATTTGACCTATGTCAATAAAATGCGCATTTTATGCTGTTTGTAAAATAAAATCCTTGCAAATGTTGAAAAAATCCGTACCTTTGCATCGTGTTTTTCATAGTATTAGATTTAAGGTTAACAAGGTTGGAGTACAGCGGTACTCCTTTTTTTATGCCTTGACGTCAGGTCTTTCATGCCACGGGGCTGGCGGCGCGTGGTGCGGCATGTGTACAATGTCGGTATAAAGGCCCGTCTTTATGGCTTTTGTAAAATTCAGTTGCCAAAATAACTCGGCGTTTCCCGTCAATGTGAAATTAATCTGAAAATTCACCGCTTTGCAATACTAAAAGTTGCGCCAATCCTTTGTTTTGACGGAATAAAGTGTTAACTTTGCACTGTTATAACGACAGATTATTCATAATAACATAAAACTTTTTGAATTATGGTAAGTTACAAGACACTTGGCTTGGTGAACACGCGTGACATGTTCGCAAGGGCCATCAACGGCGGATATGCCGTTCCGGCGTTCAACTTCAACAACCTTGAGCAGCTGCAGGCTATCATCAAGGCTTCATCAGAGTTGAGGTCGCCTGTCATCCTGCAAGTATCAAAGGGCGCGCGCAACTACGCCAACCAGACTCTTCTTCGTTACATGGCTGAAGGCGCGGTAGCATACGCTAAGGAACTGGGCTGCGAGCATCCTGAAATAGTGCTCCACCTCGACCACGGAGACAGCTTCGAACTGTGCAAGAGCTGTGTTGACATGGGCTTCTCTTCAGTCATGATTGACGGCTCTTCACTGCCTTACGACGAGAACGTGGCTCTGACCAAGAAGGTCGTTGACTACGCTCACCAGTACGATGTGACAGTAGAGGGAGAGCTCGGAGTGCTCGCAGGTGTTGAGGACGAGGTCGTAGCCGAAGAGTCTCACTATACAAAGCCCGAAGAGGTAATCGACTTTACAAGCAAGACCGGCGTTGACTCGCTCGCCATCTCTATCGGCACAAGCCACGGAGCATACAAGTTCAAGCCCGAGCAGTGCACCCGCGACCCGAAGACAGGCCGCCTCGTGCCTCCTCCTTTGGCTTTCGACGTGCTCGACGAAATCATGCAGAAGCTGCCCGGATTCCCCATCGTGCTCCACGGCTCTTCATCAGTTCCCCAGGAATATGTTGACATGATTAACCAGTACGGCGGCAAGCTGCCCGACGCTGTGGGCATTCCCGAGGAGCAGCTGCGCAAGGCGGCGAAGAGCGCCGTTTGCAAAATCAACATCGACTCTGACTCTCGTCTGGCCTTCACGGCTGCCGTCCGCAAGACACTGGCCGAGAAACCGGCAGAGTTTGACCCGCGTAAGTACTGCGGACCGGCTCGCGACCTCATGGAGGAGATGTACAAGCACAAGATTATCGACGTGCTCGGCTCTGACAACAAGCTGGCTCAGTAAGAGTGAATAGGTAAAAACGAAAAGTGAAAAATCCAATACTTTTCGGATAATATATAAAAAGCCCGTGGCTCAGCCACGGGCTTTTTCGTTGTCATTCCGGCCTATATATTAATAATGTGACGGATTTTTCACTTTTCGTTTTTCCCTTTTTCCATAAAAAGTAAATGATTTCTCACTTTTCATTTTTCGCTATTCCCTTCTCATGTCCTCACGAGATTACGTCCGGCATCAATCCTCAGGAAGATGAAAAGCAGGATGGTGAAGCCCCAGAGGGACGAACCTCCGTAGCTGAAAAATGGCAAGGGAATGCCTATCACGGGCGTAAGGCCGAGTACCATGCCCACGTTTATGAACACGTGGAACAGGAAAATGCTCAATACGCAATAGCCGTAGACGCGTCCGAACTTGAACGGCTGGCGCTCCGCAAGCTTGATGAGGCGCAGTATTAGGGCAAGGAACAGCAGGAGGACACCGGCCGAACCAAGGAAACCTTCCTCTTCACCTACGGTACAGAAGATGAAGTCTGTGTCTTGCTCGGGTACGAATTTCAGCTTGGTCTGCGTGCCGTTGAGGAAGCCTTTGCCCTTCAGTCCGCCCGAACCGATGGCGATTTCACTCTGATGTACGTTGTATCCTGCGCCCGAAAGGTCTTCGTCAAGGCCGAGAAGCACGTTGATGCGCACCCTCTGGTGCGGCTCGAGGATGTTGTTGAGCACGTAGTCGGCCGAGTAAAAGAAGGCTATCGAGCCTACGGCGAACAACATTATGTACACATAGTGCTTTATTCTCTTGCTCAAGGCGTTGTACAGCAGGTAGCCCACAAGAGCCACGCTGACCGCCAGCTGCACCCATACAATGTCGAAAGGGATGACGAACTGGGCGAAAAGGAACGCCAAAAGGGTTAGCCCCAGGGTGTAAGCAAGTATGGTGAGAGCTTGCCTCTTGTCCTTGCAGTATGTATAAACCATGCCCGAGACGAATATGTGTACAAGCATTAGCACGGCAAACTTGCCCACGGAAGTGCCTGTATCGAGCATCAAGGTTTCCTCGTACCGTATTCCAACCACAAAGTAAACAATCATCGCCACGCCTGTGAAGAGCACGCTGCCGGTCATTCCTTCGCGGTAAAACATTAGGAAGAAAGATATGTAAACGAGTGCGGAGCCTGTCTCTTTCTGCGCCACGATGAACATCATCGGCAGCAAAACAACGGCGCACGCGGCGGCAAAGTCTTTCCAGCGGTGCATGTTGAAGCCGTAAGTGCTCATCAGTTTGGCTACCGCCAAGGCTGTGGCGAACTTGGCAAACTCGGCCGGTTGCAGCCTCAATGGCCCCAATACGAGCCACGACCGCGAGCCTTTGATTTCGTGAGGATTGAAGATTGTGGCGAAAAGCAGCAGCAACAGGATGGCGTAGATGATGTAGGCGAAAGTGTCGTAAAACCTGTCGTCGAGCATCAGCAACACGAAGCCGAGGCAGATGGAAGTGCCAATCCACACTATCTGCATACCCGAACGCGTGCTGAGACTTAGTATGTCGGTGTCTCCGTAAGTGTAACTGGCACCGCAGACGCTAAGCCATCCGAATGCCAGAAGGCACAGGTAGATGCCTATCGTCCACCAGTCCAGCGAGCGGAGCACGCTTGGTTGTTTATCTGTTTGATGCGCCATAAGCTATACGTCTGTGCTGGAACTCCGCCGCCTTCTTCTCCGATTCGGGCGAGAGTTTGCCGTTAATGTACTGTTCCATCATCAACGAGCCGATAGGTACTCCGTAAACGGCTCCGAAACCGCCGTTCTCAACATATATGGCGACGGCTATCTTGGGGTTGTTCATCGGTGCGAAGCCCATGAATATGGAGTGGTCTTGTCCGTGATTTTGCGCCGTTCCCGTCTTTCCGCATACTTCATAGTCAAGGCGGTTGGCTGCGTGGCACGTGCCGTTGAGCACCGAGCGGCGCATACCGGCCACGATATAGTCGTATGCCTTGCGGTCGGCTTTCGTGTAATGTTTCTCCCGATACTTCGCGTCAAGCTGTTCGCCCTGCACCTTGCGGACAACGTGCGGCGTGTAATAGTAGCCACGGTTGGCGATGGTTGCGCACAGGTTGGCTATTTGCAGAGGAGTTAACAGCACCTCGCCCTGGCCTATCGAGATGCTGATTACAGTCAGTCCGTTCCATGAACCGTTGTAATTTTTGTCGTAATATTGGGCATTTGGTATTAGTCCGCGCTTCTCTCCGGACAGGTCGATGCCGAGTTTGTAGCCGAGACCCATGCTCACCATGTAGTCGCGCCACGTGTTCATGGCGTCCTGTACGGTCTTGTATTTGCGCCTGTTGCCGAGCATGTAGTATAAGCCCCAGCAGAAGTAGGCGTTGCACGACGTGCCGAGCGCAGGTACAAGGTTTATTGGCGAGGCGTGGCCGTGGCATCCTACGTGCAGTCCGCGGCAGTAAAAGCCATGGTGGCATGGGAACATCGTGCCCGGTGTCACTATGCCTTCGCTAAGGAAAGTAAGTCCTTGTGTGGTCTTGAACGTAGAGCCCGGGGGATAAACTCCCATGATGGAGCGGTTTAACAGGGGCTTCCACGGGTTGCGTGCAAGGGCGAGATGGGCCTTGCTACGTTTGCGTCCGGTCATCATTCTCGGGTCATACGTAGGCGAAGAAACCATGCACAGCACTTCGCCTGTTGACGGTTCAATGGCCACAATGCTGCCGATTTTGCCTTCAAGCAACCGTTCGCCGAGGGATTGGAGCTTGGAGTCCAAGCTGAGGGTCAAGTCTTTTCCCGGTACGGGATGCCGGTCGAGCTTGCCGTTCATGTAGCTGCCCTGAATGCGTCCGTGGGCGTCGCGCAGCATGATTTGCATCCCCTTTTCGCCCCGCAGCTGCTTTTCGTAGTATTTTTCTACGCCCTGTTTGCCGATGTAGTCGCCCGGTTGGTAGTACGGGTCGTCCTCAATGTCGCTCTCTGAAACCTCCGCCACGTCGCCGAGAACGTGTGCGGCGTAAGGCGTAGTGTACTGCCTTATGCTTCGCCTTTGCACGTAAAAGCCGGGGAAACGGTATATTTTTTCCTGGAAAACACTGAATTCCTTTTCCGACAAACGGCCCATAAACATCTGTTGGGTGAACGGCGAGTAGCCGGGATTCTTGTTCCTGTCCTTTATTTCGGCCATTCTCTTATCGAAATAATCCTTCGTTATGCCGAGCGAGCGGCAAAACTCGAGGGTGTCGATGCGGCCTTTCGCCTCGTTGGGAACAACCATTATGTCGTAGGCGTTCTGATTATAGACAAGCAGACGGCCGTTCCTGTCGGAGATGACACCGCGCGCTGGGAACTCTACTTTTTTCAGGAAAGCGTTGCTGTCGGCGTTCTTCTTGTAGTCGTCGCTCATTATTTGGAGCGTAAAAAGGCGTATGATGTACACCACGACGATGAAGACAGCCACGCCGCCGATTACATATTTCCTGTTTTCAAGTCCGTAGTCCGTGTCCATTATCCTGTAACTTTCGCCCTACGCGGCGGTTTTCATCTTTTTCGGAAGTTCTCTATTACGATGATGAGGATTGCCGTAAGCGCGGAACTTCCGCCTATGTTCTTGGCCCATTGCAGCCAGTTGAAAAAGCTGAACGACTCGATGCTGAAGAAAACGAGGTTGAAAACAACCACGCAGATGACGGTATAATAAACGTACCTTGTCGTTCCAAACTCTTTCATCGTCGGCTTCATGTCGTCAGGACTGTCACGTTGCGTGAACAGTCCGAGCAGGTAAGGCTGCAACAGTCCGAGCAAAGTGGCCGACGCCGCGCCAACACCCGGCGTGTTGGAGAACACGTCTACGCACAAGCCTATGGCGAAGCTCCATGCCAGCACGCCCCATCTTGGGTAGCCGCGCCTGAACAGCATGATGAAATAAACGTACAGCAAGGGCGTGGCGCAACCCAAGATGTTGATGTGGTTGAGCACCAACACCTGCACGAGACATAATATGATGAACGTGAAGAGGTGTCTTACAACTTCTATCTTCATACCTTGCAGTTATTGTTTTACTCCAGCCTCAGCGAGTCTTCGGCGCTGCGCATCAGCTCGATGCGCTCTTCCATGGCGGAGTTGTCGATTACGCACACGTCGCGCAGGTTGCCGAAGTCGGTGGTAAGGCGCACCTGTACGCGGTAGGAAAGCCCGTCGGTCGAGTTGTAGACATGCAGTATCTGGCCGACGATGATGCCCGGAGGGAAGATTGACGAGTAGCCGCTCGTCTCCACAAGGTCGCCCAGGCGGAAGTGCGCGTGGCGCGGAATGTCGTCAACATAGGCCAGGTCGGAGCGTCCGCCCGTCCAGTGCAGGTAGCCGTAATATCCCCTTTTCCTTATTGTTACGCTAAGGTTTGACTTCGAGTTGAGCAGCGGTATGACTACGGCATAATGTTCGGAGACCATGTAGACCACGCCCACTACGCCGTTGCCGCAGGCTACGCCCATGTCCTTGCGCACGCCGTCGGCACGTCCCTTGTCAATGGTGATGAAGTTGTCGCGCTTGTCTACCGAGTTGGTTATCACCTTGGCAGGTATCAGCTTGCATTCGTCGAGCACTTGCTTTTGCGTCAGTGCCAGCCAGGAGGAGTCTTTACGGGCGGTCAGTTCGTCCACCTGCTCCGACAGCTTGCGCACAGTCTGCTCCAAGTACAGGTTGCGCGTGTTAAGCTTCTCGTTTATCTTTGCCAGACTGAAATAGTTTTTCACGGCCGCATCAGCCTCGTACACCTTTCCGGCCACGGCGTTCGCCGACGAGAACCATACGCTGCCTTGATAGCTGTTGAACTTGAACAGCAGCACGAAGCAGACTATTTCAAGCACGACAAAGACAAACCAGTGATTGTATTTCTTGATGAATTCAATCAGGTTACGCATCGCTTACCTCATCAGGAACGAGAAGCGGTCAACGTTTTTCAGGGCAATGCCCGCTCCCTTCGCCACGCTGTGCAGGGGGTCGTCGGCCACATGGAACGGTATCTTTATCTTGTCGGTCAGTCGTTTGTCAAGTCCGCGCAGCAGCGCGCCGCCGCCGGTAAGGTAGATGCCGTTCTTCACGATGTCGGCGTACAGCTCGGGCGGAGTCTTCTCCAAGGCGGAGAGCACGGCGTTCTCGATTTTGGCTATGGTGCGGTCGAGGCAGTGGGCTATCTCCTGGTAGCATACGGGCACCTCCATGGGCAGTGCCGTCACCTTGTTAGGCCCGTGTACAACGTAGTCTTCGGGAGCTTCCTCGCCAAGGTCGGTCAGCGCCGAACCTACGTGGATTTTTATTCTTTCGGCCATTCGCTCGCTCACCTTGACGTTGTGCTGCTTGCTCATGTACTCCTGAATTTCGGCGGTGAGGTCGTCGCCTGCGGTGCGGATTGAGTTGTTCGACACTATTCCGCCCAGCGATATTACGGCTATTTCGGTGCTTCCGCCGCCTATATCTACAATCATGTTGCCCTCTGGAGCCTCAACGTCGATGCCTATTCCGATGGCTGCGGCCATCGGCTCAAAGATAAGGTAGACATCGCGGCCGTCGGCATGTTCGGCGGAGTCGCGCACGGCGCGCAGCTCCACTTCGGTAGAACCTGACGGAACGCCGATTACCATGCGCAGCGACGGCGAGAAAAGGCGGCTGCCCGTGTGCACCATTTTTATGAGTCCGCGCATCATCTGCTCGCAGGCGGTGAAGTCGGCTATGACTCCGTCGCGCAGCGGACGTATGGTGCGTATGTTGTCGTTTGTCTTCTCGTACATCATCTTGGCCTTCTCGCCTACGGCTATCATCTTGTCCGTGCGGCGGTCTAAGGCCACAACCGAGGGCTCGTCAACCACAATCTTGTCATCACTGATAATGATTGTGTTGGCCGTGCCCAAGTCCATTGCAATCTCTTGGATAAATGAAAAAAATCCCATAACTGCTGATTTATTAAATACCTACCCTCAACCCCTCCCGAAGGGAAGGGTGTCTGAATGCCTTATATTATTGTACTTTTAATCTTTGTGGCATGTTTAAGCCCCTCCCTTGGGGAGGGGTTTGGGGTGGGTGTTTGGTGTTTTGTATTATATGCCTTCTTTATTTGCCTTCGAACCAGTTGTGTATCGCCGTGTCGTAGTGGCTGCTTACGCCGAAGGCACGTGTCGCGAACATGCGGCGGTCCTCGATGTCGGTCTCGGCGCCCTTCTTGTTCAATATGTCGAGCAGCACGCCGTATTCGGCCTTGCTCGGCACGATTACCACGTCGTTGAAGTTCTTTGCCCCGGCGCGTATGAGCGAGATGCCGCCTATGTCAATCTTCTCAATTATGTCGGCCTCGCTTGCTCCGCTCGCCACGGTCTGCTCGAAGGGGTACAGGTCAACGATTACGAGGTCGATTTCAGGTATTTCGTACTGCGCCATCTGCTCGCGGTCGCCCTCGTTGTCGCGGCGGCCGAGTATGCCTCCAAACACTTTCGGGTGCAGCGTCTTCACGCGGCCGCCCAGTATTGAGGGGTAAGTGGTGACGCTCTCTACCGTCTGGCACTCGTAGCCAAGCGACTCGATGAACTTCTGCGTGCCGCCCGTTGACAAGAATTTCACACCCTCTGCGTTGAGCTTTGCAAGCAGCTCGTCAAGCCCGTCTTTGTGGAATACAGAGACAAGGGCCGTCTTGATTTTCTTTGTTCCTGACATGTCTATGATTAACTAATTAGTTTTGAGGGTGCAAAGTTAAGAAAAAACGCCGACAGGGCAATGCAATTCTTTCAAAAAAAGCATATTTGTTTATGTGCGCGCAGCCGTCGCCGCGCAGCCTTCCGTCAGCCCGTTTCTCCACCGTTGCCGTCTGCCGCGGCCGTCACCGGCCACCTCTTTCCCACGCATTCCTGCCGCCTTTGTAACTGCCTGATAATCAATGCCGTTGCAAAAGGCCGTCTTTTAGCTTGTAAAAGACGGCCTTTTAGCGTGCAATTCATGGCCTTTTGGAATGCGAAAGACGGCCTTTCGCATTTTTGTTCCTTCCAATGGTGATGCTGTATGGTTTTCATGCTGGTGCCCAGTGTCGTGCCGCTGCTCTGTGTCAAGCTGTTGCTTATCATATAAGAAATGATAATTAATTCAGTGTAATTGAACGAATTAGTGTAAATTCATTCAGTCAGACTGAAGAATTTACCGTATTTCCGTCCTTTTGTAACAAAAGTTTTGTATTTTTGCGTCGTAAAGTCAATGATGCTTATGAACTCGATAAAACGCATATTGCAGGATGAGATAGAGCACCGTATGCGTCCGCAGAAGGTGATGTTGCTCTTTGGGGCGCGCCGTGTCGGCAAAACGGTGCTGCTCAAACAGATAGTAGACAATCATCAGGGCAAGGCATTGCTGCTTAACGGAGAGAGCATGGACGTAGTCCGCCTGCTGTCAGACCGCTCCGTAGGCAACTACAAACGCCTGTTCAGCGGTGTCAGTCTGCTGGCAGTCGATGAGGCGCAGCATATCCCTGACATAGGCATGAAGTTGAAGTTGATTGTTGACGAATTGCCTGAGCTGGCCGTCATAGCCACCGGCTCATCCTCGTTCGATTTGCAAAACCATGCCGGCGAGCCTTTGGTAGGTCGCAGCACGCAGTTCATGCTCACCCCTTTTTCGGCGGAGGAGCTTGCTTCGTCAGAAACGCTTTTCGATACTTTGGCCGAGACAGACCACCGTCTTGTTTATGGTTGTTATCCCGAATTATACGGCCTTCAGTCTGAAAGCGAGCAAAAGGAGTATCTTACAGACATTGTGGATGCTTACCTGTTGCGTGACATTTTTGCTTTCGACGGGCTGAAGCACGCGCAAAAACTGCATGATTTGCTCCGGCTCATAGCGTGGCAGGTGGGTTCTGAAGTGTCTGTTGACGAGCTCGGCAGGCAGCTTTCATTGAGCCGCAACACGGTGGAGCGTTACCTCGACCTGCTGCAGAAGGTGTTTGTGCTTTACCGTGTGGGCGGTTTTTCGCGCAATCTTAGGAAGGAAGTGTCAAAGTCTTCCAAATGGTATTTCCATGATACGGGCATACGCAACGCCGTGTTGCGCGACTTCCGGCCTTTCACAGACCGCCCTGAGCATGAGCGCGGGGCACTGTGGGAGAATTACATTGTCGGCGAACGCATGAAGCGCAACTTTAATCACAGGCTTGGCATGAGCTTTTTTTTCTGGCGGACGTATGACAGGCAGGAGATAGACTTGATTGAAGATGACGGTCAACGCTTGTCTGCCTTTGAAATAAAGGCCGGAACGAAGACGCCAAAGCCGCCCAAACCGTTTGTCTGTGCTTATCCTGACGCAAGTTACAATGTGATTAACCGTGACACGTTCACCGATTTCATATTATGATTTTAGGCATTATGTAATGCTCCTTCGGCGGCCTCCGTTTTATTGTTTGTCGCCGCCTTTGTAACTGCCTGATAATCAATGCCGTTGTAAAAGGCCGTCTTTTGCGTTGTAAAAGACGGCCTTTTGGCGTGCAATTCATGGCCTTTTGGACGGCAAAAGACGGCATATTGGATACCCACCCCACCCCTCCCCAAGGGAGGGAGCTTGATTGCCACGTACTACTTTGCCTATTGATGTATGAAACCCTGCTGCAAGTCAGGCTGTCGGTAATGTGTTTTGGCGGATTTGCAATCCGCCGAAAAGTAATATAAGGATTTGCAATCCGCTCAAACCACACAACCATGAGGTAAATGTATGGGCATGTGCGGATTGCAAATCCGCAATTAGAAACCGCCGGATTGCAAATCCGGCGGAACAAATGCTTTCATTAATA
>CAJJWN010000056.1 GCA_905196835.1 uncultured Prevotella sp. | reverse complement strand
GGCGTGTCGCGCCCGAGGTACGTCTTCACGTAATGCTCCGGGGCGGTCACCTCGCCGGGGCGGGTCCACTCCTTGATGCCGGGCAGCGAGAGAGTGTCGGGTCGGGTGCTAAGGTGGGTGTTCTCTACGGGGATTGCCGCCTGCACAGCCGAGTCCTGCTGCGCCGGAGTGGCGTCTTCAGGCAGGCGGGCTTTTACCTCCGCCACGCTCGGCACGGCCTTCCTTGCCGGCTTCGCGGCTGCGGAGTCGGTGCTTGCGGCGGCGTGTGCCTGGCTGAGCGTGTCTGCTTGAAGTGACAACATCTATGCTACCTATAATAAGGCGAATTGGCCCAATGGGCCGGGTCAGCCCAATGAGCCTGTCGCAATGTCGCAATATGCCGCCCAGGCCGAAGCCATCGCCGGCATATTTTCTTAACTCTTAATTATTAACTCTTAATTCCCCAAGGCGAACTCCTTGCGGATTTTGTCCACCAAGTCAAGCTTTTCCCATGTAAACAGCTCAACGTCGATGGTCTTCTCCTCGTGGTAACGGCTGGTGAAAGTCTTTTTCACGACTTCGTTCTTGCGGCCCATGTGCCCGTAGGCGGCCGTCTCCACGTACATTGGCTGGCGCAGCTTCAGCTCGCGCTCGATGGCCTTCGGCCTAAGGTCGAACATCTGCTGTATCTTCATTGCTATTTCGCCGTCGGCCATGCCTACGCGGCTCTTGCCGTAGGTGTTCACGTAGACGCTTACCGGCTCCGCGCGGCCTATGGCGTAGCTTAGCTGCACAAGCATCTCGTCGGCCACGCCCGCGGCCACCATGTTCTTGGCTATGTGGCGCGCCGCGTATGCCGCCGAGCGGTCTACTTTGCTCGAGTCCTTGCCCGAGAAGGCGCCTCCGCCGTGTGCGCCGCGGCCTCCGTAGGTATCGACAATGATTTTGCGGCCGGTCAGTCCGGTGTCGCCGTTGGGGCCGCCGATGACGAATTTGCCCGTCGGGTTGACAAGATATTCGATGTCGTCGCCAAACAGTGCGAGCACCTTCTCCGAGTGTATTTGCGCCTTTACGCGAGGCATGAGGATGTTCTTGACGTCGTCCTCTATGCGTGCCAGCATCCGCGCGTCGTCCGTGTCGAACTCGTCGTGCTGCGTAGACACCACGATTGTGGTGATGCGCAGCGGCGTGCCGTCGTCAGAGTATTCGACGGTCACCTGGCTCTTCGCGTCGGGCCGCAGGTAAGTCATGAGCTTGCCTTCCTTGCGTATGTCGGCCAGCACGCGCATGATGAGCTGCGCCAGGTCGAGCGTAACGGGCATGTAGTTCTCCGTCTCGTTGCAGGCGTAGCCGAACATCATGCCCTGGTCGCCGGCGCCCTGCTGTTCCTCGTCGCCGTTGTCAACGCCCCGGTTGATGTCGTCGCTCTGCTCGTGGATGGCGTTCAGTATGCCGCACGAGTCGCCGTCAAACTGGTATTCCGACTTCGTGTAGCCTATGCGCTTGATTGCGCGGCGCGCTATGGTCTGCAAGTCGATGTACACCGAGCTGCGCACCTCGCCCGCGATGACCACCTGCCCCGTGGTTACGAGCGTCTCCACGGCCACGCGCGCATGGCTGTCATACGCTAAAAACTGGTCGAGTATGGCGTCTGATATCTGGTCGGCAACCTTGTCGGGATGCCCTTCCGACACTGATTCTGAAGAAAACAAATATGACATATTACCTCGCTTTGTTTGTAAATGGCTGCAAAGTTACGCCTTTTCAGCCTCATGGCAAAACAAAACGGGGTTTTTAACGATAAAATAACACGAGTTAGACATGATGATACATCCTTTGTAGGGACATAATTCATTATGTCCGCACGTCACGAAGGGGCGTATCAATCATGCACAACTAAATAAAAACGTTCTTCCAGAACGTACGGACATAATGAATTATGTCCCTACAAAGGATGCGTCCTTACATCTAATCACATTAAGACAAAACGCTTGATTGAGCCGTCAGGCTCATATCAATACGATTTTGTCGCGTTCCACGTTCTTATGGTAAGGCTGGTATTTCCATGCCTCCCATTGGTTCTTAGTGTACACTGATGGGTTTATTTCCTCGCCAACACTCCATCCCAGTTCACGGAAAGGATAGGCCACGCCGTAGTCGTCGGCCTCAAGACGGGGCTTGTCAAGCAGTATAAGCAAGTCCCAGTCGGAGCCTTCACGGGCATCGCCACGCGCACGAGAACCGTACAGCAGCAGCGAGCTTCCTGCCGGCATGGTGGCGCGCGCAAGCATCTTCAGGCGTTCTATCAACACTTCACGTTCCATATTCCCTATAAGGATGATGCAAACGGGCGGAATGTAAGCTTGCTTGCAACTTCCCGAATGCAGGTTGTCTTTTGCAAAGATAGTGAATTATGGCGAACGAAGCACACGGTTATATATAATTTTTCATAAAACGCTGAAAAACCGACTGCGTAACGCCTTGTGGCACAGCGCGTTGCGAAAGGCCGTCTTTTAGCCTGCAAAAGACGGCCTTTTGCAATGCGATTAACGGCCTTTTGGAATGTAAAAGACCGCCTTTCGCAACGCGGCCTGCCGCAACCCCTTGCGCCAGCCGCCGTCCGTCCTGTTCCCAGTCCTCCCCGCTCTCCCGGCACTCCCAGCCTTCCCACTACACCTTATATATATTAATAAAGATTAAATCGCCCGAAATAAGCCGCCGCAACGTTTCCTTTATTCCCGATTTTGCAGTACCTTTGCATCCGAAATAAAGAGAACACGAATTACAACTCATAAAAACTTAATGTAATTATGAAAATCCAAAAAGTTCATGCAAGAGAAATCCTCGACTCAAGAGGCAACCCGACAGTTGAAGTTGAAGTAACCCTCGAAAACGGCGTTATGGGCCGCGCAGCCGTTCCGTCAGGAGCGTCTACCGGCGAGAACGAAGCACTTGAGCTTCGCGACGGCGACAAGAACCGCTACGGCGGCAAGGGCGTGCTGAAGGCTGTCGAGAACGTTAACAATATCATCGCGCCGGCTTTGCAGGGTGACTGCGTGTTCCAGCAGCGCGCCATCGACCATAAGATGCTCGCCCTCGACGGCACTCCTACCAAGAGCAAGCTCGGCGCCAACGCCATCCTCGGCGTGTCTCTGGCTACAGCACAGGCTGCTGCAAAGGCCCTGAACATGCCTCTCTACCGCTACATCGGCGGCTGCAACGCTTACACTCTGCCCGTGCCCATGATGAACATCATCAACGGCGGCGCTCACTCTGACGCGCCTATCGCGTTCCAGGAGTTCATGATTCGTCCCGTAGGCGCTCCCAACGAGAAGGAAGCTATACGCATGGGCGCTGAGGTGTTCCACGCTCTTGCAAAGCTGTTGAAGAAGCGCGGACTCTCTACCGCAGTAGGCGACGAGGGCGGTTTCGCTCCCGCACTCGACGGCATCGAGGACGCTCTCGAGAGCATCTGCCAGGCCATCAAGGACGCAGGCTACGAGCCGGGCAAGGACGTTAAGATAGCAATGGACTGCGCAGCCAGCGAGTTCGCCGTATGCGAGAACGGCGAGTGGTACTACGACTACCGCCAGCTGAAGGACGGAAAGAAGAAGGACCCCAACGGCAAGAAGCTCAGCGCAGAGGAGCAAATCAAGTACCTCGAGGAGCTTATAACCAAATATCCTATCGACTCAATCGAGGACGGACTCGACGAGAACGACTGGGACAACTGGGTTAAGCTGACCGCTGCCATCGGCGACCGTTGCCAGCTGGTAGGCGACGACCTCTTCGTTACCAACGTGAAGTTCCTCGAGAAGGGCATCAAGATGGGCGCAGGCAACTCTATCCTCATCAAGGTTAACCAGATTGGCTCGCTCACCGAGACCCTCGACGCTATCGAGATGGCTCACCGCCACGGCTACACCACCGTTACATCTCACCGTTCCGGCGAGACAGAGGACACCACTATCGCCGACATCGCGGTAGCTACAAACTCTGGCCAGATTAAGACCGGTTCTATGAGCCGCACCGACCGTATGGCTAAGTACAACCAGCTCATCCGCATCGAGGAGGAGCTTGGCGAGGCTGCACGTTACGGATACGCAAAGCTGAAGTAATATTTCAATAAATCAAAACGCATAAAAGGCCGTGCCACGCACGGCCTTTTATGCGTTTTGAAAGGGAGTTATCAGGAGTTAACGGGAGTTAGGCGGCTTGTCAGCCGCCAGAAGTTAACGGACAATAGCATTCCCGGGCAATGTCCGTTAACTCCCTGAACAAGCGCAGCGAGTGATAACTCCCGTTTACTCCTGATAACTCCTTAAACCAAAAACCAATGCCTCCACACTTCCATCCGCTGCATACCGCGCTGCCACGGCCAGCCAAGTTCACTGACCCTTTTTGCTACGAGCCTCATCCCTTGTGCCTCGCGGCGACCAAGGAGTTGCAGGACTATATTGCCGGTGACAGCCTCTTGCGCGCCGAAGCGGACAAAGGCAAGATGTTCGGGGTGCTCGTCGTCGAGACGGACAACGGCCTGACGGGCTACCTCGCGGCGTTCTCGGGGCTGCTCTGCGGAAGCAACGACCATGCGTTCTTTGTGCCGCCGGTGTTCGACGCGACGTCTCCTGACGGCTATTTCAAGACCCGCGAGGCCGAAATTTCAGCCGTCAACAGGCGCATAGACAGTCTGCAAAACTCTGAAGAATATCAAACGGCACTGCGCGAAAAGGCCTGTTGTGCTGAAGAGAACGCCAAGGCGGAGGACGAATACAGGCAGGCCATGCGGCAGGCGAAGGTCCGGCGCGACGCACGCAGGCAGTCGCCGCAGCCCCTGACGGCCGAAGAGGAGGCGGCGATGACGCGCGAGAGCCAGCACATGACGGCCGAACTGCGCCGCCTGAAACGGCGGGGCGCGGAGCTTTTGGCCGCAAAGGAGCAGGCGGTAAAGGTCTTTGATGACGAAATTGAGGCACTGAAAGCGCGGCGCAGGCAGATGTCCGACGCGCTGCAACGCTGGCTTTTCTCGCAATACTCCATGCTCAACGCACGCGGAGAGCGGCGCAACCTATGCGACATATTCGCCCACACGCCGCAGCGCGTGCCGCCGGCCGGAGCGGGAGACTGCTGCGCCCCGAAGCTGCTTCAGCACGCTTACCTCAACCGTATGCGCCCCGTGTGCATGGCGGAGTTCTGGTGGGGCGAGTCGCCAAAGGGCGAAGTGCGCCACCACCTGCACTTCTACCCGGCCTGTCGGGGCAAGTGTCTGCCCATACTCGGGCACATGTTGCAGGGGCTTGAGGTGGAAAAAGGCAGCCCGGAAGCCGCCGTCAGCGAGCCGCTGGAGATAGTCTACGAAGACGATTGGCTGGCCGTGGTCAACAAACCGGCAGGGATGAAGAGCGTGCCGGGCCGCAGCGGAGGCGAGTCGGTACTTGAAGACATGCGCCGCCGTCATCCCGACAAACCACAGCTGACGCTTGTACACCGCCTTGACATGGACACATCGGGGCTGCTCATCGTGGCTTTCGACATGGCGACGTACAAGAAACTCCAAGCGCAATTCCTCCGCCGTGAGGTCAGGAAGCGGTATGTAGCCCTGCTGGACGGCGTGCCCAGCCGCCCCATGCACGGCGAAATCAGGCTGCCCATGCGCCCCGACCCGCTCGACAGGCCATATCAGAAGGTTGACCTTGCCAACGGCAAGGAGGCCGTAACCGAATACCGAATACTCGAAACGCAGGGGAACACCACGCGCGTGGCCCTCTTCCCCCACACGGGACGCACCCACCAGCTGCGCCTGCACTGCGCACACGCCGCCGGACTGGCCGCGCCCATCCTCGGCGACCGCCTCTACGGCCACGGCCGCGGCCGCCTTTGCCTGCACGCCGAGCAGCTGGAGTTCACGCACCCCGTGACCGGCAAGACGATGAAATTCGAGCGGCGGGCGGAGTTTTGATGATGCACCGTCCAACGGCCAGTTTTCATACGAACCGCAAAAGGCCGTATTTCAGCTTACAAAAGGCCGTCAATTGCGCTCTAAAAGGCCGTCTTTTATAAGCTAAAAGGCGGCCTTTTACAAACACACTGAAAATCAGCAAGATACAGAAACATCTACATTTAAGTGATGAAACGCATAAAGTACATGGCAAAATAAAAGCCGTTTCACGCCCTTTTATTTTGCATTCCGCCCAACTTGCACTATCTTTGCAACAAGATAAATATCCACCAGATGAAAACAAACGTCTGCATATTAGGAGACTGCATAAGCGAGATGAGGTCGATGCCCGACAACAGCATAGACCTCGTAATAGCCGACCCGCCCTACTGGAAAGTTGTAGGCCAGAAGTGGGACTATATGTGGAGGACGGAGAAAGACTATGTAAAGTGGTCTGTTTCGTGGATTAAAGAAGTATCAAGAGTGCTCCGCTTCGGCGGCACTTTCTATTGTTTCGGATATTTCAGAACATTGGCCTTGCTTGTGCCTTACCTTGACGACCTCGGGCTTGAACTACGCCAGCAAATCATAATAGACAAAGGCATGAGGTCTGTAAGCGGCAGGGCTACCAGGAAATACAAGGTTTTCCCCAACACAACGGAAAGCATACTGTTCATAATCAAGGACAACAAGAAGTTTGTAAAAGGCTTCCTGAAAGACCGTCAACGTGAACTTGGCCTCTCGGCAAAGCAAATAAACGAGTTCCTTGGAGTAAAATCAAACGGTGGCGGAATGTGGAGCATATACACAGGGAACAATGTCTGCGAGCAGTTCCCTACCGAAGAGCTATGGAACAAGCTGGCTGACCTGCTCCAATTCGATTGCCCTTATGCCAAAGTTGCCCAGACCTTCAATCCACAAATGGGCATAACCGACGTATGGCGCGACATCGACTTTTACAAGGAAAAACGCTACCACCCCACACAAAAACCGCTGAAGCTGATAACGCGCCTCATCCTTGCAAGCAGCAATGAGGGCGACACGGTGCTCGACCCGTTCGCAGGATGCGGCTCGACACAGCTTTCATGTATCGCAACCGGCAGGAAATATATCGGCATAGAAATCAATGAGGAGTACCACAATACGGCTATTGAACGGATAAAAGAACAAACATCATATTCAGACAAAAGGCTTGCGCTATGACAATAGAAGGCATCACCTGTGGTAATGGCTCTTCTGCCGTGTAGAAACTATCGGTCTTAAAGGAATGAATCCACGCAGTTTCTCATCGAGAAAAGAAAGCAACTTCGATTTCATACTAACATCCACCCATTCAAAATTATCCTTCGGCATGTCGAATGAGAGCAACGGACGGATGTCAGTCTCATAATCGGCGGCCGACAGCAAAACGCTCCATTCACTCTCTTTAAGCAGCGATGACGGCATAGGCACAGGCTTAAGGTTGTCGCAACGTTCTTCTTCAGGACCCACAAAACTAACCACTTCTATCTGTGGCGACACGTCAATGTCTTTTATCAAGCATTGAAACGTCATGACAGGATTGCACTTATAGAACTGGAACGACCACGGATGCAGGTTCATCGGATTTGTCTTTTCGCCAGCTGTAGCCTTTGGACGATAAATATTCCAATAATGGTTGTCTATCAGGTCGTTAAAGACTTTCATGCGTTCTTCTTTCGGATATATCTCAAAAGCGGAAATACGGATGTCTGAAAAGTCGCCATTATCAAAGCCTGGATAGTCCATAAGCAACAGGAGCACTCTGTCAAGACTGTGATATTGTTTGAGTTCAAAATCGTCTCTAATCGAAAACAGCCACTTGCTGTCATCCTTCCTGTCGATATTTCCGCTGCCACATACAGGGCAGACGGCATCCGTCCGCATCACCCTATTGCCACAATCCTTGCACTTGTCGGCCTGGTCTATCTTGTTGCATGACTTTACTTCCGTGCCATCCACAAGGTCATCACCCCTCGCTCCGCTCCTTGTGCCGGGCATACCGGTTATCAGCGACGCCAAGTGTTGCCCTATATAGCCTATCTTGGCGGCTGGCGTTTGGTTGGTTATGCCCGACCAATAACGCAACGCCTTTCTCGGACTTATAATCACATCGTTGATAAATGCCACAATCTTTGACAAATTATCGTCTATCGTTATTAACTTTACATTTGGCTTCATCACGGTTAAAAATCAAAAAGTTCCTTAACTTCAACGCCCAATCCCGTGGCGACTTTAGCCACTGTATCAAGCGTAACGCTCTTTTCTCCACGCTCAATCGTACCCATATAGGCGCGGTGTATGCAACACTTGAAGGACAATTCCTCCTGCGTCAAGCCGTGTTGCTTTCGCATTTCAACAACCTTTCCTCCAAACAGTTTGTTTATATCGTTCTCCATGATTTTGCAAAAATAACAAACACTATCCATACGTAAAACTACCTTTAGGTAGCATCAACCTGCTTTTATTTGAAATAATATTAAATCTTCAAACACTTCAATCATCGTAACCGGGCGGCTGTCACATATACAAACAATAAAACAAGGAACAAGGCCGTTATCAAATAAAACTTCTGAAACTATGCAACGCGACATGAAATGGAAGACGCTCAAGAGCGAATACATCATCCGCCGGCCGTGGCTTACGGCGCGGCGTGACACGGTGGAGCTGCCTACGGGCGTGGTGAACGACGAGTATTACGTGCTGGAATACCCCACGTGGGTGAACGTAATAGCCGTAACCGGCGGCGGCGAGTATGTAATGATACGCCAGTACCGCCACGGCATTGGGCGCACGGGCACCGAAATCGTGGCCGGAGTGTGCGAGGAGGGCGAGCAGCCCGTGGACGCAGCGCGCCGCGAACTCATGGAAGAGACAGGCTACAGCGGCGGAGTGTGGCGTGAAGTGATGACCGTATCGGCCAACACGAGCACCATGAACAACCTGTGCCACTGCTTCCTTGCCACGGGCGTGGAGCTTACCGGCAGCCAGCACCTTGACCGCACGGAGGACATAGAGGTGTTGCTGATGACGGAAAACGACGTGCTCGCCCTGCTCAAGGAGGGCGGAATAATGCAAAGCCTGATGGCCGCGCCGCTGTGGAAGCACTTTTACGAGAAGAAAGAATAAGAACTGACACCCACCCCAACCATCCCGAAAGCCCCTCCCAACCTCCCCAAGTGGAGGAGGCTTAGTATGCTTTGCCAGTTTGTTTTCAGGCAAGGCGCATCAGGCTTATTGGGCTAATAAGGCTTATCCGGCCTATTATTATGATTAGCCCAATAAGCCTTATTAGCCTAATATGCCGTTATTGGAACAACACTAATCAAGCTCCCTCCCTTCGGGATGGCTGGGGTGGGCGGCTTGGTGAATTAGAAATTAACAATTAACAATTAAAAATAATGCCCGCTTTCAAGGCTGTCTGCTGACAATGCTAATCATAATTGTCAATTATCAATTATCCATTCTCATTTCAAAAGACCGTCTTTCGCCTTCCAAAAGGCCGTCAATCACCATGCAAAAGGCCGTCTTTTACACGCTAAAAGGCGGCCTTTTGCGTAGCCGCTGACTGCCAGGCAGTTACAGACTTGCCGCCGACGGCCTGGCGGAAAGCCTGAAAACGTAATAAAGTTAACAAAATCTGTAAAAGATGCACACGGCTTTCGGCTGATAAAACGTATCTTTGCAACAAATAAAAACAGGAGGAGACACGCATGGAAACGACATTCAGAGTAGACTCAATCGACGACTACAACCGCGCGATGGGCATTGAGACGAAGCATCCGCTGGTGACGGTCGTCAACGAAGGCGACGTAAAGCAGTTCCCGTTCAAGGACGAGGTGACTTACCAGTACGGCGTGTACGCGCTGTTCTTGAAGCAGACCTACTGCGGCGACATGACCTATGGCCGTATGCCTTACGACTACCAGGAGGGCACGGTGACGAGCTTCGCCCCGGGGCAGGTGGTGAAGGTGAAGCTGCGGCCCGACTTCAAGCCCCGTTCGCAGGGCCTGCTCTTCCACCCCGACCTTATCCGCGGCACGTCGCTCGGGCAGGACATCAGGCAATACTCGTTCTTTTCTTATTCGTCGCACGAGGCCCTTCACCTCTCCGAACAGGAGAAGGCCATCTACAAAGACTGCCTCGACAAAATACGGATAGAAATAAACCGCCCTATCGACGGCCACAGCAAGAAGCTCATCTGCCGCAACATAGAGCTGCTGCTCGACTACTGCATGAGGTTCTACGAGCGCCAGTTCATCACGCGCAAGACGGCCAACAGGGACATTCTGGCAAAGTTTGAGGAGGAGCTTGACCGCTACTTCCAGGACCGCCAGACGGTGATGAACGGCCTGCCCACGGTAAAGCACTTCGCCGAGCGGTGCTTCCTGTCGCCCAACTACTTCGGAGACTTAATCAAGAAGGAGACCGGGCGCACGCCGCAGGAGTACATCCAGAACAAGATTATCGGCCTTGCCAAGGACGAACTGCTGGGCACCACGAAGACCATCAACGAGATAAGCTACGACCTCGGCTTCCAATACTCGCAGCACTTCAACCGCTACTTCAAGCGCAGTACGGGCATGACGCCGAGCGAATACAGGAAAGTGGCGGCGGAGTAAGTGATGAGCAAACAAGCGACAAGTTACGAGCAGACAAGTGACAAGTTACAAAATACAAAGAAATGACGGGGAACATTAATTGGAAAAACAAGTCGGGCGACCATGCAACGGATGTTGGGAAGGACAAATCACCTCGTCTGCTTGTATCTTGTCACTCGTCTGCTTCCACCACAGTTAACTGCGTCTGCCAGTGCAACCGCGCCTTCCACGCCGAGACGCTGCACCCGCTGGTGAGCCTCATCGACATGTCGTCGCCCTGCGAGCGCGGCAGGGTGAAGACCGACTGCTACGCCGTGGTGTTCAGGCACAACGCCGGTGACGGCGCGAAATACGGCCTGCGGCCATGCGACTTCACCGACGGCACGCTGCTCTTCGTCACTCCCAGCAAGGAGATAGACCTCGCAACGGCCGACGGCAAGATGCTCGTCTTCCACCCGAGCCTCACCGAATGTACGCCGCTCGGGCTGCGGTTGAAGGAGTATTCGTTCTTCAAGTACCGCCAGGACGAGTCTCTGCACATATCGTGTTGCGAGGAGAAGGTAATAAAGAGGTGCCTCGGCTGCATCAGCGACGAGCTGTGCTGGGGCGTCGATGATTACAGCAAAGACATCATAAGCAACGCCATCGACCTGCTGCTGGGCTACTGCCGCCGCTTCTACCGCCGCCAGTTCATCACCCGGCACGAGCTCAACGCCGACGCACTCAACGCGCTCGACGGCGCGATAGACGGCTACTTCAAGTCGGGCCGGGCCGCTATCTGCGGACTGCCGACGGCCTCGCGGCTGGCCGCAAGGCTCCGCATGTCGGCCGAATACATGAACGACATGCTCAAGAGCGAGACCGGCAAGACCACCGCCGAGTACATACAGCTGCGCCGCATGTCATTGGCAAAGCAGCTGCTCCTGGGCACCGGCATGACCGTAGGCGGCATAGCCGGGCTCTTGGGCTTCTCGACGGAAGGCTGCTTCGCCACCGTGTTCAGAAGGGTTACTGGCTGCACGCCCGAAGAGTACAGGTAAAACTGACCGGCAGAGACGGCCTTTCACGTTGCGAAAGGCCGTCTTTTGCATCACGAAAGGCCGTCTTTGACAATGCAAAAGACGGCCTTTTGGTTTGTAAGAGATAACGCCTTGTTTGCTTACAAATCATGTTTTATTGCGTATTTCGCAATAAAACATGTAAGCATTCCGTGCCCGTTTTATTACGGTTTTCATGCCTCTGCCGTGCAGAAGGCCTGAATGCGCCACCCCATTTTACGTATTCCGCGCCGCCCGTCCGTATTAAATATAAAAGATTGAGTTACCAGATGAAGTTAAAGATTTGCCTTGTCGCCTTGGCATTGCCGGTCGTGCTCTGCGCGCCGGCGCGCCAGGGTGATGCTTGCCGGCAGTTTGCGCCGGGCGAAGTGAAGTTGTTGCCGTCGCGTTTCCGCGACAATTTCGTGCGTGATTCGGCGTGGATGATGTCCGTGCCGGTGAACAGCCTGCTGCACAGTTTCCGCAATACGGCGGGCGTGTATTCCGGCCTTGAGGGCGGATATGACACGGTTGAGAAGCTCGGCGGCTGGGAGTCGTTGGACTGCGACCTGCGAGGCCACGTCACGGGTCACATCATGTCGGCCCTCGCCATGCTCTACGCGCAGACCGGCAGCCCTGCTGTCAAGGCCAAGGCGGACAGCATCGTAGGCGGACTTGCCGAGGTGCAGCGCGCCTACGGCACGGGTTACCTCTCGGCGTTCGGCCAGGGACTAATCGACCGCAACATCCAGGGCAAGAGCGTCTGGGCGCCGTGGTACACGCTGCACAAGCTCCTTCAGGGACTCATCGACCAGTACACGCTCTGCCATAGCGACTCTGCGCTGGCCGTGGCAACGCGCATGGGCGAGTGGGCTTACGGCAAGACGCACGCCCTTGACGACGCTACTCGCCGCCGTATGCTGCGCAACGAGTTCGGCGGTTTCAACGATGCAATGTACCAGTTGTACCAAATCACAGGCGACGCGCGCTTCCTCGAGACGGCTCGCTTCTTCTACCACAACGAGAAAATAGACCCGCTGAAGGCCGGCAATGCCGACCTCGGCACAGCGCACGCCAACACTTTCATACCCAAACTGCTGGGCGAATGCCGCGAATACGACATCTCCGGCAGCGAGGACAGCCGCCGCGCGGCCTGCCTTCTGTTCAACACGTTGTCGCAGGAGCACGCCTTCGTGACGGGCGAAGTGTCTGACAAGGAGCACCTTTTCAACCCCGCCGAGCAGCACAGGCACCTTACGGGCTACGACGGTGAGAACTGCTGCACGTTCAACCTGCTGAAGCTGGCCGCACGGGTGTTCTCGTGGAGCGCGGACAAGCGCGCCGCCGACTACATCGAGCGCGCCATCTACAACCACATTCTCGGCCAACAGGACACGCAGTCGGGCATGGTTACCTACTTCACTCCGCTGCTTACGGGCGCGTACCGCCTGTATTCCACGCCGCGCGAGAGCTTCTGGTGCTGTGTCGGTTCTGGCTTCGAGAGCCACGTAGGGTATGCTTCCTACATATATTTCCATAGCGACACCGACCTTTACGTCAACCTCTTCATTCCCTCGGAGCTGCGCTGGGGTGGCACTACGGTGCGCCAGGAGACCGACTTCCCCCGGCAGGGCACAACCGTGCTGACCATAGGCGGCGAGACAAGGGAGTTTGCCATGCACCTGCGCAGGCCGTGGTGGGCCGCGTCAATGACCGTCCGCCTGAACGGGAAGAAGGTCAGGTCTGGTGAGAACGGCGCCGTACTGAAGCGCAAGTGGCGCGAAGGCGACCGCGTGGAGGTGGCCTACGGCATGGAGATGCGCGAGGAGGCGGTGCGTGGCGACTCGTCGCGCGTGGCGTTGCTCTACGGCCCCGTGGTGATGGCCGGATGCCTCGGGCACGTAGAAAAACCGTTCAGCGACCCGTCAAAGCATAACGATTATTACACGTTTGACTATAAAGTGCCCGCCGGTTTGGCCGGGAAGACGCGCATAAAGGGCGCGTCAGACCTTAAGGAAAACGCCCCGTTGGACTATACAACGCCGCAGGGCGTCCGTGTAAAGCCGTTCTATGACGTTCACCATGAGCGTTACGTAGTGTATTGGAACAAAACTGAAAAGCGATGAAAAGATATTTCCTATCATTAATCTTGGTGTGCGCCGCAGTGCTGGCGCAGGCCGCAAGTCTCGTGACTTACCCTGCTCCGAAGGGTGCTCCGCTGAATGACGACTTCCAAGTGAGGGTGAGGCTCGCAGGCGGAGAGTGGCAACGGGTTGACACTTACCTGTGGAAGGTTGACCGTGTAGAGGCCGGGCGGCACAAGGCCGAGCCGTCGTCGGTGGCTTACTTCGACTTCGACGGCACGGTGGAGGTCGAGGTAACCAGCACGAAAGGCCGCATAGACAGCTGCCGGGTGCGCCCCCTGTCATACGGAATAGCCGCCAACGTTAGCGGCGACAGGCTCACCTTCACCCTCGACCGTCCGCGTATGCTCTCGGTGGAGGTCAACGGCGACATCTTCCACAACCTCCAGCTGTTCGCCAATGCGCCGCAACCCAAGGTAAAGAAGGGCAAGAACGTGCGCTACTACGGCCCCGGATACTACGACCTCAAGGGCGACTCCATCCACCTGAAGACGGGCGAGACGCTCTTCATCGACGGCGGAGCGTACATCAAGGGATATGTCTCTACTTACGGTTCGGACAATGTTCGCATCGTGGGTCACGGCATAGTGAACCCCGAACGGCAACAGGCCGGCATCATGGTAAGGTACTCTAAGAACGTAACCGTTGACGGCCCCGTCACCACGCAGCTGCCCGTGGGCGGCAGCGACGGCGTAAGCGTGAGCAACGCCAAGTGCATAAGCTGGTACGGATGGGGCGACGGCATGAACGTGTTTGCGTCGAACAACGTAACGTACAACCACGTTTTCTGCCGCACCAGCGACGATTGCTCCACCATATACTGCACCCGTCTGGGCTACCACGGCGGCTGCCGCAACATCAAGGTGACCGATGCCGTATATTGGGCGGACGTTGCCCATCCCATCATGATTGGCCTGCATGGCGACATAAACCGCAATGAGGTAATCGAGAACGTGGTCTACGAGGACGTTGACATACTCGACCAAGCCGAGCGGCAGATAGATTATCAGGGCTGCATCGGCATCAACAACGGCGACAACATACTCATAAGAGACGTCACCTTCCGCCGTTTCAGGGTGGAAAGCCTGCGCTGCGGCATGTTGTTCAACTTCCGCGTGTGTTTTAACAAGAAGTATTGCTCCGCACCGGGGCGCGGCATCGAGAACGTTACCGTGGACGGGCTGACCTACAACGGACGGCAACCCAACATGTCAATCATGGCCGGTTACAACGAGGAAAGGAAAATAAAGGGCGTGAAAATCAACGGACTTGTAATCAACGGAACACCCATATACGACACCATGCCCGGCAAACCGGCGTGGTACAAGACGGCCGACTTTGCCGACATCTTCATCGGCGAGCATGTGGAGGACGTTACTTTCAACCGATAAGAAGCATTAAAAACAAGCCATATGAAAAGACTTTCAGCAATATTCTGCGCCCTGCTGGCGGCTGTGTCGCCGCTGGCGGCGCAAGGGTTAGACGTTGACCACCAGATAGAATACTGCCACGGGCAGGTAAAGAAGGCGCTGGCCGAACTGCAACAGGCCGACGGCGGCTATGACTTCACCATGCAGCCGCGCAACATCCTGCCTACGGACAAGCACAAGGGGTGGAACTGCCGCAAGGCCACGGCCGAAGAGTGGTGCTCGGGCTTCTGGCCGGGCATACTGTGGATGGACTACGAATGCACGCGCGACGAGGCCGTTCGCCGCGCCGCCGAGGGCTACACGGAGTCTCTTAGGCCGCTGGCTTACCGCAAGGCGTTCGACCACGACCTCGGTTTCCTCATGTTCTGCTCGTTCGGCAAGGGCTACGACGCCACCAAGAGGGCTGACTACAAGGAGGCAATCCTGGCCGCATCGGACACAATAGCCACGCTGTTCAACCCCCTTGTGGGCACGATGCTCTCGTGGCCGAGGAACGTCGGCATGTTCGGAGGCCACAACACAATCATGGACAACATGATGAATCTCGACATGATGCTGTGGGCTGCGCGTAACGGAGGCAACCCCCTGCTGTACGACTTGGCCGTGGCGCACGCCAAGACGACCATGAAGCACCACTTCCGCGCTGACGGAAGCTGCTACCATGTGGCCGTGTACGACACGCTGACGGGCGACTTCGTCAAGGGCGTAACCCACCAGGGCTACTCCGACTCGTCGATGTGGGCGCGCGGACAGAGCTGGGCAATATACGGCTACACGCTGGTTTACAGGTACACGGGCATCAAGATGTTCCTCGACTTCGCGCAGAAGGTGACCGACGTGTACATCCGCCGCCTGAAAGAAACAAGCGACGACCTCGTTCCGCGGTGGGACTTCGACGACCCGTCGGCCACAGCTCCGAAGGACGCCAGCGCGGCCTGCGTGGTAGCCAGCGCGCTGCTTGAGCTGTCTGAATACGTCGACGGCGACAAGGGCGCGGCTTACCGCGACTTCGCCATGCGCTCGCTCGAGTGCCTTAGCACGGACAAATACCAGAGCGGCGACCGCAACGTAGCCTTCCTCATGCACAGCACGGGCCACCATCCGGCAGGCAGCGAAATCGACGCAAGCATCATCTACTCCGACTATTACTATCTCGAGGCGCTGATGAGGGCGAAGAAATTGCAGGAGAAAAAGTAATATTTAAAGGTAAAAGGGTAATATTTAAAAGGTAAAAGGGTAAAAAAGTAAAAAGGTAAAACGTGCGTATGGCAATCCAAATAGGATGCGGGCGATTTTACCTTTTTACTTTTTTACCCTTTTCCTTTACCCCCTGTTTCCCAAAAGGCGGCAAACGGCGATGCAAAAGGCGGTTCATCCGCAATTCAGGTGTATGGAATATAAAGCCAATAAGCATATACATCCTACTGTAATTCAGG
>CAJJWN010000055.1 GCA_905196835.1 uncultured Prevotella sp. | reverse complement strand
CTCTCTGCAAGGGTATGCCGATAGAGAGCGTAAGCCGTGTTTTGGGTCACACCAACATCAAGACGACCCAAATCTATGCGAAGATAACCACGCAAAAGCTGGACAACGACCTGACGGCATTCGGCAACCAGCTGAGCAAGTCATTCGGTGACATTAAAGTGGCAGGTGTATGAAACGTGAAGCCATAACGATGGACGGGTGCGGCAGGATTGCCGTACCGTCCGATACCACCAATGTATGGATGAGCGAAATGGAATTGGTGGAGCTTTTTGATGTAATTGCCCCGACACTCCATGCTGCCATCCGAGCCGTGTACAAGAGCGGAGCGTTACAACCTTACGAAGCGGAAAGGCACATCAAACTGCCCAACGGCTATTATGTGGAAGCGTATGCTCTGCCGATGGTCGTGGCACTCGCTTTCCGTATCGACACTTCCAATGCTGCAAGGGTACGCAATGCCCTGTTGGAAAGGCTGTGCTTGCGAAAAGACAGACAAATGCTTTGGCTTCCGTTGGGCAACAGCACTTCGTGTAAATGTTAGCGAGTGCGGTTGCGTGTCAATACGCCCGTGCATTCACACAATCCTCTTAGCCCGAAGAAGTGCGGTTTTGCTTCTTCGGGCTTTTTCTTTTCGCCTTTGGATGGCTGGCATTGCACGTTCCGCTGCATTTTCTTGTCTGTCGGTTTCTTTTGCGCCGTTCCGCATAGTTTTACGTATCAAGGTTTTAGCCGTCCTGCCGTAGCTTTGCACCCATGTTCAACCCGTCTGCCGACAAGGTGTCGGCGGCACCAAAACCTATATTTGAAATATGGAAAAAAAAGAAGAATTCATCCGAGTAGGCACAACGCTCTACAAGATTGTTGACCAGCCCCGCATTGACGGCGGCTATGTGAGGAAACGCATCGCATGGAACTCCGAAACCTTGCGGCAAGACTACGGCAAGGACTACATGGCAGGCATCCCGAAGTATGACGGCTTCTGCACCGTACCCGACCATGTGGGCTACCAACCTGTAGTCGGCAAGTTCCTTAACCTCTACGAGCCAATAAGCCATGTTCCTATACAAGGCGACTTCCCCTGCATCCGCTCGTTGGTGGAACACATCTTCGGCGAACAATATGAGTTGGGCATGGACTACCTGCAACTGCTGTATCTTTATCCCATTCAAAAACTGCCCATCCTGTTGCTCGTGTCCGAAGAAAGGAACACGGGCAAGAGCACGTTCCTGAACTTTCTGAAAGCCATCTACCAAAACAACGTGACGTTCAACACCAACGAGGACTTCCGTAGTCAGTTCAACTCCGACTGGGCAGGCAAACTGCTCATCATGGTGGACGAGGTGCTGCTTAACCGCCGTGAGGACAGCGAGCGGCTGAAGAACCTAAGTACCACGTTATCCTACAAGGTGGAGGCGAAAGGCAAAGACCGTGACGAGATAGGCTTCTTCGCCAAGTTCGTGCTTTGCTCCAACAACGAGCACCTGCCCGTCATCATCGACGCAGGGGAAACACGCTATTGGGTGCGGAAGATTGTGCCGCTCAAAAGTGACGATACCGACTTCCTGCAAAAGCTGAAAGCGGAAATCCCTGCTTTCCTACATTTTCTCGCTAATCGAAAGTTATCCACCGAAAAGGAGAGTCGCATGTGGTTCAATCCGAAGCTGTTGGAAACGGATGCCCTGCGGAAGATAATCCGAAGCAACCGCAATAGGCTGGAAATAGAAATGGCGGAACTGCTGCTTGACATCATGGCGAACATGAATGTGAAGTCTGTCTCGTTCTGTCTGAATGATATTGTCCCGTTGCTCGTCTGCTCGCAAGTCAAGGTGGAGAAGTCGCAGGTGCGGAAGGTGGTGCAGGAGTGCTGGAAGCTCACCCCTGCATCCAATTCACTTTCCTACACCACCTACCAATGCGATTACAGCCGTGAGTGCGGATATTCACCCGTCAAGAGGATAGGACGCTACTACACGGCAAGCAAGGCTCAGTTGGAAACATTCTGATATTTTGATGAAATGATGAAAACATATATAAACATAAAGAATGACAGCCACTTACATGCTCATCAAACCCTCAACAAAAGGATTGGGCTGATGAAAAGAGAAAGGCAGCACAACGCCATTCATCACTTTTCTTTTGGCGAGCGGTTTGATGAAAAGATGTTGAGAGTGCATTTCTTTGGTGGTCAGTGAGTTATGTTGTCCATTCATCAATTCATCGGATTTTCACCCCTCAACAAGTCCGCAGGGAAAGCAACAGAGGTGAACACCGCCATCCGCAGGCTGGTCGGACGGACTTCCATCCTGCCGACCGACAGGGGAAAGCCCTTATCGCTGGCGAAAAGAAAAAGGCAACCGATAACAGCCAACATCACCGCCGACACCGCCGCAGGCTTTTGGGGAACCAAAAGCCATAGCTCATTAGGGCGTTTTCTTCACGCACCGCTTCGCCCATGCTAAAAACACCCTAATGAGCCAACGGGGTTACACCCCTTTGGACACCCCGTTTGTTTCCGGCAGAAGCAGCAAACTGTCCTTTGGGTTATCCAAAGGCTAATAAGTTACTCCAAAATCGGAACTCAGTTTTTCAATAGTAGCAAGTTTGTGTTTTGGGCAGACCAAAACCGCTTGCTGTCCCCCTGTTTGTTGAAACGTCACTTTATTTGTGCTCTAATCCTGCTCAAGCTCGCTTGTGTGACACCTAAATAGGTTGCGATACTTCCCAATGGTAACCGTTGCAACAAATCAGGCTCTTTCTCTAACAACTCCTTATACCGTTCCGAAGCGATGGCAGACAACATGGAAATCAATCGTTCCTCAGTGGCAAGTAATTCCATTTCCGCATAACGCCGCCCCCAATTGGCGATGTGCAAGTCTTCTGAAAACAATTCTTTCAGTTTCTTCCTTTCCAATACATACAGGACCGAATCCTCCATCAGCTCCATCGTTTCATATCCCGGTTCATCGTTCACGTATCCTTTCATGGAAACGAGAGTCGCCCCTTCTTTGCCGACCCAAAAAGTAATTTCTTTCCCTTCTACCGAAGTGTAGGCGCGAACAATACCTTGTTTGATGAAAAAGATGTCTTTCTCCACCTTCCCGCTTTCCAACACTCGGTATCCTTTGGGGTATGAAACTTCCGTCAGGCATTGCCGTAACCTGTCCAAAGACGTGTCCGGCATGGCATATCTCAGGTTGATGATTTGCTTAATATCCATAATTCATTGTTATCGGTGTGCAAAATTATGAAATAACACACAGAAACGGGAATGAACGGTTGTTTTTTTGTCAAATGCAAAATGCGTTTTTGTCAAATGCAAAAAGTTATGAGGGATTACTTGTTTACCTTTGTGCCCGAATTTTAATAAATCATAGATATGAATTGGATAGTCTTATTGTTCGCAGGATTATTTGAGGTGAGCCTTACATTCTGTTTGGGGAAGACGAGAACGGCGTCAGGAGTTGAGTTTTATCTGTGGGGAAGCGGTTTCCTTGCTTCCACCGTACTGAGCATGGCTTTGCTTGCCAAAGCTGTACAGACTTTGCCTTTAGGAACGGCATACGCTATTTGGACAGGCATCGGGGCGGTCGGCACGGTCTTGATAGGAATATTCGTTTTCAAGGAGCCTGCCACTCCCATCCGGCTTTTCTTTCTGTTCACGCTTATAGCGTCTTTGATAGGATTGAAAGTTGTTTCATACTAAAAGGAGGCGACCGATGAAGTATGAATTGAGGGAGAACCAAGGTATTCCGGCATCTCTGCTGGCTCTGATGGCAGCCGCTACCGGACTTTCCGTTGCCAACTGCTACTACAACCAACCTTTGTTGAGCAGCATGGCAAAAGATTTTGCGGTAAACGACTTTTCTGCCAGCATGGTAGCGACATTAACCCAGATAGGCTATGTGGCCGGACTTGTGTTTGTAATTCCGCTTGGCGACTTGGTTTCACGGAAGAAGCTGATATTGACCAATTATATCGTTTCCATGTGTGCATTGCTTGCCATCGCCCTTGCCCCGAACATCTATTGGGTGTGGGGCGCATCCTTGCTTGCCGGTGCATCTTCGGTTATGCCGCAGTTTTTCATCCCGTTGGTATCTTATCATTCAGCACCCGCACACAAGGTGCGCAATGTGGGAATCATACAGTCCTGCCTGCTCATAGGAATTCTTGGTTCACGGGTGTTCAGTGGCTTTCTCGCTAATGTATGGGGATGGCGTTCCGTCTATTTGGTAGCTTGCGTGTTTATGCTCGGATGCTTTTTTATGATTCACAAGATGCTGCCCGTGCTGTCTGCCCGTTCACAAGGAAATTATATGGAGCTGATGAAATCCCTGTTGCGCCTGTTCTGCAAATACCCGTATTTGCGTATCGCTTCGTTAAGGGCGGCATTGGCTTATGGTTCGTTCTTCGCCCTATGGAGTTGCCTTGCTTTCCGAATGAAACAAGAGCCTTTCTTTGCGAGTGACGATATTATCGGGGCACTCGGTTTGTGTGGATTGGCAGGTGCATCTACGGTTGTATTCATTAGCGGTTATATCCAAAAGTACGGTGCAAGGTTCTTCTCTATTGTCGGAGGATGTGTGGTGTTGGCTGCATGGCTGCTGGCATTTTTTTTGAATGACAGCTACTTGTGGATGGTAATCGCCATCCTTTTGATTGATGCAGGAATGCAATGCATTCATTTGTCTAATCAGACAAGCGTGGTTGCCCTCGATGCATCTGCCATCAATCGTGTCAATACCGTTTATATGACCATTTATTTCTTGGGCGGTTCTGCCGGTACATTCGTTTCAGGTCTGTCTTGGCAACATTATGGATGGACAGGTGTGGTAGGTGTAGGAGTTACCTTTACCGTGGCTTCCCTGCTCGTAAATTGCCTCAAGCCAAAAACGGCATAAGAGAGTGGATGCCAAGAGAGTGGATGACCATTCAGGCTGAAATAATATTTGGAATACTTCTTCCAGCCTGAATATTTTTTATACCTTTGCATCCGTAAGAGTTACCAAAACAAGCAAAGCGATGCAGACCACGGCAATCAGGACGGTTGCCAACTCATTACCCCAACGAAGTAATTCTTCTAACTCTCTTGATTTCAAGGAGGTTTATTCCTTATACAGATTTACGAAAATATTTTAGACTCACAAGTAAATTCCCAATAATTATGGATTATAGAGTATTAATGCGATTAATGGTAATTTGTGTAATTATAACTTATTCAATTTGGAATTTTTTTAGCAGTTGATACGTTCTTAGGCAACAGTATAAAATATTTTTGGACGACTTGTGTTTTCGAATACAATGTTCCATATTCCGAGAAACTTAAATTCAAGATTCCAAATATCCAAGATTTCTGCGCAATTGGAAACCAAGAAAATCAAATGTAAGATTTCCAGACATTCTTTCGCAGGGCGAAACGGCGGTGAAACCGCCCCGATGCGAAGCGATCGGCAAGTAACTTTTGAGGGAACGGAACGAAGTTTTGTGGCCACAAAAGTACAACTTGCTTGGAAAATTCAGAACCTCGTAGGATATATCCACAAGGCATTTTTTGGCGAAACGATTTTGGTGCGTGGATGTATTTGGAAGCAAGATGTTTTGCATCTTGGGTGACGAAGTTACGAAAATCATTGAATGCTGTGATTTCCTAATCTGTAATCGTGGGTTACGGTAGTTGGCGGTTGCTGTAGTCACGTATTATCAAAACCGTTGTTTTTGATAACTGCAATTCAAGAAACTAGGATTCCCTGTTGTTTGAGTTTCCGAATATCGCAGACGTTGGGATGATAGGGGCTCAGTAGAAATTTATCCCCACTAAATTTCTACTGAGCCCTCTTCAGGGCTAACCTCAGAGGAGTTGCTGATAAGAAGTTCTTCTTATTCCGTATTGCAAAACTATATGCATATCCCCACTAAATTTCTACTGAGCCAATTTATCCCCTCTGAAAATCTACTGACCCATGATAGGTTGAAAAAACATTGTTCAATCATATAAAACGAGAAGCGATTGAACGCCGTTTGCCCTTGATTGCATTGCGTTTCACGAGTGTTCCGTGTTCGCACGGTGTTCGCAAAGGGCATGAAAAAAGCAGTTACAAAATCCGTAACTGCTTGATTTTCAGTGTGGGCCATCCAGGGCTTGAACCTGGGACCTCCAGATTATGAGTCTGTTGCTCTAACCAACTGAGCTAAAAGCCCTACGTTGACCGTCTGTCGGTCATTGTGGGTGCAAAGGTACGGAAGTTTGGGCAAACCGCCAAATTTTTTCGTGGAAATGTGTCGTAAAACTGTGAAAAAAGTGATTGCCGGGAGTGTGCCGCCGGCATCGAGGATGCGCGCCGCCGAGCGGCGTGTTTTTCACCGGCGGCATAACGCGCTGACATCCAACGCGTTATAAAAGGCCGTCTTTTGTACGCTAAAAGACGGCCTTTTACATCGCAATTCACGGCCTTTTATAATGTAAAAGGCGGCCTTTCACATTACAGCAGGCTATGGGCGGCCGCATGATTGCCCGGCAGCGCGCCGCCGTTAGCCTGCGGAGCGGCTGGCGCCTCGACCGGTTTCATGCGGGAAGGCAGCGTGGATAAAGCCTGGAAGGCGGCGTAAAATATGGAAAGATACGTTAAAATTGCGTGATAATAGGTACGGGCGAGGGCTAATGTCGGCTATTTGTGCTAAATTTGCAGCCGATATTAACTTAATTGTTTTTTGAATTTTAGATGAGCAACGAGATTAATCCATTGTTCAGCAATCCGCGCGGACTGACGGACAATGAGGTGGCGGAGAGCCGCCTGAAACACGGAGAGAACACGCTTACGCCTCCGAAGCGCACTCCGCTTTGGAAGCTTTACCTTGACAAATACAAGGACCCTATCATCAAGATTTTGCTTGTGGCCGCGGTGATTTCGCTCGGCCTGGCCGCCATCCACGGCGAATACGTCGAGACTATCGGCATAATACTGGCCATAGTGCTGGCTACGACAATCGGCTTCTGGTTTGAGATGGACGCCGCCAAGAAGTTCAACGTGCTCACGGCCTTGGGCGAGGAGTCGTCCGTGAAGGTGAGGCGCGGCGGCAAGGTGGTAGAGATTGCAAGGAAGGACGTGGTTGTGGGCGATGTCGTAATAATCGAGGTGGGCGACGAAATCCCCGCCGACGGTACGCTAATCGAATCGACCGACCTTCAGATTGACGAGTCGTCGCTCACTGGCGAGCCGATTATCACGAAGCACGCCGACCCTGCCAACAACGACAAGGAGGCCACTTACCCCTCCGGGAAGGTGCTGCGCAGCACGATGGTGATGAACGGACGCGGCTCATACCAGGTGACCGAGGTAGGCGACGCGACAGAAATCGGCAAGGTGTCGCGCGCCAGTACGGAAATCACTTCGGTCAAGACGCCGCTCAACCTGCAGCTCGACAAGTTGGCCAAGCTCATCAGCAAGTTCGGCATAGGCATATCAATCGCCGCCTTTGTAATATTCCTCGGCCGCGACATAATCGTCGATGCCGAAGGCGTATGGTCGTCAACCGACTACCTGCGCATGGCCGAGACCGTGCTGCAATACTTCATGATGGCCGTCACCTTGATAGTGATGGCCGTGCCCGAGGGTATGCCCATGGCCGTAACCCTCAGCCTTGCGCTCAACATGCGCCGCATGTTGAAGAACAACAACCTCGTGCGCAAGCTGCACGCCTGCGAGACGATGGGCGCCGTAACGGTAATCTGCACCGACAAGACCGGCACGCTGACGCAGAACAAGATGCAGGTGGCCGAGATGCAGCAGTATGACACCGACGACGCGCTATTCCGCTCCGCAATAGCCCTGAACACCACCGCCCACCTCGACGCCGAGGGCGGAAAGGGCATCGGCAACCCTACGGAAATAGCCCTGCTCTTGTGGCTCGAAAAGGCCGGCATCGACTATAAGGAACTTAGGAAAGACGAATACATAGAGGCGCAGCTGCCGTTCTCTACGGAGCGCAAGTACATGGCGACCATCGGAAAGATAAACGGCAAGCGAGTGCTGATGGTGAAGGGCGCGCCCGAAATAATAATGTCGCTCTGCGAACTCGACGATACCGAGCGCACGGAAATCACCAACCGCCTGCACGGTTACCAGAACCAGGCCATGCGCACGCTGGCCTTCGCCTTCCGCACGCTGGCCGACGGCGAGCAGCCCGACATGAGCGCGCTGGCCACGGGCAAGAAGCTGACCTTCCAGGCGGTAACCGCCATCAGCGACCCGATACGCCCCGACGTGCCCGGAGCAGTAGGCCAGTGCGTCAGCGCGGGAATACAGGTGAAGATAGTGACCGGCGACACGTCGGCAACAGCTATCGAGATAGCACGCCAAATAGGCATCTGGGACGACCAGACTACCGCCGATGCGCAAATCACCGGCCCCGACTTCGCCGCCCTTTCAGACGAAGAGGCTTATGAACTCGTGCCCCGTCTGCGCGTAATGAGCCGCGCAAGGCCCACTGACAAGCAGCGTCTTGTCAACCTGTTGCAGAAGCACGGCGCGGTGGTTGCAGTCACGGGCGACGGCACCAACGACGCTCCCGCCCTGCACCACGCCCACGTAGGCCTATCGCTCGGCTCTGGAACATCGGTGGCAAAGGAGGCCAGCGACATGACGCTTATCGACGACTCGTTCGGCAGCATAGTGAACGCCGTGATGTGGGGACGCTCGCTTTACAAGAACATCCAGCGCTTCCTCTTCTTCCAGTTGGTAGTCAACGTCACCGCGCTGCTGCTCGTCTTGGGCGGTTCGGTCATAGGAACGGAGCTGCCGCTTACGGTCACCCAAATCCTTTGGGTCAACCTTATAATGGACACCTTCGCCGCCCTTGCACTGGCGTCGCTGCCCCCTTCGCGCGAAGTTATGAAGGACAAGCCGCGCCGGCAGACCGACTTCATCATAACGCGGGGCATGGCAAAGGGCATCGTCGGCATCGGCGTGGCGTTCTTCGCGGTGCTGTTCGCCTTCCTCATACACTGCAACCAGAGCGGCGGAGACGTACATCTGCACGAGCTGTCGCTGTTCTTCACCACGTTCGTGATGCTCCAGTTCTGGAATTTGTTTAACGCCAAGGCGTTCGGTTCAAACCATTCCGCCTTCCACGCCTTCACCCATGACAACGGCCTTCTGCTCGTACTGCTCATCATATTGGGCGGACAGTGGCTCATAGTGACCTTCGGCGGCAAGATGTTCCGCACCGACCCGCTCAGTTGGCAGGAGTGGATTACAATCATAGCAAGCACGTCCCTTGTGCTGTGGATTGGCGAGCTGTGGCGCATGGTGAAGCGAATGAAGGCGAAATAAGTGGCGGCATGGCTGTTGGGAAGCGAAACCTTATAGTCGATTTGGGCGGTGTCCTCACCGGGCTTGACCGCCGCCGCTGCATCGATGCCTTTGCGGCGATAGGGGCGGAGGCCATCGCCTGCTATGTTGACGAGTGCCGGCAAGAGGACTTGTTCCACGACCTTGAGGTGGGAGCGACCGGCGTCGGCGAGTTCTGCGACGCCGTGCGGCGCGCTTGTCCGGGGTGTACCGCCACAGACGAGGCCGTCTGTCAGGCGTGGAACGCCCTGCTTACAGGCATTCCGCAGAGCCGCCTCGACCTGCTGCTCGAACTGAAACGCGACCATAGGCTCGTGCTTTTGAGCAACACCAACCCGATACACTGGCGCAAGGCGGAGGCCTCCTTCTTCACCGCAGGCGGACTGACCGTGGACGACTATTTTGAAAACGTGTTCCTGTCGTACCGTATGCACCTGCTGAAACCCGGCGAGGCAATCTTCCGCCAGGTGCTGCGCGAGACGGGTTTCGCGCCTGAAGACACGCTCTTCATCGACGACTCGGCGGCCAACCGCGCCACGGCCATGAGCCTCGGCATGGCAGCCGTGGCCGAGCTTGAGGCCGTGGCATGTCTCGAATATACGTAAAATACTGACCATGAAGCTGTTTCATCTCGACCTGAACGACGCCGCCATACCTGCCATAGGGCCTTGCACGGCCACCATCGGCTTCTTCGACGGCGTGCACCGCGGCCACCGTTACCTCATAGACAGCGTTAAGGCGCGCGCCAAGAGTGACGGCACGGGGCAATCTACGGTAATCACCTTCGACGCCCATCCGCGCCTTGTGCTGCACAAGGACTACTGCCCGAGTCTGCTCACAACGCTTGACGAGAAGGTGGAACGGCTGGCGCAGACGGGCGTTGACAACTGTGTGGTGCTGCATTTCGACAAAGCCATGGCCTCGCTTCCCGCCCGCGAGTTCATGCAGGAAGTGCTGCTAAGGCGGCTGAACGTGCGCACACTGGTGACGGGATATGACAACCGCTTCGGCCGCAACCGCTCGGAGGGCTTCGAAGACTACGTGAGTTACGGCCGCGAGATGGGCATCGACGTGGTGCAGGCCGACGCCTTCACGCTCAACGGGGTGCAGGTAAGCTCGTCGGTCATCCGCTCTTTCCTCTCCGAAGGCGAGGTTAGGATGGCCGCAATGTGCTTAGGCTACTGCTACCGGCTTGCAGGCCGCGTGGTAGGCGGCTACCACGAAGGCCGCCGCATGGGTTTCCCCACGGCCAACATTGTGCCTGAAGACAGCCTGAAGCTCGTCCCCCGCTCCGGCGTCTACGCCGTAAGGGCGGCGGTGGACGGCGGCGAGAGTCCCTTTGGAGGCATGATGAACATAGGCACGCGGCCAACGTTTGACGGCACTGACACCACGCTCGAGGTCAACCTCTTCGGCTTCAGCGGCGACCTTTACGGCCATACGCTAACCGTGGAGTTCGTCGAAAAGCTGCGCGACGAGCACAAGTTCCCCTCAGTAAAGCGGCTCATGGAACAGCTGGAGGAAGACAGGCAAGAGGCTGAACGAGTGCTGGGCAGCCCCTACCCGACCCTTCCGAAGGAGGGAGACTGATAAGCTTTATGCAGCAATGGCGCATCAGTCTAATTAGGCCAATCAGGCTTATTGGGCCTAATTAACCAAATAAGCCCAATAAGCCAAATGCGCCGAGACGGCAAGGCAATGTCATTCAAACTTCCCAAGAACCCCCTTTAACTTCAAAATCAACAATATGAAAAGAGCCTTATTATACTTGTTTTACTTCGCGCTGATACAGTTTTTCCTCTCGTGGGTGGTCTATGCGGCATGGCTGCTGGCCTCGGGCGAGAGCGCGGACTACGTCTGGCGCACATTCTGCGGCGGCAACGCCGAGGCCATAACCGCGCCGATGCTCATCCTGGCGTCGGCCGTAACGAGCATTGCAATAGGCGCGCTGTTCATCTGGAAGCGGTACGCCGACGTGTCTCCGGCATACCTGCGCAGCCGCCAGTGGGGCGTATTCTTCTGGTGCGCGCTGGCCGCCGTAGGCACAATCATACCCTCGGCCGCACTGCAAGAGCTAATGCCGGCACTGCCCGACTATCTAAGCGGCACGTTCAAGGCCATCATGGGGCACAACTTTGGCTACCTTACGCTCTGCCTGCTGGCACCGCTGGTCGAGGAAGTGGTGTTCCGCGGAGCCATACTGCGCACCCTGCTGCGCGCCTTCGGCAGCCATTGGGCGGCCATAACGGTGTCGGCCCTGCTCTTCGCCGTAGTCCACCTGAACCCCGCGCAGATGCCCCACGCCTTCCTCATGGGCCTGCTTCTCGGCTGGATGTACTACCGCACGGGCAGCATACTGCCCGCAGTGGCCGTTCACTGGGTGAACAACACCGTGGCTTACGCCTTCTACCTGCTCTTCCCCTACTGGGCCGACGCGAGCCTGTCAACGCTCTTCGGCGGCGACACCGTGCGCGTGCTCATGGCCGTAGGCTTCTCGCTGCTCATTCTCCTGCCGTCAATATACCAGCTGAACATGCGCATGAAGACGGTCGACGGACAGCCGCACGCATGACGGCCTGCGGCCTGCTGATTTGTAAAAGGCGGCCTTTCATGTTGCGAAAGGCCGCAAACGACACGGCAAAAGGCCGTCTTTCGCACGCCGAAAGACGGCCTTTTGCATATCCGCTGATTATCAGGCAGTTAGCAGCGAACGGTCTTGCATGACTCATTCTGGGTGCAAGCCGCGTTGTACATATGGGCAAATGAGCCTTAAAAACCGGTAAAGGCACATCCTGCCCCTCCCTTCCGGCTGTACCGGAAGGGGTATTTTCCGGTTCATCCGCAGTTTGTTTGGATAGCGTAAAAATATCTATACGTTATTTTGTCTCTATCATAAAAAGACTATTCCTACTTTAATCCAGGCAGTCGGTATCTGTCATTCCGTGCTCCGACGCGGAATGACAGATACCGACTGCCTGGATTATAGCAAAGTGTATTCGTCAATATGCTTAATATTCCAAACAAACAAACTGCGGATGAACCTATTTTCACGTCCTTTTATTTTGCATTCCGCTCGGCTTGCACTATCTTTTCATAAAATAGGCGGCGCCTCGGGAATGAAAATAAAAAGCCGTTTCACGTCCTTTTATTTTGCATTCCGCTCGGCTTGCACTATCTTTGCACCCAACAAATCAACACCTTTGACAAATGAAACGACTGCTTTTCACACTGATTGCGGTGCTTGCCCTGTGCGCAAACGCCGCCGCCGAGAACTATCCCTACCGCTCCGACTACCTCTGGGTGACCGTGCCCGACCATGCCGACTGGCTGTATGACAAGGGCGAACGGGCAAAGGTGGAGGTGCAGCTGTACCGCTACGGCGTGCCCGTGGACGGCGAGGTGAGCTATGAAATCGCCGACGACATGCTCGCCGCAGACCGCAAGGGAACGGCAAAACTGAAGCAAGGCCGCGCCACGCTCGACATCGGCACGCGCGCCACGCCCGGCTTCCGCGACCTCCGACTATCGGCCAACGTCGGCGGAAAGACGTACAAGCACCATATAAAGCTCGGCTTCTCGGTGGACGAAATACGGCCTTACGTCAAGGAACCGGCCGACTTCCTCGACTTCTGGAACAAGAACATAGCCGACATGCGCGCCTTCCCGCTAAGCTACACGAAGGAGAAAGCCGAGGAGTATTGCACCGACAAGGTGGACTGCTACCTGCTGAAGATACAGCTGAACAAGCAGAAACAATCGGTCTACGCCTACCTGTTCTACCCCAAGAACGCGAAAAAAGGCTCGTGCCCGGCCGTGCTCTGCCCTCCCGGAGCTGGCATAAAGACCATCAAGGAGCCGCTGCGCCACAAGTATTACGCCGAGAACGGCTGCATAAGGATGGAGATGGAAATACACGGAATAGACCCGCGCCTGCCCAAGGCGGCGTTCGACGACATGACCAGGGCGTTCAACGGACGCGAGAACGGCTACCTGTACAACGGCCTTGAAGACCGCGACCGCTACTACATGAAGCGCGTCTACCTGGCCCTTGTGCGCTGTCTCGACCTGCTGACGGCCCTGCCCGAGTGGGACGGACGCAACCTGATAGTGCAAGGCGGAAGCCAGGGCGGCGCGCTGTCAATAGTCGCAGCCGCGTTAGACAGCCGCGTTACGCAGTGCATCGTGAACCACCCGGCACTATCAGACATGGCCGCCTACGCCGCAGGACACACCGGCGGCTACCCTCATTTCAATAAAGTGAAGGGCATGTTCACCGACGAGAACGTGCGCACTATGGCGTATTACGACGTGGTAAACTTCGCCCGTCACGTCACCGCCGACACTTACATGACGTGGGGTTACAACGACGACACCTGCCCGCCGACCACCTCTTACGCCGTATGGAACACCCTGACGTGCCCCAAGGAGGCACTCCTGACACCTATAAACGAGCACTGGACGTCGGACGAAACGGAGTACCGGCAGATGCTGTGGATGCTGAAGAGGCTGAAATAAGGAAGAGAATACCCTCCCCCGCCCTCCCGAAGGGAGGGAGCTTAGTATGCTTTGCTAACGTGAATTCGATATAAGAAATAATCTTTTCAACCAAGGTAACAACTTATATTTTTGTATTTCAAATGGTCGGTTGCTATCCGTCATTCCGCTGAAAAGCGGAATGACAGTTACCAACTGACTGCTTAAAGAGAGATGATTTTCATGCAATCCTTATACCGAACTCACATTATGCTAATGAAAAAGTCCAATAAAGACATTCGCTTTATTGGACTTTTTACCATATAATCCCCCTCAAAAGCTATCTAAGTTCCCTCCCTTCGGGAGGGTTGGGGTGGGTGTGAACTTACAGCCTGTCATACTCCTCGTCGGTCACCGGCTCCAACCACTCGTTCGACGCGCCTTCTCCGGCCACGGTGAACGTGACGTGCTGGAACCAGCTGTCGCGCGTCGCGCCGTGCCAGTGCTTCACGCCTTCGGGTATTTCGACCACGTCACCGGGCTTCAACGGCCGTGCCTGCTTGCCCCACTCCTGGTACCAGCCAGTGCCGCCAACGCAGATGAGCACCTGGATGCCGCCGTGATGGATGTGCCAGTTGTTGCGGCAGCGAGGCTCGAAGGTGACGTTTGAGACGGGGATTTTGCCCGTAGAGAGGGGCGCGAGGTAGCTCTCACCGATGAAATACTTGGCGTAAGCCGCGTTGGGCGCGCCCTGGGGGAACATCGGGTCGCTGACGGGACGGCCCTCGGTAAACGCCTCTCCGTACACTTCGGCTATGGCCTTGCGTGCGCGCCAGGCCTCAACCGCGCCCACGCGGGCGGACAGCACCGCCGGGATTGAGCGTATCTCAGCGTCGGAAAGCCCCATGTTGCGCGCTCCGCTGACGTGAGACTTCAGCTGAGAGCCGCACCCTTCGAGAGCCGCGAGCGCGCTCACGGTGACGAGTTCGCGCTGGGCGAAGGTCAGGTTGTCGCGGGCGAAGATGTCACCGAAGAGGTGTGCCTTCAGGTAATAGTCCGTGGCGGGGGCGAAGGTGTAGTTGAACGGACGGCCAGAGAGGCGTGTCTGCACCCCAGTGCCCTGCTTGAGGGCATCGTAGCCGTCAGCCATGGGCGAGGCGTCGCGCCCCTCTTCGTCCTTTATTCCCTTCTTGCCGCGCTCTTCGAGCACGCCCTGAAGCGCGCCGAGGGCGTTAAGGCTGCGCGGAAAACCCGTGTAGGCATAGAGCTGCGAAAGGGCTTCCTTGATTTGGTTTACGGTGAGTCCGGCGTCGAGACCGGCGTTGATTGCAGCCTTGAGGCCGTCGATGTCGCCCTTGGCTTCAAGGCTTGAGATGGCAACGATGCACTGTTGCCGCTCCGTTAGTACGTTTTCCATATTCTGTTGAGCTTTTACGGGGTTGCAGGCCAGCACCGCCAGCGCGGCCGCAACCAATGTTTTACATACAAGTTTCATGCTTCGAGGTATTTGTCTACGGTGCAAAAGTAGGAAGAAAAACGGCACGTGGCCGTACCATTTTTACTGATAAAAACACCAATTTTACATGAAATTGGCAATTCATCAGCAAATCTTTTGGATGAAATACAAGGTCTGTTAATGGAAACATCCTGCCTGGATTAACGCAGGATGAATTTGTAAACTAAACCATCAAGAGCAAGGGAAAGCTCCATATAACCTTACATCTGATATGCGGATAAGCCAAACAGACAGGCAACCTCAGCCCGTTGCCAACCGCCTGATAATCAGCGGGTTGGCGAAAGGCCGTCTTTCGACTTGCAAAAGACGGCAAACGGCAACGCAAAAGGCCGCCTTTCGCAGTGCGAAAGGCGGCCTTTGAGAATAAGGCTAAAAAGCCTTGGTGGTTTACTTCTTCAATACCGAAGCGTTATACTGCTTGCCGTCGGCCGTCACCTTGACGCGGTAGACGCCCGGAGCGCAAGTGCCCATGTCGATGGTCTGCGCCTCGCCGGCAGCCTTATGGTCGGCGTGCGCGGTGGCAACCATGCTTCCAGCGTTGTCGTAAACGTAGTAGTTAACGTTGTCGGCAGCCTCGCCGAGGACGACGTTCAGGCGGTCAACCACGGGGTTGGGGCTTACGCTGATGCCACTGCCAGCCTCGACAGAGCCGATGCCCGTAGCCGGAACAACGCTGACCTGCACCTCCTGCACGGTCTTGCCGCCGTTGGCGTCGGTAGCGGTGAGCGTCAGCAGGGCGTCTCCTACGGCGTTGCCAGAGAGGATGAAGCCAGCCTCGCTCGTGAAGATGCTTGCCGCCGAGTTGTCGGCCATCTCCGCGCTGAAGGTCATCTGGTCGCCGTCAGGGTCGGTGAAGACGGTCTCGTAAGCTATCACGCCGGTGGTCTGACCTACGTAGACGGTCATCTCCTCGTCGCCTTCGTAAACCGGGGCGCGGTTGGTAAACTCTACGTTGTAGATTGCGTTGACGGTTCTCTCGTTGAACGAGAGGTCCATTGCCGAAATCTTGACCGTGTGCTGTCCGGCCGTGCCGTAGCCCGGCGCGAGCTTGACGGTCATGTCGAGCTTATTGCCGGCAGGCACTGCGATGCTCTGGTCTGCTATCTCGGCAGGCTGTGTGGTACCGTCAGCGGCGGTCAGGGTGCCTTCGGTGATTGAGGCTATGCCGCTCTCGTCATCAATGTTGACAATAAACAGCTCTCCCTCCGCGTCCTCAACGCTCACGTGCATCTCGGCCGTCTGCGTCTCGGGCACGGTCAGCGTGCCTTCGGGCAGCGTGATGCTGGGCGCAGCGTTGCGGTTGAGCGTTACGGGATAGTTGACGAGCGGGTTCTCCGGGTCGTTGGTCTTGATTACGAGAACGGCCTTGTTGTCGCGCTCGAAGTAAGCACTCTTGGGGTCGAGCTGGAACTTCACTTCCTTCTCCTGGCCTACCTCCAGCGTGCCTTCGGTAGTGCCGTCGAGCAGCTTAATCCACGGCTTGCCCGGCTCGTCCTCGACGCACGTCATGAAGTAGCCGAACGACGAGTAGTAGCTCTCGTACATCATCTGGCCCAAGTCATACCAGCCCGTCTGGGCGTTGTATGCCATGAAGCGGCCTTCCTCCATCGCGTCTTCCTTCTGCGGCACGTAAGCCATGCTGTTCTTGCCGGCCGGATACTTGACAACCACGTAGAACGTATCGTTCGGGTTGATGTACACGGCCTTGTCAAGGTCGAGCATACGCGGCTCGCCCATGTACGTGGCCTGGCCCGTACCCTCGTCAACGTAAGGCTCTTCCTTCTCTACGCGCAGCTTGCCCTGGCCTATAACCTGGCCTTCGGCGATGTTGCCGCCCTGTACGACGTACGCCTCGAAGTCAACGTTCTGCATATCACCGATGGTGCCGTAGAAGTATAGCTTCGACATGTTGAAGCCCTCTGCGGGCGCGGTGTAGCGCGTAGCGGCGTAGAAGTTGTTTACATCGTCGCCCGCGCCTATCATGTAAGTCTGGGGCGATGCAACGTCGAGTATCGGGTAGTAGAGCAGGTTGTTGCAGTCGTAAGACGGCACGTCATACGGGAATCCTTCGAATACCGTGTGAGGCTTGATTGCCTCCGCCGTGCGGCTGAACAGGCTCATAAACTGCTCCTTGCCGAGCTCGGCCACATTGCCGGGAAGCATCATGATGCCCGGGTCGCCGCCTCCGAGGTCGGGAGTAGGCAGAGTTTCGCCGATGCCCGTCGGGTCCATGCGGAGCGAGTAAGTCATCTTGTACTTGCCGTCGTTTTTGAACTTCATGCTACCTTCGGTCACAGCGGTGCTGTTCTTCACGTTGACGGTTACGCCGTCGGCCGGTGTCAGCGTGAGCGAAGGAGCTTCAGTCCACTTGATTTCAACAGGAACTTTAACCTCGGTCATGCCTTCTACACCCTCAAGCGTCACGGTCATGGTCTTGTTGAGTTCCCAAGGCATAAGCTCGCCGGTCATGTCATAATTGTCATACATCCAGATGACGAAGTTGACAGGCTCGCGGCCTACCTCGATTACCGTACCCGGATTGTATATAGTCTGCTGTCCGGGACGCTCTTCGGCGTCTGCGCTA
>CAJJWN010000054.1 GCA_905196835.1 uncultured Prevotella sp. | reverse complement strand
CGGCAGCGGACGGCATGGGTCGCCCCAAAGCCTCGTGTCCAGCCTTGTTCAGCAAGTTCGCGCCGCCCAGACCGACAAGGAGCATCTTCAGCAACGGGTTACGCACGAACAGACCGGCCACAATACTCGCTATCGGCAGCAGGTTGTCCCCAAAGCGCAACGATTGTGTCTTGCCGGTAAAAGCCCCCAACAGGATGTCGGGCAGCATGGCCATGACATATCCGAGGTTGCCCGTGATATCGCCCAATCCCTCTAATCCCAACGTACTGAGCAATCCGCTCCATCCGTTCGTGTTGGTCTGCACAGCCTCTCTCTCTTGCTTTTCTTCCTCACGTGGAATAACCACCTGCCGTTCCTCTTTCTCCACTTTTTCCCTCTGTTCCGTCTCCGGCTGCGTTGATTCCTTTTTGGCAGTTACAGCCGTTGCATTCTTATATTTCTCCAAATGCTTCAAATAGGCTTCTTCCTGTCCGGGAGCGACGACCAGCGGCACATCCTTGTACCGTTCGGCACGTTCATTCTTCTTTTCAGGGTGTCCGGGTATTTCTGGCATTTGGAAAGGGGTAAACTTTGGTGTCTGCATCCACTTCGGGAAACTGAAATCCATCACCGGTATTTTCTTCTTCAACCGCTCGTTGGCGGCCACGATGAGCGCACTGTCACCCGTCTGTACCGTTGCAGCCTCCTTGCGGAAGTCCGTAAATACGTTCCGTTCGCTGCCGAACACCCCTTTGCTTATACACTCTTCCACAGAAAGCGTATCAGGCTTTTCAGGCTCGAAGCGTGAGGCGACTGCCGAGATAGCCACGTCCGCCCCGACAAACTTCGCCAGTGTTGCCCACGAACCCACGCCTCCCATCATCACGGTATCTGCCGTTGCGCCCAGTACCCGACCCGCGCCTTTTTCCCATCCTTTCGGACGGTAGGCGGCTTCGCCCCGTGCCTCGATTTCCACAGCAAGCGGCGAGCGGTTGAAGGTCTGCGAAAGTCCAAGCAGGCTTGATTCTGCGGCTTTGCGGATGATGTAGTCGGCTGACGATTTCGGCATACGCTCCTTGACCAGCCGGTCGATCATCAGTTCCTCCACCCGGTAGTCCATATAGGCATAGGCAAGGTCACCGCCTAATTGTTCCGACAGTTCATCGTAACGCTTGCGCCCGATTTCCTGCACGACAGTATCGCGCCATTGCCCGGCCATGTATGCGAGGTCTTGCTGTATCTCCTTGGAGCCGGTAATCTCCGCCTTGCACATTCCGATATAGTCCTCCGTTGTCTTCGAGTTCCATTCGCCCGTGACCTTGAGTACCTGGTATGGGTCGCCCATCGGTTGTGCCGCAGACGCCATCGCGCTGAGTATGCCGCCCAAGGAGGTGGAATATTCCCTCATTTCCTCGCCCTGTTTCTTCGTGAGGTAAGCCTGTGTTTTTGACATGACGGGCGCAAGGTGGCAATGGAAATAGTCGCTCACGAGGCGTTCCATTTCCGCGAATTGCCGGCTATGTTTGATTCCATCCATATTGTGTATTATATATTTATCTGTTTCAATAACTGTTCTTTCGTCTGCTCGATGGCGTTGTGGTAAACCTCCATCTGCCGGGGAAAGAACTCTTCCAGCCATGCGTCCTTCTCGATGTTGTCCTGCATGAACCGTATCGCCTGCTCCCGTTCGATTTCGACGGATGTCTCGCCCTCTTCCCGGTTGTTGAACCATGCCTTCGTCCACCAGCGCACACCCGCCCGGTCGGGATAGACCGTGACAAGCCTCGGTATGTCGAAGCTCTGGATGTCGATGTCCAGTTCCGCCAACGGGTCGATGACACCGTTATATGTCAGGGCTTCGTCATGGAGTTTTTTTTTACGTCGCCGTCCGCTGTGGAGAGGTACACGTCATGCCGCAGGGCGAGGTAATGCAGGAAATCCGCAATCAGGAGGTTCTGCACCTTGCAGGCCAGCGGCATGGCCTTATGTCCCAGTCCGAGCGGATTGGCCATGCTCGGCATATTCTCGTAGAAATACTCCTTCATCGCACCCACCGTGAAGATGTGGCGTAGCGACTGCTCCGTATTTCGGGGCAAGGTGTATGCTCCATGCCGCAAATCCTCCATATAGTGCGGCAGGAAGCGCAGCATCAGTTCCTCTATCTCTCTCTTATCCCGGTCATAATCGGTTCCCAGTTCCATCTCTACACCGGAGGGATAGTCGGTTTCGTGTCCGCCGGCCTGACGCATTGCCTGGATATTCCCGTACAGCATTGTCAAGAATTCCAACGGATTCAGTTCCTCGCCCTTGAAGCGGACGGTCATGTGCAGTTTGTCACCGCTCAAAGCTACCGTCTGTCCGGCCTTTACACGCTGTCCGAATTGGGCGAAGACATTGGACAGGTTTCCGTATGTCACCTCATATTCCCCGTAGCGGATGGTCTGGCAGATGCCGTGTCCGGAATCGTTGCCCACGCCCGACACAATGCCGCTGGCAAGGGCGGAAAGCATATAGCACCGCACGTTGAAGTCAATGCCGTGATGAAAGAATTTCTCGCCCGTCACCGGGTCGGTCTGTTCGCCGTAGCCGAGCGACAGCTCCACGTCTTTGCCCTGCTGTTCCTCGAAAGGCATACAATAACCGCTATCGGATTGCAGGATCATTTCTTCTGTATATTTCATGCTGTTTCCATTTTGATTCATATTCTATCTTCTCATTCCTCCGCCATGTGCCTGTTCCCCTGCCGAAAAGTCAGGTGTACGGGTACGTTGCACGTTTTCTGTCTCCGGCGTGCGGAAGACACCCGCATTGTTGCCGATGAGCATCATGCCGAGAAATGCGCCGGCAATCTTGCCCAGCCAGCCGAAGCGTCCGAATATGAGGAACGCCGCCGCAACCAGTCCGGCGATGCTCAACCCTGACACGTTGCCGCTGCCAAGGTTGCGGAAAAAGTTGCCGAACATATCAAGACCTCCGCCACCGGAGGCCTGTCGCAAAAAGTTCGACACGCCGTTCAGCTTGTTGTCGATGCCGGTCACCGCACCGCTGACCGAGCCGATGGCTTCCCCGGCCTTGCCCGTCAGTTCACGCACACCGTCAGCCGTCTCCGCGAGGGTATTCGTCGCCAGTTCGCCGATGACCGCATCGCTCACGATGCGCACCACGCTTTTGTCGGTGGTCAGCTTCTCCCAGCCCACATAACCGACTGCGCCGCCGACAGTCGCCGTCTTGACGGCCTGACCCGCACCACGCAAGGTTTGCGAGGGGTGCAAAGCCGCATTGCCCATTTTCTTGCCGGTAGCCGCCGTAGCCGTCCCGACACCTTTCATGGCCTTGCCGCCATATTTCAATAGTGTACTCCAAACGCCCATACATTGTCTGTTTTTTAAGGTCTTACATTTCTTCCAATCTGCCGCCAGCGTCGCTTGGCAGCTTCCACGATGTCCCGTTTGCCGGCCACCGGACGTGCTCCCTCGTCGATTTCACGCCAGATGTCGCCCATTGTCGTGTACTTCACCGCCTTGGTCAGCCGTTGCAGTTTCTTGTTCATCATCTTGAGCTTCGGACGGATGCCGAATACGATTTCCATGCGCTCTTTCTCCGTCATCTTGTTGTCCGAAAGGCACGCCATGCGGATGTCGTTCACAATCTCCACGCTGTTCATGATCAGTTCCCGGTAAATCCGGTTTCGTTGCGTGGAGAGGGCGACGGCCAACGCATGGGAGCTGTTCCGGCTCACCTGTCTGGTAAAGTCACCCATGTTATCCGTCAGCTTCGATATTTCGTGATAGAAACCGTATATCTGCGCCGCGTAGCAGACTATCGACCGGAAAGAGTCCAGATAGCTGTTGAACTCCCGTTGCAGGTCGGTCGTGGCTTTCACTTCCTCTTTCGTCCACAGGTGTCCGGTGGTCTGCATCAGCATGACTTTCTCCTGTTTCTTCAGCTCCTTTTCCGCCTTGTCGGTATAGAGCAGGATCATTCCGGCCAGTACAGGGTCGTTTTGCGCCCGTGCCTTGCCGATGCCGATGCACAACAATAAGATGCCTATCCAAATCGTCCGTTTCATTGTCAGTTCCGTTTTTATCGTGCGAGGACGGCAGCCCTGCGCCAACGGGTCATGGCCATCCGTGCCGCCTCCCCATTGTTGCGGTCGAGCATCCCGGCCGTCACATTGTTCCACATGTCATTGAGGGTATAGTATCGTATGCTCAGGTAGAGCAGGTGTAGCTTCCGGCTGAAAGCCGAAAGTTTGTCGTTCAACGCCCACAGGGTCTTGCTGCGTTCCGCTCCCGTGAGCATATTCTCTTTGCCGCCCTTGGCCACTGCGTCATTCAGGAGTGTGAAGACCGATACCAGTTCCGTTGCCGTCTCGATATAGAGGTTGTTCATGCTTATGGAGGCAATGATGCCCTGCGGGTTGTTCCTGATGGCGTTGCCCAGTTTCCCTAACGTGAGAAAGATTCTCACGCCGTCGTTGTAGAGGTGGGTGCAGGCTTTCAGCGACGAAGCGTAGCCGCTTGCCGTCTTGAGATAGCTGTTATATTGCTTCTCCCATTTGTGAATGCGGTTGAACTCGGCGGCGATGCTGTTCTGCAGCATCGCTGTCTTCGTCTGACCGTTTATCTGTTTCTCTATCTGGTCATTGATGACCTCGTTGCCCTCGGCCAACGCCATCCATTCCAACGGATTGGATGCCGTGATTTGTGCTTTCGCCCAGTGTGGCATCATGCAGACGGCAAAAATGACCAGGCTAATGATTCGTGATTTCATATATTCCCTTTTTTCGTTTGTTATACTCGACCCGTTCCCGGATAAGCGTTACCACATCGAAGTTGTGTCTGATACCTACCAAATCAAGCCGGGGCGTATTCCTGTCCATCGAGAATATGCGTACCGTCTTCAATCCGCAAAGCTGCTGCATGAGGTTTTGGTGTTCCACAAAGTCCACGATACGGTATTGTTCCATGTAGTCCGTCTTCCGGGACAGCACCCCATGCCTGCTGATAAGCTGCTCGCTACCGATGTGGTAGCGTGTCCGGCGCAGATAGATGAAACGGTACAGCAATACCAAAGCAAGCAATGCGGCAACCGATACGGCAAGAGCTGTCAGAGGCAGTCCCTCCATGCCACCATACACCCATGCTGCACAGCACAATACGATTGCGGGCAGCTCGTCGATAACGAACTGTCCGGCGTGCGGTTGCAGCACGATACTTTGGAAATGTCCTGTGGGTGCATCGGTCATCATCGGCGAAAGTGTGTTTGTTGTTCCTCTTCCGGTGACTGTTCTCTCGCCTGTGTCTCATCGACCGTCTCTTCCCGTTTCTGCTCGGCCAAAAGCTGTTCGTTCCAGTCCTTGTTGGGATAGGTAGGCTGTTCACGGACAAAAGAGGCGTCATTCGCCTTGTCCAGACCGAGGAACTCCCGCAATCCTTCACGGAACTCCTTGTAATTTCCGTTCATGATATCCGTCTGTTCCCGTATGTCGTCCGGATGGCACAGGCCGCTCGAACGCATCGACATGGCTTCTTCCCATGCGGATTCATATTTCCCGTAGCTCGACCGCAAAGCGTCGGGCAACAGGTCTATGTCACCTTCATCGAGGTTCTTGCCGTCAGTAACGGAATCCAGATAAGGCTTCCGCTCCGGTGTCTCCTCGATGGTGGAACGGACAACCCGGTACATCTCCTGTTGCAGGTTCTTGGCAAACTCGATTCCCGCAAGGTCGGTATCGAAACAGATGTGTTGCTTGGCAGGAAGCGAGAGCGTGAGGACACCCCGCATCTGTTCCACCGTCGGGTTACCGCCGGTAGATATGAAGACCGCTTTCCGCAAATCCTTGTCGTTGGCCTGATGAAGCTGGTAATAGGCCATCGCGTCGTATGCACTCTCGAACCAGTAGATATGCTTGGCTTCGGTAAGCGTAGTTTTGGCTGGGCTGGCAATCCATAACCCTTGGCTCGAATTGCTCCCTTCCGCCTTCCCTTTATAACTGCCGCTGCCATCCATGCGAGGGCGGCCTCGCTCTTCCAGACCGACAACCTGTCCCGTATCTTTCGGAACGGTCAGCGGAAAGGCGAGGTTGGTGTATTTCATGCCGTCCTCACGATGCTTCGTCGCCAGACAGAAGTTCCGATGAAAGGCATACTGCGTGTAAAGGTCGATGCCCCGATGCTTGAAGAACGGATAGAACTTCTTTTGTGTCGCCCGATCCTGCGGATTGAACTGGTGAATGTCGTAATCCGCCATGTCAAACGGCTTCACATCCCGTTTAGGCTGGATAATCCGGATGTCCCGGTCAGCGACGGGATGGTTCAGCAACCGGTTACAGACAAGGTTTACCAGTCGGTCGGGAGACACGCCTGTACGGTATTCCGCAAAAAAATGCGGATGCTCCTTGATAAAGGAAATGATGTTATACGACTTCTGCTGTTGCGGTTTGAAACAGCATTTCCCTTGCTGCGTGACAATGAACTTGTCGTTGCGGATGCGCCGCCCCTCGCTGTCCAACCGGACATACGAGGGATAGCGCAGGCCGTCGCGCCGGTTCAGGTGATAGCCCGCGTCGATAAGCACGTCCTGAATGTTCAGCCTGCGCAGAAAATCGTCATAAGTCAGTTCGCCCTCTCTCATGGTTTACCTCCCCATTCTCATATCATTGATTTCACGGTTCATCTCTGCCTCGAAACAACGGATGGCCATATCCCTCGGTGTATCGACCCCCAGCTTGATGTACGGGCGTGGCGGACCGCCGAAACACTCGCCGTAGAACTCCGGGGCATGGCAGTGATGGTGGATGCCGTGCGCGACACCCGCCGCGACTACCGTACCTGCGGTGAGGGCGGCAAAGATTTTCGTACCGAGCCCCCGTTGTGCTTCCGGGCGTGTTTTCATGTCCACTTCGCTGAAAATCTTGGAAAAGAGCTTCATCCGGTGATAATCATCCACAGCAAGGAACTTGTCGTAATCCCGTTGGGTTATCTCATGGCTGATAGCCTGACCGTCGATAACAGCGGTCATCCTGTATTTCCCCTCGGTTTGTGCCGGTTGAACGGCTATCTGGCTCACTTCAACTTCCCGCCCGTGCTTCTCTTCCCGATACCATCCCTTGTTTTCATTCAGAAACTGGAGGTCACGCCCGTCCACTGCCGCACCGACATAGCCCTGTATGGATTCCTCTTGCTGTTGCAGCGAGGTTTCCACCGGCATGAAAGCCTCCTGCTCCTGCCGTTGGCGTTGTTCCAAATCCTGCTGTACTTCGGGATGCAGGCCGATAGCGATGCGTTGATCGCTGTTGAGAGCCTCCATCGTCACTTTGTCGGAAAAGTCAGCCCCGATAATGCCGTTCAGCAGTTCCAGACGTTTTTCTACGGGTTGTTCCTCGATGGGTGCGGCAACCAGTGTCCTCACTTCCTTTTCCGTCAGGTCATAGACCATATCGGCTTGGACGCTTTCCGACTGCACAGTCAGCGTCCGCCTTTCCGCATCCACGACAAGACCGTGCGAGGCAAGGCACTCCGCCAATTTCTCGTTGGAAAAATAGACCGGAGAGGCTATAAGCTCCTTGTACGACCGTGCCGGTTCCCCGCTGCGCGGACGGCTGACCATCGGCGTGATGACCGCCTGCAAGTCCTGCAGAACGTCCCGTTGCTGTACGGGTTGCGCCTGTTGATGCCCCTTGTAATAGAATCCGTAACCGCCCGATTGCAACTCGCCGGGCTTCATGCGCCCGTCGGGACGTTCGGGTACGATGGACGGCCCCGGAAAGAACAGTTGGCCGCCGACCCTGCGCAGGTGCAAGCCCCACTGGTTGCGTGGCGTCCAGCCGAGGAACGGCGGGGGCATTCCCATCCGTCCCATGCGACCGTACTCGCCGATGCCGATGCGGTAGCCGTGCAGCCCCATAGCCACACGCCCGTTGGCATTGCGGGCATGGACGAAGTTCTTGGGCATATAGAAGTCTTTGCCCACGATGCTCGTGAGCACGTTGTAGGCTTTCTTGTTGGCCGTATTGGTTCCCCAGTCCGTGAGTGCCAACATCTGACGTTCGCTTATCGGATAGACCAGCAGCGGAGAATTATGCCCCTGCACAATCAGCCGATACCCTGAACCATCAAGCGCAACATGGGCTTGCAGGCCGTTACGCATCAGCATATTGCGCATTTCGGGCTGCAAGTCCATCTGCCGGGGATTGGTATTCGTTCGTATCGCCATAGTCGGATTGTTTTCGTTATGCGTCGCCGCGTTCCATTGCTGCCTCCAGCTGTTCGTCCTTGAAGCGGACAAACTCGGCAGCGGATTCGTTGCCGACAGCAAGCCCCTTTTCCTCGCAGTAACGGGCGTATTCCTCCTGCCAGTCGGCGGAGAAATGATTGACGTAATCGAGCCAGCCGTATTCGCCGCTCTGCATCTTCCCGACAAGTACCTCTTCGGGATAATATTCGTTTTGTGCCATAATCTACGGATTGATTGTTTTTACTTGTGGAGGGCTGCCGCACGGTTGCGTTCGCCGCTCTTCTTCTGTTCGTTCCACAACTCCTCGGTGTAGTCCTCTTCCGAAACGTAGTCAAGGTTGCCGTCATCGTCCATGATCCAGCAACCGTAGCACCCGAAGGTGTATTTGTCCCACTCGCGCTTGGGCTGGTTGCGCCATTGCTGCGCGTCGCCCGAACAGAAGCGGATGCCGGTCTTGGCATGAAGGTCTATGCCCACTGTAGCAGACTCGCCGTCCACGACGACCGTCAGCGGCTCGCCGTGCTGCATCCCGTTTACCTCCACCGCACCGAGGCGCATGACCTCGGCCAGCACTTTCAGGTTGCGTGCGATGATGGGCGTGGGGACATACATCACCTGTTTCGTCTCGGTGTCAATCTGCACGAAAGCCTTGCTGCTCCGGCCGTCCGCCATTTCCACGTCGGCGACAATCGCCTTGCCGTCGAGCAACTGTTTCTGCTGCGCTTCGTCATACCGTTCCAACGGAGAGGATTTCAGTGCCGGATAGAAGACCACATCCACCTGACCGTTGTCCATGCGGATAAAGGCAAAGCGGCTACGGCTCTCTATTTGCCCGCCATGCTCGTCCGTGACACGCACGGGAAGCACGGGAGAATGCCGACCATCGCAGATGTCGTCCAACACACGCATCGGCAAATCCTCAATCATCTCCCGTGTGAGACCGAATCGTTCCAGTGTCGGAAAAGGTAATTCATCAAATTCAATCTGAACTTTTTTCATACTATATTCATATTATAAAATTGTACTATACAAAGATAGAGACATCTTATTATGACGGACAAAAATACAGCTATATAAATGGTTATAATATGCTGTTTTTATCTTCATTAGTACGATTATTCAATTCAAATCGTACTAATAGACGCAAAATATCAAACCAATACAAGAAATGACGGCTGTTTGTTTCCGACATGAAAACTCCCGTTATAACTTTGCCGAATGAGAAAAATTTTACTGATAGCAATATCGGGTATTTCATTCTGCACGATGCCCGTTCAGGCGCAGTTCAACACGATTGCCAAGACACCAGAAAGATACAAGGTAGAAGCCTTGCAGGAGGGTATGAAAAAGCAGGAGCCGACACCCGAAAGCATGGCTCCTGTACAGGAGACTTCGACAAAACCTGCCGATGAAAGTAAGAAGTTGTGGATTGACCGTTATCTCAGTGTGTCTTATCCATTGCAGCGCATCAGAATTACATCGCCATACGGCTACCGGAAAGACCCGTTTACCGGGAAGAGGAAGTTTCACGGCGGTATCGACCTGCACGCACGGGGCGAGCAGGTATTGGCCATGATGGAGGGGGTGGTCATCAAAGTGGGACAGGACAAGACTTCCGGCAAGTATGTGACCCTGCGGCACGGAAATTACACCGTCAGCTATTGCCACCTTTCACGGGTGCTGGCCGCCAAGGGTACGGTAGTCCGTCCCCGTGATGCCGTCGGTATTACCGGCTCGACCGGACGAAGTACAGGCGAGCACTTGCACATAACCTGCAAGCTAAATGGCAAGAGTGTCGATCCGTCGGTCGTTTTCGATTACATCCGGACTACACAGCAGGAGTGCATTTCAGCTTTGAGCAGACTGTTGTAAGAGTGTTTATGTCGCCAAACGCTAATCGAAAAGAGTGTCATTAGGTGATGTGGTTTTCGATTAAAACAGGGGACTTTTCATTTTGGAACTTATCGTAATTTTTTATTTGAATGATTGTGAAACCAAGACCGAGTAGGGAGATCGGACTCTAACGGTCTATCCCGTTGCGGGAGAGGACGCCTTCCGTGTAATAATGTTTGACTTCTCGCATCTCCGTGACCAAGTCGGCTATGTCGATCAATTCTGCCGGAGCGTACCGTCCCGTGATTACCAACTCTGTCCCGGAATGTCGTCGAGAAATCGCCGTCAATACCTCCTCAATAGAAAGCAACTCGTAATACAGGGCAATGGTTAGTTCATCGAGCACGACCAGATTATACTCTCCCGAAGCGAGAATTTGTTTGCAGCTTTCCAATCCCGCATAAGCTGCGTCAATATCTTCTTGTGCCGGCTTCTTTTCAATAAAGCACCCCCGACCGAATTGCTGGATGCGGACGTTGTTAAACAGATGTTCGATCTTGGTTTCATTATATTTCATGTTCTTTACGAATTGTCCGATGAAGACGCTTCCTCCGGCACACAAAACTCGAATGGCAAGCCCAAATGCGGCCGTTGTCTTTCCTTTCCCGTTGCCAGTATAGACATGTATATATCCTTTGTTTTCCATATTGTTGATTTATGATTGCAAATGTAATCCGTGTTATGGTTCGGCGGAAAGATGGGCAAAACAATAAGTATAGGTTTGAATCGTGCCATCCTCAAGCCGGATGTCATAACTTTGGCTAAAGGGAGTTCCCAGTCGGAAAAGTACGGGTGAAGAGAATATCGGTCCGTCGTAGCAGAACGTGTGGTATTCTCCGTTTTCTCCGTTGGGGTCCATTTCCTTGGGGAGAGAGGCAATAAAGTCGGCATCTACCTCGCGACCGATGGCATCCATTCCCAAGCCATCGGCTTGCGTGGTCACGATGACCGTCTTCAGTCCGGAAGCGAGGTATTGCTGCATGACGATTTCCGAGGAGACTACTCCCCATAACGGCTCCACAACCTCTATTCCGAGTGGTGCGAGTTGTCGCTCCCTGTAGGCACGGACATCGTGCAAGTAAATATCCCCGAAAATAAAATGGGTTACTCCTTGCTCCTTGAAATGTAGGGCTGCGCAAGTCATGGCCTCTGCGTAATTTTCAAGGTTCCCCTGGGGTGTGAGATTCACGATATGCAGGGGAATACCTATACTGTCTGCTTGTGCCTGAAGCAAGGGGAGTGGGATACCGTGCATGCTGGAGCGTTGCGAGTCACGATTGATTGTGGTGAGCAGGGCAACGATGTCGTATAGCTCCGATTGACGAGCTCGCCAAAGGGCATGCGCGGAGTCTTTTCCCCCGCTCCAGTTGAATACGGCTTTTATCTTTTCCATTCGATGTTCGTAAAACTTCATGCTTCCAATAACTCACTCGTTTTTGCCCAATAGTAGTAGGCTTCCGGTAGGTTGCTTCTCAGCTTATTCAGTTTGTTGGGCAGCGAAGGTCGGATGACCATATCCTTTATATCGGCAGGGTTGTTGGAATAAGATTCTATTTCATTGATTCCCTTTTCAATTAACGTGGCTAAATAAGCCGCTCTTGCTGCATCAATAATGGCATGGTCTATCAGATAACGCTGCTTGTACATGAATGATTTGACACGGATGATTCCGTCTTGTATCAGGTCGAAGTCTCCTTCTCCGGCTTTTCCCCGTGTGGAGATACAAAGTGCCGTTTGGCGGATGTCATTGAAAACTTGCCCTATGTCCGTTCCGAAAGACCGGTATGAAAGTTCGACCACCGCAATCTTACGGAACGCTTCTTTGGTAATCTGCAGGTCTGAAACATTTTCAAACAGCCGCCCCACATCATAAAGCTGTTTGGCTATCTCCATCGAACAGGACCTTCCATTCCTGTAATAAGGTATTCCAGTTGTGTTGGGAGCGAAAGCCGTCAGTTTATCGCCCAAAATATCTTCTGCGGACGGGACTGTTACCATCAATGGTTTTCCTTCCAACCGTATGAACGGGCAGTCGATAGCTATTTGTTGGGTACGGAAATAATGAATGTCCTCGTAGAGTACATCCAGCAGGATATAGGATTGTGCATCGGTGTCATTTCGGTAGGCAATCTGATAGAAAAACTTGGAATGGCTCTTGGGAATATCCGCATCATCCCGTTGCTTGCGTTCCACAAGTTCCAGATTGATGAAGCCGAAATCGGCAAATGATTTCAGATAGTCTTCAATGTTGGTTCCAGGGGGACAGATAAGATCAATGTCGATTGACAGACGATGAGCAGATTTCCCAAGTATGAGCATAAGTGCCGTTCCTCCCTTAAAAACCAGTGGACACCCGGCTTTAACCAGCATTTCAAGCAGGGACAGGGCACGGATTACTTTCTCTATCAGATTTTTATCATTATAGTGCAATTCGGATGAAACCTGTTCGATCCATTCTGCCGTAAAACACTCCTTCTTTATCATTTTATGTTCAGATTTTCTAATATGGACAATATTTCTTCTTTTGCCTTACGTCTGCCGGCATACCTGAATAGCCGATTTCGATTGACAGCGTACAGATTAAAGGCATTTTCAAAGATATGCTCGCTTTCACTGCCTTGTAGGTAGAAGAAATCCGCATCCCTCAATATATCCACCAACAGCTTTTCCAGTGTAGGCATCGGTACATCTGATACTTTCTGCAAAGGAGCTTCCGAGACCAAATTTTTCACAAAAAAGACACGGCTGTCCATATCTACATATCGGTAAATCATATCTTTGTCCGGTCGCAGATAGACGTCACGGTTCCCGTCTTTCAAAAAGTTGAAAACCGTTTCTGCCGAATCCCTGTCTGTTTCCACATAGACAACACGGTTGGAAGAAAGGTGATGCTGCAAGGTTGCGATAATATCCCCCTGATAGACGCAGAACTTCGCAAATGGGAAATTGACCAGCAACGAATCGTAAATTTCTCTTACTTCACCTATGAGTTTAGGAACAAAGGACTGTTTCATGACTTTAGCATACATTCCGCGTCCGGTTCTGACCAATGCATTTTCATTCACGAGCTTGAACAGATACCATGACAAGGAAGACTTGCTTATGCCAACCTTTTCGTGAAGATAGGCAAACAAGTCATCCATGCTGAAATCACGGTGTACTTCAGCGTATTCAAGTATGGATGTCGTTGTTTTGTTACTCATATTATATCCTGTTTTTGCCTGCAAATATAGCAAATTTTCGGCACTATTTCTGAATAGTGCCGAAAATTTGTATTTATTTAAAACAATCTATATGTAAATAACCTTTTGTCATCATCTACTAAATATCGGCACTAAATTAAAATTGTGCCGATATTTAGTGATTGTTCAATATTGTACAATGACAATTTACCAAATCGTATTTTCCTGTTTTATTGTTGTCACATCTCGTTTATCGGCAGGTCATTCTTTACTCTTTTCGTCGGCGAATGTAGGACGAAGCGCATAATCGCCAAGCCGCATTGCATTCGGATGACGAAAACAGACTGTTGCACGGTCGGTTTTCTATCCGGGTTTGGCTTATGATGCCACAGCTTCATCCTCTGGCTGCCTCAAAAAGCTGAAAACAAACCTGCACGGCAAACGAAAGCAGGGAAAAATAAAAATCAGCATGATAGTTCAACCAATTAAAAGTAAACAAGTATGGTAGAAGAAATTAGACAAGACGGCAGAGTGATATTGTCGAGCGAAGACGGTTTTTCCGTCCCTATGATTTTCAACAACCTTTGTGGAAAGAATTTCATTGGCAAAGAATACAAGGACTATATCAGGCATATAGCCTTTGAGGAAATGGGACTTAAGCCGGGTATCGTGTCCCATTATCGGAACGGTGTTCTATATAAGAACGGCACAATCCCGGAACTTTGAACAGGTAAACCAAAATAGGAACAGCAAAAATCAAAATTTATACAAATTTATACAGATATGGAAACAACAACAATTCATCCGGCAGAAGCCTATCTACGCAACGAACAAAATCCTACATCCTTATATGTAAGGATTGCAGGAAAACGCAGACGGCTGTTTATCAACCGCAACGAAAACGTCATCGGCATTATCGCACTCGGAAAACGCAAAAGCGGGTACATCTTCACAGATTGGGCAAGCATTGAGAAGATATACTATCCGTCATCCTCTCCCGAAGATGCAGCGGACATAGAAAAGAAACTGGTCTTGAAATACCAGAAACTTGCCCGGCTTGCCACGCATACGAATGATTGGCTTCGCAAAATCGCTAATGCCGATTTGGATAAATCCCTCTACGAGAACCGCATCACGACCGGCACACGCATCGACGGCAAGTGTATCGGACTTGCCACCATCGAGAAGTATTGCGGCAGTTGGGATATGGCTCGTTTCAGAACGGCACTGAAGCAAGGTGAAAAGTTTTCCACCGGACGCTTCGACTTTTGCGGCTATGACGGTACGCTGTGGTGCGAGCCACGCGAAAATGGCGATATGGCGGCAGGATTCAGCAAAGAGTACCGGAATTGTGGCAACGGCTACTATTATCTGCTTATCAACGATGAATACATGATAGGCTATGACATAGACTGAGTTATATGCAGGGCAACGACAAGACCGTATCGGGCAAAGTCTCGGTACGGTTTGTTGTTCCGATCGACCAACGACCTTTTATAAAACTCCTGTTCTCCCTCTTATAGCCTTACATCCTGCGGCCAGTTTGCTTCAAGCAACCTCACGCATTTTGTGTAACATGTTACATAAAGTGTGTGAAGCCCCTTTTTGCAAAAGGACGGACACGGACAGACATGGCATTACAGGGGGCGGGATAAATCCTGCCCTCTGTAGTCCCAAGACAGTCCGTCGGAAAGTCCGTCCCGGCTGACCGCTTCACTCTTTTACCCATAATCTTTCCTTTTCTAACGGATTCCCATTAAACCCAAGTCCGCTGCCGTGCGACCTACGGGATAGAATTTTCCGCAAAGGTAACCGACCGTGCCAATCTTGCCAATGCCGACGTGCCGCCGCGAGTGACACGCAAAAATCTTCCTCTCCCTCTGTCGAGCGTATTTTTCCGGTTCAGCCTTGTCCGATTGTCCCTCGCCACCTTCCGAAAGCAGAAAAATCTTCCCGGCGGTCGCAAACAGACCGAACAGAGGGAAATAAAAAGAAAGGTTAAATATGAGTTACAACAAATTGAAATCATTGGTGGCAAACGTGGAAGCGATAAAGACAGCGTTACAAATCCACATTCAAGGCAGACAAGCCACACCAGAGGAAAAAGAAACCTTATCCCAATATTCGGGGTTTGGCGGTATCAAAGAAGTGCTGAACATCGGCACAGACAAGCCTGTAAGTGGCGACATGGAAGAACCGATAAGGCGGTTGCAGGAACTTATCGACACCTATCCCTATTTCACGGAAGCCATGAAAGCCTCTGTCCTGACAGCGTTCTACACCCCGAAATTCCTTATTGATGTAGTCGCAAAGCAGATACACGCCACATTCAAGGACAATGAGCTGCAAATGCGCTCATTCCTCGAACCGAGTGCAGGCATTGGCGGTTTCCTCCCGGTAGCCATGTCCGACACCTGCGGCTATGCCATTGAAAAAGACCCGGTTTCGGGTCTGATACTCTCCCTGCTGAATGACAACACGGTTACACGGACAGCCGGGTTTGAAACGATAGACGAACAGGGTTTTGAACATACGAAATTCGATGTCATAGCCTCCAACATCCCTTTCGGTAACTTCCGTGTGTTCGATGCGGAACTCTGGAAGAAAGGCGGCATATACGAGCAGGCTACCAAGACCATACACAATTACTTTTTTGTCAAGGCTTTGGAGCTTTTGAACGAGGGCGGCCTGCTGGCTTTCGTCACATCAAGAGGTGTGGCCGATACACCAAGCAACAAATTCGTGCGTGAATACCTTGTGAACCATGCCGATTTGATTAGTGCTATCCGTATGCCCGACACGCTTTTCATGTACACAAGCGGCATCGAGGTAGGCAGCGATTTACTGATCTTCCAAAAGCATACTCACAAGGCGGCACTCTCGCAGAGGGAACAGCTCTTTTTACAGGTCGGCAGGGAAAAGGCAGACACGACAGGCGCAATGACCGAATACGCCAACAAACTTTTCACATTACCGAAAACCACCCTCGCCACAGGCAGCCGCATTGCGATGAACCAGTACGGCAAGTATGTACGCAAATACCAGTGGCAGGGTGATGAAAACGCCATGTCGCAGTATCTCGCCGCATTGCTCAAACTCGACTTTGGCCGCTATTTCCGCAAAAGCCTTTTCACAAGTGAGGGACAGGACGGCATACACACGCAAATGTCCCTTTTCGGCAGTGTGGCCGTTAAGCAGCCACCAAAAGGCAGACGAGCCTATACGGACGAGCCGGAAGCGTGGATGAAAGAGGGTGCAATGGTACTGTTTGAGGGGCAGGTGGGCATTATCCGATACCGCAAATCCGAACTATACCAAGAGACGGCCACCGATTTTGTCCCGGTGGACGAGGGCAAGGTGAACACGGAGAGGGCTAACGACTATTTCTCTATCCGCAAGGCATATTTTGAACTTGCAATCAAAGAGCAGGAGGAACAGACGGAACAGCCGCATTTGCGTGAACGGCTGAACGCTTGCTATGATGCTTTTGTCGCCAAATGGGGCTTTTTCCACTCTAATGACAACAAGGAGTTTATCATGCTTGACAGCCTCGGCGTGGAAGTGTTCACGATTGAAATGCAGGTCAAGGGCGACATATTCAAATCCGACATCATGCGTGAGCCTGTAGCGTTCAAGAAGATAGACACGACCGTGCAACTGACACCGGGCGAAGCGTTGGCAAGCTGCCTTAACTTTTACGGCTGTGTGGATATGGACTATCTGATGCAGACCACAGGCAAGGACGAGGACGAGGTTATCGACGACCTCAAAGGCGAGATATTCTATAACCCTGCCACCGGAGAATGGGAACACAAAGGCAAGTTCATAGCCGGAAACGTCATCGCCAAAAGCAAGGAAACAGGCTCTTATCTTCCCGATCTCACAGGCAAGGAAAAGGACTGGACGGAAACCGCTGTAAAGGCATTGGAGGAAGCCATACCCGAAGCGATACCCTACGAGGAACTCGACATCAACATGGGCGAGCGTTGGATTGACACGAAGCTGTACGCCGATTTTGCCACAGAACTTTTCGGAACGGAAACCGATGTGATGTATTTTGACGTGAACGACACCTATTTAGTGCGGCTACAAGGATATTCCCCTGTAGTCTATAACACCTATTCCGTAAAGAATTACAACGGAGAGGATTTGTTCGTACACGCCCTGCAGGACACCGTTCCCGAAATAACCAAAGAGATAGAGCGGAACGGCGAAGCGGTACGAGTGCCGGACGAGGAAGCCATACAGGAAGCGGCCACCAAGATACAGGAGATAAGAAACCGTTTCAACCAGTGGCTCGACTGTCAGCCGATAGAGGTAAGGGACGAATTGGTAAGGGTGTACAACGAGCGGTTTAACTGCTATGTCCGTCCGCATTATGACGGCTCGGCACAGACCTTCCCGCAGCTCTCTTTCGAGAATTTTCCGTATGACAGCCTCTATCCCTCACAGAAAGATGCCATTTGGATGATTAAGCAGAACGGCGGCGGTATCTGCTGGCACGAGGTAGGCACGGGCAAGACGATGATAATGTGCGTTTCCGCTTACGAAATGAAACGCCTCGGATTGGTGCAGAAACCGCTCATTATCGGCTTGAAAGCCAATGTTCACGAAATAGCCGACACGTTCCGCAAGGCTTACCCCTCGGCAAAGGTGCTTTATCCGGGCAAAGAGGATTTCACTCCTGCTAACCGCAAAGAGGTATTCTCGAAAATCAAGAACAACAACTGGGACTGCATCATTCTGACACACGACCAGTTCGCCAAGATACCGCAATCGGAACAGACCATGATAGATATATTCACCGAAGAACTGGCCGATGTGGAGCGCAATTTGGAAGTCTTGGAACAATCCACCATGCGCTACCGCAGCGGAAAGATGCAGGACGGTCTGGAGAAGCGCAAACAGAACCTCGCAGCCAAACTTAAGGAATTGAAAATGAAAATCAACGAGCGGAAAGACGATGCGGTGGACTTTCACTCGATGGGCATAGACCACATATTTGTCGATGAATGCCACATTTTCAAGAACTTAATATTTCAGACACGCCACACGAGGGTTGCCGGTATCG
>CAJJWN010000053.1 GCA_905196835.1 uncultured Prevotella sp. | reverse complement strand
TCCCCGAAGGGCAATCCTTCGGGGAGGCTCTTTTTTTATATTCGGCTTTTTTCATTGGGAGAACCGGGAGTGCTGGGAGAACGGGGAGGACTGAAAGTTAAGTATTTGGATGTATGTAGTATGTCAATTCAGAATATATTGTAGTATTGATTGATGAAAGGTTGTAAAAATATTGACTATCAAGAAGTTATCAGCAATGGTAATATGCCGCCTTTCGCAATCCGAAAGGCGGCATATTAATGTTTAATAGGTGGCTTATTGTAGGGTGAAAGGTGGTGTTTAAAGATGTGGTGTGTTGTTTCTTCTTTTGAACTCGGCGCAGGTTATGGCTGTTGCAATTGCAACGTTAAGGCTGTCAATGTTACGTATTTTTCGGTATGTGGGAATGAATAAGGTTTGGTTTACTTTCTCCATTACTTGTGGAGAAACACCATTGCCCTCATTTCCCATGACAATTATTCCAGTTGATGACAGTTCTTGGTTGTATATGTTGTCGCCGTCGAGAGAAGTGGCGTATATGGGTGTGTGGTTATGCAGCTTTTCGAATAGTGACGCGAGGTCTGTGTAGATAAGGTTTACGCGCGCGATGCTGCCCATTGTTGCCTGTACAACTTTGGGGTTGTATGCGTCGGCAGTGCCTTCATTGCAGAATATGGTAGATATGCCAAACCAATCGGCTATGCGTATTATTGTGCCAAGGTTACCCGGGTCTTGAACTTTGTCAAGTGCAAGACACAATTCTTTGTTGCATATTTCTGTGTCAAATGTTTGTGATTGAATGGGGAATATGCCGAGAACTTGTTGTGGATGCTGAAGAAAACTTAATTTACGCAGTTCGTCTTCCGTCACTACAAAGTTTTCAGTTGTTTTTCCTGTATTGTTTAATTTAAGCCATTCTTGAGTTGCTATTATGGCTTTGGGCTGAGATACGGCAATCAAATTATTTACAATCTTAGGACCTTCTGCTACGAATAAACCTGTACGTTCGCGATGTTTTTTGCTTTCAAGCGAGCGTATTAGCTTTGCCATATTTTTGCTAATCATATTGTTTTATTGATTTTTCCTGACAAAAATACTAAAAAAATTAGTATTTTTGCATGATAAATGGTTTTTAAGTGGTAAAACAAGCGTCATATAGAATATTCAGTCTGGCATGTGCTGTATTTGTTGTAGTCATCCTGTCGGGATGTTCTGCGTCAAAATTCATACCTGACGGAAGCTTCTTATTGGATGATGTAGAGGTGAAATCCGACGTAAAAGGGCTTGAACCGTCACAATTCGAGCCTTATATCAGGCAAAAAGGAAATTCAAAATGGTTTTCAGTTTTCAAGATACCGCTTGGAACTTATGCGCTAGCCGGACGTGATACGACAAAATGGATTAACCGTAAATTGCAGGATATAGGCGAGCAACCGGTATTGTTTGATTCTACACAGGCCGACCTCACGTGCAAGGATATAGGCAATGTGCTGCATGGTTTGGGGTATGTCAGGGCAGGTGTGGATTACAGCTTGGAATTCGGAAAGAAGAAAAAGGTAAAGGTTGTGTATAACCTGCATCCCGGAGACAGGTTTCATATAAGCAGCATAAATTATGACATACGGGATGCACGTATCGATTCATTGCTTAAAGCCATAGATGGCGGCCGTTCGAGGTTGCGGGTTGGTATGCCGTTCATGGTCAATGTGCTGGATGATGAGCGCAGCCGCATTACCGATTTGCTTAACAATAACGGTTATGTGAATTTCCATAAGGATTTTATTTCATTCTCGGCAGATACGGTAAGTGGACATACCGACATTGACTTGACCTTGCATTTGCATAAGTTTGTTGCTCCTGGCAGCGGTGAAGAGAGCGAACACAAGCAGTACACAATTGGGAATATTGCGTATTATGCAACTGGCGAAATGGATAAAATTCCTTTACGCCGGTCTGTATTGGAGGAAAATACGTTACTGCAGCCTGGAAAACTGTATAATGCCGAAGAATTGCAAAAGACTTATAACAAATTCGGCCGTCTGCAGATAGTGAAATATACAAACATAAAGTTTTCAGAACGTCCTGACAGCAATGTGCTTGATTGCAATATCGGTATCAGTACGAATAAGATTAATAGCATAAGTTTTCAACCAGAGGGCACTAATACGGCTGGCGACTTAGGAGCTGCTGCGTCGTTGACTTATGAAAACAGAAATCTTTTTAACGGTGCGGAGAATTTTAGCATAAAGCTTCGTGGTGCATTTGAGGCGATAACAGGGCTTGAGGGCTATCAAAACCAGAATTATGAGGAGTACAGCTTGGAAACAAGACTGGTGTTCCCGCGTTTTCTGATACCGTTCCTTTCCAAAAAGTTCAGGCGGCAGTCCACGGCAGTGTCGGAACTTTTTGCCAGTTATAACATGCAAAACCGTCCCGAGTTTCATCGCCGCGTATTTTCTGCCGGCTGGCGTTACCGTTGGAATGATGCTACAGGACGACGTAGCTATAAGGTCGACTTGCTTGACCTTAATTATATATATATGCCATGGATTTCGGAAACGTTCCGTAAGGAATATCTTGACGATGTGAACAACATCAACTCGATATTGCGTTACAATTACGAGGATTTGTTCATTATGAAGCTTGGATTTGGCATGTCGTATAACAGTGGTAACGAGGCGTTTAAAATGAACGTTGAGACATCTGGCAACTTACTTAGCGGCATATCACATCTTTTTGGCGGCAAACGTAACGGAGAAAATCAGTATACATTGTTCAACATTGCTTTTGCCCAATATGTGAAAGGCGATTTTGACTATACAAAAGTTTTCAATATCGACCGAAACAACAGTCTGGCGTTTCATTTCGGCATTGGAATAGCTTATCCTTATGGTAACAGTAAGGTGCTGCCGTTTGAGAAACGCTACTTCTCTGGTGGTGCCAATTCTGTGAGGGGATGGAGCGTGAGAGGACTCGGTCCAGGCAAATTTAAGGGAACGGACGGTGCGATAGACTTCATAAACCAGACCGGCGACTTAAAACTTGACCTGAATCTGGAGCTGCGTTCGTTCTTGTTTTGGAAAGTGTATGGAGCCGTGTTCGTGGATGCCGGCAATATATGGACGCTGCGTGCATACGAGGAGCAACCTGGCGGCCAATTCCGTTTTAATGACTTTTATAAACAGATTGCTGTAGCTTACGGGCTTGGTATAAGGTTTAATTTTGATTTCTTCATCCTGCGTTTTGATATGGGCATGAAGGCAATAAATCCTGCGTATAAAACGAATGACGAGCATTATGCCATATTCCATCCTGACTTTAGTCGGGATTTCGCCTTTCACTTTGCAGTGGGGCTTCCATTCTGACCCTCCATTTGCCGTGTCTTTTTACCAATGTTAGCGCATAGTCTGCTCTTGCTGTCATTTTTCCGGCCTTGCCCATGGTGTCTATGCGCATGAAATTGTGAATACGGTAATGTGCTACGGCCGTAGTGTCATTGATGAAATCGACGCCTTTGGACGTAAACGATGCACCCTTTGGTTGTTTCCTTAAGATATCAATGTCTTCTTGTTCAATGTTGCTCGCAATGAACTTTAGCCACAAAATAGATTCATCTGTGCAAAATTGTCTTGATTTTGTAAAATTATAATTGAAATAGTTTTCTACAAAGTCGTCGGCTACAGATATTATATTGTTTCTTTCTTTTGTTTCTTGAGATTGTGAACAGGCAAAAAACGTCACAGCTAAGACACAGATGCTTACCGTAGGATAAATTTTCATATTAAAGTTTTAATTTTTTTACAAAGATATTGTTTTTTTTTGTTACATATCTATTTCTTTATAATTTTGCAGCCAAAAACATAGGAGATGTTGAATTTTATGTCTTTCGGCAGCGGAAGTTGCGGAAACTGTTATTATATATGTGCGGATAAATACGGTTTACTGATAGACGCAGGCATAGGTATTCGTAAGATAAAAAAATATTTCAGCGATTATGGTTTGAGCTTCAATAATGTAAAAGGTATAATCGTTACACACGACCATGCCGACCATGTGAAGTCGGTAGGAATGTTGAGCGATGCTTACAATCTGCCTGTTTACGCCACAGCAAAGGTGCATGAGGGCATAATTCGTAATTATTGTGTACATAAAAAGATAAAGGATGCCAACGTAAGGATTGTCAACAAAGGCGAAGAGTTTTATCTTGGTGACTTTGTGATAAATACGTTTGACGTTCCTCATGACAGTTTGGACAATGTCGGATATGCGATAAAGTCTGGTGATGTGACGTTTAGCCTGATGACGGATATTGGACATGTTACGGCAGAAATGTCACGTGTTATAAACACAACGGATTATTTGGTAATAGAAGCTAATTATGATGATGATATGTTGTGGTCCGGGCCTTATCCTGAATATTTAAAAAAACGTGTTTCAGGAGGAATGGGGCATTTGTCAAACAAGCAATGTGCAGCGGCAATAAAGACTTTTGCCTCAGAAAAACTGCGCCATATATGGTTGTGCCATTTGAGTCAGGAGAATAATCATCCTGAACTTGCACGTAAGAGGGTGGAAGCGGAGCTGACTTCTTGTGGAATATGTAATGTTGGCAAACTCACTCTTGATGTGTTGCGGCGGAATGCTCCGAGCCTTATGTTTGAACTTGAATAACTTAAAAATATAGATTTATTATGAAACGTGTTTTTGCTAAATGTGCTTTGTTGTGCACACTTATGGTAGCTTCAATGCCGGCTGACGCACAAATTAGTCTTGGCAACATTTTGAAGAAAGTTGCGTCTGGCAACAATGAGAAAACAGCGACGGAAACGGATAGTGAGAGCAAGACGGGTGGCATCTTGTCGGCTTTGACAAATGTTTTTTCCGGGAGCAAGGTTGCTACTAAAGACAAACTTGTTGGAACTTGGGTTTATGAAGAGCCAGCGGTTGTGCTTTCAAGTAATAATGCCTTGAAAAATATAGGTGGAAAGCTTGCGACTTCACAAGTCGAAAATAAATTGAAGACAAAACTTGAAGGATTCGGTTTCAAGAAAGGAAGCGTAAAAATGACTTTCGATAAAGAAGGAAATTTTACACAGACGTTTCTCGGGAAAAACCTGAAAGGTACATATACGATTGAGGATAAGAACATCGTGTTGAAGTATGGGGGTAAGGTTTCTCAAGTTGTAGGTACGACACAGCTTGACGGTAACAACCTTCTTATAGTCATGGATGCGTCAAAACTTCTCAAATATGTCAATGTTCTTGGAGGCATTACACAAAATTCAATGTTGAAGACTGCAACGTCTTTTCTTAGTAGCATGGACGGGCTTGAGTGCGGTCTGAAGCTTGTAAAGCAGTGATAGTTAATAAAAAGAGTTAAAAGAAGAATTAAGTAGGTTGCACTGTATGGCATTTCCGTGCAAAAGTCGTACCTTTGCAGCCGCTATTACGAGATAGTAGCATTATTCAAACTTAATAACTTAAATAAAGAATGGCAACAAAAATCAGATTGCAGCGTGGCGGCCGTAAGGGCTATGCTTTTTACCGCATCGTCATTGCAGATGTAAGAGCGCCACGTGATGGCAGGTTTACAGAGAAAATCGGAACGTACAATCCTAACACCAATCCTGCTACGGTTGACTTGAATTTTGACCGTGCGTTGTATTGGGTAGAGACAGGTGCGCAGCCCACTGACACAGTTCGTAACATACTGAAGCGCGAAGGTGTTTACTTGATGAAGCACTTGCGTGGCGGTGTCAAGAAGGGTGCGTTCGATGAAGCTGCCGCACAGGCTAAGTTCGAAGCATGGAAGGCCGACAAGGAGAAAGGTTTGGAGCAAATCCGTGAGAATGATGCAAAGAGCAAGAAAGATGCTTATGCAAAGAACTTGGAGGCAGAAAAGAAAACCAATGAGGCTATAGCAAAGAAAGTAGCGGACAAGAAAGCTGCTTTGGCCGCTGAAAAAGCGGAGAGCGAAGCTGCTGAAGCTGCTACTGAAACCCCGGCAGAGGAGACTCCTGCGGAGGCTTAATGCTGAGATTTTAGGCTCGCATTAAATAAAGCGGTGCATCTTAAACTACTTTGATGCACCGCTTTTTTTATTGTATGTAATGGCATTTGCCAATACGTTTGACAATCATTGTACTACCTTGAAACGAATTCTGAACGCACGTTTTTCCTCGTCCCAATTTGTGCCTAACATCTCAAAACGCCCTATTTGTGACGTTGAGCGTACATGTTTTCCCAAGCATGGGCATATGTCATAATCACCTATGCGTACGAGGCGTAACGTATCAGAGGCATCGGCAGGCAATCTTTCCAAAGAAACTTCGGTAGGAACATTGTCACGTGAAACAAACTCATAAGTGACAGGCAGGTCAGCTTCAATAAGTTCGTTCATGCGTTTTTCAATCTCTTTCTCCTCGTGCCGGTTGGGCTTATGGTCAAGTATGTAAGTTATCTTACTCTTTTTCCTTTCCACGTGGGCGTTTGTTGAGCGTTCACATCCGAACATCCTTATCATCGTTTGATTTAGAAGATGCTCTGCGGTGTGTGCCGGTGGAAACTCGTCTTTGTTGTGGGCGTTAAGGCTAAAATTCTCTTCCATGATGAGTGTTTACATATATGTTATGTAGTCAGACCGTAAATTTATATATCTTTCCGCCATACCCGGTGACTGACATCTTTATGACGCTTCCTGCTTTCAGTTCAAATGAGGTGGTGTCTCCTTTCGAGAGAAGGTCGGAAGCGGTAACAGTCTTTTCCGGAATGCCAAGGTATTCAAAGGCATGATGCGGCAGGCATACACTGCATTCAGTTTCTTCCTGGGCGAAATTGACTACAACCAGTAGTACCTCATTGGCGTATTTGCGCAGGAATGCGTATTGTTTTGACTGGTTGAACAGGTTTCCGTCTTGGTTGGCATACATCAAATCGAAGAACAATCCGTTGCTTACAGCCTTTTCATTGTTAGCCATATTGAGCAGGAGCGAGTATGTTTTCTCCAACGCCTTTTCGTCTTCTGACAATTTCCTACGGTTTACATAACCGTGATAGAGTGTCGGCACCGTCCAGTAATCGAATATTGTGGTGCGCCCGTCAAGGCCGCTGAAGCCTTCCTTGTCCATGCCACGCTCGCCAAACTCTTGCCCTGCATAGAGCATGAAGGGATTGCTGTTCATCAGCACGCTTACTATTGCAGCCGGTATTCCGCGCCTTGCGTCTCCTGCGAGGAAGTCGCTTGCAATGCGTAGTTCGTCGTGGTTTTCAAGGAAATAAAGCATGTGCTCCTTTATGTCGTCAACCGATTGCCATTGGTATGTTATTGCCGAGGCCAGACAAGTGCTGCGCATCACTCCGCAGAGGCAGTCGTACATGCCCACTTTGTCGTACAGATAATCGAAGCCGCAAGCCACAAAACTTCTGTAAAGTGACGGATTGTAAACTTCACCGATGAACAATATGCCGGGGTATGCGGCTTTTACCATGCCGATAGCCCAGCTCCAGAACTCGGTCGGCACCATCTCTGCCATGTCGCAACGGAACCCGTCAACGCCCTTTCCGGCCCAGAAGCTGATGATGTCAACCATCTTCTGCCATGTATCAGGTATAGGGTCAAAGTGGTAAGAGCGTCCGCCGGCATCGCAATAATCCACGCCGTAATTGAGCTTCACCGTCTCATACCAGTCGTTAATGCCCGGATGGTTGTCAAAATGGTCGTTTCCCGTCGCTTTGGCGGGGCACTCCGAGTAAGCCGTTCCGTCCTTGTCGTTAAGGTCGAAATACGGCTCGAACGGCGTGTTGACGCAATAATAGAAATTGTTGCGCGGCGAGAAGCCCATGCCTGTATCGTCATCCTCGCCAAGGTCTTTTACGCCTTCAGGCTTCTTTACCGATTTGTACTGCCTGGCCACATGGTTGGGAACAAAGTCGATGATTACTTTCAGTCCGGCCTTGTGCGTCCTTTCCACAAGCTGCTCGAACTCCGCCATCCTGTCATCCACGTTGTCGGCCAGGTCAGGGTCTACGTCATAATAATCCGTAATGGCGTAAGGCGACCCGGCGTTGCCTTTCACCACGGCAGAATGCTGGCGCGGAATGCCGTATGCCGAGTAATCGGTCTTTGAGGCATGGCGTATTATTCCGGTGTACCATACGTGCGTTATGCCGAGGCGTTTAATCCTGCGCAGCGTCGTTGCGTCGAAGAAGCTCATCTTGCCGCACCCGTTTTCAGCCAATGTTCCGTTCTCTTTACGTGTAGTGGAGCGGTTGCCGAAGAGCCGGGTGAACACCTGGTATATTATTATCTTATCGTTCATGGTTATATATAATAAGGTGAAATATCGGGAAACAATAAAGGAGCAAGCGCGTCAACGGCCATCCGTCACAACCTTGCTCCTTCACTTTATTGTCTTTTTATGCTGTTCTATACATCATCACAATCAGGCTATGCCGTGAGCTGCAACGTTCTTGTCGATGCGGCCAATCATGCCTTGGAGAGCCTTGCCCGGGCCGCACTCTGTGAAGTCGTCGGCTCCGTCGGCTATCATTGACTGCACACACTTGGTCCATTTTACCGAGCTTGTGAGCTGGGCGATGAGGTTTGCCTTGATTTCGGCAGGGTCAGTATGGGGCATACCGTCAACATTCTGGTAAACGGGGCACTTCGGTGCGCTGAACTCTGTCTTCTCTATGGCAGCCTGAAGCTCGTCTTTTGCGGGCTGCATCAGCGGCGAGTGGAACGCTCCGCCCACTTTCAGGGGCAGCGCGCGCTTTGCGCCTGCGGCCTTAAGCTTCTCGCAAGCCTCGTTGATAGCCTCGACGTTGCCGCTTATCACGAGCTGTCCCGGGCAGTTGAAGTTGGCGGGAACGCATACGTGGCCTTCCTTGTTTACCTCTGCGCAGATTTCCTCAACCTTCTCGTCGGGCAGACCTATGATGGCCGCCATTGTCGAGGGAGCTGCCTCGCAAGCCTTCTGCATTGCCATGGCGCGGGCGTAAACCAGCTTCAGGCCGTCCTCGAAGCTCAACGCTCCGGCTGCCACGAGGGCGGAGAACTCGCCGAGCGAGTGGCCTGCAACCATCGAAGGAGCGAAGTCGTCGCCCATGCAGAGCGCGCTGATTACGCTGTGCAGGAATACGGCTGGCTGCGTAACCTTGGTCTGCTTCAGCTCGTCGTCAGTACCGTTGAACATGATTTCGGTGATGTTGTAACCGAGAATATCGTTGGCCTTGTCAAAAAGTTCCTTTGCTAAAGGATTGCTGTCGTACAGGTCTTTGCCCATGCCGACAAACTGTGCTCCCTGTCCGGGAAAAACAAATGCTTTCATTTCTTTAATTTATTTATAATGAATTATTTAGCGTGCAAAGGTAAGTTTTTTTTTCAACACGTGCAAGCAAAGGCGCATTTATAAGCCGTTTGCAGACCAGAAACCTGTCTTTGCCAGCAGTAAGAGCTGTTGAAACGACCGGTTTGAGCCGTCCAAAATATGTGTTTGGGCCGTCCTTACTGCCCGTTTGGACGGCTCTTTCCACGTGTATTGTCAACGTGTTGATTATCAATGGGTTACGATACGCGCTCTGAAAGGCCGTCTTTGGCACTCTAAAAGGTGGCCTTTGAGCCTGCTAAAGGCGGCCTTTCAGAGTGCGAAAAGCCGTCTCTTATAATAATGAAGGTAAATGGATGTATTTTCATGGATTTAATGTGAAAAGTCAGTCGGGCGGTTACGGTTTTTGTTTGCAGTGCCTGATATTATTGAAATAAAATCATATCCAATGCTCGCTAATTCAAAAGAAAACTGTAATTTTGCATCCAAAAGATTAAAAACAAGGATGTTATGATAAAAATTACATTTCCCGACGGCTCCGTCCGTGAGTACGAACAGGGTGTGACGGGACTTCAGATTGCCGAGAGCATATCGCCCGCACTGGCGCGCAACGTGCTGGCCTGCGGCGTTAACGGTGAGACGGTTGAACTTAACCGCCCCATCAACGAGGACGCAAAGATAGAGCTTTACAAGTGGGAAGACGAGGAGGGCAAGCACGCCTTCTGGCATACGTCGGCTCACTTGCTGGCCGAGGCTCTGCAAGAGCTTTATCCCGGCATACAGTTCGGCTTCGGCCCTGCCGTGGAGAACGGCTTTTTCTATGACGTGATGCCTAAGGACGGCGACGTTATCAAGGAGAGCGACTTTCCCAAAATAGAGCAGAAGATGAAGGAGCTTGCCTCTAAGGACGAGCCCGTAGTGCGCAAGGAAATATCCAAGGCCGACGCTTTGGCCGAATTCAAGGCCGACGGTCAGGAGTACAAGTGCGAGCACATAGAGCAGGATTTGGCCGACGGTGAAATCACGACGTACACGCAGGGCCGCTTTACCGACCTGTGCAAAGGCCCTCACATCATGAGCACCGGCGCAATAAAGGCCATCAAGATAACCAGTGTGGCAGGCGCATTCTGGCGCGGCGACGCAAAGCGCGAGCAGATGACGCGCATCTACGGCATCACGTTCCCCAAGAAGAAGATGCTCGACGAGTATCTTGTAATGCTTGAGGAGGCCAAGAAGCGCGACCACCGCAAAATAGGCAAGGAGATGGAACTGTTTATGTTCTCCGAGCGCGTAGGCAAGGGCTTGCCCATCTGGTTGCCAGCAGGCACGGAGCTTCGCCTGCGCTTGCAGGACATGCTCCGCCGCATACAGAAGCGTTACGGATATAAGGAAGTAATCACTCCGCACATAGGCAGCAAGAACCTCTACGTCACTTCAGGCCACTATGCGCACTATGGCAAGGACTCGTTCCAGCCCATCCACACGCCCGAGGAGGACGAGGAGTACATGCTGAAGCCGATGAACTGCCCCCACCACTGCGAGGTGTTTGCATGGAAGCCGCGCTCGTACCGCGACCTGCCGCTGCGCATAGCCGAGTTCGGTACGGTGTACCGTTACGAGAAGAGCGGCGAGCTGCACGGACTTACGCGTGTACGTTCGTTCACGCAGGACGACGCCCACATCTTCTGCCGTCCCGACCAGGTGAAGGCCGAGTTCCTTAACGTCATGGACATCATACATACGGTGTTCTCAATCTTCAACTTTACCGACTTCGAGGCGCAGATTTCGCTCCGCGACCCCAACGACCGCGAGAAGTACATAGGCTCTGACGAGGTATGGGCGGAGTCGGAGCAGGCCATCATCGACGCATGTAAGGAGAAGGGGTTGAACGCAAAAATCGAGTACGGCGAAGCCGCCTTCTACGGTCCGAAGCTCGACTTCATGGTTAAGGACGCCATCGGCCGCCGTTGGCAGCTGGGTACTATCCAGGTAGACTACAACCTGCCGGAGCGTTTCAAACTGGAATATACCGCAGAGGACAACACGAAGAAGACGCCCGTGATGATACACCGCGCACCGTTCGGTTCGCTCGAGCGCTTTACGGCGGTGCTCATCGAGCATACGTCGGGCCACTTCCCCCTGTGGCTTACGCCCGACCAGGTAGCCATACTGCCAATCAGCGAAAAGTACAACGACTACGCCCGCGAGCTGGCAAAGTATTTCGACACGGTAGGCGTGCGTGCAATCATTGATGACCGCAACGAGAAAATAGGCCGCAAAATCCGTGACAACGAGATGAAGCGCATACCTTACATGGTTGTGGTAGGCGAGAAGGAGCAGGCCGACGGCTCTGTTGCCGTGAGGAAGCAAGGCCAGGGCGACCAAGGCTCTATGAGCAAGGAAGACTTTGCAAAGAAGGTCAATGACGAGGTTGCAGAGCAGCTGAAGGCCATTGAGAAGTAAGAATATTCCGGTCATACGGTTGTGAGGTTATGAGGTCTTACGGCGTTTGTAGTAAAATCTTATACTTCACAACCGTATAACCTTATAACCCTACGACCTTCAAACCGTATTTTTCTTGATTCTTAACTCTTAATTCTTAAATTATTTAAGTAAAAGTTTTGTTAGTTGGTTGATTTATAGTAATTTTGCAACCGATTTTCATAAAACATCCGTAAAAACAGTTGATGAAGAACGACAAAAAGAATTATTACCGCGTGAATGAGCAGATTCGCGTTAAAGAAGTCCGCATCGTAAGCGATAACGGTTCTACAGTAGTACCAACACGTCAGGCATTGGACATGGCACGCAGCCAAGGCGTAGACCTCGTAGAGATTTCGCCGAATGCACAACCGCCTGTTTGCCGTCTCATCGACTATAGCAAGTTCCTGTACCAGCAGAAGAAACGCGCCAAGGAGATGAAGGCGAAGCAGGTAAAACAGGAAGTGAAGGAAATAAGGTTCGGGCCTCAGACAGACGACCACGACTACAACTTCAAGCTTAAGCACGCCAAGGAATTCTTGGAAGAAGGCAACAAGGTACGTGCGTTTGTGTTCTTCCGCGGTCGCTCAATCCTTTTCAAGGAGCAGGGCGAAGTTCTGTTGCTGCGCTTTGCTAACGACCTTGAGGAATATGGAAAGGTAGAGCAGATGCCGGCTTTGGAAGGCAAGAAGATGTTTTTGTACCTTAGCCCTAAGAAAGCAGGCGTTGCAAAGAAAAGCCAGCAGAAGATGGACAGGGAACGCCGCGAGGCTGAAGCGAAGGCGCAGTCGGAACAGGCAGGAGAAGCTGTTGATGAGAATGTTCCTGCAAGTGGAGGTTTGTTTGCCAATGCAAAGAACGGTGCCGACGCATTGAAGAAACTCAACGGAGGCAATGATTCCGAATAAAAAAGATGAATAATATGTGCGTAACGTCCTGGTATATACGTTGCCACAGCTGTAAATAACAATAATTAAAACTTAAAAAAATGCCAAAGCAAAAGACAAATTCCGGTGCAAAGAAGAGATTTAGCTTCACCGGCACAGGTAAGATTAAGAGACATCACGCTTACCACAGTCACATCCTGACTAAGAAAACAAAGAAGCAGAAGCGTAACTTGCTTGGTTCTACATTGGTAGACCATGACAACATGAAGCAGGTGAGAGACTTGCTCCGTCTCCGTTAATCAATGTCTAATTAATTAAAGGGAAAAAACTATGCCAAGATCAGTAAATCACGTTGCTTCAAGAGCAAGGAGGAAGAGAATTCTTAAACTTACCCGTGGATATTTCGGAGCAAGGAAGAATGTTTGGACAGTAGCCAAGAACACTTGGGAGAAAGGTTTGACATATGCTTACCGTGACCGCCGCAACAAGAAGCGCACGTTCCGTTCGTTGTGGATTCAGCGTATCAATGCAGCTGCACGTCTTGAGAACATGAGTTATTCTACGTTGATGGGTGCTCTCCACAAGGCTGGCATCGAGATTAACCGCAAGGTTCTTGCAGACCTCGCAGTAAACAATCCTGAAGCATTCAAGGCTATCGTTGAGAAGGTTAAGAACTAAGGTGTATATAAATACATTATACCATAAGGCCACAAGTTCATTATTTATGGACTTGTGGCCTTTTTGATTTACTGTCACGTAAAATCTTTTTTGTGCTTGACAATTTCAATAATAATATCTACCTTTGCACAAATTTAAGAATAAAGCATTTGTATTCTATATGGGAATAGTAATTGGAATAGACGTCGGCATAAGTACGACCAAGATTGTTGGAATAGTAGACGGGAAAGTCGTGTCGCCTATGCGGATAAAGGCTACAGACCCTGTGACGTCGCTTTATGGGGCGTTTGGCAAATATTTGTACGACAACAAGATACAGCTTTCAGACGTGGAGCATGTCATGCTTACCGGCGTAGGCTCTGCTTATATAAACAAACCTGTTTACGGTTTGCCTACCGACAAGGCCGGCGAGTTTGTGGCTGACGGCCTTGGGGCGCGTCATGTTTCTGGTAAAGACCATATTATCGTGGTCAGTTTGGGTACAGGTACGTCGCTTATACGCTGTGATGGTGACAAGATTGAGCATATTGGCGGTATTGGCATTGGCGGTGGTACGCTTCAGGGATTGTCGCGTTTGTTATTAAAAACAGACGACATACGTACAGTCTCGGAAATGGCGATACAAGGCAATGTGTCAAATATTAACCTGCGTATTGGCGACATCAGCGCCAAGCCTCTACCCGGATTGCCAATGACTGCGGTAGCTTCATTGTTCGGTAACGCCAAGAGTGACGCGTCGCGTGAGGACATTGCAATCGGGTTGATATGGACAGTGCTACAGTCTGTTGGCCAGTCGGCTGTGCTTGCATCAATCGGTAGCAGCATCCGCGAATATGTGATGATTGGCAATTTAACATTGCTTCCTCAATGTCGTATGGTATTTCCACCTATAGAAAAACTTTACGGTGTCAAGCTTATCATACCAGAATATTCCGAATTCTGTACGGCCATAGGTGCAGCCCTTTGCTATTATGATGAAAGATTTGCTACGGAAGCGTTGTGAAACAGTTTAGCCAATGAACTTTGTATACATTTTTTGTTGAATTGAAAGTTGATATAAATGACAAAGGCGCAGAATATAAATATATGTTCTACGCTTTTGTTGTCATTGCTCTAACTCCTTTTTTAAGAACATTGGGGTGAAGCCTTTATCGTTTATGGCAACCTGTTCGGGTGTACCGGTAGACAGGACGAGTCCTCCACCACGTCCACCTTCGGGACCCATGTCGATGATGTGGTCGGCAAGTTTTATTACGTCAAGGTTGTGTTCAATTATTATTACCGTGTTGCCGCGGTCTACAAGCTTCTGCAATACGTTCATCAGTATGCGTATGTCTTCGAAGTGCAGGCCGGTTGTAGGCTCGTCGAGTATGTACATCGTCTTGCCTGTGTCGCGCTTGCTTAGTTCGGTGGCGAGCTTTACGCGCTGGCTTTCGCCGCCGCTAAGAGTGGTCGAGGGTTGTCCGAGTTTGATGTAGCCAAGTCCAACGTCTTGTATTGTCTTTATTTTGCGTAGTATATCGGGCACGTTTTCAAAGAACTCGACAGCCTGGTTGATAGTCATGTCGAGCACGTCGGCTATGCTTTTCCCCTTATAGCGTACTTCCAGCGTTTCCCGGTTGTAGCGCTTGCCGTGGCACGCTTCGCACGGTACCATAATGTCAGGCAGGAAGCGCATCTCGATTGTTTTGTAGCCGTTGCCGCCGCAGGTTTCGCAACGTCCGCCCTTTACGTTGAACGAGAAGCGTCCCGGCTTGTATCCTCTTATTTTCGCTTCGGGCAGATTGACGAACAACGAACGTATGTCGCTGAACACCCCGGTGTAAGTCGCAGGGTTGGAGCGCGGCGTGCGTCCGAGCGGACTTTGGTCAACGTTTACTACTTTGTCGATATATTCCAAACCTTCAATTGAGTCATACGGCATGGGCTCTTTCAGCGAGCGGTAGAAGTGGCGGCTTAATATTGGCTGGAGTGTCTCGTTTATCAATGTCGATTTGCCCGAACCACTGACGCCTGTAACTACAATCAACTTGCCGAGGGGGAACTCCACGTCAACGTGCTTCAGGTTGTTGCCCGACGCTCCGTGCAGCACGATGCTTTTACCGTTGCCCTCACGCCGCTTGGACGGCACTTCTATCTTCATCTCTCCGTTGAGGTATTGAGCCGTAACGGTGTGCGTCTTCAGCATTTCCTGCGGTGTGCCTTGGAACACAACTTCGCCGCCGCGCCGTCCGGCCTTGGGACCTATGTCTACGATGTAGTCGGCGTTGAGCATCATGTCCTTGTCGTGTTCAACCACGATGACCGTATTGCCCAGGTCGCGCAGCTCTTTAAGCGATTTGATAAGACGGTCATTGTCGCGCTGGTGAAGGCCGATGCTCGGCTCGTCGAGTATGTATAGCACGTTTACAAGCTGCGAACCTATTTGCGTGGCAAGGCGTATGCGCTGGCTTTCGCCGCCCGAGAGCGTTGCCGATTGGCGGTTTAGCGAGAGGTAGTCGAGGCCGACTTCAAGCATGAAATTGATGCGTGTGACAATTTCCTTTATTATCTCGTCGGCTATACGGCGTTGCCTCTCCGTTAGATGTGCCTGCGCTTCTGCCAGCCATGATTTCAATTCGGCAATGTCCATAGAGGCCACTTCGGATATGTTCTTGTTCCAAATGCGGTAGGAAAGCGACTCGCGGTTGAGGCGTTGGCCGTGGCATTCGGGGCATTGGCACACACTTTGGAACTGGTCCGCCCACTTCTGTCCGCTTGCGCTGTCGTCGTTTTCTATTACGCTTTGCAGGTATTTTACCACGCCGTCGAACTCAACGAAGTAGTCGCTCGACGTGTGTACCAGTTCTTTTCTTATTCGCACGTTCTCCATCGAGCCGTACATGATTTCGTTCATCGCCTCTTCCGGGATGTTGCTTACAGGCGTGTCGAGTGTGCATTCGTATTTCTCGAGTATGGCTTCGATTTGCCAGAATATCATCTGGTTCTTGTATTTGCCAAGGGGAGCTACAGCCCCTTTGCGTATGGATAGTGACGTGTCGGGTATTACTTTGTCAAGGTCAATTTGGTTGACGTAGCCCAGGCCCTTGCACATCGGGCACGCACCTTCGGGCGAGTTGAACGAGAACTTGTTGGGGGCAGGGTCGCCGTACGACATGCCCGTTGTGGGACACATCAGCCTTTTGCTGTAATATTTTGCCTCGCCCGAGTCTTTCTCCATTATCATCAGCAGTCCGTCGCCCTGTTTCATGGCCGTGGCGACGCTCTTTTTCAGCCGTTCGTCGTCCTTGTCCTGCACGCGAAGCTTGTCTATCACCACCTCTATGTTGTGGTTCTTGTAGCGGTCTACCTTCATGCCCCGCGTTATTTCCTTCAGCTCTCCGTCAACGCGGATGTACAAGTAGCCCTTGCGCCGCATACTCTCAAACAGCTCGCGGTAGTGTCCCTTGCGGTTGCGCACCAGCGGAGCGAGTATGAATATGGGGCTGCCGCTGTACCGTTCGTGTATCATGCGCAGCACGTCTTCCTCGGTGTACTTCACCATTTCCTCGCCCGTGGCGTAGCTGTAGGCTATTCCGGCACGGGCGTATAGCAGGCGGAGGTAGTCGTATATTTCGGTGGTTGTACCTACGGTTGAGCGCGGATTCTTGTTTGTAGTCTTTTGTTCGATGCTGATTACGGGGCTAAGTCCTGTTATTTTGTCAACGTCGGGACGCTCCATGCCGCCGAGGAAGTTCCGCGCGTAGGCCGAAAATGTTTCTATATAGCGGCGTTGGCCTTCGGCGTAGATGGTGTCGAAGGCCAGCGACGATTTGCCCGAACCGCTTAGTCCGGTTATCACGGTGAGGCTGCCGCGTGGTATTTCCACGTCTATGTTCTTTAGGTTGTGCACGCGCGCACCCCATACGTTTATCTTGTTTTCAGACATAAACTAAGTTAAGAGTTGTGAATTAGGAGTTATGAGTTATGGATTAAGGGGTGAGAAAGACTGGTGAAGGGTTTTGACGGAGTAATGAATTTCGCACTTTTCACTGCTCGCCAGTCACACCTTCCGTGTATCCGCGCAGCAGGTTGACGTCGCGCTTTATGTTGTATTCCTTGCCGTCGGCGCCTTTGGCTTTCACCAGTACGAAGTAAACGCCTTGGGCAACATCCTTTCCGCCCACGGTGCCGTCCCATCCTCCGGCCGGGTCGTCCCATTCATACAGTTTCTTTCCCCATCGGTTGAAGATGGTGGCGTGGAACTCCACGATTGACTGGTAGTTGCTCTTCGCCTTGTACACGTCGTTTATCCCGTCGCCGTTGGGCGAGAACGCATTGGGCATTTCGAGCCTGCTTTCGCTTATGTTTACGCGCAGCGAACCGCGGTCGGCCCAGTATTCCTGAGTGTAGGCTATGGTGTCGGTGCCGTTTACGAATGTGGCGTACAGCTCAATGAGGTGCGTGCCGGCATCGTTGAACGTATATTCGGTGTCCTGCTCGTAGCGGATAAGGTACGGCTCGGCTTCTCCTTGCATGGTGAAGCGCCATTCGTAGCTGGCCGTGTAGTCGCCAATGTTCTCGGGGTTGGCCTCGAAGCGTCCGTGCAGGGGGGCGTTGCCTGAATAGTCTTCGCTCTCTTCTTCGCCGTTTTCAGTGGTGTAAGTGGCGGTAGGGTTGATGGTTGGCAGCCCGTCATATTGCTGCGCCGTGGCGTAGTTGCATATTGCCGCCAGTATGGCGGCCAATGCAAAGATAAGTGTAGTCCTCATTTTGCGTACATGAATATCCGTGCAAAATTACGCATTTAAGTTGATTTGCGTGCCATTTTGCGCTATTTATTATTGATAATGTGTAGCCACCGCTTTTCGGGCAGGTGGTTGCATGGTGCGTATAGCTGTTTCGTCGCCGTAGACGGGGAGACTTGGAGGAATTGTGCCAATATGTAATGCGTTTTGTCTGAACGGCTTTCTTTTTGATTTTCGTTGACGTTCCGTAGCGGCGATATTCGCAAGCAATCAGACTTTTGGCCGCAAATACGTTATTCTACGGAGTGCAATCATAACTCGTTGAGGGTCAGTATATTACGCGATAAAGCACCAAATTGTGCAATGAAAACGGCGATAAAACGGCATAAGAGCCGTCATTATTACCGGTAAAAGCCGTCCTTACGATGCGTGTGGACGGCCCTTA
>CAJJWN010000052.1 GCA_905196835.1 uncultured Prevotella sp. | reverse complement strand
AACAAGAAGTAAGATTTTAACAAGCGAACACCCGGATTAACGATTACAACAGACTACTTTGAATGAGTTTATTTACACGCTATCCTTATGCTGAGCCCGCGTTTTTCGTGTAAAATCTTGTTTCTTACTTCTTGTTTCTTGCTTTCTTTGGCGTTGCGGCAGTGCGGAATAAGGTGTTTTTGATGTTTTTTCGCGATTTCCGGCGTAAAAATTTGCGTGTACGGTGGAAAAGCTTTATCTTTGCAGCGCAAAAAACGGGAATGGTACCTTGGCCGAGCGGTTAGGTAACGGTCTGCAAAACCGTGTAGAGCAGTTCGACTCTGCTAGGTACCTCGCAAGAAGGGAAGGCTTTGGAGCGCAGGCTTCAAGGCCTTCCCTCTTTTTTGCCGTATGCCGTGGTTGGGAGAGGAGGCGGCTGCAAACGGTTTGGCCGTAGGGGCGTGTATTGAAAGCCGCCCGCCGCGCAGGCGGAAGCGGCGGCTTCGGCGATGCGCGGCGGGCGGCTTTTCCGAGTCTCTGCGGCTGTTGCCGCAGGGCTACATGCTTATCCTGATGTCTACACCTGCTTGTATGGGGGCTCCGCGCTGGGCCAGCCATGTCTGGCTGCCGCCGGCTGCGCTGCTGAAAGCGAATGTGGCGTAGCGCGTGCAGGTAACGTTGCGGCACCACAGGCGCAGGGCCGTGCGGCCGCGCTGCAGGCCGGCGTGGAGGTTGAGCAGGGCGTAGAGGGGCTGCGAGGCGGTGTTGGCCTCGTCCCAGTAGGTGCGGCCCTGGGCTGTCATGTCGGCGCCGAGCAGCAGGGCGCAGCTGCGCGCCGTGCCCAGGGGCAGGCGCAGGTCGCAGCGTGCGGCGAGCGTGTGGCGTGGCACGAAGGGCACGGCGCGGCCGCGGTAGCTGGTGGCGGTGCCGTCGTCGGCGGTCTCGGTGTAGCGGGTGAAGCGGGCGTCGGTCAGGGCGTAGGCCAGCGACCATTGCAGGCGGCCGCCGGCTGCGCCGCCGCGCAGGGCGGCCTCGAGGCCTAGGCTGCGGCTGCGGCCTGCGTTGACCATCATGCGGCCGAAGCCGTATGTGCCGGCCATGACGGAGAGCTGCTGGCCCAGCACGTGCATGTAGTAGGCGGCGACGTCGGCCTGCATGGCGCCGCCGAGCAGGTTGAGGTGGGCGCCGAGCTCGTAGTTCCAGCTCTGCTCGGGCTTGTATGTTATGGTCTTGGCTATGCGGGCGTAGTCGTCGGCGGTGTGGGGTATGTCGTAGCTGCCGGCCATGGCCGCGGAGGAGTTGGCGGTGAGCTCTGCCTGGAGTATGTCGGAGAACATCTGTATGTTGTAGCCGCCGGCGCGGTAGCCTTTGCTTGCGGTGGCGTAGATGTTGCTGCCGTCGTCGGCGATGGTGGCTGTGAGGCCGAGCTTGGGCAGCAGCTGGCTGTACGAGTCGCGGCAGCGGTTGCTGAGGGCGGAGGCCAGGGTGTTTGTGGCCTGTGCGCCCATGACGCTCATGCTGACGGCCATCGCGGCACGCGTGGCGTAGGTAAGGGCTACGCGGCTGTAGTCGTAGCGCAGGCCTATGGTGGCCGTGAGGCGTGGGGTGAGGCTGAGGCTGGTCTCGTGGAAGAGGGCGAGGTTGAGCTGCGGCGTGTGGAAGAGGCCGGGCACGCTCATCTTGACCGTGGCCTCTACGCCGCCGGCCTGCTCTATGGCTGCGGCTGCGGCTTGCTGGGCGGCTGCGGGGGACATGCCGGCGGCGGCCATGCGGTCGGCCATGGCGGTGTGTATGGCGGTGTAAACGGCCGACTGTATGCCTGCGGCTATGCGGCCGGTGAAGTCGGCGTCGAAATAGACGGGGGCTTCGGTGCGCAGCCACTGGTATGAGGCGAAGAGGCCGCTGGTGTGCCGCCACGGGCCGTCGCCGGCGGCCTTGACGGTAAGCTCCTCGGTCAGGGCGTTGAGCAGCTGGCGCTGCGACAGGTGCATGAGGTCTTGCGGCAGGTAGTCTTGGTCCATTTCCATGCGGTCGCGCAGCAGCTGGTAGCTGGTAAGCGAGCTGATGGTGTATGCCCCGGCGCGGTATGTCAGGGCGGCTCCGGTGTTGAGCATGTTGCGGCGGTATGAGCCGGGGCGGTTGCCCGCCGGACTGCTGATGCGGCCGGTCGTGGTGTCGAGCGCGCCGTAGGGGAAGGCGGCCTGCGACGTGTACTGGTAGTCGGCGGTGATGTCGGCCGTGAGGCGCGGCGCGGGGCGGAGTATGAGGCGCAGCTTGCCGCCGGCCTCGTCGGCGTTGTCGGCGCGGCGGCCTGTGGTGGAGTTGCGTAAGAAGCCGTTTTGCCCGTTGTAGAAGGCGGCTATGGAGAAGGCCGTGCGGTCGCTGATTTTGCCGTAGTGGGCCAGCTCTACGTTGCGGTACATGCGTGTGCCGATGCCTGCGGATATGTCGGTGCCCTGGTAGCGCATGGGGCTCTTCGAGTACAGGCGCACTATGCCGCCCTCGGTGTTGATGCCGTAGAGCGTGCCCTGCGGGCCGCGCAGTATGTCGGCGCGGTCGAGCTGGTACATGTGCATGTTGTACGAGCTTTTGTTGACAAGGGGTATGCCGTCGAGGTATATGCCTACGGCGGGGTTGTTGACGCGCGAGCCTATGCCGCGCACGTATATGGACGACGTAAGGCGTGAGCCGTAGGCCGGCATGATGAACGAGGGGGCGTAGGCACTGAGGTCGGCCAGGCTGCCGGCGCCGAGGCGTGCCATGTCGCGTCCGGTGAAGATGCTTGAGCTGAGCGGCTGCCGCCTTAGCGAGAGCACGTCCTTGGGTTGTGATACTACGACGACTTCGTCAAGGTCGTGCACGTATGACGTGTCGGCCAGCGAGTGTGCGCTGTTGCCGCCGTCTGCGGCGGCTGCGCCTTGTGCCGCGCATGTGCAGGCCATGGCCGCGCATAGGGCGGCGGCCTTCAGCATGTCGGCTGTGATTGTCTTTTTATCTTTGTGTGAAAACATGTGTGCAAAGGTAGTGACAACGGCCGACATGTGCAATCATCATTTATTAGGATTTTCTGTAAAGCCTGCCGTACCGGCGGAGGTATGCGCGGAGGGCGAACGCGGCGTAGGCTATGAACAGGGGGTAGCCTATGTAGTAAAGCGTGGCGACGGAGAATACTATGTAGTTGACGGCGCACACGCCGGCCAGGCCGCACAGGTAGAGCAGGGCCTCGCTGGCGGGCAACATGCCGCGCACCACGTCGGCCGTGGCTATGGCGATGATGAGCATCGCCCATACGCTGACGAGGAACACGCCGAGCACGGGCGGCACGATGAAGGGGTTGAGCGTGGGGTGGTAGTAGAAGTGCTCCCACACGTCGCCGGCGAACAGCTGTATGCTTGCGTACATCACCGCGCCTGCGGCCACGGTGAGCGCCAGGAGGGTGGGGTAGAGCGTTGGTATGTCGTTGAAGTGCACTATGCGGGCGTTCCTGCGGAAGATGGTGCGCATGAGGTAGGCCGTGGCGATGGCGGTTATGAATATGAGGAAGACGAGCAGGTGGGTGTCGGAGAAGGTCGAGATGAACTGCGATATGGGGTCGTCGGGCACGGCGCCGGCGAGCAGCGACTTCTCGTGGAGCCAGCCGAAGGTGAGCTGGTCGCGTGCCACCTGCACCCATACGCTGTCTATGGAGTCGGTCGGCATAATCCTGATGTCGGCCACGGCAATGTGGTCGCGCCTGTAAAGGGTGAGCGTGTCGGTGTGCATGTGGTTAAGCACTTCCTCGGGCTGCTGGCTGACGATAGTCATGGAGTCGGCCTTCACCACGAAGTTGTAGTTCTGCGCGTAGTGGGGGCGGCGCACGGTGCCTGCGGAGTCGGCCGTGTCAGGAGCCATGTAGTACGCCCACTGGCTGTTGCGCTGGTAGCCGTGGCACGACGACAAGGCCGCCACGAGCACGGCGGCTGCCAGTGCGGCGGCGAGGCGTAGGTATGGTGGAAGGTGTCTCATTGCGTTGTTATTCGGCGTAAACGTTCATCTGGCATTCCTTGCAGTCGAACTCGAGGCGGAAGCGGCGGCCGTCGGCCAGGCGCAGAAAGAGCGGCTCGCGCCACCGGGGAGGCGTGCCGCCGTGCTTCACGCAGTGGCCGAGCAGGCGGCGCACGCAATGGCGGCACTGCATCAGTTGCGCGCTCTTGGGGCTTGACAGCTCGAACGCCGGGGCGACTGACGGCATCCCCTCGTCGGCATACAGCTGCCGTGCAAGGCGGTTGGCTACGTTGTAGTTGTACCCCGTAGCCTCGGGATATGTGTTCCCGGCATGGGGCGCGGCTTGCACTTGGGAGTGGCCGTAGGCATGGCTGCGCGGCTTTGAGGCCAGTGCCTCTTCAAGTTTGCTGGCGGCTTTGCGCCTCATGTCGGCGAGTGTGCTCGACGGGATGAACGAGCGCGGCTCCTCGGGCATGGTGGCGAAGCTCCTGCATGTGAACGGTGTCGCTCCCAGCTTGGTCAGTTGCCGCTGCATGTTGTCGCGTTGCGGTTTCTCTGCCGCCTGCTTTTCCGTTGTCTCGTCTACGGCTGCATGTGTGCCGTCCTCGGCCGTTAAGGCGAGGCGGAAGCCGCCTGATGTCTCCTCCAGCAGTATGTCAACGGCTATCTTGCGCTCGGCGGAGCGGCGGTTGAGGGCGTCGTCGAATACCTTGTCGCTGTTGCGGTAAAGCTCCGTGCCCCGCGTCAGTCCTTTGGGCATCTTCAGCGGATAAATCCTGTTGCCCTCGGCGCGGTTGACACGCAGGCCGGCAAGCTCGCCGCCGTCGAAGAAACAGAGGCCGTCGCCGTTGGCAAACGCGGCTGTGCCGGCCACGGTGAACGATGTTCCGCGTATCTCCTTGACGTGCCCAACGTGTTCGCCCATAGCCTTCGGTGTGTCGGGTGATGCTATGTCGTAGGCATGTCCAGTCAGCAGGTAGTCCGTGTAGCCGCGGTTGAAGGTCTTGTCAAGGTTTGGCGTGAATGTATAGCTGCACCGCCCGAGCGACGCACGGCGGTATTTCGCAGGATGCTGCTTTACCAGCTGGTCGAGCTTTTGGCTGTATGCGGCGGTTACATTCTTCACATAAGCCATGTCTTTCAGCCTGCCTTCGATTTTGAACGATGTCACGCCAGCCTCGGCCATTTGCTCCATGTAGTCTATCCTGCACATGTCTTTCAGCGACAGCAGGTGGCGTCCGTGCTGCAACACGCGGCCTTCGGCGTCGGTGAGGTCGAACTTCAACCGGCAGAACTGGGCGCACTCTCCGCGGTTGGCGCTGCGTGAGAAGCAGTATTGGGAGGCATAGCACAAGCCGGAATACGACACGCACAACGCTCCGTGTACAAAGGCCTCAAGTTCTACACCCGGCACCTGGCTGTGGATGTCGCGTATGTCGTCCAGCGAAAGTTCTCGGGCCAGCACCACGCGGCTGAACCCTTTGCCTGCGAGCCACGCCACTTTGGCTGCCGTGCGGTTGTCGGTCTGCGTGCTGGCGTGCAGCTCAATCGGAGGCAAGTCCATCTTCAGTATGCCCATGTCCTGAACCAATATGGCGTCAGCCCCGGCTTCATAAAGGCGGTTTATCAGTGTCTCGGTCTGCCGCAGCTCGTCATCGTAGACGATGGTGTTGACCGTGACGTAGACCCGTGCGCCGTAGACGTGGGCGTACCGGCAAAGTTTTGCAATGTCATCGACACTGTTTCCGGCCGCGGCGCGTGCTCCAAAACGCTCGGCGCCGATATAAACGGCATCCGCCCCATGGTCTATCGCAGCCATGCCGCAGGCCAGGTCTTTTGCCGGAGCAAGTAGTTCAAGGATTGTCATTGTAAGAGTTGCTTTTTCGTTGTATATCCCTTGTCAGCTTGTATATTGTCAACCCGCTGCTTATCTTATGCTGTCTATGTCATACGGTGTTTCCTGGTAGACGTAGTAGTTCACCCAGTTGTTGAACAGTAGGTTGGCGTGCGCTCTCCAGCGCACTATCGGTTTGTTGTCAGGGTCGTCGTTGGCATAATAGTTCAGGGGCATGTCCACGTCGTCGCGTTTGCCCAAGTCGCGGCGGTATTCCTTGTCGAGAGTGTCGCGTGCATATTCCAGATGCCCCATTATGTACAGTTCTCGTCCGCCTCTTGCCATAGCCATGCTCACTCCGCTGACGGGCGACTCGGCTATGATTTTAAGTTCCTTGCAGGCTGCGATGTCCTCTTTGCGCACTTCGGTGTGGCGGCTGTGCGGCATGTAGAAGTAATCGTCAAAGCCGCGGAATATAGGTAGCAGAGGGTCGGTCATGTATTGGCGGAACACACCGAACATCTTTTTTTCCAGCAGGTGCTTGTCTATGCCGTAGTGAAAGTAAAGCCCGGCCTGCGCCGCCCAGCATATATACATGGTGCTGGTGACGTGGCTGCGTGCCCAGGTGAATATCTGCGTAAGCTCCGGCCAATAAGTGACGTCCTCGAAAGCAAGGTGCTCCACGGGCGCGCCGGTTACTATCATGCCGTCAAACTTCATACCGGCCAGCTCGTCGAAGTCTTTGTAGAACATCATCATGTGCTCTATCGGGGTGTTCTTCGGAGTGTGGCTTTTCAGCTTCATGAACGTTATCTCCATCTGCAACGGCGTGTTCGAGAGCACGCGTATCAGGTCGGTCTCGGTAGTGATTTTCAGCGGCATGAGGTTGAGTATCACTATCCGTAGGGGGCGTATGTCCTGTGCGTGTGCGCGTGACTCGTCCATCACGAATATGTTTTCATGCTTGAGAGCCTCTATTGCTGGCAGTTTGTCTGGTATCCTTAGTGGCATTTGTCGTTCCTTCCTTTATAATATAATGTAAAGACGATGCAAAGATAATGCTTTTCTGGCATACAGACAACATGCGCGGTGTCCTAGCTTGTCTATTTTATCGCTTTTGTCTGTCCGTTAAAGCGGGCGTTGTAAGGTATGATATAAAAAGAAAACGCTAAACAGCTGTTTGTCAACTATTTAGCGTTTCTTGGTGTGACCCCGACAGGATTCAAACCTGTAACCTTCTGATCCGTAGTCAGATGCTCTATTCAGTTGAGCCACGGGGCCTTTCCCTTAATTGCGATGCAAAGGTACGCAGTTTTTTTTGAACGGCCAAATGTTTTTGCTTCTTTTTTCGGAAAAACTTTGTTTTTTTGTTCCAAGTATGCTGTTTCTGAATAAAAATGCTCAAAAGATACGCGTTCTTCGTCCGCTTTTATGTGGATGCAATACTGTTGGTTGTCGATAAATTAAGAAGCCGCCGGACGCATATTTACGTCCGACGGCTCTATACATTATTATAATATAGGTGTTACCTTATGCGGTCTGCCGAGCGTACCAAAGCCTCGTCTGCCAATATCGCCTTCCTTGCCATGAAGTGAAGCAGCATCGACACTGCTGGCAGTGCCGCCGCTATTGACACCCTGAAGTCGCCTGTGGCTCCGCCGGTGTTGAGGGCCATCGCCGCAAATACAATGTACCATCCGAGTGCGAGCAGGATGTTGAACATGCAGAAGCGGCTTTGCACCATCCTGTTCTTGTATGAGAATATCGCCATCAGCGATATGGGACAGGTGACGAGCAGTATTGCGAACAGCGCCCATACGGAGAAGTCATGGCTTCCGTCCGGGCGTACTATCCACAGGTTGTACATCACGGAGTTTCCGCCGAGTGCGTTGCCGGTTGCGAATTCGCCGATGGGCAGGCACAGACATGCTATCGATACGAGCACTGCCAGCAGCAGGAACAATGTCTGTTTACGCTGTATCATCACGCTTCCTTTACGTTGTCTTTCTGCGTGTCGCGCCAGTACACGTTGCCGTCGATGAACTCCTGTGTGGCGAGCAGCGTGGGCTTGGGCAGCTTCTCGTAGTACCTTGATATCTCGATTTGTTCCCTGTTCTCGAACACTTCCTCGAGGCTGTCGTTGTAAGACGCGAACTCCGCGAGCTTCTTGCTCAAGTCCTGCTTGATTTCGACGGAGATTTGGTTTGCGCGCTTTGAGATGATGGCGACGCTTTCGTAGATGTTTCCGGTTTCGTTACACAGGTCCATGATGTTGCGGGTCACTGTGTTGGTAGGGGCTTTTGACTTCTTATAATCCATTTCTTTATATAAGTTTTATACTTTCTTGTTATTCCTCGCCAGTAAATTTCTTGCAAGACGCGATGTATTTCTCGGCCAGTTTCTTGTTCTTCGACTCGGGAAACTCGTTTATGAAGCCGTAGCATTCGTCCTCGGCGTCGCGGTATCGGTCGAGCTTCTTTTCCTCCACGCTCTGCTCCGCCAGTTCAAACTTGCTCTTCATTATGAGCAGTGCAAAGTCCTCGCGCAGCGCGCTGTACGGATAGTCGTTTATGGCGTTCTGCGCGGTAATGATGCAAGCCTCGTAGTTGCTACCTCCGCTGGTGCAGTTGCCGAAGTAAGTGCCGAGGTTGTAGTACAGCTCGGCCGAGTACAGCTCTTTCTTCACGAGCTTGTCCTGCAGCTCGAACAGGCGGCTCTGCGCCTTGTCCTTCAGCTTGGCCTCGGGGTATATGTCCATGTACTCCTGGAAAGCCGCGATTGAGTTGACCGTCTGCGTCTGGTCAAGCCTCGGCTCCGGCGTGCTCATGTACAGGCTTTCGCCTATGTAGAATGACGCCATTTCGGCGTAAATGCCTTTGGGATAAGTCTGGCGATACTTCTTGAACGTCATTGCCGCGCCCTCATAATCCATGTCGCAATACTGCGCCATGGCGAGCATGTAAAGGCTTTCCTCGGCGTTGTCGGTACCCTTCTGTATGGTTACGAGTTCCTGCAACAGTGTTATTGCCTGGGCGTATTTGCCTCTTGCGAAGCACTCCTTCGCGTATTCATACTTGTATGCGTAGTCCTGTGATTTGTACACCTGGTTGAATTCGTGTGCGCATCCTGAAAGCAATATGACGGCAAATATCGGGATAAGAACTTTCTTCTTCATAAAATTCCGCATTTGGCTGCAAAAATACACATTATCTTATAAATGGCAAAGCTTTGCCTTCGATTTTAAGAAAAAATTGTTTTTATACTTGCCTTTTTTGTCGATGAATGGAATAATGGTTAACTTTGCATCCAGCGATAATGGCGATGCGCAGAATGAAAGACGGCCTTTGGGCTTGCAATATGCGGCCTTTCAGGCGCTGAAAGACGGTCTTTTGCAATGCGAAAGGCGGCCTTTTGCAAGGCGGTTTGTAACGCGCTGAACATCAGGAGGTTGCGAATGCTCCATAAAACGGCATTTGCCAGCTTGTCCCTTGTCAGCTTGTCAACTGAAAATAAAACAATGAGCGACTTCAAACTTATATCCGAATACAGTCCTACGGGCGACCAGCCCGAGGCCATACGCCAGCTTACCGACGGCGTGCTGGCCGGCGACGAGGCGCAGGTGCTTCTCGGCGTTACCGGCTCGGGCAAGACGTTCACCATAGCCAACGTCATAGCCAACGTGAACAAACCAACGCTCATATTGAGCCACAACAAGACTCTGGCAGCCCAGCTGTACAGCGAGATGAAGTCGTTTTTCCCCGACAACGCCGTAGAGTATTACGTTTCTTACTATGACTATTACCAGCCCGAGGCGTACCTGCCGCAGACCGACACCTACATAGAGAAAGACCTGGCCATCAACGAGGAGATTGACCGCCTGCGCCTGTCGGCCGTGTCGTCGCTGCTTTCGGGCAGGAAGGATGTTGTCGTGGTGTCTTCCGTGTCGTGCATATACGGCATGGGCGGCCCGGTGGAGATGGCCAAGAGCGTCATTTCGATAAAGCGCGGCCAGCGGCTCGACCGCAACGCCTTCCTGCGCAGCCTCGTCAACGCCCTCTACGTGCGCAACGACATTGAGCTGAAGCGCGGCAACTTCCGCGTGAAGGGCGACACCGTTGACGTGTTCATGGCGTATAGCGACAACGTGCTGCGCGTTTCGTTCTGGGACGACGAGATTGATTCAATCGAGGAGATTGACTCGGTCAGTTTCCACCGCCTCGCTTCGTTCGACGAATACCAGATATATCCGGCCAACCTCTTCGTCACTTCCAAGGAACAGACCGAAATAGCCATACGCGAAATCCAGGATGACCTGGTGAAGCAGGTTGACTTCTTCAACGAGCAGGGCGACGCCATCAAGGCGCAGCGCATCAAGGAACGTGTGGAGTATGACATGGAAATGATTAAGGAACTGGGCCATTGCTCCGGCATAGAGAACTACTCGCGCTACTTTGACGGCCGCCAGCCCGGGCAGAAGCCGTACTGCCTGCTCGATTTCTTTCCGAAGGATTACCTGCTCGTAATCGACGAGAGCCACGTCAGTGTGCCGCAAATCAGCGCGATGTACGGCGGCGACCGCGCCCGCAAGACCAACCTCGTGGAGTATGGCTTCCGCCTCCCGGCGGCCTTCGACAACCGCCCGTTGACCTTCGACGAGTTCCACTCGATGATACATCAGGTAATCTACGTGTCGGCCACGCCTGCCGATTACGAGCTGGCCGAGGCCGGCGGAGTGGTGGTGGAGCAGGTAATCCGCCCAACGGGACTGCTCGACCCCGAAATAGAAGTGCGCCCCAGCGAGAACCAGATAGACGACCTCATGGAGGAAATACTGCTGCGCAACGAGCGCGGAGAGCGCACCTTGGTCACCACATTGACCAAGCGCATGGCCGAGGAGCTTACCAAATGCCGGCTGAACCACGGCGTCCGCGCCAACTACATACACAGCGACGTCGCCACGCTCGACCGTGTAAAGATTATGAACGACCTGCGCGAGGGGCTGTTCGACGTGCTCGTGGGTGTCAACCTGCTGCGCGAGGGCTTGGATTTGCCCGAAGTGTCGCTCGTGGCAATCCTCGACGCCGACAAGGAGGGCTTTCTCCGCTCGCACCGTTCGCTTACGCAGACGGCAGGCCGCGCCGCCCGTAACGTCAACGGCAAGGTAATAATGTATGCCGACAAAATAACGGCCAGTATGCAGCTCACCATCGACGAGACCCTGCGACGGCGCGAAAAGCAGCTGCATTACAACGAGCTTCACCACATCACTCCGCGCCAAATCACCAAGGACATCAAGCGCAACGCTCTCGGCACGGTGCCCGTCGAGGCGGAAGCGGCCACGGCTTCGCCGAAGTACAAGCCGTATATAGAGGAGGAGCACGCGGCCTTTGCCGCCGACCCCATTGTGCAGACAATGAGCCGCGGGCAGCTTGAGAAGAGCATAGCCAACACCACACGCCTGATGAAGAAGGCCGCCAAGGAGCTCGACTTTATACAGGCGGCGCAGTTCCGCGACGAGCTTTTGCGGCTGCAAGCCATGCTGGAAGAGAAACAGGCATAGTGAAAGCGGAACACACGTTCCGCTTTCTTTTTGATTTCTGATGACGCTCTCAGGCTGCGTTATTCTGAAATGAAAATACTTTTGGTCGAAATATCGCCAAGAAAAGTGTGCAAACGTAAATGCTTTAATATGTGTGCGTTACTGTCTTTGACGGCAAAGTGTGCAATGAAATACGGCTGAAACGGGGAGTAAAAGCCGTCCAAACGGGTAGTGAGGACGGCTCTCAATGGTGTCAAAGGCCGTCTTCACTACCCTTAAAGGCCGTCTTTGGCATGGTAAAAGGTGGCCTTTGGCTGTTTTGATGGTGGCTTTTGCCATGTCGGGATGCCATTCAGAGGGCTGCCGTTTTCTGTTTTGCGGATTTTCGTTGACATTCTTTCGTTGACGTTTTGATATGTTATAGCCCTTTGTTCGGTGCATAATGTCAGTACGGCGACGCGTGGTCGCCGTTGCCTTCAGCCGCTGCGCGTCGTGCCTGCGTTGATGTTAAATAATGCTTTTTGTTATGGCTCTCGCTATAAAATTCGTAACTTTGCACAAATATTTACGCTTGCAATGAGACTGTTTTTAATTCTTGCCGTGTGCCTCATGCCGCTGGCGGCGGTGGCGCAGGGCGTTTGGGAGAGGCCTGACGCTGCCGGTGATGCCGGCAAAAAGGTGAAGGAACAGAAGGCGGAGAAGCCCAATCCTGACGCTAAATACCTGGCCGGAGCCGTCACCGAGGTGGACGGCAAGGTGGTGTGGACGATGGACGTTGACGTGCCGGGCAAGTCGGCCGACCAGATTTACGCCCTGATGCTGCAATGCTTCACCGACCTTACCAAGACCGAAAACCAGATAGAAGGCAGCTGCGTGGCTCTTGTCAACAAGGCCGAGCACATGGTTGTGGCTACCATAAGGGAGTGGCTGGTGTTCACCGACAAGTTTTTCGCGCTCGACAGGACCAAGTTCTATTACACGCTCATAGCCAGTTGCGCGGACAACCACCTCAACGTAACCATGAGCCGCATATCTTACCGTTACGAGGAAGGGCGCGAGCCCGGCGGCGGCTATGTGTATAAGGCGGAAGAATGGATTGACGACAAGCACGCCTTGAACAAGAAGAAGACGCGCCTGTTGCCCGGTTCGGCCAAGTTCCGCCGCAAGACGGTAGACCGCAAGGACTACCTTTTCAGCGTCATCCGCGAGGCTGTGCTTCAATAGTTATCAATCGGCAATATGACAAACAACGGACAAATGACAACCAACCAAGACAATACCGCCACGGAAATGCGCCCAAGGCACAGGCGAGGCGGCGGTGACGACCGCTACATCGTGCTGCGCAACGTGCTCAACATCATCTTTATGGTGGGCGCCGTAGTAGGCGTGGTGGTGTTCTACCAGTGCGGCCGCGAGGCCGGCACGGTAATCATCCTTGCCTCGATGCTGTTCAAGATTGTAGAATGTGTATTCCGTTTCATGAAATGAAAGCAAGGCTAATCTTTGCCCTGTCAGTGCTGCTCGTGTTGTCATGTCTGCCCGCCGGCGCGCAGGGCTTCAACCAACTGACCGACCAGGGCGAGTTCACCAACTCAAGCGAGAGCCGCAGCTCGCGGCGCGACTCGCTCTCGCAGGGGCACAAGGAGATACCCAAGGGGCTGAAGGTGTGGACGGTTGACGAGCGTTTTGGCGAGCGCATCGCCGCCGAACCTGACACGCTGCCCCACATGTACATGAACTCCATATTCACCGAAGGCCTGCGCGGAGAGTACAATACGCTGGGCAACCTCGGCTCGCCGCGCATCAACCGCATATTCATAGACCGCGGAGAGCAGCAGCAGTTCATGTTCACCCAGCCCTATGACTACTTCATAACCCCGGTAGACAAGTTTCATTTCACCAACACGTTGTCGCCCATCACCAACCTTTCTTATAATACATGCGGCAACAGGACTAACGGTGAAGACCACTTCAAGGCCCTGTTCGGCGTCAACGTAGGCAAGCGTCTCGGCGTAGGTTTCAAGTTCGATTACCTGTACGGCCGCGGCTATTTCCAGAACCAGAGCACGTCCCACTTCAATTATTCGATGTACGGCTCTTATCTCGGCGAGCGTTACCAGGCCCACCTGTTGTTCTCCACCAACCACGAGAAGGTGACCGAGAACGGCGGTATTACGGACGACCAGTATATCACTCACCCGGAATCCTTTGAGGACAACTTCCGCAATGACGAAATACCTACGGTGCTCCAGGAGAACTGGAACCGCAACGACAACCAGCATATCTTCTTCTCCCACCGTTACAGCTTCGGCTTCAGCCGCAAGGTGAAGATGACCGAAGACGAAATCAAGGCCAAGAAATTCGCCATGGCTTCGATGAAGGAGAACGCCGCAAAGAAGGCCAAGGAGGAGGCCCGCAAGAAGGCCGAAGAGGAAGGAAGGGAGTTTGACGAAGACGAGTTTGACGAGCAAAAGACGTTCTCCGGGAGGCCTGACGACGCCGTGATAGCGGGCAACGAGCCTGCCGACACCGTGAAGACGTCGGGCGGACGCATATCCGTTGACAAGGCCGCGGCCGACAGCCTGCTTGCCGCCGACGCCAAGCAATCGGCCGAGATGCAGGGGGACACAACGTGGATGAAGGACGAGTATGTGCCCGTGACGAGCTTCATACATACCCTGAAGTTCGACAACTATGAGCGCATATACCAGGCTTACGACACGCCTGAAGGCTATTATGCAAACACTTATCCCGTGCATGAGAAGCTGCCGGGCGACTCGATATACGACCGCACGACGCATTATTCGCTGAAAAACACCTTCGCCGTGGCCTTGCTCGAAGGCTTTAACAAGTGGGCTAAGGCCGGGTTGAGGGCTTTCGTGACATCGGATTTGAGGCATTTCACCCTGCCTGACTCCGTTGGTGGCCGCATGTCGTACAACGAGCACAACCTTAGCGTGGGCGGACAGTTGCTCAAGGCGCAGGGCAAGACGTTGCATTACAACGTCACGGGAGAGTTCTGGCTCATGGGTGAGGATGCCGGACAGCTGAAGATTGACGGCAAGGCCGACCTCAACTTCCGCCTGTTCAAGGACACGGTGACGCTTGCCGCCAACGCTTTCTTCCACAGGTTGAACCCTACGTTCTATTACCGCCATTACCATTCAAGGCACTTATGGTGGGACAACGGCGGACTGGACCAGGAACTGCGCACGCACATCGAGGGGCTGTTCTCGCTGAAACGCACTAAGACAAAGCTGCGCGTGGCTTACGACAACCTTCAGAACTATACGTATTTCGCGCAGCGTTACAACATAACTGAAGACTTTGGACGCAGCGGCAACACTGTTTCCGTGCGCCAGAGCGGCAAGAACATCAGCCTGCTTACATTGCAGCTGGCGCAGGACTTCCGCTTCGGGCCGCTCAACTGGCAGAACGTCGTTACCTATCAGAAGTCGAGCGACGAGGACGTGCTGCCCGTGCCGATGCTAAATGTGTACACCAACCTGTTCCTGCACTTCAAAATCGCCAAGGTGCTCACTGTTGACTTGGGAGCCGATGCGCGCTTCTTCACCAAGTACAAGGCACTCGACTACAGTCCGGCTCTCGGTCAGTTCACCGTCCAGGACAACGGGGCGGCCAACGTGGAGACAGGCAATTACCCCATCGTCAACGCCTATGCCAACATGCACTTGAAGCATACGCGCTTCTTCGTGATGATGAGCCACGTCAACGCCAGCAGCGGCGACAGTTTCCTTGTGCCGCATTATCCCGTCAATGGAAGGATATTCCGCTTTGGCGTGTCGTGGAACTTCTTTAACTGATAATTGTTGTTTTATTGGCTTATTACAATTGTTTTTTGTAACTTTGCCGCCGTTTGAAATAATAAAAAGACAATAACCATGCCCCAGATATCTGTCCGCGGATTGGAAATGCCGGAGTCGCCGATACGCAAGCTTGCGCCTTTGGCCGCTGCGGCTAAGAAGCGCGGAATAAAGGTTTACCATCTTAACATAGGCCAGCCGGACCTGCCTACGCCGCAGGTTGCGCTCGACGCCATACGCAACATCGACCGCACCATCCTTGAATACTCGCCGTCGCAGGGATATTTGAGCTACAGGGAGAAGCTGGTGTCGTATTACAAGAAGTACGACATCAATGTAACGGCCGACGACATAATCATCACCTGCGGTGGCAGCGAGGCCGTGCTGTTCGCCTTCATGTCGTGCCTCAATCCCGGCGACGAGATTATCGTGCCCGAACCGGCCTACGCCAACTACATGGCTTTTGCCATATCGGCAGGCGCTAAGATACGTACCATCGCCACGACAATAGAGGAAGGCTTCTCGCTGCCCAAGGTAGAGAAGTTTGAGGAACTGATAAACGAGCGCACGCGCGCCATACTCATATGTAATCCGAACAACCCTACGGGCTACCTTTACACGCGGCGCGAGATGCACCAGATACGCGACCTCGTGAAGAAATACGACCTTTACCTGTTTTCCGACGAGGTTTACCGTGAGTACATCTACACCGGCTCGCCTTACATTAGCGCCTGCCACCTTGAGGGGATAGAGCAGAACGTGGTGCTCATCGACTCCGTAAGCAAGCGTTACAGCGAGTGCGGAATACGCATCGGCGCGCTCATCACCAAGAACGAAGAGGTGCGCCGCGCCGTTATGAAGTTCTGCCAGGCGCGCCTTTCGCCGCCGCTCATCGGGCAGATTGCCGCCGAGGCTTCACTCGACGCGCCCGAAGAGTATTACCGCAACGTGTACGACGAGTATGTGGAACGCCGCAAATGCCTCATTGACGGGCTTAACCGGATACCGGGAGTATATTCGCCAATCCCCATGGGAGCGTTTTATACCGTGGCGAAGCTGCCCGTTGACGACAGCGAGAAGTTCTGCCGCTGGTGTCTTGAGGATTTCAATTATGAAGGAGAGACGGTAATGATGGCTCCGGCGTCAGGCTTTTATACCACTCCCGGGGCAGGGCGCAACCAGGTGAGGATAGCATACGTGTTGAAGAAAGACGACCTCATGCGGGCCTTGTTCGTGCTGCGCAAGGCGCTTGAGGCTTATCCGGGGAGGGTGGACGAAGAATGAACCTGCCGTTGTTCATAGCGAGGCGCATCTATTCCGCCAACGACGCCCGGCGCAAAGTGAGCCGCCCGGCCATGCGCATAGCCACCGCCGGAGTAGCCATAGGGCTTGCCGTTATGCTTGTTTCGGTAAGCGTGGTGTTCGGTTTCAAGCACACCATACGCGACAAGGTGGTAGGTTTCGGCAGCCACATAACCGTAGCCAACTTCATGTCACTGCACGGCAGGGACACCCGTCCCATTTGCATTGACGACAGCATGATGGCCGTGCTGCGCTCTGTAGGCGGCGTCAAGCATGTGCAGAGGTACGCGTTCAAGCAGGGAATACTGAAGACCGACAGCGATTTTCTCGGCGTAGCGTTCAAGGGGGTAGCGGCCGAATACGACACTACGTTCATACACGGCAACCTTGTAAGCGGCAGCATCCCGGCGTTCAGCGACTCCGTAGCGCACAACAAGATACTCATATCCAAACTGATGGCCGACAAGCTGAGGCTGGCCGCAGGCGACAAGGTGTTCGCTTACTTCATAGACAGCGGCGGGGTGCGCGTCCGCCGCTTTACCGTTTCGGGCGTTTATCAGACAAACCTTTCCAAGTTTGACGAGGCTGTATGCTTCGCCGACCTTTACACTACCGTCCGCCTGAACGGCTGGGAGCCCGGCCAGGCAGGCGGGGCGGAGCTTGCCGTTAGCGATTTCGGCAACGTGGACGCCGTTGAAGAGGCGCTGGTGAAGAAGGTCAACCGCACTACCGACCGTTACGGAGAGACCTATTCGTCGGAAACCGTGCAGGATTCCAACCCGCAAATCTTCACCTGGCTCGACCTGCTCGACCTCAACGTATGGATTATCCTCGCCCTCATGCTCTGCGTGGCAGGCTTCACAATGATTTCCGGGCTGCTCATCATAATCCTCGAGCGCACGTCGATGATAGGCGTGCTCAAGGCCCTCGGCGCGCGCGGCGGCACCGTGCGCAAGACGTTCCTGTGGTTCGCCGTGTTCATAATAGGCAAGGGTATGCTCATAGGCAACGCCGCAGGGCTCGGCCTTATGCTGCTGCAGAAGCTTACGGGCGCAGTAAAGCTCGACGCCGCGACGTATTATGTTGACGTAGTTCCCGTAGAGTTCAACCCCTGGGCGATACTTCTGCTCAATGCCGCAACGCTCATAGTCAGCGTCATTGTGCTCGTCGCCCCGAGCTACCTCGCCTCGAGGGTGCGCCCGGCAAGGTCGATGAGATACGAATGAAAGTGAATAATGAAAAATGAAAAATGAATAATCGCCTTACGGAAATGAAAAATGAATAATGAATAATCGCCTTACGGAAATGAAAAATGAATAATGAATAATCGCCTTACGGATTACTGTATGGCGTATGCCTCATTATTCATTTTTCACTTTTCATTTTTCACTTTTCACTTTTCATTTTTCATTTTTCATTTTTCATTTTTAATTTTTCACTTCTCAGTACCCTACCGGCATGTAAACCAGCGGCACGACGCTTTCCCTTACGCCGAGAAACTTTTGCATGTCCTTCGGCGCTTCGCCTGCATAGCAGCATACGGTAGCCAGCCCGTTGGCCGCGCAGTACAGGTAGACGTTCTGCACCACCGCGCCCACGTTGAGCCCGCTTATGCCCATGTTGCCGCCTGTAAGCCCCGTGTCAGACGCTATCACGAGCACAACCGGAGCCGTGGCTACGAACTTGTTGCGGCCGGCCGCCGCCTTGCGCAGGTCGCCCCCGCCGATTTTCACCAGCCTGTTGGCCGCCGCGTCATACCTGAACGTGCCGTCGGCCTTGCCCACGTAGATGGTAACGTCCTGCCGGTTCATGGCCGACGGGGCCGTGCGCCGGCCGTCCTTGCGGTTTACGCCGTCGGCCGCCCACAGCAGGTCGGAGAGCGTCTGGTCGGACAGCGTGGCGTCTGTAAACGTGCGTGTGGAGCGCCGGTCTTGCAGGGCCTTTGTCAGGCTGCCCGCCACGCTGCTTTGAGTTGGCTGCGGCAGGGCCGCCTCCTGTGCGCCGGCCGTTCCGCACAAGGCCGTCAGGCCGAACACTGCGGCGCAGGCCGCGGTAATGATTTTGTTCTTTTCCATGTCGTTGTCGTTTTAGAGAGTCAGTATATGCTGCAAATTTATCACAAATCGGCCATAACGCACAACCCCCGCCCCCGTTTTTTTGTTTTCTTATGCTTTGGTGGTTAAAGTTTATTAATATGTCGGCGCCTACGCAATGCTGCGAGCTGCTACCAAGAAAGTAAGAAAGTAAGAAGTAAGAAAACAAGATTTCCGGCGGCCGTCGTACGTTCACCCCTACGGAGGCAGCGCCATATTCGGATACATCGGCGAACCGTGACAGAGCCGCCCGCGCGTTACGCCTACGCCGCAAAAACGCGCAGCCTTCGCCGTCCATGCGCGCCGCGTGCGCGGCAGAAGGTAAAAAGCCTACGGGCAATAGCAATAGC
>CAJJWN010000051.1 GCA_905196835.1 uncultured Prevotella sp. | reverse complement strand
TCAGTAAGCCTCAAGCGGTTCAGGCAGAAAAAAGAACCGAAAAGAGGGAAAAATAACAAAACAAATATCAACCAATTAAATTTTATGATTATGGCAACAACAGCAGTTCAAGCAGTAGAGAAGAACATCACATCGGTAGCATTGGCAGACATTCAGTCGAGCAGTTACAACCCACGCAAGAACTTTGACGAGACAAGCCTTGCGGAACTTGCCGAGAGCATCCGTCAGCAGGGAGTGCTTCAGCCTATCGGTGTGCGCCCTATTGCGGACAACCGTTTCGAGATTGTCTTTGGAGAACGCAGATACCGTGCTTCCCTCATGGCTGAATTGGCGGAAATTCCGGCTACCGTCATGGAAATTTCAGACGAGACAGCCGAGGAAATGGCAATCACCGAGAACCTGCATCGCAAGGATGTTACCCCGATTGAGGAAGCCAATGCCTACCAAAAACTCATAGACAGCGGTCGCCACGATGTCCAATCCTTGACCGTGCAGTTCGGCAAGACGGAAGCGTATATCCGTACACGACTTAAATTCGTTTCCTTGATACCCGAAATCGCCGTGCTGTTGGAACAGGACGAAATCACAATCAGCGTGGCAAGTGAAATCTGCCGTTATGGGGAAGAGATACAGCGTGAGGTGTACGACCAACATCTGAAAGAGGGGGTGCAGTACAATAGTTGGCGAGGCATGAAAGCCTCCGAGGTGGCACAGAGCATCGAACGGCAATATACCGCAGACCTCAATCGCTATTCATTTGACAAAACCCTTTGTCTTTCATGTCCCCACAATACCAATAACATGATGTTATTCTGTGAGGGTAGTTGCGGAAATTGCGCCAACCGTGCTTGTCTTGTGGAAATGAACACATCGCACCTTACCGAAAAGGCTATGCGGCTCATGGAACAGCACCCTGCCGTTCCCCTCTGCCACGAAAGCTACAATTACAATGAAGCCGTCGTCGACCGACTTACCGCTATAGGCTACGAGGTGGAAAGTCTTAAAACCTATGCAACGAAATACCCCGAATGCCCCCAAGCTCCTCAAAAAGAGGATTACGATACCACCGAGGAATACGAGGAAGCAGTAAAGGATTACGAGCAGAAATTGAACGGCTACACCGAGAAATGCGAAGCAATCCGCACCCGAAGCGAAGCAGGAGAAATCTCCCTCTATCTCCGTATTGAGAGCAACGACATTACACTGTGCTATGTTGCAAATACCGCTACAACCGCAAACGGTACGGCAACCAAAATGCCGCTTTCACCTATCGAGAAGTTGGAAAAGCAGGACAAACGCAACAAGGAGATTGCCCTCGAAAAGACCGTTGAAGACACCAAAAAGCGGATTTTAGAGGTCGATATGTCAGAGCGCAAATTTGGGCAGGACGAGGAGAAAATGGTGTATTTCTTCCTGCTCTCCTCACTCCGCAAAGAGCATTTCAATGAGGTGGGAATTGAAGATAAAGGCTCTTATTACTACCTTACGAGCGAGGACAAAATGCGCATCATCGAGAACCTTACCGCCAAGCAGAAAGCCGTTATCCGCAGGGATTATCTGATTGCCAATTTCAAGGACGCATTCGGTAACAACGCCACAGCCTCCCTGTTGCTTGACTTCGCTCAAAAGCATATGCCCGAAGAACTTGCCAATATCCAAGACGGATATAATGAAGTGTACGAAAAGCGACACCAACGCATCGAGGAAAAGAAAGCCGCTTTGCAGGAACAAGCCACGCAGGAAGCGGAACAACCCGATGAACCGCAACCCGAAGCGGAAGCACAGACCGAACCGCAAGCGGAAGAAATAGCTGCCTGACAAATGTTGTTGTCATAACGGATAGGGGGAGGGAGAAATCCGCCCTCTATTCATTTTTGTATGCTCCGGACAAAGGACCCAAGTACCTCTTCTAACTTTCTGACGAACCCGTCACCACCCGCCCTTCTTCCATTCATAGCTTCCGTTTCCTCTCTTTTTTACCATTTTCAACTTCCCTTTTATAGCGTTTCCCCGGCTTCGTCCCCTGTCAGCCCCGGTTTGGTTTTATCAGATGCAAAGGTCGGCCGTCGCGCTTGATCCGGCGGCTTAAAGTGAATTTCCTGCAAATTCTTCCTTTCCTCAGAAAGAGTAATTGGCAGGAAAAGCCTTCCGTATGAAGCTGTACCGACAACCGTGTACCGCATCCATAAAATCCCAAAGCGGTTCCGACAGAAAGGAACCGAACGGAGGGAAGAAAAAAACAAATCATTAAAATTCAAGATTATGGACAACATCAAGGAAAGCAAGGAGTACCAGCTCGCCAAAGACTGGGAAAGGGCAGTGAACGATTACGGCTTCAACCCCAAACGGTTTGCAGCCGCTATCCCCGAAATGCACCCCACACTGCAGCAAAGCCTTTACAGGTTGGTAAAAGAGTGTATCGTGGTCATGGCGGACGAGACACGCAACTACGACGACCGCAACCGTGCATCGCACGAGGAAGCGAAGTGCATCATGGAATACCTCAAGGCTCACGGGAAACACATCCCATTAAGATAACAGATGTATGAAAACGAAAGAACTACAATTTGACGGCAATATCTACATCTGCCGTATCGTGAAATCCAACGAAGGTGAAGAATTACTTATCGGCTCTACCGCTCTGCTCGATGCACTTCATCCGGGCAGTTTCGAGGACGAAAACGAAGGTTTTGCAAGTAAGGAAGCCGAACAAATATATGACGAGGTTTTCTTTTTCACCGATGCGAAAACCCTCAAATTACCGGACGATGAACTCATCACGGAATTAAAAGAGGATAACCCCGAATGGTTCAACTAACATAAATCAATAATCATATTAAAAATCAAAGTTATGGATAAAGAGTATGTAATGCACATCGCACAGACCATCAAAGAACAATTGGTATCACTTACACCCATGCCCATTCTTATGTCGTGGGGAATCGGCGATTTTGTCGCTACGGTATTCCGGGATTTGCCGGCATTGCGGATTAAAGTAAACGGGCGGTTGCACGCCGGAAATGTCGTTATCGCACTCAACGGCTCCGATTATTATGAGGTATATCTGCTGAAAGAGAACGGTGCGGAGTGCGTCAATGAGGAAGTATGCTTCGACGAGTTGGGCGATGTCATTGACCGAGCCGTCGAAAGCGGTACGGACAAAGAGGAATACGACAAATTCTGCGACCGGCAACTTGCCGTACTTTTAAGCGGTACACGAGCCTGAATAAGCGAGCGACCGAATAACACCGCCCATTTTTCTACGTGGGCGGTGTTTTCGTGTGCGGTTGGATGCGTCCAAGCCGCAATATCCTATTATAAACTCACTTTTGAAGTCCTTGTTCCACTTTTACCGTTGTTACGGCTTGTGGGATTGTCCGGCTCCGTCATTTCCAATACCCCTGTACCAATCATCGGATTGATATAGACCTCCATAAGATTTTCCCTATCTTTCAATCCTAAATGTTGCAAAATATCAGATAGGTATTGCGGCTCAACACAGAACTCCAAGATTTGCTCTTTTCTCAAATCCTGCTTGCGAGGTTTTCTTGCGGGTTTTCTTGTCGGGTTTTCATCCCTAACTGCAAGGTCAGCACAACATAGTCCGGACGTGTTTCCTCGGCTACAGTAGGAAGCGGCCAACCCAAAGACTGCCAACCGCTCACAATCTTATCCACACCGCTACCAGCTTTCTCGGCACGCCCCAGACGCATGAACATCTGAGTGAGTAGATTGGCAGCAAAGCGAGTGCAAGACACCGGAACGCTAAAAATACCGAATAAGACCCACGCGGCACTATAATATGTTGGCATTCTGCCCTGTATATCCCGTATTTTTCGTACCTTTGCGGCACAAAAACGTATGTATATGGAACAACAGGTTATCCCATCGGATTATACACAATATGCAGAGGCAGTAGAGATAATCAAACATGCCATCGAACGCTGCCGGTATAGAAGTGCGGCTGCGGTCAACAAAGAAACTCTCTCGTTGTATTTTGGAGTGGGGAAATTCGTGTCTGAAAATTCCCGCATCGGCTGTTGGGGTACTAAAGCATTGCCTACCATATCAAAGCTCCTTCAACGGGAGTTGCCCGGTCTGCACGGCTTTTCTGAATCGGGGTTGAAACGGATGCGCTCATTCTATGAGGAATGGAGGACGTTTTTAATTCGTCCAACAGTGTTGGGCGAATTGGAAAACCATTCGTCGGAAAAGGGTACGGCTTTAATTCATCCAACAGCGTTGGGCGAATTGGATATTGACGAGCATCTACTGCTGCAACTTATCGGGCAACCGGTCAATACCGAATTTACCTGGGACGATTTTGTCAAGATCAGCTTTTCACATCATATTGAAATCCTGACTCGTTCAAAAGACATCGCGGAACGGTTGTTCTATATCCATTGTGCCGCTCAAAATGCGTGGTCGCTATCCTCTCTCAAAAATTACTTGAAAGAAGACATCTATTCAAATCGCGGATCTTTGCCGAGCAACTTCCTTCAAGTGCTGCCCGAAGCCATTTATGCCGTAAAAGCGATATTGGCGTTCAAGGATGAGTATATGCTCGAAATGGTTAATCTGGAGAATGTGGGAGAACGCGAACAGGACTGGAACGAAAAGGTCATCGAAAACCAAATCGTAACCAATATCAAGCAGTTCATTCTCCGTTTTGGAAACGACTTCACTTTTATCGACAGTCAGCATCGCCTGATAGTTGCCGGAGAAGAAATGTTTGCTGACCTTGTATTCTTCAACAGAGAACTGAATGCCAGCGTAATCGTGGAGTTGAAACGGGGCAAGTTCCGCCCGAATTATCTCGGACAGCTTAGCGGCTACCTGACGGTGTATGACATGACCGACAAGAAACCGCACGAGAACCCTTCAATCGGTATTGTCCTATGCCAGGATGCCAACCGCAAGTTTGTCGAAATCATGGTGCGCGACTATGATAAGCCTATGGGCGTGGCGACATACCGCACAGCCCAAGAAATGCCGGAGAATCTGCGCAAGACTCTACCGGACATCGACAAATTACAAAATCTGCTATCGGAAAACGATTCCAAATCGGAAACTGTCAGATAATTCATTTACGTCCGTAAAACCGGCTTTATGCCCACAAGATTTTGGGTAACTGAAATTGAATATAAAAATCCCTGCAATAATTTCGTGATTATTGCAGGGATTTTGATTTATTTCGCCCCACGCTTGTTCAGTACATCCGTTATCATGTCTTTTACATCCTGTCCGACTTGTATGAAATTTTTATACAAGATGCGTTCCCGTTCCTCCCTCGACTTAAAGGTGTAGAACTTCGGTAGCGGTACATAGGCCGCTTCCTCCGCTTTTATCTCCTTCATATCGAAATCCGTCTTGCAGAAGAACTTTGTAGTCTTGAACTCTTCCGATTCCTGAATGTTCATCGAGCCTCCTGTACCGGTTTTCGTCTTCACGAAATCCCTGGCCGTCTGTCCGCAAATCCATCCCGTCGCCATATCCGAAATTTTCGAGGCGGGTACAAGGCTGTCCATATTCTCATTGAGATTGATGCTCGTCTTATCCCGGTCGATGGTCACGCCCTTTTTGACCTGTACTACCTTGCCGAAAATGTCATTCGACAACCATTCCAGTGTCTCTTTTGCGCGAGCTGAACCGCTTACCACGTTGCCCACTGTCGTGATGATTTTTTGCATTCCCACTTTTCCGTAGTCAGCCTCCAACTGCGGCAACTCCTGAAAACCCAGCGTTACGCTTACCTTGTTGCTTCTCGCCGTACCTATCAGTCGGTCTATCTTGTGGAAATACAGTGTCGGCAGCTCATCCACGATGATGCTGACCGGAATATTCTTCCCCTGCCCGGTGTTCACACGGGTAACGAGACGGTTCAATATCAGAGCGTTCAACGCTCCGATGATACTTTCCATTTCCGGATCGTTGGCTATCAGCAGATAACTGGGTGACTTGGGGTCACTAACTTTCAGGTCGAAGTCGTCCCCATCCTTGTGGAATATCCAGTAGGATTCCTTGGTGGCCAAACGGCTGGTATAGACACGCAGCGTACCAATCATACCCTCTAATTGTTCCATTGCCTTGTTCTTGAAGGCCGTCTGGAACGGGCCGAGCAACGGCGCGACCTCGTTGTCCGTCTCCAGTACCTCAAAAATAGTCTGGTAGCTCTCATTGAGAAATGAAAGGATATGCGGCATATCCGAGTATTTTCCCAGCCAATAGGCAGGTTCCACGATGCTGCCACCCTCACGGTCACGAACGACACCCGTCGGCTTCCAGAACTTCGTCTGCGGATCTTGCCGTTTCTCCGCATATAGTTTCTTTCCGTTTGCATCGTAGGGTTCCCGCTCGTAGTTCACGAAAAAGTAGATACAGGCGGCAAGAAAGTTCACGGCAGAAGTCTGAAAGAACTGGTCACTGCCTCCGCCTCCCTCTTTCTTGCCTTTCTGCAGGGATTCCAACAGGGTTTCCGCCGTTTCGCTCGCCGCCGCAAGATTATTGATGTACTTTGCCTGAATGGGGTTCACCCGTTTGCTGTACTCCACATCCACGAAGTTGATGATGTTGAACTTGCACCCTTTGGGCAGTTTTCCGAGCTTCTGGTTTTTCTTGTAATGATAGTAAAGTTTAGTGGCAAGTGTCGGAAATTTGTAGTCATAGACCACCATCGCAAAGCCCTTGGCACTATGTTGGCGGATGAACGGTTCTATGATGCTGAACGTCTTACCGCTGCCCGGAGTTCCGACTACCCATGTTCCTCTGAAACAGTTGCTTATCGACACCCATCCCTTGCGAAATTTACCTTTGTAATAGTACCGCATCGGTATATTCACGCTATACTGGTTCTCAACCTTCTCTTCGCTCTGCTCGAAACTTTCATTCTCAAAGTTGAACCGGTCTTTACCCAGTCCCTCCTTGATGAACTTCGAGATGTTATCCAGTGCGATATGTACCAATATCACACCGACAAGCGTGGTCGCCATGTAGAAGATGATATTTAGTGGCAACGTGTAGAGCCTCGTTTCCATCGGATGATGGTACAACCACACGGAGAACACAATCAGGAACAGTCCGCTGATTAGCGGATATAACACCTGTCTCCGGGCATCGAACTCCAGATGCTTCTTGTTCCTCGTACCGATACAGGTGATGCAGATAAGCAGGAACGTCGCAATCTTGCTGTACACAAGATTACCGTCATTGTAAATCATCCACTGCTTGATGCGCCCGTGAATATCAATCAGTATGCCACCCCAGTGGTCGAGCATGGCAGGGTCGATGGCATACTCGAAGAACTCCATCAGCACGGAGATATAGATGACCGCACGGAATATCTTGTAGAACCCTTGTAATTCTTTGCTCTCTTCCATGAATCAATCCGTTGTTAATTCTTGTTTCCGACGATACCAACGGTCGTTGATTCGTATGACATCCATACCGAACCACACACCGTTTTCGTTCAGTTTCGTCTTTATTCTTTCAAGTGCTACCGGTCCTAAACCCCAGATTTCCATGAGATATTCCTCGTTGAGCTGAATCAGGTCGCCGACATACAATATCCCATGAGATTCGAGTTTGCTTCTGACTATAGGCGTCATTTTCATGCTGAATATCGGCTGTGAGAGATAATGCACCTCTTCTGCCTGAATGTTGTCCAAGGCTATCTCAAGCCCTTCTTTGACTCTCTGGACAGAATTGATGTATTCTTCCTGCTGTTGGATTTTAATTTCCTGTTGCTGTATCTCATCACGCAATTCAGAAGCCTTCCTTAAAAGTTCGGCATTGCTTCGCTTCAATTCGTCATTAACATCCGTCATCGACCGGTTGTTTAACTCAAGTTCCTTGCGTTTGCCGTTCAACTCCTTGACAACTTCCTCCAATTTGGCAATCTGGCATCTCAGAGCCGAACCTTTCCCATTGTCTGCCGCCATGTTATCCAAAAGGTAGCTGAAGCGTTGAATCAGATAATCAATGTCCTTTTTATCAGACGCAACAGAATCGGCGAGCTTTTTCAGTTTTTGCCGAGGTGATTCATCTTTGATGGGATAGTATATGAGGAAAGCCCCCAATACCATCAATACTATACAGAAAAGCATATCTATATTCATATCGTTGCACATTTTATTTGTTCATGGTAATTATAGGCCGCAGCTTATGCGCCTGTGTCTTAGGTGTCTCCTGCATCGCGCCGCTTCCTGTCGAGTAAAGCCACGCTTTCGCCGTCTCTTGTCCGGACACTTCCGTCGATGTCCAGTACCAGCAATCGTATTCATCCAACGGCAACGGATGACCGCCGCACCGTTCAATGACAGGATTGACGGTTTCCCGGACAGCATACAGCAACCGCATCTGTGCTACCGACGGGATATAGGCACTCTGTCCGTACCGCCACAGGTCAAAGACCGCTTCCGCCATAGGCGAAGCCGTCTCCCTTGTGTCGTACAGCGCAAAGGTGTTCATGTTCCCGTCCAATGCCCCGATGTCGGCCGACGTCCCTTGTGCGACACCGAGGCTGTCGGCGAATGCCGCCGGAGCAATGTCCCACAGGTAAACCGCATAGCCGTTCCCTTCCGTTCCTTCACGGCGTTCGGTATCAAAGACAACCGCTATTGCCCGCTTCCCCGATTGTTCATACTGCGCATAGGACAATGCCGTGCCGTCCTCGCAGAGAATATGCCCCGGACGTACCGCCGTATCGGGTACGTCGATATGGGCGTCACAGGCAGCGCACAATACCGCCGCCACTACCATTGCAATCCATTGAATCTTTCGTATCATGTCATTTCCGTTTTTTTGTTTTTCCTTTATTTTATCGGCAGTTTTACACCCAGCACGATACCTGTCCGCAGCAAATCCGCCCCTTTTATCATCATGTCACTCTTGACCTGCCAGTACAGCGTCCATCCCGACCGCAGCTCATAATTGTGCTCGTAACCCACATGGATTCCGGCAAGAAACTTGTTCGTGTCGCTCCCTGCCGAAGCTCCGATACGCAAGTTGCCGTAATGGTTGCGTCCACGCACCACACAAGGTTTGTACGCCACACCGAAACCATAAGTGCGGTAGTTGCGCCAGAAGGATTCCGGACAAATATGACCGCAAGATTTACATTCCGTCCATTTCAGATAGCCGTTGGCGAAGAACTCCCACGCATGACGGTAGTTCATTTCATGCTCGTAAGCAAGCGTTACGTCCATGCCGTTCTCATACAGCAATCCCACGCCGAGCGAGAGGCGGCCGCCGTTGCGTTGCGCATGGGCATTGGTGGCAAACCCTATGCAGACAAGCATCAGTAACAAAACTGTTTTCAACGTCTTTTTCATCGTCATTCCTCCTCCAATAAAGCGGTGTTAAATGAATCGGCCGACAGCACATCCTCGTAGTCGATGTTCAGGCTGATATTGCGCCCGCTGATTTGTTGTTCCGTCATTTCGATAGTCAGCAGCTTGTCGTTCGGAAAGGTCATCTTTTTCACGACAATCACGTTCCGGTAGCCGTGCTTGAACGTCTTGCCGTGTTCCAATACCAGGGCAGGAGTCAGCTCGATGGTCTGCGCGTTAGTTGCCTTCGAAAGTTTCTTGTCCGACAGTTTCACCCGTATCTCGTCGATGTCGAAACGGATGTTCGTTTTGTTCTCGATGGAAAAGTCGATGAAGAAGTAGTCGCCCACCGAGTAAATATTGTTCAGGCGCATCACCATTCGGTGCGCCTTGGTCGCCACGTTGCGGATTTTCGCGGGCGAGTTCCACACCCGTCTTGCAAAACGCACCATGTCGGCTGTGGACATCGAGACCGTAGGATTGTTGTAGGCATCCCGTTCCTGTAGCTGAATTTCCTTGTCTGCCACCGCCTCGCTTATCCGCGTGGTGTAGATGAGTGCATACTGCGTGCGATAGCGTTCCGTTACGATGGTGACGATGGCCAGCACTTCACCGTCCTCGTGTCCCGTCTCTTTGGGCTTTAACCGGATGATGTTCTCAATGGGTTGGTCGCCCGCCACCTTGTCTGTGGAAATATCCACGAAGCGGACCGGTTCCGAGGCTGTGATGACGGTCGTTACCTGTTCATTGACAGTCAGCCGTTCCATCTCTTCGTATGTACGCTGAGCCTGTGCGTTCCGTGTGGCAAAAAGTCCTGCCGCCAGAAGAAATGCAGTTATAATTATTTTCTTGTTCATATCGTTTCTGTTGATATTTTTTATTTTTTTATTTCTTTATTTCCCTTATTTCGCTTTCTTTAATCCCATGACCACGTTCCAGTTCCTCCCGAATCCGTCGTCCGGCAATTTCGCAATACGTCGGTTCAATCTCGAATCCGATGTAATGCCGTCCCGTGCGGATGGCGGCAATGGCGGTCGTACCCGAACCGATGCAGTTGTCCAGCACCACATCGCCCTCGTTGGTATAGGTGCGCATCAGGTACTCTATCAAGGCTACCGGCTTCTGTGTCGGATGATAGAATGCTCCTGTCTTGTGTTCCTTGGGTATGGAAATGACAGAGGTCGGGTACTTGTCTTCGGCAACACGCACCGGAGCCAGTTTCATTTCACCGTAACAGCGGTTCGTGAAACCGTCCGTCTTGCGCCGTCCATGATTTTTCCGTTCCGGTGGACACGGCATCATCTGAGGATGATATACCGGCTGACGGTCGTAGAACACGATGATGTCCTCATGCTGGCGTAGCGGCATCCGGTTGGCATTCAGGTGACCCGTTACCCGGTCTTTCCGCCACACGAGGTTATACCGCCACATCCGGGGTTGCGAGAGCATGAGCCGCGCCGAGAAGATGCCCTGCGCAAAGAGGATAACGGGGCTTCCCGGCTTGGTGATCCTGCGGTACTGTTCCCACAACGCTTCGAGCGGTATCTGCCTGTCCCAGTGTACCGCCTTGTTGCTACGGTTCAACACGCCGTAAGGCAAATCCGCTATCACGGCATCGACACTGCCGTTCGCCATGAGCTTCATGCCCTCGATACAGTCCATATTATATATGTTGTCAATCTCTATCATGGCTTCCGTTTTTACTGTTTCTCACGTCCGTTCACCAGATAGACGAAAGTGCCGTATTTCAGCTTTACCTTATTTTTTTTGATAGCTTTGCCGATGGCATTGCTCGTTTTCTGGTAGGCATTCGTAGCGGCTTGCATTCCCCATTGCGAGAGACTGTTGCCGTAACTGCCGGTATTCATGTTCAGATTCCCCGACACCGCACCGCTTGCCACATCCTTGCTCGTTTCCCGGAACTGGCTGTTCGGTACATAAAGCCCCTCCATGCCGTCCGTGTCGTAAAGGGACAGGCTGACCTTCACCAGTTCGTCCTCGATGAGAATGCTGGTGATGTTCCCCTTCACACGCCCCGACGAGAAGCCGCTCATGGTGGCATACAGATACGACCCTCGTTTGACCACGCACTCGTTGATCTCCACGTCGTCGAGCAGACGCAACCGCACACGCGAGCCGTCCACCGCTTTGATGTCCTCGTCGATAATGGCCTTTATCAGTTTCGGTTCACGGGCATTGACCGCAAGCGTATTGAAGTAATCCGAAGCCGTCTTTACCTTGCGTACCACTTCGCTGGGCGGTTCGTTCTCTGACGGGGCTTTTACCGAACGGCTCTCTTCCTCTATTTTTCCCTTAACCTCTATGGTTGCCGTCGGGGGTTGCGCCGATGCGGTACTGTCCGTATCGGTCGCCGGTAATACCTCATTGCGTCCTCTCAACCTTGCTTCGGCAAGGGCTTTCTCCAGTTCCGCGAGAGCTTCTTGCTCGCGCGTCTTGGCATCGGCAATTTGCGCTGCCGCAGCCTTTTCCTGCTGTTGCTCATCGAGCAGGGCGATGTCGTCCACCGTGTATTGCGATTCATATTCTTCCTTGTTGTCATCGGGTTCATCTCGTTCTATGTTATCCACTGCGGAGTAATCCTGTATCTTACCCCATGATTTGGCCATGTTCTCGTACTTGCTGCCTATGCCGTCACCGCCTTTAAGCCGGGCATCCGGCAAATCGGGGTTCAAAAACTCCGTTGTCTGCAGCGTCTTGTCCGGAATCTCCGCCGTTTCGGTCTGAAACAGGTCGAAGATGAAGTACGATGCAACCAGAAGCGGGATATACAGGACAGCCGGAAGCATATACTTCGGCTCCCTGAAATTGATTTTATCAAATATCTTCATCATACATCTTTTAATTGAGTTGTACATACTTGCCTTCAATGCTGCAGTTTTTCAGCACTTCTGCGTTTTCCACTCCGAATGCGATCAGGATGCTGCCGCAACCGGGAGAATCGCCGCGTGTTCCGTCCGGGCGGTAAAACCGGATGCGGTGGCGCAGGAATTTCATGCCCGTCGCTTTCTCGAAAATGACGTCCTGAAACATTTTGGAATCGCAACGGTTGAACAACAGCGCGATGCCGTTGCCGTGTTCCGCCAACTTTCGGACAAACTGTTCGATAAGGGGACGCGAGTACGGAGGATTGAGCCATACACGCCCTTCCCATTTCAGGGACAATCCGTCCATGTCCCGGTCATACATGACCTCGGCGGTCGGCCACAACGGATGGACAGGGGCGCAAGGGTCAAGGTCGAACCTGCCTAACGCTTTCAGCACCTCCTTCGGGGTGTACCATTCGTCCGACGAGCGGACTGATTTTTCAAATCGTGTATTCATAAGCACTCCTTTATTGCGGTTCATATTTCTTGTTCTCGTTCCGATTTTCCCTTATTTCACCCCCTTGCAGCCTCTTGTGTCTTTCCCGCAGCACCGAATCCTGCATTTCCGTCGCCGTGCGTGTCGGCCGGCTGTTGCGGTATGCCATCGTAATGCGATAGATGTTCCAAGTGAACCCTCCGATAGCGAAACCGAAGACGATGACCAGAAAAAGTATCCGGTGCGCGTTGGCGAATCCCTGTACCTTGGCGGCAGCCTTGTCGATACGTGTCGCTTGGGCGAACTTTCGTCCGGCGGACACCTCCCGCTCGTAACGGTCTTTGTATTTCGGATCGTTCTTGTCCGGCATCTTTTCACCGAAGAGCATCCGCCTGAATCCCTTGATATTCATAAACTCCGTTGTTTAGTAGTTGATCTTCGTTTTCTGTTCGATGTCCTTGTTCAGCAGGGTACGCCAGTTCACGATAAGCAGCCCATGCGGATTGTTCTCTGTTCGGGGTACACGCTTGAGCTGTCCTGCCGTCACCAGTTCACGCATCAGGATATTGCTCCGTCGCTCGATGCGCTGCCGTCCGTAGTAGGTGAACTCCATCTTCTCCTTGTTGAAAGCCACGCTGTCGCAATAGATGGAGAACACCGAACTCGTACCCAAAATGTTGGAGTAGAAACCCTTTTCCTTGAGCGTGTTGTATTGTGCCAACCCCGTCTCATCGACTAAATACATCGCTTTTTCCATCGTATAGCGGATATATTTGTCATCCGGCGGTAACGTGAAAAAATAATGATGAAACATCTCCACATGGCTTTTGGCTTCCACATCAAGCGTTTCGTCCATTGTCGTGCGATTCACGAGGATAGGCACGTTGCCGTCCAGCACATACACCTTCTTCTGCGCATCCGAGACCATCGTCCGGGCTGTCCAGATGCTTGACAAGCTGATGATGACACATCCCACGAGAAAAGCGGTACAGATGATGCCCACCAGTCTGATTTTGTTTTCCAAATTCTTGATGACCATCGGTTATTCCCTTTTACCGTTCAACATCTGTACATATTCCGTGTGCAGCATGGGTATGACCGCATCCCGAAGTTCCGTCAAAAGATTCTCGAACTCCGCCGAGAATATCTCCACGTAATAGCCCTGCATCTCCACATGGACAAGCACCCACCAGATTCCTCTTTTGCGCTTACCAGCGTTCCGCTGCAGCAGGGCAAGACGCAGCTTGTACGTTAGGTACGTCACTAAGGGGGCGATGTACCGGTCGTCGTACTCGAAGGCTTCGTCCAGTTCTTCATACTGCGGGTCGATGCGGTGGTTCTCCGCCACCTCGCAAACCTCTTTTCTCGCTCGTTCCTGTGCAAAGGACATAAATTTCTCATCCTTGCACCAGCTTTTGATTTTCTCTTGCAATTTCATGTTGTTATGATTTTTATTGGGTTTATATTATCTTTTGCGGATTATCTCATGATGCCGCCCAACCCTCCGGTTGCCGTCATCTTCGCCTGCTGTGCCACGCCCTCGCCGAAGTTTCGGGTAGAGAATGCCGTGTCGCCCTCCGGTATCATCCATGCCGCCAAGTCCGGAACAAGGTTCAGGCACTTGAGAGCTACAATCGAAGCCGCCATCAGGTAGCCCGCCGAGAAGAACGAGTTCTGCAGGTAGGCGGCCATCGTCTGCTCGCTGGCGGTTATCGCCGTCAGGTTCTCGATTTGGATGCACAATACAATGTCAAAGAGCAGCAGCACGTAGAAGCCCACGAAGTAGAGCATCGCCCCGTAGAAATGCACCGTCAGATAGCGTGTCAGCCACTTCGCCCAAGCACCTTCCCATTTTGGCAGGATGCTGAACGCCCACTGTATCGGCCCGAAAATCGTCAGCATTCCCAACAGGATTTGTTGGCAGTAAATCGTAGCCCACCAACCGATTCGGAACACCACGAGGGCAATCAGCATGATAATTTTGTCTATCCCCACGATGACACCTGCCGTCAAAGACGTGAACCACAACTTCGCCGCATCCTTTTCCATGTTCGTCACTTCGTCCACACCGGTCTGCTCCATTGTCGCCTCTATCAGATTGGGATCGGATGTGCCTGTGTGGGCGACATCCGCCTGTGCCTGCAGGTTCGTGTACATCGTGTCACGCACATGGATGAGCTGCTGAACTTCCTCGAACCTGTCCGATATCTGTGAAGCTTCGGCTTCATACAGGTCATGGGTGTACGAACCTATGCAGTTAGGGATGTAGGACAGGAAATCGAGAAAACACCAGTTGTTCCGGCTCCCCGCCATACCCGTGTCCGCAGGCGGATACCACCAGCAGATGATAATCGACACGGCAAGCGGCCTAAACAGCTTCATCACGTCCAACGGCTCGTGCTTTACCATCATCTTGTAGGCGATACCTGCCGCCATGACGATGGAGAACAGTGCCGCGAGTGCCATGCACATCTGCAATATCCACCAAAAAGGTCCCTGCGCACCGGTAAAAGTCGCGTCAGTCAGAAACTCGTTGGTCTGAAAGATGACATCATCTATTTCCTCCTCCAACAGGTTGATGCCGAAATCCGAAAGTATATCTCCGTTTGCCATAGCCCTGTCTTTTTATTTCCCTCTGTTTACACTCTCGTTGTCATCTTCGCCGTTTCCGTTGCTGCCCGATTGCGAACCACGCACCGCAAGGCGTGATTCCTGCCACCGGCTCATGGCATTGCGGACAATACCGCCTTTATGCAGGGTACGGTTGTCCGTTGCGTTCAGCAGTGCATTCGTCACCGTTGCGTTCTGACGCTTGGCAAGGTAGCCCACTAAAATCTCGTTCTGCCGTGCCACATCCTCGTAAATGCGCAGATACTCCTTCTTTCGCTGGGCATTGGGCATATAGGCGTCTTTCGTGGCTTTGATGGCACACTGATAGACGTGGTAGTATTCCGTCCACCGTTCCTTGTCGGCCGGAGTGCCACCGGACAGGAGAATACGGTCGATGTTGCGCCGGAACCGCTCCATCTGTCCGCTGACCTTATCGCCCTCGGCAAGCCATGCGATGTCCACCTGCCGGTCGGCAACGTTCAACGCCTCGACCTTCGCCCGCTTGACCAAGGCCGAATCAATGGCTTCCGCTTCGTCCACCTGGTTGTAGAGATTGATACCGGCAAGCGTGCGGAACGAGAGCTTGTTTTTGGCCGCTGCCGACTTCTTGTATTTGTTGTGCAGCACGGAATAATAGAGGTCGGGCGAGAGTGCGCCCGTACCGGTCTCCATGACCGTTACCTGATTCTGCTTCGGCGAATCATGGTTGTACGTTACATACTGTGCGTGTACGGCTGTCGTTACGGTGACCGCCACCGCCATGAGTAATAGTTTTCTGTTCATATTCTTCTCTTTTTGTCGTTAATAATCCAGTCTTCCGGCTCCGCGCCAACGCCCGAAGGCGTCATCGAGAATCTCCCGCATGGTGCGGGAGCGATATACCTTTGCCTTCCAATAGCCGATACGCACCTGTATATACCGCCATGTCTCGAAATACGCACGGTTCAGATGCCGCTCGATGTTGTCCAATGAGCGGTTGATGGCCTCCAACACCATCAGCAGGTCGGAGGTCGAGCAGGCTGCCGCTCCGGTGGCATACAGCACGAGGTCGCTCACGGACTTGTAGAGCTGTTCCCCCTCACGGGCAATCGCCCTCAGCCCCCTCGCATTGATGGAGATAATCAGGGTATCTGCGGATTCGATGCGTCCCCGTTTCAATATCTTCGCATTGAAATCCTCCAACAATGATTTATAGTCGCCGATACGGTCGCTGACCGATGTGTAGGTATTCTTGACGTTCAGCACCGTGCGCAACGACTGGTACATGACGTCGATGACATCGAACGCACGGGTGTACCGGTCAAGGTCGATATTCAGCTCTTTATAGCCCCCGACTTCCTTACAGCTGTATTCGTGCAACAGTTTGTTGCTGTACTCCAAGGTACTGCGGGCCAACAACAGGCTGCGCTGCTTCTTGTGGTCGTTGATGTAGGCTTCGACGGAGACTATATCGAAAGTCCACTGCGCCTTGGCGATACCGGGCAGCAGGAAGAGCAGCAATGCGGCTATCCGTAAAATGCGTTTCATGGCCGCACCTCCTTTCCGCCGTTTCTGCCGCCATCGTTCCGAAACGTCCGTGCGCTCTCCACCCAGCGGTCATGGCATTCCTCCACGAGCGTCAGCCTGCGGCCTTCGTCCGTGTCCAGTCCGGGCAACACATCCTTCATCACGTCAAGGATGCTCCGCTTGTAGTGCATCATCTTTTCCAGCGATACCAAGTCGGCGTATATCCTTGTGATTCTGCTGTCCACCTCCCTCGCGATTTCGAGGCGGTCGCTCGACCACAGCAGATGGTACACGTCGCCGGACGGAGTTTCCTCCAGCGGTGTGCTGCGGGCGTATTCCGTCGTGATTTTGCAGGACGGGTGTTCACGGGCGATTTCGGCGATGCGGTCGTTCACTAATTTGGTTTTCTCCGCATCCGAAAGCCCCGGATCGAGTGTCAGCACATCGGCGACGTGCGTGTCCGTATAGACCGAGGTCAGTTCCCATTGGATTTGGATGATGGCACGGTGAATCTTGATGCCGAGAAAATATTTCGGCTTGCGGGCAATCGAGACCGTAGCCTTGAATGTGATGATGCCGTTGATGTTCGGCATTGTCGCCTTGCGCACATACGAATAGCCGTTCCACGATCCGCCGTCCTGCCATGTCAGGCCGTAGGCAGCCTTGCAGTCTTGCATGATAGCTGGAATGCGGTAATAGTCATCCGTCGCTACGCTGTTGTCGTCTGCGGCTTCCGACTTCGCCTGAGCATAGTCGGACTGTTTCTTCTTCCACTCCGCGAGTTCGCCTTTCAGACGGTCTATCCGTGTCTTGTTTGCATTATACTGCTGTCGGTAAGCCGCCGCATCCTCAATGCTCGCCGTACTGATTTTCTTCAGCAGGACAGCGTTCTCGTTTTCCAATGTCCCGATTTGCGCTTCAAGATTGGCCGCTTGGCTGTTTGCCTCGTTCAACAGCGCATCCAGTTCCGAAAGGTCGAGGTTGTTTTCCGTCACCGAGGTCTGCATGGCGCACTCCTTGGTGTGGGCATTCAACGAGCTGCCGCATTTACGGCACTTGTATTGTGTCGAGCCCTGTCCGAGCGTAACCCCGTCGGAACAGGTCACGCTGATGGTCACGCTCTCGCATCCCTTCAATTTGGCGGCGTCCGTTGCTTGGTAATAGTTCCGCGTACCGGAAGATATATAATAGGTGTAGCCGTCCTCGTTTTCGTTGAACTCCGCAAGTCGGACATTCAGTTGCGCCCGAAACGTATTCAAGTCCATCGAGTAGGAATCGAAGACTTCCTCATAGACAACTTCTTCCTTATTCCAGCTTTTGCTCACATGGATTTCGTATGCGTATGCCTTTTTGGTCTGCTTGTTTTTCTTGCTGATGATATAGGCACTCATCCAATAGTTGATGCTGTAGCTGAACCCGTCGTTCTGGTTGTTCAACTGCTGCACGCGGTTTCTTGACCAACCGGCATATCCTTCCGAGTTGGCAAGTACCTGTTCCCGTTGCGAGGCGTTGGGATAGAAATTCGGGTCGCTCGTGTTGAACCGCACCCATGCGCCCCCGTTCAGGATGCTGTTGTCGTCCGTCGGAGGATAGTAGTCGCACAGCGATACGCTCCCTTGGTCACGCCGGGCAATGTACCACCGCTGCGTGTAATAGTTCCCCATCGCTTCGTCCAGGTAGTCGGTCATCCATGCCGTGAGGTTGTAGTTGCTGAAGTTGAACAGACCGGCCACGTTGTCCGGACCACCCACCATGTCAATCAGCAAGCCGCCGATGTCATGTTCCGCCTGCTCGAATAGACTCCCGTAGTGTTCATACAGGTTGCCGATTTCTTCAACCTTTCCGCCCATCAGGTCATGGAACGAGCTGCTTTGCAACAGGGCGTCACCGAGATTGGCAATGCCTGCCGTTGCAAGGCCGACACCCGTGTTATAAAGGTTGTCGAGGTCGCTTTTCAGGTTCTCGTGCGTGAAGTTGCCCGGTATGTGGGCGAAGTTGTCCATCATCCGCTGCCAGTCGATGTTTCCCGTTTCGGAGAGCTTTAGCAAGGGGGCAATCTCCGGATTGATTTCGAGAAAGGCGATGTCCGAAAAGGTCAGCGTGCTGTTGGTCACCACGCTCTCGAACTGCATACACAGACTTTTGGTATCGTCGCAGACTTTCATCAGGTAACTGCCCCAATAGATAGCCGTTTGCGGCGAATGGAGCATCTGCTTCGCCACCACCCATATCTTGGGCATGATTTTCTCCGCCACCATCCGGTAGATGCGCCGGTAGTAGTAGTTCTCCGTGCGGCTGTTCCAGATGCCGAGGTCGCTCAGGGCTTTATGCTCCAAGAACTTGGCCGCGAATATCCCGGCGGTAGCGACCTCCGCTGCCGTGTAGTGCTTGAGGATGTCATCGACCTGCTCCCGGTAGTACCCTTCGGCGACCGCTTCCGTACCGAAGGCGGCCACCATCGCCGCAACGGTACGGGTGTCGTAGTTCACGCTGTAATACTGGGCGTGAACCGTCTGGCAGAGTGCGACCGAGGCGATGGTCAGGATAAGGAGTAGTCGTTTCATGGCTGCAATGCTTATTTGGATTCATACACGGGACGGAGGTTGAGCACACGCCCCGTCTCGTTTACTTTTTGTGCAAAAGGCAGGGACTTCCCGATACCGCTGGCATCCCAGTCCCGGCAATATGCCTCGATAGCTTCCTGGTGGCTGCACCGAAGTTCCTTCTTGTAAAGCTTCAGTGCCTCCTTTTCCGCCCGTTCGGTCGTGTAGGTCATGTAGCACTCGTGCGGCTCTTCCACGCCGTACACGCCGCTGGTCGTCCCCCGGCGGATGAACACTTCGCGGAAGAAGCCGCGCCCCT
>CAJJWN010000050.1 GCA_905196835.1 uncultured Prevotella sp. | reverse complement strand
TGTTTTGGCGGATTTGCAATCCGCCGAAAAGTACTATAAGGATTTGCAATCCGCTCAAACCACACAACCATGAGGTAAATGTATGGGCATGTGCGGATTGCAAATCCGCAATTAGAAACCGCCGGATTGCAAATCCGGCGGAACAAATGCTTTCATTAATATACCTTATATTTCATCCAACAGATTGGCGGATGACCCGCAAACGGCGTGGCTATACATGGCCTGACGTGCTGCGGCCAAGCGCAACCTGACAAAAAAGCCGCCGCAGACATTGCGTCTGCGGCGGCCAACATAAAAGGTTGTGCGCCTTAGTCGCCGTCACGGCTCATCGGACGCAGTGGATACGAAAGTATCCTTTATTCACTTAATTAGAGAGTGTCAATAGGTAGGGTTCTGCTGCATGTTGGGGTTTACATTGATTTCGCTTTGCGGTATCAGCGGCAGAGCCTTCTTAGAGTCGCGGTTGAAGGTGCGCGCGTCTTCGTTGAGCGCATCGTGCCATCCGCGGTTGTTCACGTCGGTGTAGCGCGTAACGGTCTCGCCGCGGCGCAGCACGTCGAAGTAGCGTTGCCCCTCGCCTACAAGCTCCTTGCGGCGCTCGGTGTATATGCGGTCGAGCGTCACGGTGGTACTGGTGACCGTCTTCGACGCGTCGGTGGTGCGGTTGGTAATCAAGTCGTCGAGCAGTTGCGCGGCGGTCTGCGTGTCGCCGAGGTTGAAAGCCGCCTCGGCACCCGAGAGATATACCTCCGAGAGGCGCAGCAGGGGCACGTTCGAGTAGGCTACGCTGCTCGCCGCGTCAGGCTGCGGCATCTTGTTGATGAACACGCCGTGGTTGCAGAAGTCTGCTCCGTACTGCGCATACGTCTCAGGCTTGCCCGCAGGCTTGAGCAGTATGCCGTTGCGCACATCCTCGGGGTCGGCCGCAAGCATCTCCGAGAAGTCCTTGGTCACGATGATGTCGCCGTAACCTCCGGCCGCGCCGTCGGCATACAGGTCGGCGTAGCAGTAGGCTATGCCCTCGCGGTCGGTCATGTCGGTGTTGTCAGTTATGATGGACTCGAGCATTATCTCATTCTCGTGCGCCGCGCTGTTCTTGTTCCATGCCGAGACGTACTCGCCCGTAGTCCACAGCTCGTAAGGCGAGTTGGCGATGATGTCCTGGGCCGTCGAGAGGGCGTCTTTCCAGTAGCCCTTGGTCAGGTAGACACGCACCTGCAACGCCTTTGCCGTCCACAGGTTGACGTAGCCCTGCGTCTTGTCCTCGGGCAGTGCGCCCGAGCTGACAGCGTCGGCAAGGTCTTTCTCTATCTGCACGTAGCATTCGGCCACCGTGCTGCGCCCGGGCTTGTTGGCACCGGCGTCGTCAACCGGCTCGGTCAGTATTGGCGCGCCGAGCGACGCGCCATCGTCCTCGGTGTAGGGACGGCCGTATATGCGCGTAAGGTCGAACAAGGCCATGGCCCTTACCACCCTCGCCTCGGCGGCGTACTGCGCAATGAGCGCCTCGTTGCCGTCACCGGCGTCGGCTATGGCGCCGCTCTCGGCATAGTCAATCACGGCGTTGGCGCGGCCAATCACCACGAAGGGCGTCTGCCACGGGGTGTTGCCGTTGAAGTTGTCGGCCGTGTTGTAAGTCATGTAATAGTAGAACGCGCCGCGGTTACTGCCGTCAATCCAGTTGTACTGCACGTCCTCTCCCCTCACGTCTCCATAGACGAACATGAGGCGTCCGTAATAGTCGGTCAGCGAGGAGTTGCCCTTCAGGGCGGCGTACATGCCTGCACGGACGCTCCTCAGGTCGGAAGTGGTTGTCACGGCGCTGCCTGCGTCCACACCCGTCGACGGTTCCTGGTCGAGCCAGTTGTTCACGCACGACGACGTACCGGCCACCAGCGCCGCGCACACCAATGCTTTATATAATAATGTTGTCTTCATCGTTGTTTTTGGTTATGAGGCCCACGCCACCCCTGCGAATGCACTTCGACATTATCGCCGACGCCGGCATGGGCCTTTGTGTTTATTGATTTAGAAATCTATCTCAAGTCCGAAGGTGAACGTCCTGTACGCAGGCGTCTCCACAAGGCACACTCCGCTGACCGGCATCTCCGGGTCTACGAGCAGCTTCTTTGACTTCCACGTAAGCAGGTTGCAGCCCGAGAAGTAGACACGGGCCTTTGTCAAGCCAACCTTTCCGACCCATTCCTTAGGCAGGCTGAAGCCGAGCGTAAGGTTCTTAAGGCGCAGATAGTCGGTAGGCATGAGCCATTGCGACGAGGCAGAAGTAACCGTATTGCCGTACTCGAACTTCGGAAGCTTGGCCGAAGTGTCGCCCGGGCCGCTCCACATGTCCTCCAGCTTGTAGTAAGAAGGCACGCCGCCATAGTAATAGTCGCCGTCGCCGCCGTAAAGGGCGTGGGTGTAGTCGAATGCGTCGCCGCCCAAAGAGTAGGTCAGGGTGAAGCCAAGGTCGAACCACTTGTAGCGCAGCGTGTTGGTAAGTCCGCCCTCGATGGAGGCCTGGTGCTTGCCTACGATTGTCTTGTTGGCCTCAGATATCTCGGTAGTAGTGTTGCGGGCGTTCTCCGTTCCGTCGTTGATGTAGTACAGGGCCTTGCCCGTCTGCGGGTCAACTCCTGCGTACTCGTACAGGTAGTAAGAGTAATACGGCTCGCCTACGCGGTGGATTAGCGGACCGCTTACCAGCTCGTTGGTCTCTCCGTCAATCTTGGTCAGCTTGTTGCTGTTGTGCGCCATGTTGAGCGAAGTTGTCCAACTGAAGTCCTTTGTGTCGAAGTTAACCGAGGTGACGGTCAGCTCGAAGCCCTTGTTCTGCATCTCGCCGATGTTCGTCGGCATGGTGTAAGTATAGTCGCCGTTGTAGTATCCGCCGGTCTGCGACACAGGAAGGTCGTAGATAAGGTCTGAGGTCTTGCGCTGGTAGTAGTCCAGCGACAGGGTTATGCGGTTGATGAAGGTCAGGTCGAGACCAATGTTCCACGTGGCGTTCTTCTCCCATTTCAGGTCGGGGTTGGCCAGACTGGTGACGCCCATGCCCGACACGCCGTCATATTTGATGCCGTATGAATAGAGGTTCATGTACGAATAGTAGCTTGAAGGCTGCGTTCCGTTGACACCGTAAGACAGGCGCAGCTTGCCGTCGGTGAGCACCTTGGTCAGCGGCTTGGCAAACTTCTCGCCGGTGAAGCGCCACGCTCCCGACACCGACCAGAACGAGCCCCAGCGGTTTTGGCGCGAAAGGCGCGACGTACCGTCGGCGCGGTAGCTTGCGCCTACGTAATAACGGTTGTCATAGTTGTAGTCAACGCGGCCGAGGAACGACGTCATCCTGTATGACGACTTTGCCGACTCGGCGCTCGTTGTGCCGGCGTTGGACAGCTCGTAGAGGTTGCCCGGATAGTCTTGTCCCGACACGAAATTGTACGAATACTGGTAGTCTTCGGTCTCGAAGCCCAGCAAAGCGTCAATGCTGTGGCGGCCGAATGTCTTGTCGTAAGCGAGCTGTGTCTGTGTGTTGAGTTGCCCGTAAGAGTTGATGGCACGCTGGAACACGCCGCCGTAGCTTCCTCCGTTCTGCGAAGTCTTGTCCCAAAGTACATCCTCGTTGCCGCTTACATAGTCGTAAGATATCTTCTCGCTGAGCCTGAGGTTGTCCCAAATGTTGTACGACAGCTTGACGGTGTTGAACGCCTTGGTCATCGTATAGAAGTTGGAACTGTGCTTGTTCTCGAACAGGGGGTTGGTGTTGTTTACGCCACAATGCTGTTTCAGCGAACCGTCCTCGTTGTAAGGAGTGTCCGAGGGGCTTTGGGCTGCGATGTAGTTATACAGCGCTCCGTCGTAACTAAGGTACTCGTTGACTTTCTCCTGGCGTAAGCGTGAGAACTGGGTTGTGACCTGAAGCTCGAAGCGGCCGAACTTATGAGTGAGGTTGGCGTTGCCGGTAAAGCGCTCAAGGCCTTGGTTATAGAGGATGCCTTCCTGCTTGTTGTAGGCCAGCGAGGCGTAGAACTTTGTACGGTCGTTGCCTCCGGAGACACCCACCTGGTAGTTCTGGTGCGAGCCTGTACGCGTAAGCAGGTCGAGCCAGTCGGTCCATCCGCCCTCGGGCTTGGCCGCAAAGGTGTCTATATTGCTGTCGGCGAAGGCCGCAGCGTCAGCCTCTGACATGCCGCCAGTGTACAAGGCATAGTTCTCGAGACCCTTGTACAGCAGCTCGCGGCGCTCGTCTCCGCCAAGCGTAGGGCGGTAGTTAACGGCCATGTTGGAGAAGCCCCAGTCGCTGCGGAACGACACATTGGTCTTGCCCACCTTGCCGCTCTTTGTCGTTATGACGATAACTCCGTTGGCCGCACGCGAGCCGTAGAGCGAAGCCGCAGCCGCGTCCTTGATTACAGTCATAGACTCTATGTCGTTGGTGTTGAGCGACGACAATATGTCGGTGTACGTATCGTTGTACGCGTTGCGGAACTCGCTTATGTTTCCGCTCTGCACCGGCGTGCCGTCAATCACTATAAGGGGGTCGTTGCCGGCGTTGATGCTGCTCATACCGCGTATGCGTATGCTGCTCACGCCGCCCGGACCGCTCGACGAAGAGCTGATGTTCACACCGGCCACGCCGCCGGCCAGCTTGTCGGCGATTGAAATGACAGGCACGTCTTCAAGCCCTTCGGTGTCGAGGGTCTGCGCCGACCCGGTGAAGGACGCCTTCTTGAAGTTGCCGTAGCCGGTGACGATGACCTCGTCGAGTTGCGCCTGTTCCTCGCTCAGCGTCACCCTCATGCCGTCCCTCGCGGCTATGGTGACAGGCTCGTAGCCCACGTAAGTCACCCTTAAATACTTGGCACCGTCAGGCAGCGTCAGGCTGAACATGCCGCCGGTGTCGGTCACGGTGCCGGCCTTGGTGCCTTCTACGGTGACCGTAGCCCCTATCACGGGGCTGCCGTCACCCTCAGACACGACGGTTCCGCGCACGCGTGTCTGTGCCATTGCCGCGCTGCACAGCGCGACACAAAATGACATGATGATAAATAACCTTTTTCCCATAAAGCTTTTAATTAAATTAAAACAAAAACTTTCTTTTAAACACTTTGTCTTTATTTTCGGCTGCAAAAATAATAAAATGTTACTAATCTGCAACTTTAATAACACATGGTGAAACAATAGCAAGCATCCATCTTACAATAAGATATTAACAATAAGACGACGGACATCTGGTTTTCAAGCATAATGTAAACGTACAACCTCACTTAAAAAGCGAAAAAACGGGGAAACGCTTACCCTTTGACAAGCAGTGCACAAGCTGCCGGATACGCCGCCACACACCGCCACGAACTGCCTGGCGGGGCCAAAGCGATGCCAAAAAGCCTAAAATATGGGGGTCGGATGAAATTTTAACATAACTAATGTTGCAGATTAGTAACACAATGTGTACTAATCTTTTACAAAGGCACATGTCGCGCTCCACACCATTACATACGCCCGACAATAAGGCAGGCGGAGACCAACCGATAACGCCCTGACAGTCAAGCACTTTGCAATATGCCGCATTTCGGAGCGCGAAAGACGGTCTTTTACAACGCAAAAGGCGGCCTTCCGCAATGCGAAAGGCCGCCTTTTGTAAATATGGAAATATTTTCAGTTGCCCATGTCAGACATGAACTTGATGCGCACCAGCCTGACTTCCTCCTCCGGGTAGTCGCCGCCAAGCTCGTCCATGGCGGTCTCAAGGTCGTCGGTGTCGCTCTCCTTAAAGTATTCGTAGATGTCGTCCACATGGTCGTCGTCCATCACTTCCTCGAGGAAATAGTCTATGTTGAGCTTCGTTCCGCTGTAAACGATGGCCTCTACCTCGTCCAGAAGCGTGTCAAAGTCGATGCCCTGCGCCTCGGCTATGTCGTCGAGAGCCACCTGGCGGTCGATGCTCTGGATGATTTTCACCTTCAAGACCGACTTCTTGGCCACTGTCCTCACACGCAACTCTTCGGGACGTTCTATCTCGTTTTCCTCGCAATACTTCTTGATTAGGGCGACAAACTCCTTGCCGTAGCGGCGCGCCTTGCCCGCGCCTACGCCCTGTATGTTCTGCAAGTCGTCAAGGGTTATCGGGTAGACGGTGGCCATCTGCTCGAGCGAAACGTCCTGGAAGATGACATACGGAGGCAGTTGCAGGCTCTTGCTGGTCTTCTTGCGCAGGTCTTTCAGCATGGAGTAAAGCGTCGGGTCGAGCGCCGAGCTGCCGCCTCCGCCCTCGTCGTCCTCCTCGTCTTCGCCGAACTCGTTGTCAAGCACAATCATAAACGACTCAGGCTTCTTCATGAATTTCTTGCCGGCAGATGTCAGCTTGAGTATTCCATAGTTCTCTACGTCTTTCTTCAAAAAGCCCGCAATGAGCGCCTGACGGATGACGGGGCTCCACAGTTTCTCGTCCATGTCCTCGCCCGCACCAAACTCTTCGAGCTTGTCGTGCTTGTGGGCCACTATGTCGTTAGTGTCCTTTCCCTCGACAAAGTCTATGACATAATCCGTCCGAAAATCCTCTTTCAAGGTCGTAACAGCCTGCAATACAACCATCAATGCGTCCTTTCCCTCCACCTTTGTCTTGGGATGCAGGCAGTTGTCGCAGTTTCCGCAGTTGTCCTTGCCGTACTCCTCGCCGAAGTAATGCAGCAGCATCTTCCTGCGGCACACCGACGACTCGGCATACGCCGCGGTCTCCTGCAACAGCTGGCGGCCTATGTCCTGCTCGGCCACAGGCTTGCCCTCCATAAACTTTTCGAGCTTTTTCAGGTCCTTGTAAGAATAGAAAGCAATGCACTTTCCTTCGCCTCCGTCGCGCCCGGCACGGCCTGTCTCCTGGTAATATCCTTCCAGGCTCTTCGGTATGTCATAGTGGATGACGAAGCGCACGTCAGGCTTGTCGATGCCCATGCCGAACGCTATCGTCGCAACTATCACGTCGATGCGCTCCATGAGAAAGTCGTCCTGCGTGGCGGAACGCGTCCCCGAGTCGAGACCCGCATGGTAGGCGGCGGCCTTGATGTCGTTGGCGCGCAGCACGGCGGCCAGCTCCTCAACCTTCTTCCGCGACAGGCAGTATATTATTCCGCTCTTTCCGGCGTTCTGCTTGATGAACTTTACTATCTGCTTGTCTATGTCCTTGGTCTTGTGGCGCACTTCATAATAAAGGTTGGGACGGTTGAACGAGCTTTTATATTCAGTCGCGTCAAGTATTCCAAGGCTCTTCTTTATGTCGGTGCGCACCTTGTCCGTAGCCGTAGCCGTAAGCGCAATGACCGGCGCGTTGCCTATTTCGTTGATTATGGGGCGTATACGCCGGTACTCTGGACGGAAGTCATGCCCCCACTCCGAGATGCAATGCGCCTCGTCAACGGCGTAAAACGATATCTTCACTCCACGCAGGAAGTCAACGTTGTCCTCCTTTGTCAAGGACTCCGGGGCAACGTACAGCAACTTGGTCTTGCCTTCGATGATGTCGCTCTTCACCTTGTCGATGGCCGACTTGTTGAGCGACGAGTTCAAGTAATGTGCCACACCGTCGGCCTCTGTCATGCCGTTGATGACGTCAACCTGGTTCTTCATCAGGGCGATAAGCGGCGATATGACTATCGCTGTGCCGTCCATGATGAGCGAAGGCAACTGGTAACAAAGCGACTTGCCGCCACCTGTGGGCATCAGAACAAACGTATCCTTGCCAGCCAAGAGGTTGCGTATGATGGCCTCCTGGTTGCCCTTGAACTTGTCAAAGCCGAAATACTGCTTCAGTTTTTCTATCAGATTTACGTCATTGTCCATACGACAAACAGAGTAACTTGTTAAACGTTAGTTGCCCGGGGCATGGCCTTTCAGGCACTTTCAAGCTTGTGGAAGTGAGCCTTCTCAAGCTGCTGCCGGGCGTAATCGAGAGTAACCTCAAAGGATTCGACTTTCTTTGACGGTATCTCGAACATCGCATCCATGATTACACTCTCGACGATTGAGCGCAGACCGCGCGCCCCGAGCTTGTACTCCATGGCCTTGTCAACGATGAAGTCGAGAGCCTCGTCGGTAAAGGTGAGCTTTATCCCGTCCATCTCAAACAGCTTCTTGTACTGCTTCACGATTGAGTTCTTTGGCTCAACGAGGATGGAACGCAGCGCATTCCTATCCAATGGATTAAGATATGTGAGCACGGGCAGGCGGCCGATGATTTCAGGTATGAGGCCGAAAGACTTGAGGTCTTGCGGCAATATGTACTTCATCAGGTCGTTCTTGTCTATCTGCCTTACGTTCTGCACGGAGTTGTAGCCTACCACATGAGTGTTCATCCTCTGGGCTATTTTGCGCTCGATGCCGTCGAACGCGCCGCCGCAGATGAACAGGATGTTCTTCGTGTCAACGTGGATGTACTCCTGGTCGGGGTGCTTGCGGCCGCCCTGCGGCGGCACGTTGACCATCGTTCCCTCCAAGAGTTTGAGCAAACCCTGCTGCACGCCCTCGCCGCTCACGTCGCGGGTGATTGACGGATTGTCGCTCTTGCGCGCTATCTTGTCTATTTCGTCAATGAAAACGATGCCGCGCTGTGCGGCCTCAACATCATAGTCGGCCACCTGGAGCAGGCGGCTCAGGATGCTTTCCACATCCTCACCCACGTATCCGGCCTCGGTGAACACCGTCGCATCAACAATGGTGAAGGGCACGTCGAGCAACTTGGCTATGGTGCGCGCCATGAGGGTCTTGCCCGTTCCTGTGCTTCCCACCATTATTATATTGCTCTTTTCTATCTCCACTCCGTTGTCGTCGGCAGGCTGCTGAAGGCGTTTGTAATGGTTATATACCGCTACGGCAAGGCACCGCTTCGCGTCGTCCTGCCCTATAACGTACTGGTCAAGATAAGCCTTTATCTCCTGTGGTTTGGGCACACGCTTGGGCTGGAACTTCCGTCCCTGCTTCTTCTGCTTGCTCTCCAGTATGCCGGTAGACTTCACTATTTCGTAGGCCTGCATGGCGCAATCGTCACAGATGTAGCCTGTAAGCCCGGTTATGAGCAGGTTTACGTCGTTCTCTCCGCGTCCGCAGAAGCTGCACACCTTTGCCTCACGGCCGTTATTCCTGCTTGCCATCTTGCGTCTCCTGTGCCTTTTGTTCCTTCTTCCTTACCAAGACGGTGTCTATCATGCCGTATTCCTTGGCCTCCTCGGCGGTCATCCAGTAGTTGCGGTCAGAGTCCTTGTACACCTTGTCGTAAGGAGTGTGCGAGTGTTCGGATATGATTGTGTAAAGCTCTTTCTTGAACTTGAGTATCTCCTTGGCCTCAATCTCGATGTCTGACGCCTGTCCCTGCACTCCGCCGAGCGGCTGGTGTATCATCACGCGGCTGTGGGTGAGCGCCGAGCGCTTGCCTTCCGTACCCGAGACGAGCAGCACCGCGGCCATGGAAGCGGCCATGCCGGTGCAGATTGTAGCCACGTCGCTCGATATGAACTGCATGGTGTCATAAATGCCGAGACCCGCCGTGACGCTGCCTCCGGGGCTGTTGATGTATATTGAGATGTCCTTGCCCGGGTCGGTAGAGTCGAGATAGAGCAGCTGGGCCTGCAACGTGTTGGCCGTATAGTCATCAATTTGCGTGCCGAGGAAGATGATGCGGTCCATCATCAGGCGCGAGAACACGTCCATCTGGGTTACGTTAAGCTGGCGCTCCTCGAGGATGTAGGGGTTGAGATACTGCATCTGCGCCTTCATTACGTCGTCGAGCACCATGCCGTTCATGCCGAGATGGCCGGTGGCATATTTTCTAAAATCGTTCATCTATGTATTAAATTAACAATTAAAAATGAAAAATGAATAATCGCCCCACGGCATTCCGCCACACAGGCCGCGCCGTGCCGCCACGGCTGAAGGCTTTATGAAAATTGCATTTTCCACCTATTTATATTATATGCGAAGAGGAGGTTGCCGACCCTTTTCGCCTGTTCGTGCGGAACAAAGTTAATAAAAAAGTCGGAAACCTCCTCTATTTCGGGGAAGTTTTTTTGCAAAAAATCACTTATTCGCCCTGCATCAGCTTGTTGAACTCGTCCAAAGTGGCGGTCTTCTCGTTGAGTTTCACCACCTTCTTCAACGCCTCCGTGAGCTTGCGGTCTATGCTGCGGTCAACGAAAGAGTCAATGTACTCGCGCTTCTTGAGCATGTCTGTGGCGTAGTTGTCTATGTACTCCTCGGGTATGTTGTTCATGCCGTACTGTGCGAACTGGGCGCGTGCGGCCTCCTTGGCTGTCTCCTTGATGTCGGCGTCCTCGATTTTTATGCCGTTGGCATTGACGAGCTGCTCCTTGATGAGGTGCCAAGTAAGCTCCTTGATGCTCTGCTCGTAGTTCTTGTCAACGTACTCCTGGCCCTTGTCCTTGTTGTTGTTGAGCATGATGCGCTTCAGGAGAGCGTCAGGATAGGTAAGCTGGCCTACCTTGTTCTCCATGTACTTGCGCACGTCCTGGATGAACTTGAAGTCGGTGTCCACCTCAAACTGCTTCTTCAGGCCCTCCGCTATCTTGGCGCGGAAGTCGGCTTCGTCCTTCACGGCATCCTTGCCGAACACCTGGTCGAACAGCTCCTGACCCACCTCGGCCTTGACGTAGCGCGATATTTCGGTAACCTGATAGCTGAAGTCAGCCGTCAGGCCGGCCACCTCTTCCTTCTTCATCTTGAGCAGCGAAGCCACTTCAATGTCGCTATCGGGGTAAGCCTTCTTCGGGTTGAAGGTGATGATGTCGCCCAGCTTGCAGCCCTCAAAGAGCTTCTTCTGGTCGTCCGCCTTGATGTAGTCGGGCATAAGCACCGCGCCCTCGACGGTAATGCCACCCTCCTTGGTGTTGCCTTGCTCGTCAAGCTCGCGCAGGTCGCCCTTCAGCATGTCGTTTGCCTGGTATTCCTCCACCTTGTCATAGTGGCCGGCGCGCGACGCGAACATGTCAACCTGGCGGTTGATTACGTCGTCGTCAACGGTGATAGTGTAGTGGTCTACGGTGTCCTTGTCGGTCAGCGTGGCGTCCATCTCGGGAGCAACGGCTATGTCAAACTGGAACGTGTAGGGAGCGTCCTTCTCCAGGTCGACCGGCTCCTGCGCCTCGTGGGGCAGCGGCTCGCCGAGCATCTGGATGTTGTTGTCCTTCACATATTTATATATTTCCTCGCCGAGGAGCTTGTTGATTTCGTCCACCTTCACGGCCGTGCCATACTGCTTCTTAATCATCCCCATAGGCACCATGCCCACGCGGAAGCCCGGCACGTTGGCCTTCTTGCGGTAGTTCTTCAGTGTCTTCTCGACATTGTCCTTATAGTCAGCCTCTTCTACGGTCAAGGTGATAAGTCCGTTCACCTTGTCAGGATTTTCAAATGCAACTTTCATCTTTCGTTTTTTATGTTATTTTTAATGATTATCAAATGCGAGCTGCAAAATTACTGAATATCGCCGTAATTACCTAATATAATAAGGAAAATCGCAGAAAATTAGTTTTTTTAACGCCAAGGGCGGCCTGCTGAAATGCCGTTGACGGGTTTATCCGCAGTTCTGGTGTATGCGATAACAGCATTGCCTTTTGCTTTTGCCATAGCATTTCATGTGTACATCCTGCCACAAGCCAGGCAGGATGTACACATAAAATGCTATCACAAAGACAAAAGAAGGTACAGTAATACTATACACCTAAACTGCGGATGAACCACAAAAGACCATGTTTTGCATTGTAAAAGGCCATGAATTGCGTTGCAAAAGGCCGTCTTTTGGCTTCCAAAAGACGGCCTTTTGCAACGCATTGAGTATCAATGCGTTACACAGGCGGCTACAATGCGTTACGGAAAAGGGCGTGAAACAGCGCACAAAAACATCGCGGCAAACTTGCAGGGCACGCGCTTAATGACTACCTTTGCACCCGTTAACGGCGGCCTCCGAGGCTGAAAAGCACTGTGGAAAACGCCGCGCCACATTTGTGAAGAGAGTTTTGTACTCATCATCGGAGGGCGTAATGCCGGATAAGATGACATGGGGGAACCAGCCATCTTGTCCGGCATTGCGCGTTATTTGTGACAAGGTAAAAAGGAAAAAGGGTAAAAAGGTAAAATAAAAAAGACAGCAAATGGAAAGAGACGCGATTGACTTCGGCACGGAAAAGGTGTCAACACTGTTCAAGAAATTGTTTTTCCCGACGCTGCTGGGTATGCTGGGCATGTCGGCCATGACCGCCATCGACGGCATATTCATAGGCCACAGCGTAGGCAGCGACGGCATCGCGGCGGTCAACATCATCTGCCCACCGCTGATGCTGCTTACCGGCCTGGGACTGATGACGGGCACGGGGTGCTCCGTAGTGGCGTCAATCCACCTGTCGCGCGGCAAGACCAAGGCGGCCAGGCTCAACGTCACGCAGGCGTTCCTCTTCGCAACGGCGGCCGCGGCGGTGCCCGTCGCGCTGCTGCTGGGCTTCACCGACGAGGCCGCGAGGCTGCTCGGCTCGTCGGAACACCTGCTGCCGCTGGTGCGCGACTACATCGTGTGGAACGTGCCGTCGTGGGTGTTCATGGTGTGGGAGGCCGTGGCGCTGTTCGTAATCAGGCTCGACGGCGCGCCCAAGGTAGCCATGGCGAGCAGCCTGACGGCGGCGGTCCTCAACGTGGCGCTCGACTGGCTGTTCATGTTTCCGCTGGGATGGGGCATCATGGGGGCGGCCTTCGCCACGTCGATAGCCACCATCTCGGGCTGCCTGATAGCCGTAGTCTACATCCTGCGCCACGCCAAGACGCTGCGCCTGGCGCCGCTGAAGGCGAGCCGCACGAGCATCAGGCTTACGGCGAGGAACATAGGCTACCAGTGCCGCATAGGCTCGTCGGCGCTGCTGGGCGAGGCCACCTTGGCCGTGCTCATACTGATGGGCAACTTCGTGTTCATGCGTTACCTTGGCGACGACGGCGTCGGGGCGTTCGGAATAGCGTGCTACTACACGCCCTTCATCTTCATGGTGGGCAACGCCATAGCGCAGTCGGCCCAGCCCATAATCAGCTACAACTTCGGCCTCGGGGCGTCGGCGCGCGTGAGGCAGGCCGAGCGCACCGCCCTCATTACGGCCGCCGTGTGCGGCCTTGTGGTCGTGGCGGCGTTCACGGGGCTGCCCGGCTGGCTCGTAGGCCTGTTCGTAAGTCTCGACAACGGGGCGGCGCGCATCGCGGTTGACGGCTTCCCCTACTTCGCCGCAGGCTTCGTTTTCTTCATCTTCAACCTTACGGCCATAGGCTATTTCCAGAGCGTCGAGCGCATCAGGACGGCCCTTACGTTCGCCATGATGCGCGGCTTCGTGCTGCTCGTGCCCAGCTTCCTCATTGTGCCGGGGCTGCTCGGGACGCACGGCATATGGCTGGCAATGCCCGTGGCGGAGTGCCTTACGGCGTTGAGCGTAGCCGCGTTTTATGCCATTAAAAGGCGTAGCGGTACACGGTAGGCAAGCATATGCGCGGACACCGCCCGTCACCTGCCGTAACGCCTGTGGCAGGCTGTTTTGCAAAAGGCCGTCTTTCAGCTTGTGAAAGACGGCCTTTTACACGACGAAAGACGGCCTTTCGCATTCCGAAAGGCCGTCTTTTGCAAAACGTATGATTATCGCCTGTATGGCAAGCGTCAGCCTGCGGCCTCCGCCTCGGCGGCTTCCTTGGCGCGCTTTTCCTCGTCGATGCGCTGAAAGTCCTTCTGGCGCAGCACGAAACTGTTGGTAAGATACTTCTCGCGCACCACCTTGTTCTCGGCCAGTTCCTCGGGCGAGCCCTGGAATAGGATGCGCCCCTCGAAGAGCAGATAGGCGCGGTCGGTGATGCAGAGGGTGTCCTCAACGTTGTGGTCGGTGATGAGTATGCCGATGTTGCGGTACTTCAGCCGCCACACTATGTGCTGTATGTCCTCCACGGCGATGGGGTCAACGCCGGCAAAAGGCTCGTCGAGCATGATGAACTTGGGGTCGATGGCCAGGCAGCGGGCAATCTCCGTGCGCCTGCGTTCGCCGCCCGACAGGCGGTCGCCGATGTTCTTGCGCACCTTCTCCAGGCGGAATTCCTTTATCAGGCTCTCCAGTTTCTCCATCTGTTGCTTGCGCGTAAGGTCGGTCATCTCGAGCACGGCGAGTATGTTGTCCTCAACACTCAGCTTGCGGAAGACGCTCGCCTCCTGCGGCAGGTAGCCTATTCCGGCGCGTGCGCGCTTGTACACGGGGTAGTCGGTTATGTCCTTGTCGTCAAGGTATATGTGGCCTGCGTTAGGAATGATAAGCCCGGTAGTCATATAGAAAGAGGTGGTCTTGCCGGCTCCGTTGGGGCCGAGCAGCCCCACGATTTCGCCCTGGCGCACGTTGATTGACACGTCGTTGACTACCGTGCGCTTGCCGTAGCGCTTAATAAGACCCTCCGTGCGCAGTACCATTCCGTCCCCGAGGCGCGCCTCCATGCTGTTGTTCGTTTCGTCCATAGATGTCGTATTTTTCGGCAAAAGTAGCAAAATTGTGCCTAATAATGGTTTATATAGTCAAAAACTCGCACTCGCGTTGTAGTTTTTTTAGTTATTTTGGTTACTTTTGCAACATCAATTGAAAATTGAGAAAACGGAGAATTGAGAATTATGATTTGCACTGCAACCATACCCCGGCACAACATACAACGGTAATCATAATTATCAATTCACAATTTTCAATTCTCAATTTGTAAGATTATGAATTGTGAACTGAAAGTCAGCGTTTGGCTAATTATGAATTAAAGAATATGCTTCTGCAAAAATACCTCACGTCTTTCGGCCGCTACCTCATGCTCATGGGGCGCGCCTTCGGCCGGCCTGACAGGTTCAGGATGTTCCTGAAGCAGTATGTGAAGGAGATGTCCGCCCTCGGCGTCAACTCCATAGGCATCGTGCTTCTGATATCGTTCTTCATCGGAGCGGTAATCTGCATTCAAATAAAACTCAACATTCAGAGCCCCTGGATGCCGCGCTTCGTCACGGGATATGTCACGAGGGAAATCATGTTGCTTGAGTTCTCGTCGTCTATCATGTGCCTCATACTGGCCGGAAAGGTAGGCTCCAACATCGCGTCTGAAATAGGGACGATGCGCGTGACGCAGCAAATAGACGCATTGGAAATAATGGGCGTCAACTCGGCCAACTTCCTCATAATGCCCAAAATACTCGGCATGATAACGCTGATGCCGTTCCTCGTCATCTTCAGCACGGCATCCGGCATCATCGGAGCTTACGCCACGTCGTACATCGGGCACGTAATCAGCGCCGAAGACCTTACCATCGGCCTGCAGCACGACTTCAACCCGTGGTTCATGTACATGAGCATCATCAAGAGCCTGTTCTTCGCCTTCATCATAACCAGCGTGCCGTCATACTACGGCTACACCGTAGAGGGCGGCTCGGTCAACGTGGGCAAGGCCAGCACCAACGCCGTTGTGACGAGCAGCGTGCTCATACTTTTCTCGGACGTGTTCCTAACACAAATCCTGTCTTAAGGTCATACGGTTATCAGGTTATGAGGTCATACGGTTTTACGGTTATGGGGGATTACGGTTATACGGGCATAAAGATGCTCCATATATCCGTCAAACAAACCCGAAACAACATCAAGACTATCACCGCATGACCGTAAAACCCAATAACCTCTTAACCGTAAAACCATAAAACCGCACAACCGTAAAACCACAAACAACCATGATTGAAATAAAGAACCTTTACAAGTCGTTCGGCGAAAAGGAAGTGCTTAAGGACATAAGCGCCGTGTTCGACAGCGGAAAGACAAACCTCATAATAGGCCAAAGCGGCTCGGGCAAGACCGTACTCATAAAGAACCTCGTAGGACTTCTTGACCCCACGAGCGGCGAAGTGCTGTATGACGGGCGCAACTTCGTGGCTATGGACAAGAAGGAGAAGGCCGCCCTGCGCCGCGAAATGGGCATGATATTCCAGAGCGCGGCACTGTTCGACTCGATGACCGTGCTCGAAAACGTCATGTTTCCGCTTGACATGTTCTCGTCGATGACGCTCCGCGAGCGCATCAACCGCGCCCGGACGTGCCTCGACCGAGTAAACCTAACGGGCACGGACCACAAATATCCGGGCGAGCTTTCAGGCGGAATGCAGAAGCGTGTGGCAATAGCCAGGGCCATATCGCTGAACCCCAAGTACCTGTTCTGCGACGAACCGAACTCCGGACTCGACCCGAAGACATCGCTGGTAATCGACCAACTGCTGCACAGCATCACCCACGAGTTTGGCATAACGACGATAATCAACACCCACGACATGAACTCCGTGATGGGCATTGGCGAGAACATAATCTTCATACACGAAGGACGTAAGGAGTGGGAAGGCGTAAGCTCGCAGGTGATGGGCAGCGACAACAAGAACCTTACCGACTTTATCTTCGCATCTGACCTGCTCAAGAAGATGCGCAAGGCAGCCCTCGAAAAGATGGGATGAGGGCCGGCTGTTTTCAGACAAAGCGCAAAATTCCTGTCAAAATGTTTTGATTGTCAATTTAATTGCATACATTTGCCACCGTCAGCCATCATTATCAAGGCTGCGTAACATCAACAATCAAAACATTAACAATCATGTGTAAAACCAGATTTCTGGCCGCATTTGCGGCCGTGGCGTTGCTCGCCGTTGCGGGCAAGGCCGACGCTTGCACGGGCATCACACTCAAAAGCCAGGACGGCAGCACCGTCGTGGCGCGCACGATAGAATGGGGCGGCAGCGACCTGAACAGCCGCTACGCCATCGTTCCGCGCGGTTACACGCAGTCGTCATACATCCCCGGAGGGACGAAGGGCGGCATGACGTTCACCGCCAAGTACGGTTTCGTGGGGCTGTCGGTGGAGCAAGAGGAGTTTGTAACCGAAGGACTGAACGAGGAAGGGCTGTCGGCCGGACTGTTCTACTTCCCCGGTTACGGGCAGTATGAGGACTACGACGAAAGCCTGAAGGCGCAAAGCATAGCCGACCTACAGCTCGTTTCGTGGATGCTTGGCAGCTTCAAGACCGTTGATGAGGCAGTAAAAGGGCTGCGGCATGTGCACGTCGTGGCAATAGACCCTCGCGCATCGACCGCCCACTGGCGCGTGGCCGACCAGTCAGGCCGCCAGGTTGTCATCGAGATTGTAGACAAGAAGGTGAACGTCTACGAGAACAACGTAGGCGTATTGACGAACTCGCCGGGCTTTGAATGGCAGGTAACGAACCTCAACAACTACGTAAACCTCTATCCGGGAACGGCCAAGCCGAAGCAGCGCGGAGGCGTGCAGACGGCCTCGTTCGGCGCGGGCAGCGGCTTCCTCGGGCTTCCCGGCGACGTTACCCCACCCTCGCGCTTCGTCCGCGCGGCACTGTTCCAGACCACGGCGCCCGTCCTCGCCACGGCTGACAAGACCGTAAGGCAGTGTTTCCAGATACTAAACAACTTCGACATACCCATCGGCATAGAGACGGCCGAGGGCGAAACGGCGGTAGACATACCCAGCGCGACGCAGTGGACGTCGGCCACCGACATCAGCGGACGCAAGCTATACTACCGCACGATGTACAACAGCGCAATCCGGATGTTCGACCTCAACAAGATTAACTTCGGCAAAACTAAATACAAGACGGCGCCGCTCGACGAGGTGAAGGAGCAACCATTCATTATAGTCAACAAGCAGACAAGTGGCAAGCAGACAAGCTGATTTGCTTTAATGAAGCGTATAGCGGTTGCAAAACGTTATGTTTTGCAACAGCTATATTATTTCTTACAAGCATAATCGAGCAAATCAGCTTGTCTGCTTGCCACTTGTCTGCTTGTCACTTATAAACCTATTTCGGCATTTCCGGCGTTCCGAAGGGAATCTTGCCCACGCTCGGCATCCCTTCGGGCATTATTATCGGGCCGCTGCGCTCCTTGCGGTTGAACACCGCGTTGTCAATCAATTCCTTGACGAGCGGGCCTACCGGCAATTCCAAAGTAAACTTCTCGCTGAACTTGATTTTAGGAGTTATGATGGGCGACGTTACCCAACGCCGCGCGAACGTGTCGTAATAACGCTCCACGCCGAGGTCCATGCCCACGCGTTCGCCCATGAACGTTACGAAGCCTCCGTACCCGGAGGTGCCCATATAGGGGAAGGCGGCCATCGTGTAGAACGCATGGTTGTCAGTGTAACGGCCGAAGACGGTGGCCGACCACTGGTCGCTGAAGCGGTAAGTGGCCGCGCCGCTGACGCCGAAATGCGTCCTCGTGCCGCGCCACAGCAGATAACGGTCGGCCGAGAGCGAGCCTGTCAGCGTAAGGTTGCCGACGTTCTGCACTACGCCTACAGACGCATTCTGCCGCGACATGAGCGCGGGCATGGTCTGACGGAACGACGAACCTACCACGGCTCCGCCCCGCCACTGCGTCAGCACGCCGCCGCGGTTGAAGTCGAAGGCGTAAGGATTGTGGCCGAACTGCGGCATGGCCGACGCCGGAGTGATGCGTCCGAGGCTGCGGTAGTCGGCCGTAGGCACTGCCAGGCTGTCCGCCCTGCGCCACTGCGGCAATCTGGCCGCTCGCGGCACAAAGCTCTTCACGTTGACCGCGAACGCCAGCGAGTCGCGCAACGCCTCGGGGCTGGGCACATTCATCACCGCCGGAGCGAGGCCGTAGCGCGGTCTGTCCGTGCCGAGCAGTCCGCCCGCCTCCTGCGCGCTTGCCGCCCCGTGCAAAAGGGCAAGGCACGCCGCAACACTCAATAACCTGTACTTCATCCTCATAACGCAAGCATTTTACCGCCGTACATACGGCATAATGCAAAATTACCCATTTCCGCCGACACTCGGCAAAAGCTCAATATAAATATAGTTAAACGGCATGGCGCACACCTGTCATCGACCTTATCTGCCGTAAACAACCGCCCATCCCCACACCGTTTGTAACACCTTGAAATACAACGACTTGCAAACGCGACTGTAAAAGACGGCCTTTGGCATTCCAAAAGGCCGTCTTTAAGCGTCTAAAAGGCCGTCTTTCGCATTGTAAAAGGTGGTCTTTCGCACGACGAAAGGCCGCCTTTTGCAACGCCGCCACGCGCGTGCGTATATTATAAAGGTGGCCTGCGGCGTTGTAACAATTCATAAATGCCGTCGTAAACGCTTGTTAAACCGATTGCAAACGCATGTTCACCCGGCTGAAAAGCGGCTGTAAAACGTTTGTCCGAACTTTGCAGCCGGAAACAACAATGATGAAAACAGGATGAACAAGACGAAAAGATTTATCAGCTCGGTAGCATTCATGTCGCTCTTGGCCGTGCAGGCTTTCGGAGCCGACATTACCGACATCGACTTGAAAGGACGGGTGAAGGACCGCCAGTCTAACGAGCCGCTAATCGGCGCCACGGTGCAGGTGGTGGGCAGCTCGGTGGCCGCCGTGACCGACGTTGACGGCAACTTCCAGCTCACGGGGTTGCGCGACGGCATCTATGACATCGAAATAAAATACGTAGGTTACAAGACGGCGGTGAAGCGCCAGGTGAAAATAGAAGACGGCAAGGCCGCCACGCTCGACTTCGAACTTGAGGCCGACAACCGCCTTTTGGCCGGCGTGGAGGTGGTGGCGAAGGCCAACCGCGAGTCGGAGAACGTCACGATGATGGAGCAAAAACGCTCCGTCGTAGCCATACAGTCCATCGGCGCGCAGGAGCTTTCGCGCAAGGGAGTGAGCGACGCGCAGGCCGCCGTCACCAAGCTCTCGGGCATATCGCGGCAGGAAGGCGTGAAAAACGTCTTCGTGCGCGGACTGGGCGACCGCTACAACATCACCACGCTGCACCGCTATCCGTT
>CAJJWN010000049.1 GCA_905196835.1 uncultured Prevotella sp. | reverse complement strand
CCCGCCGCGTAGCCCCGAAGAAGCAATGCCGCGAAGCTGACATAATCATCGCCGCAATAGGCCGTCCCGACTTCGTAACGGCCGACATGGTGAAGGACAGAGCGGTGGTAATCGACGTCGGCACGACGCGCGTTCCCGACGCTACAAAGAAGAGCGGCTTCCGCCTCAACGGCGATGTGAAGTTCAGCGAGGTTGCCCCCAAGTGCTCGTTCATCACCCCCGTACCGGGCGGCGTAGGTCCGATGACAATCTGCTCGCTGATGAAGAACACCTTGGCGGCAGGCAAAAAAGAATACTACAAATAATGACCGCCGAAGAGTTTTACAAGCAAGGCAACCGCTACCGCAAGGAAGGCAACTGGCAGGAGGCGCTCAACTGCTACATCAAGGCCGTCGAGCTTGACCCTGACAGCCCTGCGGCGGAAGCAAAAAAAATGCTCGACGACATTCTTGCATACTACTGCAAGGACATGTACAATCCTTAGAAACATCTATAATTGGACAGCCAACGGCCTTTGGCCGACGGCCGTCCTGTTAACCTAAAACATATAAGCTATGGGTAAAATCAGAGGAGCCATTGTGGTAAACACCGACCGGTGCAAGGGCTGCGCCTTGTGCGTGGAGGCCTGTCCGAAGACGGTAATCGCACTGGCGAAGAAAGTCAACGTTCACGGTTACCCCTATGTGGAGGCCGTAAACCCGGAAGACTGCATCGGATGCGCATCTTGTGCCATCGTGTGTCCTGACGGATGTATCACTGTTTACAAAAAACGAATGGAGGATTAAGAGTTATGGCAGAACAAGAAGTGACTTTATTGAAGGGTAACGAGGCGATAGCTCATGCCGCAATACGTTGCGGAGCCGACGCGTTTTTCGGTTATCCCATTACGCCGCAAAGTGAAATCATCGAGACGTTGGCCGAACTGAAGCCGTGGGAAACCACAGGTATGGTGGTGCTGCAAGCCGAGAGCGAGGTGGCATCAATCAACATGGTGTACGGCGGAGCGGGTGCTGGTAAAAAAGTGTTCACCTCGTCTTCAAGTCCAGGAGTGGCCTTGATGCAGGAAGGCATATCATACATGGCCGGAGCGGAGCTGCCCGGCGTTATCGTCAACGTGCAGCGCGGAGGTCCAGGATTGGGCACAATCCAGCCGTCACAGAGCGACTATTTCCAGGCCACACGTGGCGGCGGTAATGGCGACTACTACGTAATTGTGCTGGCACCGGCATCCGTTCAGGAGATGGCCGACTTCATGGACCTGGCCTTCGAGCTTGCATTCAAATACCGCACCCCGGCGATGCTGCTTAGCGACGGCGTCATCGGACAGATGATGGAGCGCGTGGTGCTGCCCCCATACAAGCCGCGCCGCACCGAAGAGGAAATCAAGAAGGAATGTCCTTGGGCTACTTTCGGACGCACGAAAGACCGCAAACCCAACATATTGACATCACTCGAGCTGCAGCCGGAGGAGATGGAGAAGCGCAACCTGCACCTGCAAGAAAAGTACAAGACCATCCAAGAGAACGAGGTTAGGTATGAGACGAAGCACTGCGAGGATGCCGAATACCTGATAGTAGCCTTCGGAAGCGCTGCCCGAATATCGGAGAAAGCCATTGAAATGGCACGCAAGGAAGGCATCAAGGTCGGCCTGCTGCGCCCCATCACGCTGTGGCCGTTCCCCTCGAAAGAGATTGCAGCCATGGCCGAAGGCAAGAAGGGAGTGCTCTCCGTGGAAATAAACGCAGGCCAGATGGTAGAAGACATACGCCTGGCCGTAAACGGACGGGCGCCCGTTGAGCACTTCGGACGACTGGGAGGCATCGTGCCCGAGCCTGACGAAATAGTAAAGGCATTGAAGGAAAAGTTTTGAACAGCACTTAAATCGTCAATGAAATGAACACAGAAATAATATCTCCGGAGAACCTTGTCTACAAGAAACCGGAACTGATGAACGACGTCCAGATGCACTATTGCCCGGGATGCTCGCACGGTGTGGTACACAAACTGGTGGCTGAAGTAATCGAGGAAATGGGCATGGAGGACAAGACCGTAGGCGTTTCGCCCGTAGGATGTGCAGTGTTCGCCTACCGTTACCTTGACATCGACTGGCAGGAGGCCGCCCACGGACGCGCACCAGCCGTTGCAACGGCAATCAAGCGCTGCTGGCCCGACCGCCTGGTATTCACCTACCAGGGCGACGGCGACCTGGCCTGCATCGGCACTTGCGAGACAATCCACGCGCTCAACCGCGGCGAAAACATCGTCATAATATTCATCAACAACGCCATTTACGGCATGACCGGCGGACAGATGGCCCCGACGACGCTCATCGGCCAGAAAACATCGACCTGCCCTTACGGCCGCGACCCACACCTGCACGGCTACCCATTGAAGATTACCGAGATGGCGGCAATGCTCGAAGGCACATGCTATGTGACGCGACAGAGCGTTGAAAGCGTGGCATCCATACGCGCGGCAAAGAAGGCTTTGCGCAAGGCTTTCGAGGCTTCGATGGCCGGCAAAGGGTCAAGCCTGGTCGAGATTGTCAGCACCTGCAATAGCGGATGGAAGCTGTCGCCCGTCAAGGCTAACGAGTGGATGAAGGAAAACATGTTCAAGTTCTATCCGAAAGGCGACCTCAAGGACACCACGGGGGAATGAATAATTAACAATTAAAAATGAAAAATTAAAGGGAATGTACACAAAAGCAAGGATTATCAACCTGAAAATCCCAGCTCTCCCACATCTCCCAGTTCTCCCATTAATAACAAAACCACTATGAAAACAGAAATAATAATAGCCGGCTTCGGCGGTCAAGGCGTGCTCTCTATGGGCAAAATCCTGGCCTATTCGGGACTTATGGAAGGCAAGGAAGTAACCTGGATGCCGGCCTACGGCCCCGAGCAGCGCGGCGGAACGGCCAACGTGACCGTCATCGTGAGCGACGAGCGCATATCGTCGCCCATCCTAAGCAAGTACGACATAGCCATAGTGCTCAACCAGCCGTCGCTTGACAAGTTCGAGCCGAAGGTAAAGGAGGGCGGCATCCTTATCTACGACGGCTACGGAATAATAAATCCGCCCACGCGAAAGGACATCACCGTGTACCGCATCGACGCCATGGACAAGGCCGCGGAGCTTAAAAACTCAAAGGTGTTCAACATGATTGTGCTCGGCGGACTGCTCAACGTTTGCCCAGTAGTGAGCGACAGCGGCGTGGAGAAAGCACTCTACAAGACCCTGCCGGAGCGTCACCACGCCCTCATTCCGCTTAACATGGAAGCAATAAAGGCCGGTCGCGACATTATCGAGAAGCAATAGTCACAGTATAAACACAGGCTTAAGGCCATACCAAACGCCTCCGTCAGCAGTGCTGGCGGAGGCGTTTTATTTTGCGCCACATAACTCATTGACAATCAGCGTATTACACATTCTCTTACAAAAGGCCGTCTTTCATCATGCAAAAGGTCATCTTTCACCATGCAAAAGATGGTCTTTCGTACTGTAAAAGGGGTTCATCCGCAGTTCAGGTGTAAGCATACTTGTTCCGTCGGATTTGCAATCCGACGGTTTCTAAATGCGGATTTGCAATCCGCTCACCAAAATACATCATTTTATAGATGTGCGGTTTGAGCGGATTACAAATCCTTATAGTAAATTTAGGCGGATTGCAAATCCGCCTAAACATATTACCATCCACCTGAATTACAATAGGATGTATATGCTTATTGGCTTTATATTCCATACACCTGAACTGCGGATGAAACGTAAAAGGTGGCCTTTTGCAAGCCAAAAGACCGTCTTTTACATCACCGCATACCGCCACCCTACTGCCGAACGGCCGCAAGCTGGCATGTCATTCGGTTATTTCTATAAGGCAACCTCCCGGCCCCGCCACGCAGCTTTCATAGTATCCGTCGCCCGTTACGCGCGGTCCGTCCATTACAGCATAGCCGTCATGGCGCAGCGTTTCGGTCAAACGGTCAACCGCCTCACGGCCTCCCACGCTGAAAGAAACGTGTATATACCCCGTAAGCAGTACACTTTGAGGACGCGCCACGGTATCAGGACGCGCCATGAGCTCAAGCCTTGCGCCGTCGCCGAACGACAGGAAATATGTCCGCAAACCTGTTCTCGGATTATGGTACATATCGTTTGCCGTCGCTCCAAAGTATTTTACGAAAAAAGCCTTGACCCCTTCAAGGTCTTTTACATACATGGCAATGTGGTCTATTCTCATCACGTTATTGTTTACTTGGTTACATAAAGTCAATCAAACAGCCGTCAAGGCATCCATTCCATAACGCCGTTTACCGGATGTTCCGCACGCCAACGCATGAAGTCGGGCATCGTCCTGACCCCGTCGCGCAGCACGGCCTGATAATATTCTACGCCCATCACGTGCTCGTTTTCAGGCGTTCCGGCCTTCAAACGGAGTATTGCGAGGCGTGTATCGTCGGTCAATGCAGCCTTTATGCGCTCCGCCATGCGCTCGAAATAGCCGTCGTAGCGCGAGCCTTTGAGTATATGGATTATGTCTATTTGCCACTCGCCGCCCTGCCCGTCGTCATACCACGCGTGCCATTCGATGCACGCCTCGTCGGTGTCGAGCAGGTTGCGGCACTCTATCTTCTTCACCGCCGCATCTTCGGCGAGCCTCGCCATGGCCGCGAAACTGCCCTCTACGGTCAGCGGAGAGGAATAGACATGCAGGTCGATGTCGCGGTGTGTCATCATAAGTCCCATTGCCAACGAGCCTACTACATGTGCTTCCGCCCCGGCGTCGGCCCATATTTCCATGAGCCTTAGCCGCCGTATGATGTCCCAAGCGCGGCGTTGCATGTCCTCGGACTTTATCAAAAGTTCGCTGTCGGTCATAAAAAAGAAACTTTTTAAGTTAAGAATTAAGAACGTGTTGAATTAAGAATTAAGAGTTAAGAATTAAGAAAAATACCTTTGAGAACTGCCAACAAGACATATTTTCTTAATTCTTAACTCTTAATTCTTAATTAGATTACAATCCTTTCCGTTCCTCCGTAGGGCACAAGGTGCTTGAAGCAGTCTTCCTCCGAAAACAATCTGCCGTATATCCCGGCGCAGATGAGCACGCCGCCATGGGCGAACACGGCCACGCGGCGGTACGGCTTAGTCTTCAGCTCGTCAAGGAAAGACGACACGCGGGCGAACAAATCAGGAAAGCTCTCGCCTCCCGTGGCGGCCAGGTGCATGTAGTCGTCATACCAGCGTTGCAGGTTTTCGTCCTCGATTTCATCAAAGAGCTTCATCTCCCAGTCGCCCATGTTCATCTCCTTCAGGCGGTCGTCTACCACTGGCGACGGCCATCCGCAGTAAGCCGCGAGCTTACGCGCCCTTGTAAGGGGCGACGAATACACCGCGTCAAACGGCTCCGTGCCGAGCCTCCGCTTGGTCTCGGCCGCCTCAGTCTCGAACGTCGCCGCCACAGGTACGTCGCTCCAGCCGTAACAAGTGCCCTTGGGCACGCCCACGCTGGTATGCCTTACTAAAACAATCTCCATAACGCGTTATTGTTGAAAAACAGGTATGACATGCAAAGATAGAACGAAAGCTCGGTCAAGAGGAACATCGCGCCACAGCAGTCGCCCGTATATCCGCGCAGCCTATGCCATATATAAAGGTACATGAAGTACATCACGAGGCACGGGGCGAAGATGAGCACGTCCCAACGGAGCATCCCGTCCGTCATGTAAAGCAGCAAGGCGAGCGGCAACATGCCCTGAATGAAGAGCAGAATGCCGGCCCGCAACGTGATTTTACGGTACACCACGCCCGACTTTGCCTCGTCTTCCGTCCTGGCATAAGGCATCATCGACACCACCTGCGACGACACCATCTTGCAGAACGGGTCGCCTGCCAGCACGGCCAGCGCGGCCAGCGGCGCAGGCATGGACGACAAGGCGAAGAACAAGAGCAGGCCGTACAGCCCCAGTCCGATTACGCCGTAAGTGCCGATGCGCGAGTCTTTCATTATGTCGAGCGTGCGCCTGCGGTCGCCTCCGCCACCACCGAAGCCGTCAAAGAAGTCGGCCAGGCCGTCCTCATGCAACGCCCCGGTGAGCAGCACACGCGCCGCGAGGGCGAGGATGACGGCCACCGAATACGGCAAGACCATACTTCCGAAGTAAATCACTGCGGCCATCACCGCACCGGTAAGCCAGCCCGTAAGCGGCCAGAACTCTACAACCGCACGGTAACTATCACGCGGCGACTCGTGCAGACGCCACAAGGGCAAGCGCGTAAAGAAGATGAACGCCGCCCAAACGGGGTCGTACCATTTAGAAGTATTTAGTGATATGCGCATTCTGAAAGTTGTTCATCTCGTTCAACATCCTCACCGCACTCTCGACAATGGGGTACGCGCAGAGCGCGCCCGTGCCCTCGCCGAGGCGCAGGCCGAGGCTCAACATGGGCTCTGCACCAAGCATTTCGAGCAGCCTGCGGTGGCCGCTCTCGTCGCCGACATGGCCGAAAACCATGTAGTCTATGGCTTCGGGATGCTTCATCACGGCGGCCAGCGCGCAGGCCGACATTATGAAGCCGTCCACCAATACAACCATTCTCAACTCGGCGGCACGCAGCATCGCGCCCACGGCGGCCACCATCTCGAAGCCTCCGAAATAGCGTATTATTGTGTCGAAGTCGTCGCAATCTGGCACGGTCTCTATAAAATGCTCCACCGCACGGGCAAGAACCTCGAACTTATGGTTAACTCCCTCATCATCAAGTCCTGCCCCGGCACCGACACATTCGGCAAGAGGTACACCGCCTAAAAGGCTCATCCACACGCTCGAAGGCGACGTGTTGGCGATGCCCATCTCGCCTATGCACACTATGTTGCAGCCGTCGGCATGGCACATGTCAATGAACTCCGCGCCAACGTCCAACGCCCGGGCGTACTCTTCCACGCTCATGGCCGGGGCGTAGAGGAAGTCGTGCGTGCCGCGGGCGAGCTTGCGGTTAAATATGTCAGGGCAGGCCGACAAGTCATAGTCTACCCCCACATCGACAAGATACAGCCTGAAGCCGTGCTGGCGGCAAAACATGTTGACCCCTCCGCCGCCGTCGGCGAAGTTGAGCATCTGCTGCCACGTGATGTCTCGCGGCGACACGCTCACCCACTCGCGCTCAATGCCGTGGTCGGCGGCGAAGAGCAGGTGGCACGGATGCGTGAGCCGCGGGCTCAATGTATGCTGTACGAGGCACAGCTGCATGGCCAGCGTCTCAAGCCTGCCCAGCGAACCTTTGGGCTTGTTGAGGTTGTCTATTTTGTCCTGCACGGCCTGGCGAAGGTCGTCGCCTACCGGCTTTATGTTGAAAATCCTCATTTCCATAATCTTACAATGTATCTAAAACAGACTTACCGGCAGCGTCTCCTCCCTTGACATGCACAGGAATGCCGCACACCATGAGCACAACCTCGTCGGCGCGGGCGGCGACATACTGGTTCATCCACCCCTGCAAGTCGGTGAAGCGGCGCTGCACGGCGTTGCCGCTTACCTCTCCGCTGCCGATTTCGTTGGTGACGAAGATGAACGTAGCATCCTGGTTGACAAACTTGTCGAACTCGTCCTTAATCTCGGCAAGCGCCTCGTCTACCGTAGGCTGCCGCTCGCCGGCGTCGCGGTCGAAGAAGAAGTTGGTACACCAGAGCGTCACGCAGTCGATGACCGCCACCTTATTATATATATTATGGCGGCTGAGACGCTTTTCCTCCTCTATGTTCGTCCACTGCGGACCGCGCCTCTGCCTGTGCCGCTCTACGCGGGCGGCGAACTCGTCGTCCCACACATGCGCCGTAGCTATGTACACAGGCGAAGGCGACAGGCTCAAAGCCAGCCTCTCGGCATAGACGCTCTTGCCCGAACGCTGGCCTCCGGTAATAAGTATAATCTTTCTCATCTCAAGGTTAAAGGCGTACTGCCAAACTACAGATACAACCTAATCGTGGTACAAATATAATGCAAAATTTCGGTTAAGCGAAATGAAAGTAAGATAGTTTTTACTTTCATGAGCGTAAGAAATTTATCAAAGTTGAGTGCAATGCAAAATAAAACCGTGAGAAACTGCCCTGCCATGACATTCCCAAAAGAAAAAGACAGGCATACCTATACCACTTATTCCGAGCTATCCTGCATGTCAGGCATATATGACTTACAGGCCAAACAAGCCAGGCAAAACAGGCCATTGCCAACTGCCTGACTATCAATGACTTTCCAATATGCCGCCTTTTAGCCTGCAAAAGACGGTCTTTCAGCCTGCGATTGACGGCCTTTGAGCGTGCAAAAGACGGCCTTTGAGAATGAGGAAGGCCGCCTGCATTCAACAAACAGACGGCAATACGCACCACCGGTACAAAACAACGCAACGACCACAAAACTTACACTGGACGCGCAAAAGAATTGTCCTTTTATTCGTTTTATTTAACCTTTTTAAGAAATAAGTATGCAATTTATATGAAAAACCTTTGAAAAACAAAGCCTTCTACGTACCTTTACACCCGATAACATCAGGTATTAGTGATAAAAAGAGTAAGTTTCAATTTTATTAAAAACTAAAATCAAACAAAATGAAGAAGTTGATTTTGATGCTTTCTGCAGTAGCCCTGACGGCAACTGTATCGGCTCAGACCGTAGAAGAAAGCAAGACATTCGACAACGTTTACATCGGTGTAAACGGCGGATTTGCAACTAAGACCACCGGCCATGGCTGGTTCAAGAATCTCAACCCCAACCTCGGCGTACGCGTAGGACGCTACTTCACCCCGGTATTCGGCATGGCTATCGAGAGCAACCTTTACTTCTCAAACAAGCCGGGCGAGTCAATCGGCACATTTGTACGCTCAATGAACACGTCGTTGCTCGGAACTGTAAACTTCAGCAACTGGTTCGGTGGCTACAAGGGCGAGCCGAGACTGTTCGAGGTTTACGGACTTTACGGCTTGGGCTGGGGCCACGTATTCGGCACACCGTCTAAGTACACACACGACAACACATTCACTTCAAAGGCCGGAATCGACTTCGCCTTCAACCTCGGCAAGTCTAAGGCATGGCAGCTCTACATCGAGCCTGCTATGATTTGGACGCTCGCAGGCAACAACGCCATCGGCGACACCGAAGTACAGTACGACCTTGAGGACTCTGGCTTCCAGCTCAACGTGGGCTTCATCTACAAGTTCAAGAACTCTAACGGCACTCACAACTTCAAGATTGCAGAGCTTCGCGACCAGTCGGAGATTGACGCCCTCAACGCTAAAATCAACGACCTGCGCGGCGACCTCAACGGCAAGGACGAGCAGCTGGCTGCCAAGGACCGCCAGATAGCCGACCTGCAGAAGGCTCTCGACGACTGCAACAACAAGCCGGCACCCGTTTACGAGAAGCCCGCTACCGTTACCAACCTCCAGCCTACGGTACTCTTCCGCCAGGGCAAGTCGGTTGTTGACGCCGCACAGTACGCTCCCATCGAGCTCATCGCGCAGTACATGAAGAATCATCCCGAGGCTCAGGTTGAAATCAAGGGCTACGCTTCACCCGAAGGTTCTGCCGAGCTTAACCAGAAACTGTCAGAGGCTCGCGCCGAGGCTGTAAAGAAAATCTTGGTTAACAAGTACAAGATTGCTTCCAACCGCCTCACAACCAAGGGCTGCGGTGCTACCGACAAGCTGTTCGAGCAGGTAGAGTTCAACCGCGTAGCTACGTTCAATGACAACACAAAATAATACAAAGTCACATTACAGACAACCACAAAGGGGACATGCTTAAGCCAAGCACGTCCCCTTTTCTTATACATGCCGACCGACCGGTAAAACACAGCCAACGCAAGCGGCAACACCATACCCGACGCAAAAAGATTGCACAATCACGCCTGATTTGTGCACCGCTGCATACTAATTCGTTACTTTTTGATGCGTTTTGATTACGTTTTTGCATTAAAAGTCAAAATATCAATAAAGAATGTTGCTGATTAAACAAAAATGATGTAACTTTGCACGAACATTCATAAAACGACAAACGTATGAAACATCAGTTGAGAAGCGCGGTGTGCACGGAAGGCAGGCGCATGGCCGGAGCAAGGGCCCTGTGGGTAGCGTCGGGCATGAAGCAAGAGCAGTTCGGCAAACCCATAATTGCCATTGTCAACTCCTTCACCCAGTTTGTACCGGGACATACCCACCTGCACGACATCGGACAGATAGTAAAAGCCGAAATAGAAAGCATGGGATGCTACGCCGCCGAGTTCAACACAATAGCCATCGACGACGGAATAGCCATGGGGCACGACGGCATGTTGTACTCGCTGCCCTCGCGCGACATCATCGCCGACTCCGTGGAATACATGGTAAACGCCCACAAGGCGGACGCGATGATTTGCATATCCAACTGCGACAAGGTTACGCCGGGTATGCTAATGGCCTCCATGAGGCTCAACATACCTACTGTGTTTTGCAGCGGCGGGCCTATGGAGGCCGGACGCTGGCGCGGCGAAAACGCCGACCTCATCACCGCAATGGTGAAAGGTGCCGACCAAAGCGTGAGCGACGACGACGTGAACGAACTGGAACAGTGCGCCTGCCCGGGATGCGGATGCTGCTCGGGTATGTTCACCGCCAACTCGATGAACTCTCTGACCGAAGCCATCGGACTGGCATTGCCGGGCAACGGCACCATACTTGCCACGCACGAAAACCGCATCAGGCTGTTCAAGGACGCAGCGCGTCAAATCGTGGAAAACGCCTTCAAATATTACGAAGACGGCGACGAGAGCGTTCTGCCGCGCAACATCGCCACGCGCGCGGCCTTCCTCAACGCCATGACGCTTGACATAGCAATGGGCGGAAGCACGAACACCGTGCTCCACCTGCTCGCCGTAGCACAGGAGGCTGGTGCCGATTTCCGCATGAAAGACATCGACACGCTTAGCCGCAAGGTGCCCTGCCTGTGCAAGCTCGCACCCAACACGCAGCAGTACAGCGTGCAGGAATGCAACCGCGCGGGCGGCATATTCGGCATAATGAACGAACTGGCAAAGGGCGGACTAATAGCTCTCGACGCAATGCGGGTGGACGGCAAGACCATCGGCGAGCAACTGAAAAAATACGACATAACCGGCACGACGGTTGACCCGGAGGCCGACCGCATATACCAAAGCGCCCCGGGACGCAGGTTCTCCACACAGATGGGCTCGCAAAACGAACGCTGGGGCACGCTTGACACAGACCGTGCCAACGGTTGCATACGCGACATTGCGCACGCATACACCAAAGACGGCGGACTGGCCGTGCTCTACGGCAACATCGCACAAGACGGATGCGTGGTGAAGACGGCCGGCGTAGACCCGTCAATCTGGAAGTTCCGCGGCCCGGCAAAAGTGTTCGACTCGCAGGAAGACGCCTGCGACGGCATACTCGGAGGCAAAGTAAAGAGCGGCGACTGCGTAGTAATAACCCACGAAGGGCCAAAAGGCGGCCCGGGAATGCAGGAGATGCTCTACCCAACCTCTTATATAAAGAGTATGCACCTCGGCACGGAATGCGCCCTAATCACCGACGGACGCTTCAGCGGAGGCACCTCCGGGCTAAGCATCGGACACATTTCTCCCGAAGCTGCGGCCGGTGGAAACATTGGTAAAATCATCGACGGGGACATCATCGAGATAGACATCCCCAACCGTTCCATCAACGTCTACCTTACAGAAGACGAGCTGTCGGCACGCCCGCAGCGGCCTCTCACACGTCAACGCACCGTGAGCAAGGCTCTAAGGGCTTACGCCCAAAGTGTCAGCTCGGCCGACAAAGGCGGCGTAAGGATGATTGAATGAAGAATATAAAACAAAAATTTGACATGCCAAAAGAAACAATAACAGGAGCAGAAGCACTTATGAGGGCGTTGAAAGCCGAAGGGGTGGAGACCATATTCGGCTATCCGGGCGGAGCTATCATGCCCGTATTCGACTCCCTCTACGACTATACACGCGGCGAGAAAAAGGCTTTCGACCACATACTTGTGCGCCATGAGCAGTCTGCCGCGCACGCAGCTGAAGGATATGCAAGGGTAAGCGGTAAGGTTGGAGTGTGCCTCGTGACCAGCGGTCCGGGAGTAACCAATACGCTGACAGGCATCGCCGACGCCATGATGGACTCTACTCCAATCGTCGTCATTGCCGGACAAGTGGGAGTTTCGTCACTCGGAACGGACGCGTTCCAGGAAGTTGACCTCGTCGGAGTTGCCCAACCTATAAGCAAATGGAGCTACCAGATAAGGCGTGCGGAAGACATCGCATGGGCGGTAAGCCGTGCTTTCTACATTGCAAGGTCAGGACGTCCCGGCCCGGTAGTGCTCGACTTTCCGAAAAACGCACAGACAAGCACCACTGAATACAAACCCTGCCACGTTGACTTCGTGCGCAGCTACATTGCGTATCCGGCACTTAACGACGACGCTGTACGGCAAGCCGCAGAGTTAATCAACGCCGCCAAGAAGCCGATGGCACTCGTCGGACAAGGCGTTGAGCTTGGAAACGCACAAGAAGAACTGGCCGAATTTCTTGAAAAAGCCGACATTCCGGCCGCCAGGACATTGCTCGGACTATCGGCATTGCCGTCAAACCATCCGCTGAATGTCGGCATGTTGGGTATGCACGGCAACTATGCACCCAATATGAAAGAACTGGAGTGCGACGTACTCATCGCCATCGGTATGCGTTTCAGCGAAAGGGTTACCGGCGAATTGTCGGGTTACGCCAAGCAGGCGAAGATTATCCACCTTGACATAGATAAGGCAGAAATAGACAAAAACGTGAAAACCGACGTGGCAGTGATTGCAGACTGCAAGGTTTCACTGCCCGCAATAACACGCCTTTTGGACAAAAACAACCACAAGGAATGGATTGACAGCTTCAAGCCTTTACACGAAATAGAATATGAAAAGGTAATACGTCCGGCCATACACCCCACCGAAGGGCCGCTGCTTATGGGCGAAGTGGTCAACGCCGTGGCCGAAGCTACCAGTGGAGAAGCAATACTCGTCAACGACGTTGGCCTTAACCAGATGTTCTCATGCCGTTACTTCAAGCTTAACAGGAAGCGTTCCATAGCCAGCAGCGGCGGCCTCGGCACCATGGGTTACGGCCTCCCGGCCGCCATCGGAGCTACTTTCGGGGCGCCGGGACGCACCGTCTGCATGTTCACCGGCGACGGAGGACTGCAAATGAGCTTGCAGGAACTGGGCACAATCATGGAGAACCAATGCCCAGTGAAGATTATTTTAATGAACAACAACTATCTCGGCAACGTACGGCAATGGCAAGACATGTTCTTCGACAGGCGCCGTTCGTTCACACATATGGAAAATCCTGAATACGGAAAGATATGTTCGGCTTACAAAATACAGTACTCTCTCGTGCAAGACCGTGGCGAACTAAAAGCCGAAATAGAAAAGATGCTCGCGTCTGACGGCCCTTATCTCTTGGAGTGTGCCGTCAAAGAAGAAGAGAATGTGCTGCCGATGATACCGCCGGGAAAATCCATCAGTGGAATGCTTTTAGAGCTATAAACAACGAAAAGACAATGGAAACAACGGAAAAAAAGTTATACACGCTGTTGGTCTACTCTGAAAACATAGCCGGAATACTCAACCAAATCACGGCCGTTTTCACCCGCCGCCAGGTCAACATCGAAAGTCTGAACGTGTCGGCGTCGAGCATCGAGGGCGTACACAAGTACACTATAACCGCCTGGAGCGACGAAGACCAGATTATAAAAATAACAAAACAGATAGAGAAAAAGATTGACGTAATCAAGGCCGACTATTATACAGACGACCAGCTCTTCATCCGCGAGGAGGGACTTTACAAGCTTTCTACACCCGAAGTGCTTGAGAACCCTGACATATCGCGCACCATCCGCAAGGCTAACGCGCGCATAGTAGAGGTAAACCCGACGTTCTGCAGCGTGATGCTTAGCGGCATGACGGAAGAAATAACCGGTCTTTACTACGCCCTGGCAAAGTTCAACTGCGTACTGCAATACACCCGTAGCGGGCGCATTGCCATAACACGCAGCACCGTTGAGGAGGTTAGCGACTTTCTTGAAAAACAGGAACAAAACAGACGGAAATGATGCTTGACAAGACAGGACGATACGAGTTCATGGCGGAGCCTTTTCATTGCGACTTCTCCAAAAGGCTTTTCATGGGCCATCTGGGCAACCATCTGCTCAACGCGGCCGACTTCCACGCCAGCCATCGTGGCTTCGGCATGACGCAGCTCAACCCTGAACACAAGACGTGGGTGCTCTCGAGGCTGGCCATTGAGATGGAGACGATGCCTGGGGAATACGCCAAGTTCAGCGTGGAAACGTGGATAGAAAGCGCCATGAAGTATTTTACCAACCGCAACTTCCGCATCGCCGACGCCGCTGACGACAGCAAGACATACGGCTACGGGCGCAGCATATGGGCTCTGATTGACACTGATACGCGCCAACCTCAGAACATCCTTGACATCGGTGAAGGCGAAGTGGCAAGATACGTCAACGCCGACAAGGCCTGCCCCATAGCCCCATTGTCGCGCGTAAAGATGGGAAAGGACGCACGGCTTGCCGCAACCATCGACACGCATTACAGCGACGTGGATGTGAACGGCCACATAAACAGCGTGAAATACATAGAGCATGTGCTCAACCTGTTCAGCGTTGACTGGTACAAAAGCCACGCCATACGCCGCTTCGACATAGCTTATGTGGCCGAAAGCCATTACGGCGACAAGCTCTGCTTTTACATGGAAGAGGCCGGCGAAGGCGCTTTCTGTGTGCGCATAACCAAGAAGCAGAACGGCGGAGACGGCGAGACGGAAGTGTGCCGCTGCAAAGTGACGTTCGTAAGAAAGTAGAAACAGGCGGCACCAGGCCACAAGGCATACTATAAACGACAATACATTAACAACCCGAACGCCGCGCCTCAACGGGGCGGCTTCAATAAAAACATTAACGACATGGCAGAAATGAATTTCGGTGGCGTAATCGAGACGGTAGTCACCAGCAAAGAGTTTTCATTGGAAAAGGCGCGTGAAGTGCTCAAGAACGAGACCATCGCCGTACTCGGCTACGGCATCCAAGGCCCCGGCCAGGCGTGCAACCTGCGCGACAACGGCTTCAACGTAATCGTAGGCCAGCGCGAAGGCAAGACATACGACAAGGCCGTGGCCGACGGATGGGTGCCCGGCAAGACGCTGTTCTCAATCGAAGAGGCGGCCGAGAAAGGCACAATAGTGTGCATGTTGCTGTCTGACGCCGGCCAAATATCAGTCTGGCCGAAGGTAAAACCATACCTCACAAAGGGCAAGGCACTGTATTACTCGCACGGCTTCGCTATCAACTGGAGCGAACGCACGGGCGTCGTGCCGCCTGAAGACGTGGATGTAATCATGGTGGCACCCAAGGGTTCGGGCACGTCTCTCCGTACAATGTTCTGCGAGGGACGCGGTCTCAACTGCTCATATGCCGTCTACCAGGACGCTACGGGCCGCGCCGAGGAGCGCACAATAGCCTTCGGCATTGGCATCGGAGCAGGCTACCTGTTCAAGACAACATTCGAACGCGAGGCCACAAGCGACCTTACCGGCGAGCGCGGCTCACTCATGGGAGCCATCGAGGGACTGCTCGAAGCGCAGTACCAGGTGCTCCGCGAGCACGGCCATTCGCCATCGGAGGCGTTCAACGAGACCGTAGAGGAGCTTACGCAGAGCCTCGGTCCGCTCTTCGGCGAAAAGGGAATGGACTGGATGTATGCCAACTGCTCCACCACGGCGCAGCGCGGCGCGCTCGACTGGGCACCGCGTTTCCGCGACGCCATAAAGCCCGTCATGGAGTGGCTTTACCTCTCGGTAAAGAGCGGCAACGAAGCGCAAATATCAATAGACAGCAACTCGAAGCCCGACTACCGCGAGAAGCTGAACGAGGAACTGCGCCAGATGCGCGAGAGCGAGATGTGGCAGGCCGGCGCGACGGTGCGCAAGCTGCGTCCTGAAAACAACTGATTTCACACATAGCTTAACACTTGCCGAAGGGTGCGGGGCGGCTACGCTCCGCGCCCTTTTTTGTATGCCACGCAGCAAAAGGCGGCAAAACGCATTGCGAAAGGTGGCCTTTCACCGTGCAAAAGGCGGCCTTTTGCAGTGCGATTAACGGCCTTTTGCAAAGCCGTATGCAACTAATTGAAACACAGCACGTTGTGAATTAATCAAAAATAGGACACTGAAAAGGATAATTTTGGCAAAAAACACATTCTTGTTTTTTGAACAAACAGGCAATAAGAGTATCTTTGCAGTTGATGAAAAGGCTCATACTCATACTTGCAATAATGGCATCTTACGGCGCGGCTTGCGCCCAAGAGTTGCGCGGCGGCACCATACCGGCAGACAGCTCGGCCGTTACCGCCGACGCCCCGGAGCAGCAGATAATCGGCGGAGCCGACGCTCCCACGCACATATACACCTACGGCGGCTACCGCGGCGAGCCGGTGCAAGCGGCCGACTCGCTCCATCTGCCCGTGCTCGACAGCTTCGGGCGGACATACATCAACATGTACCCGTACAGCTGGTACGGCATGTCAGACTGGCAGTTGCATAAGGGTCTCAACCTAAATCTCGGCGCGTCGGTGTTCGCCTCGTTCGGCGACAGCCCGTGGAAAGGCGTCGGCTTCACGCAAAGCATGGCCGCGATGTACGCCGTGCCGCTCACAGGCAAGCTCTCGCTGGCCGTAGGCGGCTACATCGACAACATCTATTGGTCGCGCGACGCATACCATGACGCAGGCCTGAACGCCGTGCTCGGCTACAAGTTCGACGAGCACTGGGAGGGCTACCTGTTCGGACAGAAGTCGCTCGTCACCACCCGTATGCCCCTGCCACTTTACGACATGGGCAACATAGGCGACCGCATCGGGGCCGCCGTAAGGTACAACTTCAACCCACGTTTCAGCATACAGGTAAGCGTAACGGCGGAAAAGAGAAAGTGAGATAGAATTAAGAATTAAGAGTTAAGAATTAAGAAAATATGCCTTGAACGCAGCAACAATGGTGATTTTCTTAATTCTTAACTCTTAATTCTTAATTACTTCCAGTACAGCCTCAGACTGTTAGTCACCACGCTGACGCTCGAAAAGGCCATCAGCGCGCTCGCCAGCATGGGCGAAATCTGCCAATCAAGGCCGAAAGCGTAAGGCAGTCCGGCGGCCAACGGTATGCAGACGACGTTGTAGATGAACGCCCAGAAGAGGTTTTGCTTAATCATCCCCACCGTTGCACGCGACAACCTGATTGCGTCGGGCAGCCTGCGGAGGTCTGTCCCCATGAGAGTTACCTGCGCAACGTCCATCGCCACGTCAGTGCCTTTACCCATGGCGATGCTCACATCGGCCGCAGCCAGAGCCTGCGTGTCGTTTATTCCGTCGCCAACCATGGCTACATGGCGGCCTTCGGCTTGCAGGCGGCGCACCATGTCCTCCTTGTCCTGCGGCATTACCTTGCTTCTGTAATGCCTTATCCCGGCCTTCTCGGCCCAGTAACGGGCGGCCTCGTCCTTGTCGCCGCTCATCATGTACACCTCAACCCCTTCCTCCTGCAAGGCCTGCATGGCCTCGCGTGCGTAAGGCTTCAGCGTCTCGCGCTCCTCGAGAGCCAGCGAGTCGGCCTTCGTAAAGTCAACATCCTTGTTGGGAATAGTCAGCGTTCCCGTCTTGTCGATGACGAGCGCGTCAACGCGGCGCATCTCTTCAAGAGCCGTAGCGTCCTTAATTAATATGTTATTCTTGGCCGCACGGCCTATGCCTACCATCAGGGCGGTAGGCGTGGCGAGGCCGAGTGCGCACGGGCAAGCGATTACCAGCACCGACACAGCCGACATCACTGCGTGGGGCAGCTGCTCCGTGCCGCCTATGGCGTACCACAACACGAACGTAAGCAGCGACAAGCCGAGCACCACGGGGACAAAGACCAGCGCGATTTTGTCCACCACTCGCTGCACGGGAGCCTTGCTTCCCTGTGCCTCCTGCACGGTCTTTATCATGCGCGCGAGCATCGTGCCCGCCCCCACTTCTTCCGCGCGGAAGCGCAGGGTGCCGCTCTTCACTATCGTACCGGCGAACACCTTGCCGCCTGCCGACTTCCTTACGGGCACCGGCTCGCCCGTTATCATGCTCTCGTCAATGTACGCCTCGCCCCCGGTAGCCGTGCCGTCAACGGGCACTTTGTCGCCCGGGCGCACCTCGATGACGTCTCCTTTCTCAAGAGTTGATATTGGAACGTCCACCGTTTCGCTGCCGCTCACCAGGCGCGCCGTCTTCGGCTGCAATCCCATCAGCGAGCGTATGGCCGCCGCCGTGCCGTGCTTGGCGCGCTCCTCGAGCACCCGTCCCGTAAGCACAAACGTTACAATCATTACCGATGCGTCGTAATACGTATGATTGTCAAGCCCCCGTGAAGCCCAAAAACCGTCGCCCCAGAACGTGTTGAACACGCTGAACGCGAACGACACCGCCGTGCTCATGGCTACCAGCGTGTCCATGTTGGCCGTGCCGTGCACCGTCTGCCGCCACGCGCTCGTATAGAAGCGGCGGCCGCAATAGACCAGGTTCAGCGCGGCGAGCAGCATCATCACTTGGTTGGCCGCATCCTTGTTGCCGACGTTCAGCCAACCCATCGACACGCACATCACGAGCGCCGCCAGCACCCACGATGCCGCAGCCTGCCTCTTCAGGCGGCTGAAGGCCGTGCGCTCTATTGCCTCCAACGATTCGCCTTCGTCTATTACAAGGTCGTAACCGGCCTTCCGTATCTCCTCCTTCATCGCCTGCGGCGACGTTATCTGCGGGTCATACTCCACCAGGGCGGTGCGCGCGGCAAAGTTGACGCTGGCCTTCGCCACGCCGTCCATCTGCCCCAGCCGCCTCTCAACGTTGGCCGCGCATCCGGCGCAGGCCATGCCCGTTACGGCTATTGTCTTCTTTTCCATAATTATATAGTCATGTTAAAAATGCTCTTGTGGCACAAACAAGTATGCCAAACATCGTCTGCAAAAGTAGTGCAAAGGTAATGCAACCGTGTTGCAAAACCAAACAAACGGGCGGAAATGCTGAAAAATTGTAAGCCGATTTATATCCCCTTGACTTTCAGCACGTTACGCACCGCCTTGCGAAAGGCCGTGTTTCGCGTTGCGAAAGACGGCTTTTGAGGCTGCCAAAGACGGCCTTTCACAAGGCCAAAGGCCGTCTTTGGCAAACCCGGAGGCCGTCTCCGCTTTTCGTGCAAAACGTGTTACGGACTGTAATCAATCGTGCGTTGTTTGTTAATAAACCGTAACAAACTTTTGTGTTTGCGTTTTTTTTTGCTTATATTTGCGGTTGAAACACAACGCAACGTACCATGTACACGCACACGACAGACCACACACCATGCTCCGCCCTGCGGCTTGCCGGCGTGGCTGCGGCATTGCGCAGCCACGCCGCAGGCGCAAATCCGCGCTGTGGCGCGCCGTCAGGGGCTTCCCGTTTTACCCCCTCCCACAAGTAGCATTTAAGCCCTTACAGAGGCTTTTACACACGCCTGCGGCTGCGTTCCTGCGCCTCGGGCACAAGTTCAAGACCACCTTTCTTGCCATGTCCGCAGCCGCCTGCACCGCCGTTCCGGCGCAGGCCGCCACGCCATTGCCGCCCGACAGCGCGGCCACGCGCGGCTGGTACCTGGGCGTGGAGGGCGGTGTGCCCTTCGCGGTGGGCACGTTCTCGTCGTTCGCCGGGGGCAGGACATACGCCGGATGGCAGGCAGGCGTGTCCGCGGGCTACGCCTTCGGCCGCACCGTCTCGCTTGAGGCGCAGGCCTCGTTGGGCCGTCCCGCGCTCGCGGCGAGGCGCTGCTGCACCGAGAGCGGCTACTGGCTGGGCTCTGACGGGCGGCGTTACTACGCCCCCGCAAGCGGCATGGAGGGCTGGGACTACCGCTCGCTGGAGAGCCGCGCCACGGTGCAAAGCTACGGCATCCAGCTCAACCTGAACGTCCTTCCGCTGCTCGGCGCGGGCCGCCAAGGCCGCTGGCGGCTGGAAATATCGCCGCGCGTGGCCGCCGTCGGGACAAAAGCCCGGCTCTACGAAAGGGCGACCGGCAGGCGGGTGAAGGGCCTTCCGGCGCGCTGGCACATGGGAGCCGGCTTCCGCCTGCAAGGCTCCTGCGCCGTGGCTGGCCGCCTGCGGCTGGGCGTGTACACCGGCATGACGTTCCTCACGGGCAAGGGGCTCGACGGCATCCCGCGCCACGCGCACTCGTCCAACTACCTTTGGGAGAGCGGCGTGCGCCTGTCTTTCCACTTCGGAAAGGCCAAG
>CAJJWN010000048.1 GCA_905196835.1 uncultured Prevotella sp. | reverse complement strand
GCCCGCCCCCCGCCGCCCCCCCCCCCCCCCCCGCCGTGCGCAGCAACGACAGCGTGCGGCGCATCAGCGGCACGTCATACGCCGCCATGCTGCGGCGCAGCCGCGCCATGTCAGCCACCGCCGTGCGTGCCGACGCCTCGGCCTTTATGCGCGCGTCGGCCTGCATCATGCGCGCCTCTTCCTGCCTCGCCTTGGCCGCCTTCACCTTGTGGCGGTTGGCGAAGAGGGGTATCGAGCCGCCGATGAGGAAGCCGTTTGAGGCGTCCGTGCCGTCGGTGTTGCGGCGGTAGCCTACTTCGAGCTTGGGCATCCAGCCCTGTCGGCTCACCTTCACATCCTGCTCGGCGGCCTTGACGGAGGCTGCGGCGGCCATGGCGGGCAGGTCTGCGCTGACCGCCTGGGCGTACATGGCCTCGTCGCCGTCGGCCGGCAGGGGCGGATAGAGCGTGTCGGTACACTCTATCTGTTCGCCGCCGTTCATGGCGCGGAGCTGCTGCAAGGCCGCGGCTCGGTCGTTCTCGGCCGCCGCCAGTTCGGTTTCGAGGTTCATGCGCTCCATCTTCACCTTGTTAAGCTCTATGGCCGTAGCCTCGCCGCCGTCGTATTTCTCGGTGTACATGGCAAGCAGTTCGTCAGCCGCACGCCGCCGTTCGTCGAGCAGCGCGCGCCGTTTGTTCATGTGGATTAAGTCTAAGCAGAGCTGCTTCGCGCCGAGGAGGATGTCACGCCGCGCCGTGCGGTACTGCATGTCGATGGCTTCGCCTTGCAGTCGGGCGGCCTTCCGCCGCGCGCCGTACAGCGTGGGGAAGTCGAAACCCTGCGTCACCACCAGCTCTGACGAGGCTATGCCGCGCGCCGCGGAGTTGAAGAACGGGCTGTATTCCACCGAAAGGCCCTCGAGGTTGTTCGCCTGCTTGAGGTCAAGGCGCGCCGCCTCGTTGCCCTTGAGCATGGCTTTCAGCTCGGTGTTGTTGCGCTCCACGCTGCCAAGAACGTCAGCGAGGCTCTGCGCCTGAAGGCTTGTCGCGGCCATGAAGGCCGCTATTGTGAAGATTGTTGATTTCATCATTTATTATTGTTTGATAAGACTAATGAGCATGATAGGCCGAATTGGCTGGATGGGAGAATAAGGCCAATGAGCCTAATTAGACTGATACGCCGTGGCAGAAACCAAAAAGGCAAATCTACTTACTCCTTTACTTCTTCCCTCCTTACTCCTTCTCTCCTCCCCTCCTTACTACTTCTCTCCTTCCCTCCTTACTACTTATAAATTCATACACGATTGGGATTATAAATCCGTTGAGGAACGTCGAGGTGAGCAGTCCGCCCAAGATGACCTTCGCCATGGGGCTTTGTATTTCGTTGCCGGGCAGTCCGCCGCGCATTGCCAGGGGGATAAGGGCGAGCGCGGAGCAGAGAGCCGTCATGAGGATGGGGTTCAGACGGTCGAGCGAGCCGCGCACCACGCACTGCCGCAACGTGCCCGCGCCCTCGGCGCGCAGCGTGTTGTAATGGCTCACGAGCAGCATTCCGTTTCGCGTGGCGATGCCGAAGAGCGATATGAAGCCGATAATCGCCGGTATGCTTACCTCCCCCGTGGTGAACACGAGGGTGAACACGCCGCCGATGAGAGCCAGCGGCAGGTTGATGAGTATCACCGCGCTCTCGAGCGTATTCTTGAATTGCATGTACAGAAGGAGGAAGATTACCACGATGCTCAACGCCGAAGCGAGCATCAGCGTGCGGCTGGCCGCCTGCTCGCTCTCGAACTGGCCGCCGTATTCCACGTGGTAGCCTTCGGGCAGTTTTATTTCAGTGTCGATGCGTCGGCGTATGTCGTTCACCACGCTTCGCATGTCCCTGCCGCTCGCGTTGGCCGATATTACGAGCTTGCGCTTCACGTTCTCGCGGTTGATTGTGTTCGGCCCCATGGCCGATTTCACCTCAGCCACGCTCGCCAAGGGCACTTTCCGCCCGTCGGGCGTGTCGAGCATGAGGTCGCGTATGCGCTCCATGTCGCAGCGGTCGTGCTCGGCGGCGCGCACCACGAGGTTGAAGCTGCCGCCCTTCTCGTACACCTGCGACACCGTTTCGCCCGCCATGTTCACGCGGACAAACGTGTTAAAGTCGGCCATCGGTATACCGTACATCTTCAGCATCTCGCGTTTCGGCTTTATTTCAAGTTCCGGCCGCTCCACCTGTTGCTCCACGTTGAGGTCGGCCAGGCCGTCAACGTCGGCGATGGAAGCCTTTATTTGGTTGGCGATTGAGTACATTCGGTTGAGGTCGTCGCCGAAAAGCTTGATGGCTATTCCGGCCTGCGTGCCGCTAAGCATCGCGTCAATGCGGTGGCTTATGGGCTGACCTATTTCAATGTTCGCGCCCTTTATGGCGGCGAGACGGTGGCGTATGTCGTCCAAAAGCTCGTCGTGCGAGCGGTCTTTCAGCTCGAACGGCGCCTCGATTTCCGACACGTTCACGCCCAGCGCGTGCTCGTCAAGCTCGGCGCGTCCCGTCTTGCGCGCCACGGTCTGTATCTCGGGGATTGACAAAAGTATTTCCTCGGCGCGGCGGCCAATCTTGTCCGACTCTTCAAGCGATATTCCCGGCATCGAGCTTATGTTGATAGTGAAAGAGCCTTCGTTGAACTTCGGCAGGAAGCTGTGCCCCAAGGTAAAGAACAAGCCGACGGCTGCGGCGAACAGGACTACGGTAGACACCACCACGGGACGCTTGTGTTCCAACGCCCAGAGCAATCCTTTTTCATAATGTCTCTTCATCCACCGCGCCACAAAAGCCTCCTTCGGCACTCCGTCTTCTTTCCCTCCGCCAAGCAGATAGCTGCAAAGCACAGGCGTAAGTGTGAGCGCAACCACCGTGGAAGCGGCCAAGGCTACGATGAAAGCCACGCCGAGCGGTATGAGCATACGCCCCTCCATGCCGCTGAGATAGAACAAGGGAATGAAGCTGACGATGATGATTGCCGTGGAGTTGAGGATGGGCATACGTACTTCCCGCGACGCGTTGAACACCACGTCGAGCACGGGCAGCCGCCGTTCCTTGGGCAGCTGGCGGTTCTCGCGCAAGTGTTTCCACACGTTCTCAACGTCGACTATTGCGTCATCGACGAGCGAGCCGATGGCTATTGCCAGTCCGCCGAGGCTCATTGTGTTGACGCTCATGCCGAAATAGTGCAGCACCAGGAGCGACATAAGCAGCGAAACGGGCAGCGTAATGAGTGAAATTATGGTGGTGCGGACGTTCGCAAGGAAGAGGAAAAGTATGATTACGACGAACAGTGCACCCTCGTAGAGCGAGTGCTCAACGTTGTTTATGGAGCTTTCTATGAAGCGCGACTGGCGGAATGCGTCGGTGCTTACGTGCACGTCCTTGGGCAAATTCTTCTCCAAGTCCTTCAAGGCGGCCTCCAGACGGTGAGTAAGCTCGATGGTGCCGGTGCCCGGCTGCTTGGTGACGGTGAGCAACACGGCGGGGCGCCCCTTCTCCGACGCGAGGCCGAGGCGCGGCAACTGCGCGCCAACCTGTACGTCGGCGACGTCGCCCAGGGTAACAGCGTCGCCGCCATTGGTCTTCACCACGACGTCGGCCATCTGCCTCACGTCGTCGGTTGACACCACTCCGCGCACTATGTACTCGTTGCCGTACTCATAAATCACGCCTCCGTTGGTGTTGCGGTTCATCTGGCCGGTGGCCGAAAGCACCTCCGGGAGCGTCACTCCGTAGTGCGCCATGCGCCCCGGATGCAACAAGATTTGGTACTCCTTGATGTCGCCGCCGAGCACGGCTACCTGCGACACGCCGCCCGTTGACATCAGGCGGGGGCGTATGGTCCAGTCGGCTATGGTGCGGAGGTCCATCATCGACGTGCTGTCGGCGGTCAGTCCCACGATAAGCACCTCGCCTAGGATTGACGACTGGGGGCCGAGCGTGGGCTTGCCTACGTTCTCGGGCAGCGTCTCGGTGACCGCCGCCAGCTTCTCTGACACGATTTGGCGCGCCAGGTAGATGTCGGTGTCCCAGTCGAACTCAACCCAAACGACGGAGAAACCCGTCGCCGAGGAGGAGCGCACGCGGCGCACGTGGGTGGCTCCGTTGACCGCCGTCTCTATGGGGAACGTCACGAGTTGCTCCACCTCCTCAGCGGCCATGCCTCCGGCCTCGGTCATTACGACCACCGTAGGCGCGTTAAGGTCGGGGAATACGTCAACTTCCGTGCGTTGCGTAGCCACTATTCCGGCCACGGTGAGCAGCACCGCCGCCACGAGTACGAGCAGGCGGTTGTGCAGGGAGAAATGTATGATTCTGTTGAGCATAATGAAAGGAACAGCCCCACCCGGCTAAGGGGAAGCCCCCACCCAACCTCCCCGAGGGGAGGAGAAAGGCTATGCCATCGAGGCGGATAGGAACTGAACAGCCCCCACCCAACCTCCCCGAGGGGAGGAGAAAGGCTACGCCATCGGGTCGGATAGGAACTTGTTTGTTAATATTTGTACATTAATCTAATAATTACAGCCACTCTCCTCCCCTCGGGGAGGTTGGGAGGGGGCTAATGGTTGTGCGTATGCCCCGGTATTGCGGTGCTTGCACCGGCCAGGCGCACCTGTACCGCGCCCTCGGTAACCACCTTCTCGCCACCCCTGAGGCCGCTCTTGATTTCCACGCGCTCGCCGTCGGTCTGGCCGATGACGACTTCGCGCCGCTCGTAACACGTAGGGTCGGTCTGTATGTAGACGAAGTTGAGCCCCTGTTCGTCGGTCAGTGCGGAGACGGGAACCGTCACTACGCCCTGCCTCGGAGCGGTGAGCAGGTAGGTCTCGACGAACGAGCCGGGGGCCACGTCGGCGCGGTTGCTGAACTCGAAGGTCACGGGTATGTAGGGCGAGCCGTCGCCCGTCTGCTTGCCTGCGGCCACGAGGCGGCCGTCCATCTGCGCGAGACTGTACACGCGGATGCCGTGAGCCGTCTTGAAGTTGGCCGAACTTATCGCGCCCATCTGCGCGTAGTAACGCTCGGGCACGTTGGCGCGCAGGTAGAGCTTGCGCGTCTGCGTGACGGTCATCATCGGCTGGCCTACGCTTACGTAGTCACCTTCCTTCACAAGGCACGTCTTCACATAGCCGCCGATGGGCGACTTCACGGCCACGCCGCCGCCTCGCGCGCCGTCCTGCGAGAAGGCATCATAGACGGCCTTGGCGGCCTCGTAGTCGGCGCGTATTTGGTTGAACTCCTTTTGGGTGACAATCCTGTCGCCCACGAGCTTTGCCGCGCGCTCGTATTCGTTCTTGGCTTTCTGGTAGGCAATGGCGGCCTGGCGCGCCGGGTCGTCCTGCAAGTTGCGCGACGATATGGTGAACACAGCTGCGCCCTTGCCTACGGGCGAACCTTCGGCCACGCCGCGCACGAGCCTCACGATGCCCGCCACGGTGGCCGTGACGGTGGCCTCGTCGCCCTGCGCCGCCAGTATTTTGCCGCCGCAGGGTATTACTCCGCTGAACTCGCCCGGCCTTACCGTCTCAACGACTATGCCCGAAGCGCGCGCCTCGGCCGTGTCGATTACTATTTCGCCGGAGTGCTCCTTGCCTTCGGCGGCGTGCCCGTCGGCCTCTCCGGCGTGGCCCCCGCCGTGTCCGCAGGCCGTCAGCAGCAGCGCGCCGCAGGCGCAGATGATGAGTGTGTTGTGCTTCATAAAATCACAGTGTTTTTGTTTTTAGGCGCAAAAATAAGGATTTTTGAATGCAACCAAGTTGCATTTTTAGGAGTAAGGGAGTAAGGAGAGAGGGAGCAAGTAGGTATGCCTAGCCGTTCATCGGCGGCTCATTGGGCTTATTCGGCTCATCAGGCTCATTGGACTAATAAGTCGGATAAGCCCCATGAGCCCAATGAGCCGAATGCGATTTGCGGCCTTTTGCAAGACAAAAGGCCGCAAACGGCAACGCAAAAGGCCGTGTTTTACAATACAAAACACGGCCTTTTATAAGCTGTCTGATTATAAGCGGTTTATCCGGCCAATTAGGCTCATTGGACCAATAAGCCGAATAAGCCCCATGAGCAATATAAGCCCGATGAGCAAAGGATGCCAAACATCGTCAGCATACCAAGCTCCCTTCCTCGGGAGGGTTGGGGGTGGGGCTCCTATTTCTTCGGCTTGCGGCGTGCCCATCCTTCCTCGCTGAAGTCGGGCTCTTCGCCTACGAGCTTCACGTCCTTGCCGCCCGTGTTGAAAAACTGCCGCCAGTCGTCCTTGCGACCGCTCTCCTTAAAGTCGGCCTCGGCCTTCTTGCGGCGGCGTTCAGAGCGTTCCCCGCCCTCTTGGTCGCGCCGCTTCGACTTCTTCTCGAAGCCGTCCTGGCGGTCGCCACGGCGTCCGCCGCGCTGCGGCTTGCTGTCGCGGTCGGCGTCGTTGCAGCGTACCTGGCGGCCCTTGTACGTAGTGCCGTCGAGCGCGCGCATCACCTTCACCGCGTCCTTCTCGGGCACTTCGAAGTACGACATCTTCGACATCAAGTCGATTGCGCCTATTTCCTGCCGCCCGCCGCGCATGTTGCGGTTGACGAACTGCATCAGCTCGCCCGGGTAGAAGCCGTCGGCCTTGCCCAGGTTGATGAACAGGCGGCGGTAGCCGGCTTCAGCCTTGTGCGTGCGCTTGCGCTCGTCGCTGGTGCGCTCCTTGTTCTTGCGCTCGCCGCGGCCGGTAGGTTTCTCTATTTCGGGCGCGTCGGCGTAGTATGCAAGGAACTTGCCGAACTCCAGACTGACTATTTTCTTGATGACGTCTTCCTTGTCGATGAACTCGAAGTAGCGGTTGATGTCGTCCATGAAGGGCGCTATTTCCTCGTCGTTCACGTCGGTCTTGACAATCTGGTCCATCACCTTGTACAGCTGCTTCTTGCATATTTCCTCGGCCGAAGGTATCTCTCCCTGCACGAAGTCCTTGCCGATGGTCTTCTCTATGGCGCGTATTTTCGACTTCTCACGGGTGTGTACGATTGAGATTGACGTTCCCTTCTTGCCCGCGCGGCCGGTACGTCCGCTGCGATGGGTGTAGCTCTCAATGTCGTCGGGCAGTCCGTAGTTGATGACGTGCGTCAAGTCGTCCACGTCGAGGCCGCGCGCCGCCACGTCGGTAGCCACGAGCAGCTGCGTCAGGTGCTGGCGGAACTTCTGCATAGTGAGGTCTCTCTGCTGCTGCGAGAGGTCGCCGTGCAGCGACTCGGCGTTGTAGCCGTCGTGTATCAGCTTGTCGGCTATTTCCTGAGTCTCGCGCTTCGTGCGGCAGAATATTATCGCAAAGATTTTCGGGTAGTAGTCTACTATGCGCTTCAGTGCCAGGTATTTGTCCTTGGCGTTCACCATATAATAAATGTGGTTGACGTGCTCGGCACCCTCGTTGCGGCTTCCCACTACTATTTCCTTCGGGTCGGTAAGGTAGTTGCGGGCTATTTTCTCGATTTCCTTGCTCATCGTAGCCGAGAAGAGCAGCGTGTTGCGGTCCTTTGGCACGCCTGCAAGTATCTCGTCGATGCTCTCCGAAAAGCCCATGTTGAGCATCTCGTCGGCCTCGTCGAGCACTACGTTCTTCACCGCCTCGAGCTTCGCCACGCCCCGGTGCATCAGGTCGATGAGGCGGCCTGGGGTGGCTACGATTATTTGCGCTCCCTTCTTCAGCGAGCGTATTTGGTTCTCTATGGACGTACCGCCGTAAACGGGCACGATGTGTATGCCGTCCATGTACTTTGAAAAGTCCTTCAGGTCATCGGCAATCTGAAGGCACAACTCCCTCGTAGGGCTGAGCACTATGGCCTGCGTCTGGCGCACGCGAGAGTCGGTGCGCTGCAATACCGGTATGCCGAAAGCCGCCGTCTTGCCCGTGCCGGTCTGCGCCAGGGCTATGACGTCGTTCCTGTTTCCCAACAGATACGGTATTACTTCCTCTTGTACAGGCATTGGCTGCTCGAAGCCCAATTCCTCGATGGCGCGGCGTATTTCCTCGCTCACGCCCAATTCTTCAAATGTCTTCAATCTAAAAAAATTATGTATAAAAAACTGCAGTCACGCCAAACGTTCAAGCTCCGTTTGGCTTTCACGGGTGCAAAGATAGTGCAAGCCGAGGGAAATGCAAAATAAATGCGAATAAAACGAGCATTTATTTTCATTTCAGAGGCGCAGCATATCTTATCCAAAGATAGTGCAAAAACGTGAAATATGGAAATAAAGAAAAAGAAAAAGGGGAAAAGCCCCCTCCCGGCCTCCCCGAGGGGAGGTGAGCGGAACAACGTATGTGGGCGGAGAACATAATTTGCTTATTGTCAACAGGTTACAAAACGCCGTGCAAAATGCCGCATTTCACCTTGCGAAATGCGGCTGTACAGCGGTGGCCTCACCGTGATTTTACAAACTCCTTCCGCCCGTTGATGTCGTCTTCATCGACAGGCTCACCCGCCCCCAACAGGCTTAACACTTTGTCGGGGATGCCGGCCGTGGCCGACTTGTCCTTGCTTACGATGCGCGACAAGTATCTTTCTATCAGCTCCGAAAGGCTTATACCCTGCCGCTTGGCATACAGGCGCGCGTCGTCCACAATGCGTTTGTCAAGACTGATATTCGTTGTCTCCATGCTGAACGCGGTTATTGTTTTTTGCAAATATACGGAAAATCGGATTACGTGCAAAGCTTTTCGCCGTAATTTTATAAACGGCTGACGGTCAACAGGTTACAAAACGCCGTGCAAAATGCCGCCTTTCACCTTGCGAAATGCGGCATTTTGCACGGCAAAACACGGCCTTTCGCGCGGCGAAAGGCCGCCAATTGAAAAACCGCCGGCCGTCGGCACCTGCACGCCAGGCTCCCTCCCTTGGGGAGGGCAGGGGTGGATGACGGGTAATGGTGTGACGGGTGGCAGGCACGGACGTGGCGTATGCCGCCCTTATCCGGCCGTCCTCATGGCAAGGGCTTCGTTCTCGGCGCGCTCCATCAGCTCGCGCTCGCCCGGTCCCTTGTCGTTGATGCCGCAGAGGTGGAGTATGCCGTGTATGATTACGCGGTGCAGCTCGTCCATGTAGTCCTTGCCCAGCTGCTCGGCGTTGGAGCGCACCGTGTCGAGCGAAATCACAATGTCGCCGTTGATGGTGTCGCCCTCGTCGTAGTCGAAGGTGATGATGTCGGTGTAATAGTCGTGCCCCAGGTACTCGCGGTTTACCTCGAGTATCTTCCCGTCGTCCACGAACATGTAGCCTATTTCGCCCGCCTTGCGGCCGTACTTGGCGGCCACGGCCTTTATCCATGCCGTAGTCTCGCGCCTCTTTATCTTCGGCATACTTACGCCGTCGGTGTTGTATGTTATCATACTTCTTGATAAATTAAGAATTAAGAGTTAAGAATTAAGCAAGTTAAGAGTTAAGAACAAGAAAGTTAAGAATTAAGAGTTAAGAATTAAGAAAATATGTCTCGGCGGTTCAACAAGCAAGGGTATTTTTCTTAATTCTTAACTATTAACTATTAATTCCCCGTCGGCAGGAACTCCGACACGTCCCTGCCGAAATGCAGCAGTTCGCGCACCATGCTCGACGACACGCTCTGGTATTGCGGCTCGGAGAAGAGCAGCAGGGTGTCAAGGCCGCCGATTTTGAGATTGATGTCGGCCTGCTCGCGCTCATACTCAAAGTCCTTGACGCTGCGCACGCCCTTGACGATGAAGCGCGCGCCCTCCTGCCGGGCGAAGTCTACCAGCAGGCCGCTGTACGCCTTGACCTCCACCTTCGGCTCGGCGGCGTAGAGCCGGGCTATGTCTTCCACGCGCTTGTCGGCGCTGTAAAGGTACTGCTTGCGCACGTTTACGCCCACGCCGATTATGATACGGTCGAACAGGGGCAGTGCGCGGCGCACTATGGCGTCGTGGCCTACGGTGAACGGGTCGAAGCTGCCCGGGAAAACGGCTGTTGTCATGCTGTTGTATTGTTATTGGTTGTTTTTGTTTATCAGGTTGACTATTACCTTTATCATCGTGTCCTTCTCCTCCGTACGGCTCTCGGCTATCATCAATGTCAGCGCTACGAGGGCATTGTCGGCTATGCGCTTGCCGCCGTCCTGGCGGTAGAGTGCGCCGTTCTTGTCGAGAAACCACAGGAAGAGGGTTGCCGCTATGCGCTTGTTGCCGTCGCTGAACGAATGGTTTTAGTGACAAGATACAGCAACATAGCCGCCTTTTCCTCAACCGACGGATACAGCTCTACCCCTTCGAACGTCTGGTATATCTGCCCTATGGAGCTTTTGAAAGAGTCGTCTTTCTCGTTGCCGAAGAGCGTTCCTCCTCCGAATTTACGTCTTAATGTACCTATCATGTCCATAGCGGCGTCATAGGTAGCGTGGAAACGTCCGCCGCTTGTCGTCCCGCTTATTTCAAGTTGCTGGTAGTCGTAACGGTCGAGCGTGTCAAGCGCATAGGCATAGTCGGCCACCATGTTGACAAGACTGGCCACATTGCCGTCTGCCGGCATCCCCATCTGTCCCACGGTGCGGCTTAGCATTGAGACGAGTTGCTTCAGTTCCTCATACCGTTGTTCTGTCATCCTCTTGCTTATGGCGTATCCTTTAATAAGGTATTCCCTCAATACGTTGTTTGCCCAGATGCGGAATTGCGTGCCGCGGATGCTTTTCACCCTGTAGCCTACTGATATTATGACATCGAGGCTGCACACTTTGGTAGGCTTATACTTGGAAAAAGTATTATGCAAAATTTGCATATTACTCTTTTCGTCAAGTTCCTTTTCCTTGAAAACATTGCGGATATGACGCGCTATGACAGACTGGTCTTTGCCAAACAGTTCGGCCATCTGCTGCTGCGACAGCCACACCGTGTCGCCGTCAAGGTTGACACTGACGGTCGTCTCGCCGTCAGGCGTGTTGTATATTATGATTTTGCTGTTGCCCATTTATGCTGATATGGCAAATAAGGCGTATGCACCGGTGTGCCGTATGCGGGCTGCATTCATGGCGTCAGCCCGATTATTAATTTTTAATTTTTAATTGTTCATTACCCGAAGAGGTCTTGCTCTCTCGGATTTTGGCCGTACATGGAGCGGCCGAAGTGGCTGTAGGCCAGCTCGGTAGCCATGCGTCCGCGCGGCGTGCGCTTGATGAAGCCCTCCATGATGAGGTAAGGCTCGTAGACCTCTTCCACCGTTCCGGCGTCCTCGCCGATGGCGGTGGCGATGGTGGTGACGCCCACCGGGCCGCCGCGGAACTTGTCGATGATGGTCAAGAGGATTTTGTTGTCGATTTCGTCGAGGCCGTACTGGTCGATGTTCAACGCGGTGAGGGCTATCTTTGCGATGCCGGTATCGATGCGGCCGGTGCCCTTCACCTGGGCGAAGTCCCTCACGCGGCGCAGCAGGGCGTTGGCTATACGAGGCGTGCCGCGGCTGCGGCGGGCTATTTCTATGGCCGCGTCGTCGTCGATGGGCACTTTAAGTATGGAGGCGGAGCGGCGCAGTATGCGCGTAAGCGTCTCCGGCTCGTAGTATTCCAGGTGCAGGTTGATGCCGAATCGGGCGCGTAGCGGGGCGGTAAGCAGTCCGCTGCGGGTGGTCGCGCCTACGAGTGTGAAGGGGTTGAGGTCTATCTGTATGGAGCGCGCCGACGGGCCCTTGTCTATCATTATGTCGATGCGGTAGTCCTCCATGGCCGAGTAAAGGTATTCCTCGACGACGGGCGAGAGGCGGTGTATTTCGTCTATGAAGAGCACGTCGTTAGGCTCCAGTGAGGTCAGTATGCCTGCCAGGTCGCCGGGCTTGTCGAGCACTGGGCCGCTGGTCAGCTTGAAACCCACGCCCAGCTCGTTGGCTATGATGTTGCTAAGGGTGGTCTTGCCCAGTCCGGGAGGGCCGTGCAAGAGTGTGTGGTCGAGCGGTTCGCCGCGGTATTTGGCCGCCTCGACGAACACCTCGAGGTTCTCCACCACCTTCTGTTGGCCGCTGAAGTCGCTGAAGCGCAGGGGCCTGAGGGCGTTCTCAAACTCCTTTTCGGCCGACGAGAGCGTGTTGCTGCGTATGTCGAAGTCGTTGTCTGTCATTGTCGTTCAGGATTGTCTGCCGAGTGCAAAGGTATAAAAAATATGGCAATAAGCAATCGGGCGGCGCGCAATATTAGCGGTTAGGGCAGCCCGGCCTATCGGGCTAATCGGGCTTATTGGCCTAATAAGCCCGATTAGCCTAATATGCCGGGCCTGCAAGAGGCGGCCTTTTGCAGGCCGAAAGGCCGTCGATTGCACGCTAAAAGGCCGCCTTTCGTGCTGCGAAAGGCGGCCTTTTACAAGCCATCTGATTATCAGGCGTTTAGCAGGCTCATTGGGTTAATCGGGCTCATAAGGCCAATTACACGAACATCAGCGTAGTCATCCTGTCCTTGGCGAACACGTCCTGCGCCACGGCCTGCATCTCGTCGGCGGTCACCTCGTCGACGCGCGCCATGAGCCGGGCCGGGTCTTTCTCTATGCCGTGGTGCAGATAGCTGCGACCGAAGTCGAGGGCAAAGCTCTCGCGGTTGTCGCACGCCACGCCGATTTGCCCCTTGATTTGCCGCTTGGCGGCGGCCAAGGCTGTGGCCGAGAGGGGCTTCTGCATCAGCCTGTCAAGCTCGTGCGCCACCAGCCGGCGGCACTTCTTCACGTCGTGCGGGTCGCATCCAAAGTAAGTGCACCACATGCCCGTGTCCGAATAGCTTACCATCGAGCTGTCAACGGTGTACACCAGCCCGTGCTTCTCGCGCAGGGCTATGTTGAGCCGGGCGTTCATGCCCGGGCCTCCGAGTATGTTGTTCATCAGGTAGAGGGCGAAGCGGCGGCGGTCGTGCACGTCATACGCCCTGTTGCCCAGCATGACGTGGGCCTGGTGAGTGCCCCGGTTGACGGTCTCCTCGCGCGGAGTGTACTCCGGAACGGCCGCCTTGCGGCTCTTGTCCGCCTGCGGACGGCAGGGCGGTTGGTCGGCCGTGGCCTTCTCGAGAAGGCGCACTAGGCGGTCGAAACTTACGTCGCCGTAGGCGAAGAACACCATGTTCTCCGGCCTGTAATGCCGCGCGGTGAAGCGCGCCACGTCGTCGTGCGTGTACTGGCGGAGCCTGTCCTGCGTGCCGAGTATGTTGTGGCCGAGGGGATGAGAGCTGAACACCATGTTCTCGAAGCGGTCGTAAATCAGCTCGGCCGGCGAGTCGTTGTAGCACTCTATCTCGTCGCACACCACCTCGATTTCCTTCTCCACCTCGGCCTGCGGATACGCGCTGTGCAGCACTATGTCGGTAAGCAAATCGACGGCGCGCGGCATATGCTCGCGCAGCAGCGCGGCGTGGAACACCGTGTCCTCCTTGTTGGTGAAGGCGTTGAGGTCGCCGCCCACCCTTTCGAGGCAGTTCAGGATTTGCATGGAGCGGCGGCGCGCCGTGCCCTTGAACGTCATGTGCTCGCAGAAGTGGGCCAGGCCCTCCTCGCCCGGCAGCTCGTCGCGCGTGCCTGCGCCCACGGCGTAGCCGCAATACACCACGGGCGACGCCGAAGCCAAATGGATGACGCGCAGCCCGTTGCCCAAAGTATGTGTGTTGTATTTCATAATCCGGGGTGCAAAATTACAGGTTTTTCACGAGTTTAACACGCTACACATTACATAAAAAGCATTTTTTCACTATCTTTGCGCTTTGAAAAAAGCATAAAGGAAAATATTTACAATGCGCAAGGTAATAGGTATTGGCGAGACCGTACTCGACATAATATTCAAGAACGGGCAGCCGGTGAGCGCCGTGCCGGGCGGCTCGGTGTACAACGGAATAATATCACTGGGGCGCGCCGGGGTGCCGGCGGCGTTCATAAGCGAGGTGGGCGACGACCGCATAGGCGAGAAAACTATCAGTTTTTTGAAAGAAAACGGGGTTGACGCAAGCTGCGTCAGCTGCTACAAGGGCACAAAGTCGCCCGTGTCGCTGGCGTTCCTCAACGACAACAACGACGCCGAATACATATTCTATAAAGACCATCCGCACGACCGGCTGGACTACATCACGCCCGAAATAAACCGCGACGACATCATTATGGTCGGCTCTTACTACGCCGTCAACCCGGTAATACGCCCGCAGGTGGCGGCTATACTCAACGCCGCACGCGACCGCGGGGCCATCATATACTACGACGTCAACTTCCGCGCGGCGCACGCCGACGAGGTGATGAAGCTGACACCGAACATCCTGGAGAACTTTGAGTACGCCGACATAGTGCGCGGCAGCCGCGACGACTTCAACGTGATGTACCGCATGGACACGCCCGACAAGGTGTACACCTCGCAGGTGTCGTTCTACTGCAAGAAGTTCGTCTACACCGACGGAGCCAACGCCGTAGAGCTGCGCGGCGACGGCGGACTGCGCAAGAGCTACCCCGTAACGGCCACGGAGACCGTGAGCACCATAGGCGCGGGCGACAACTTCAACGCCGGACTGGTGTACGGCTTGATGAAATACGGCGTGACGCGCGACATGATGGACGGCGCGATACCCAAACAGACGTGGGACGACATCATACGATGCGCCCTCGCCTTCTCGGCCAACTGCTGCAAGAGCATAGGCAACTCCATAGACACCGCCTTCGGCGAAGCCATGAAAGCGGAGCTTAGCGGCAAGGAATAAGGCCAATGAGCCTGATTAGCCTAATAAGCCCTATACGCCAAAGCCATGGCGCATCAGGCTCATCCGGCCCATCAGGCCTATCAGAATAAAGAACAACTAAAACAAATACAGCCATGATTGAGATTACAGACAAAATCTATTACGTGGGCGTAAACGACCGCAACAAGGAGCTTTTCGAAGGCTTGTGGCCGCTGCCCAACGGAGTTTCGTACAACTCTTACCTCATAGACGACGAAAAGGTGTGCCTCGTAGACACGGTAGAGGTGGACTTCTTCATGCCTTACCTAAAGAACATACGCGAAATACTGGGCGACCGCCAGATTGACTACCTCGTGATAAACCACATGGAGCCCGACCACAGCGGCGCCATAGAGCTGATACGGAAGTATTATCCCGGCATAAAGATTGTCACCAACAAGAAGGCGTTTGGCATGATTGAGGGCTTTTACGGGATGCCAACCGAGGGTGTGGAGGTAACCAACGGCTCGACGCTCAGCCTCGGACGGCACGAACTTACGTTCGTTCTCACCCCGATGGTACACTGGCCTGAGACTATGGTGACGCTCGACACGACCACCCACACGCTCTTCTCGGGCGACGCCTTCGGCTGCTTCGGCGCGCTCAACGGCGGCATAATAGACTCTGAAATCAACTGCGACACGTTCTGGCTGGAGATGGTCCGCTACTATTCGAACATCGTAGGCAAGTACGGAGTGCCCGTACAGAACGCCCTGAAGAAGCTTGCTGGAGTGCAACTGGACTACATCTGCTCGACGCACGGCCCCGTATGGCACGAGAACATCGACAAGGTAATAGGCATATACGACCGGCTTAGCCGCTACGAGACCGAGGAAGGCATCGTAATCTGCTACGGAACGATGTACGGCAACACCGAGCGCATGGCCGAAGTAATAGCCCGCGCCGCGAGCCAGGCCGGGATTAAGAACATCGTAATGTACAACGTGTCGAAGACCCACCACTCTTACATACTGCGTGACATCTTCCGCTACCGCGCACTCATCGTAGGTGCGCCGACGTACAACGCCGGACTGTATCACGAAATGGAAGTGCTGTTGAGCGAAATCGCTGGCAAGGACATCAAGAACCGTCACTACATAGGCTGGTTTGGCAGCTATGCGTGGGCTGGAAAGGCCGTGGAGCGCATCAAGGAATGGAACGAGACGCGCCTCAAGTTCGAGCCTGTGGGCACGCCGGTGGAGATGAAGCAGAGCCTCAAAGACGACACCTTCGCACAGTGCGAGGCGCTGGGACGCGCCATGGCGGAGAGGCTGAAGCAGGACAGATAGCCCCACCCCTCCCTCTCCAAGGGGAGGGCGTAAGGATTGATTTTACAAAACCGGCTTGGCGATTACATACATATCGCCAAGCCGGTTTTGTTTTATTATTACTTGTAATATTCACAGAATGCCGTCAAAAAAGGCATTCCAGTCACCCACCCCTTGCGGAGCGAGGGGTGGGGTTGCCACCTTTATTATGCTCCTCCACTCTCCTCTGACCATTCCCTTGCGCTGAATGTCGTCGAGAAGGGCAACGAGGCTGTCCCAGAAACCGCCCGCGTTGAGCAGCACTATGGGCTTATGGTGGTAGCCGATGGTGGCCGACGCGGCCATGGTAAACACCTCGTCGAGCGTGCCAAGGCCGCCGGGCAGGGCCACGGCTGCGTCGCACTGCGCCGTCATAAGCTCCTTGCGGTCGCTCAGGTTGTCGCAGGGTATGCACACGTCCATGCTCGGACTGGCCTTGCCTCCGCGCTCTATGATGGTGGGCACCACGCCAATGGTGCGCCCGCCTGCCCCGTGCACGGCCTTCGCCACGCACTCCATGAGGCCGAGGTTGCAGCCTCCGAACACGAGGGTGTGCCCGTTCTCACCCATCCAGCGGCCCAACTCTTCCGCCACCTTGAAATATCCGGCGTCGATATTCGAGTTCGCCGAACAGAATACTGCTATCTTCATTGCTTCAAATCGAACGTTACTTTCTGTGTCACATTGTCGGAGGCGTTGCCTATAAGAGCCTCGAAGCGTCCCGGCTCGGCCGTCCACCGCTGCGCCTTGTCGTCGTAGAAGCTTAGGGCGTCGATGCCGAGCGTGAGGCTGACCTGCCGCGTCTCGCCCGGCGCGAGGCTTACTTTCTTGAAGGCTTTAAGCTCCTTGTACGGGCGGACGAGCGATGATTCGCAGTCGCGCACGTACAGCTGCACCACCTCTGCGCCTGCGCGTTTGCCAGTATTTGTCACGTCAAGGGTGAACGTTATGCTGTCGCCCGGGGCAAGCGCGGCCTTGTCCGCCGTGGCCTTGCCCAGCTTGAAGGTGGTGTAACTGAGGCCGTGGCCGAAGGCGAACACGGGCTTTACGCCCTCCTTGTCAACCCATCGGTAGCCGAGGAAGATGCCTTCCTTATACTCTTCGTCTATGATTTTCTTGCCGTCGCGCCATGTTCCGGGGTACGTGCCGAGCCTGTGCGCGGGGTAGTCGTCGAGCTTTGCCAGCCACGAATATGGCAGCTTGCCCGACGGGTTGACGCGCCCGGTGAGCACGTCGGCCAGCGCATCGCCCGCCGTAGAACCGAGAAACCAGCCCTGCACGATGGCGTTGACCTTGCCGACCCACGGCATCGCCACGGGATTGCCCGATATGTTGACGTACACGAAACGCTTGTTGGCCTTGGCAAGAGCCTCAACCAGGCGGTCCTGGCCGTAGGGCAGGCCGTAGTCCAGGCGGTCGTTGCCCTCGGAGTCCTGATGGTTGCCCTTGTTAAGGCCGCCGAACATTATTACGTAGTCGGCCTTGCGCGCCTTCTCCACGGCCTCGGCCAGCAGCTCGTCGGGCGTGCGCAGGTCGTAAAGACTCTGCTTGGCTACTACTCCGTCGCAGTTGCCGGTGGTGTCGCCGACGTATCCGCGGGCGTACTCCACCTTTATTTTGCCGCCCAGGGCGCGGCGCAGGCCGTCGAGCGGCAGCACCTCACGCTGCGCCTTGAGCGACGAGCTGCCTCCGCCTACGGTCATCATCTTGATGGCGTTCTCGCCAACCACGAGCACGGTGCACGCCTCCGTGGTGTCGATGGGCAGCACTCCGCCCTTGTTCTTGAGCAGCACGATGCCGTCGGCGGCCACCTGCCGCGCCGTGGCGTAATGAGCCTCGGAGTTCATCGAGCCGAAACCGCGGCTGCGGTTCATCGACGTGCGGAAGAAGAGGCGCAGCACGCGGCGCACCTTGTCGTCGAGTTCCTTGGTGGAATATTCGCCCTTACGTATAAGCTCGAGGTACGGACGCGCCATGAAGTAGTTGTCGTACGCGTTCGACACGCCGAAGGTGAGGCCGTCGGTCCATGTGCCGAACTCCATGTCGAGCCCGTTCTCTATGGCCTGGCGCGTGTCGTGCGTGCCGCCCCAATCGGACACTACCACGCCGTCGTACCCCCACTCGCCTTTCAGAATGTCAACGAGCAGCCGCCGGTTGTGGCAGTTGTGCTGGTTGTTGTACAGGTTGTAAGAGCCCATTATGCCCCATGTGTGCCCCTCTTGCACGGCGGCGCGGAAGGCGGGGAGGTAGATTTCGCGCAGCGCGCGGTCGTCAACGATGACGTTGACCTGGTGGCGGTACACCTCGTCGTTGTTCAGCGCGTAGTGCTTAACGCACGCGGCGACGCCGTTCGACTGAAGTCCACGGATGTAGGGCACGACCATGCGCGACGCCAGCAGCGGGTCTTCGCCCATGTACTCGAAGTTGCGTCCGCCCAGCGGCGTGCGCAGAATGTTGACGCCGGGGCCCAGAATCATGTCCTTGCCGCGGTAAAGGGCTTCCTCGCCGAGCGCCTTTCCGTAGGCGCGGGCCATAGGCGGGTTCCACGTAGCGGCAAGACACGTAAGCGCGGGGAAGGCCACGCACGAGTCGTTGGTCTGCCCGGCCTGCACCCATTCGTCCCAAAGCACGTCGGGGCGCACGCCGTGGGGCCCGTCGTCGGTCCAGAACTGGGGTATGCCCAGGCGCGCCACGCCGGGCGAACTGAACTTGCTCTGGGCGTGGATTACGGCTATTTTCTCCTCCGTAGTCATGCGGCGGAGGGCGTCTTCAACGCGCTCCTCTACCGGTTTTGTGTCGTCAAGATACACAGGCAGAGCCTGTGCGCCTGCCGTAATGACGCAGGCGAGCGACGCCAACGCCGCCAAAGATAATCTGATAGTCTTCATTCAAAGTATGTTTTTACAGTATCACAGGGGACAAAGATAGTAAAAGGCGAGCGCAATGGCAAACGAAAAACGAAGTTTTTTGCTCCGCCATTGCAGAGCCGCATCCTATCTTCGCGAAGCAAAGGTATGAAAATAAAATATGTCACGGCAAAATATCCGGCGTATTTTTCACGTGAGTTCGGCGTAAGAAATCTGCGGTAATCATCCTACTTCAATCGGTCTGTCGGTAACTGTCATTCCGCGCTCCGACGCGGAATCCAGTACACAAACATTGAAAAGACTTGATTGCTTACACTGGATGCCGCATCGGAGTGCGGCATGACGATTACCTACTGCCTGGATTGCGGAAGGATGTGAACAGGCCATACTCTTAAGAACCATCCAAACAAACTGCGGATGCACCCAAGAGGCGGCCTTTTGCCCTGCGAAAGGCCGCAAACGGCAACGTAAAAGGCCGCCTTTCGTGCTGCGAAAGGCGGCCTTTTATAAAGCTGCTGACTGTCAACGGGTTACGGCGAGGCCGACGGCCTTCTTCACGATGTCGCTCTCCTCGTTGATAATCTGGAAATATTCGCTCATGTCGAAGAGATCGCGCGCCACGAGAGCCTTCAGCTGCGCCTTGAGGTAAGGCAGCGTGCGGCGCAGCTCGTCGTCGTCCTTGGGCTTCGCGCCCTGCTTCTCGCCCTCCTTCATCACCTCGTCTATGAGCGGTTGGGGCACCTGGAAGCCCGTGCGGAACGTGCCGAAGTCGGGGAAGAGCGAGCGCAGCTGGCTGCGGTGGTTGTCGATGTAGCGCAGGCTGGAGTTGATTACTATGCCCTTCAATACGAGCTGGCGGTGGTAGCGCGTGTACTGAAGCGTGTCGAGTGGAACGAACACGTCGGGCATAATCCCTCCTCCGCCGTACACGGCGCGGTGCTCCTTGAGCGTGTAGAATTTCAGCGAATCGGCAAAGTGTATGCTGTCGCGGTTGGTCAGCTCGCCGTGCTTCAGCCGTTTGTCGAAGTCGAGGGCGTAGTCCTCCATGTCGCCCTTGGTGTACGGCTTCTGTATGCAGCGGCCTGCGGGGGTGTAGTAATGGGCTATGGTAAGACGTATCATCGAGCCGTCGGGCAGGTCGATTGGCCGCTGCACGAGGCCCTTGCCGAACGTGCGGCGGCCTATTACGGTGCCGCGGTCGTGGTCTTGTATTGCGCCGGAGACGATTTCCGCGGCCGATGCCGTGAACTCGTTGACGAGCACGTAGACGCGCCCCGTGCGCATCTTGCCGTTGCCCCGCGCCTTGTAATCGGTGCGGGGGAACTGCCTTCCCTCGGTGTACACGATGAGCTCGCCGCGCTCCAGAAACTCGTTTGCCACCTGTACGGCGGCCTGGAGGTAGCCTCCGCCGTTGTCCTGGAGGTCGAGCACGAGGTCAACCATGCCCTCGCGGCGCAGCGTCTCGAGGCCCTGCATGAACTCGTCGTAGGTAGTCGCGCCGAAGTTGCCTATCCTTATGTACCCCACTCCGGGGCGGAGCATGTACACGGCATCGACGCTCTTCACCGGTATTTTGTCTCTCTTCACCGTAAACTTGAGCACATCAGCCACGCCGCGGCGCACTATGCCGAGCTCCACCTTCGAGCCCTTGGGGCCTCTGAGGCGGCGCATAATTTCCTCGCGCGCCATCTTCACGCCGGCTATTGCCGTGTCGTTGACGCTCACAATGCGGTCGCCGGCCATGATGCCGACCTTCTCCGACGGACCTTTCGAGACGGGCTGGATTACGAGCAGCGTGTCGTCAACCATGTTGAACTGCACGCCTATGCCCTCGAAGTTGCCCTGCAACGGCTCGTTCAGCGCCTTCACCTCCTTCGGGTCGGCGTAAGACGAGTGGGGGTCGAGCTTCTCCAGCATCCCGCGTATGGCGTCCTCCACGAGCTTCTGCTCGTCAACCGAGTCAACATACAGGTTGTTGATGGCCATCTCCGCTATTTGCAGCTTGCGCATCGGGCTGTCGCCGGAGAAGTTGACGCGCATCTGGGAATATAAAGGTAAAAGGGTAAAAAGGTAGAAAAGTAAAACTGCCGGTACTTTGGTTTTCATTGCTTGGGGTCTCTTATCGGGCTAATTGGGCTTATCCGGCTAATTGGGCTTATTAGCCCCGATGAGCCTAATTAGCCGGATAAGCCCAATATTCGTTGTTTAATTGTTAATCTTTAATTGTTAATTTGAAAGCTCCTCCTCTTCGGGTCGGTCTTCCTCAATCACCAGGTTGTCGATGATGAAGTTCTGACGCTCGGGCGTGTTCTTGCCCATGTAGTATTCGAGGAGCTTCTGCACCTGGTCGGTCTTGTGCAGGGTGACCTGCTCTAAGCGCATTTCGGGGCCTATGAAGGCGCGGAACTCGTCGGGACTTATTTCGCCGAGACCCTTGAATCGTGTTATTTCAGGCTCCGGGCCAAGTTCCGTTATGGCCTTCATGCGCTCCTCCTCGCTGTAACAGTAGCGCGTGATGAAGTCGCCCTTGGTGCCCTTTGCGGCCTCGAGCACGGCCTTGTCCTTTATTTTAGAGCGGCGGTTGCGCACTCGGAAGAGC
>CAJJWN010000047.1 GCA_905196835.1 uncultured Prevotella sp. | reverse complement strand
AGGATGTATATGCTTATTGGCTTTATATTCCATACACCTGAACTGCGGATGAACCACAAAAGGCCGCCTTTCGCACTGCGAAAGGCGGCCTTTTAGCGTGTAATTGACGGCCTTTTGCAATGCAATTGGCGGCCTTTCATAAAGCGTTGGGCGTCAAGGCGTTGCACGCATGGCTGCAAGGCGGTGCGTAAGCGGCGGCCAAACGGACGGCCGGGAACGAAAAAAGCGGTGGAAAGTAATAGCCTTTCCACCGCTTGCTGTCGGGATTACTGGACTCGAACCAGCGACCCCTACGTCCCGAACGTAGTGCGCTACCAACTGCGCTAAATCCCGATTTGCGGGTGCAAAGATACACCAAAAATCTGAAACGCGTGCATTTTTTACAAGAAAATTGCTCAAAAACTTGTGGGTTTGATAAAAAACGCCTATCTTTGCACTCGCAAAAAGCAATAACGATGGTGCCATAGCTCAGTTGGTAGAGCAAAGGACTGAAAATCCTTGTGTCCCCGGTTCGATTCCTGGTGGTACCACACAGATGCAAGGGAGTTGCCTTACGGGCGACTCCCTTTTTTGTTTCCGCGCCGCAGGGCGGCGTATATTAATAATGTATAGGCGGCGAAATAATTTGAAATTTCTTTGAAAACGGCCTATATATTTTTTTGGTTTATGCGTCTTTCCATATAGACGTACTATAAACCTAAATAATTAAAATGCTTATGAAATTGAAGAAATTTTACCTAATCGCGGCTCTTATGGCCGCTCCGGCAGCGTCGTTTGCCACAGATTATTTCGTTACTCTTAACGGAGGTAGCGGCACAAAAGACGGCTCTTCTTGGGAAAAAGCCCTGCCGTTCAACACTTTTGCAGAGAAATTCAGTAATTACCAAGACGGCGATGTGTTCTATTTCCAGGAGGGAACGTATGTTGTTTCAGAACCTTTGAAAGTCATAGGAAAAGGTTATACTATTATAGGTGGTTTTGCAAAAGGACTTACCGGAACTACGAATGATACTCCAACACCTTCAGCTACGCCTACTATTTTCTCTGGTGATATTAATGGTGATGATGTTGCCAGCGTGGGAGATGCTGAGTGTTTGTTGTCTTTCACAGTAGCAGGTGAACATGATGTAATTGATGATATGAAGGTTGTATTACAAGGTTTAGAGTTCACTTGCGCTTTCTCTAATACGAAAGGTAATAATGGTTGGACTGACCGTGGTGCTCTTCATATAGCCGGTTGTGGTTCAGCAAATGTTAAGGATTGCCGTTTCCATGGAAATGTTGCTAATAGTGGAGAGTCTAGACAGCTTGGCGGAATGGCTTTTTCGGGACATAGTAGTAATGTTGTTTTTGAAGATTGTGAATTTACGGACAACTGGGCTACAAGCCGTGGTGCCGCTATAAAAATTTCATCAGGAAAAGAAGGCAAGGGTTCCACCGTGTTAAACCGCTGTCTTGTTGCTAATAACGAGGTGAAAGAGGGTACAGGAAGTGCTATTCTTGTTCAGCATGGAATGGCATTTTATATAATAAATTCAACCATAACAGATAATAAGGCAGGTCAGACTTCAGGTGCAATTTACAGTAATGGCTTTGCAAATGATTATGCACGAAATCTTTATATTGTAAATTCTACCATCGCAGGAAATGAAGGCGGTTCTCAAGTGGAAATGGATGCCAATGCTAATATTTATGTAGCGAACTCTATTGTAGTTTCTGACGGGACAACGGATGCGTTCTCATTTAAGGGTGCTACACATGAAGCTCTTAGCGGTGGAATGAATATTCTTGGTTCAGACGTTAACGGTGTGTTTACGTTACAAGATGCAACCGACAACGCCGAGGCTGGAAACAATTATGAAAAGATATTCGGCGACAACGTGCTTGGTGCGAACGGAGTTATCGAGCCGTTGGCAGACAAGGGCAATTATACGGCCAGTGCATTGACTGCGGCTGTTGAAGACTGGGGTATCGAGGCCGACCTTGCCGAAGACCAGACGGGCGCGAAGCGCGCCGACGGCAGCACTCCGGGTGCTTACGCCAAGTCAACGGCTACGGGCATAACGGGTGTCGAGGCTGTGAAGGGCGGCACGGATGATGCTTACTACACGCTGCAAGGCGTTAAGCTGGGCTCCCGTCCCACGGCCACGGGCATATACATCCACAACGGAAAGAAGGTTATTATAAGGTAAACAATGTAGCGCGCCGCGCCTGCGTTCCGTCCGTTGGCCTGACGGTAGGCCGTGGACGGAGTGTAGGTGCGGTATTTTTGTGCTGCGGCTCATGCCGTGGCAATGCGTTAGAAAGTATCGACATTATGTTTGTAAAGAAGATTTACGCCTGCCTCGTGCTGGCGTTTTTTTTGTCGGTTACGTGCGCGGTGCACGCCGAAGACGGCGGGCGGCGGCTCACGGTGATGGGTCTTGGCGACTCGATTACCGAGGGCGGCCAAGGCTTCAGTACGTACCTGTACCCCCTGTGGGAACGTCTGTTTGCCGGAGGGTACGACGCCGACTTCATCGGTCCGCGCCAGAGCGAGTGCCGCATAGGGCGGTTGAGCCACTGCGGCTTCAGCGGCAAGAACGTGGAATACCTTGACGCGCGCATCGACAGCCTGTACCGGAAGTACCCGGCTGACGTCGTTCTGCTGCACGCCGGGCACAACCACCGTGCCGACGAGCATCCCGTGGAGGGCATGATGCGCGCCTACAAGAGAATAATAGGCAAAATACACGCCGTCAATCCGCAAGCCGTGGTGTTCCTTGCGAAGGTCACCCCGAGCGGCAAACTGCCCAAATACTCGTACATACCCGAGCTTAACAGGCGCATAGAGGCTTACGTCGACTCGCTGCGAGACGGCCGCGTGGTGCTGGTTAACATGGCCCGGGGGCACGACTGGCGCACGATGACAATCGAAGACATGGTGCACCCCAACGCGGCGGGGCGCGAGTTCATGGCCGAGCGGTGGTATCGCGCCATACGCAAGACCATAAAGCCGCAGCACGAGGCATACAACCCGGAGCGCATCGGCTACAAGGCCGACTCGCTGCGCGGCAGCCTTGAGCTGCACGTGTTCCGCCCGGAGGGTGGGGGAGAGCGGCCTGCGGTGGTGTACTTCTTCGCCGGAGGGTGGCAGTACGGCACTCCGTTGCAGTTTTACCGCGAATGCCTGTGGCACGCCCGGCACGGCTTCACGGCCATAAGCGTGGACTATTCAATCAGGAGCCTCGGCGGCAAGAGCGCGGCGCAGGCCGTGGCCGACGGGCGCGACGCCGTGGCCTACATCCGCAGCCACGCCCGCGAGCTGGGCGTTGACACGTCGCGCATCGTCGTGGCGGGCGCGTCGGCGGGCGGCGCAATCGCCGGTAAAATCGCCGACAGCCAGGTGTGCGCCCGCATGTTGTACTACCCCGTGGTTGACTCTTTGCGCGCTGACGTGGCTAAGATGCGCAAGCCGGTGCTCTTCATGATGGGCACGAAGGACAGCTTTACGCCCATCGGCCGGGCGCACGCCTTCGAGGAGCAGCTCCGCAGGCAGGGCACGCCCGTCGAGGCGCACTACTTCGAGGGGCTGGGCCATCCGCTCTTCCGCTACCGCGAGCGGCTTGGCCGCGTGTTTTATGACATAAGGGAGATTACGGACAAGTTCCTTTTCAAATTAAAAATGAACAATTAAAAATGAAAAATGAGGCTGCGCCGTAGTATGGAGCGTAACCGCCTGACTGCCAGCGGTTTGCCGCAGGCTTTGCAAAAGGCCGTCTTTTACACGCTAAAAGGCGGCCTTTTGCGTTGCAATTCACGACCTTTTGCAGGGCGAAAGGCCGTCATCCGCAAATCTGTTGGATGAAGTAAAAACATTTATCCATTGTCATGCTCTTGCCATTAATGAAAACATCCTACTGCAATCCAGGCCGTCGGTAACCGTCATGCCGCACGCCGATGCGGCATCCAGAAAACTACTGACATGGCAAATCACACAGGTTGCATACACTGGATTCCGCGTCGGAGCGCGGCATGACGGTTACCGACTGCCTGGATTATAGTAGGATGTAGTCATAAACGAGAAGGATAAGCGTATGGATAAATATTTATTCTCTTCCAAACAAACTGCGGATAAACCGGCGAAACGCCGCATGTCGTCCGCCTTCCGGGTTGCGTGCAGTGCGCCGGCGAAGGCAGATTATGGCATTGGGATTGATGAAATTTTACAAAAATTCAGCTTCCGTCCTATATATTTCCTTTACCTTTGCGTCTTCCTTAGTAGATGGCCACCTCCCGTAGACGGGAATGAAAACATTAGCTACCTACCTAAACAACCGCGGAAGTAACGATGATGGACGAGTCACGAGAGCTGATTCTCATATCAAAAGGTAACGAACTTGCCTTTGACGGTTTCATGGACCGCCATTCGCAACGCATGTACAACCATGCCTTCGGTATACTTGGCGACCGCAGCCAGGCCGAAGAGATTGTCAGCGACGTGTTTCTCGAGGTATGGAAGATGCGCAAGAAGCTGCTTGGCATAGAGAACATCGACAGCTGGCTCAGCACCGTAGTGTACCGCAAGTCGGTGTCGCAGCTGCGCAAGGAGGCGCGCCGCAGCAGGCGCGTCAGCCTGGACGAGCTGCCCAACTTCAACTTCCCCCAGATGCAGAGCCCCATGGACAGCATGATTTCGGAGGAAGAGATGGGCCGCCTGAACGACGCCATAGAGCAGCTGCCGGCCAAGTGCAAGCATGTGTTTTACCTGGCGAAGATAGAGCAGATGCCCTACGCCGACATCTGCGACATGCTGAAAATATCGCTCGCCACGGTCAACTATCACGTAGGTTACGCCCTTCAGTCGCTCAGGAAAAGGCTGAAGGCCAAGGCATAATACTAAGGTAAAAGATTGAAAGGGAAACAGAATGGAGAACAACATCTTTGAACATCAGTTCGGCGACGGCGCGGAGGACATGAAGCTGAAGAGCTTTGTGACCGATGCCGTGCCGGCGGAGGCAGACATGAGCAGCATAAAGAAAAAGACATATGCCAAGATACGCCATGACAACGAACGCCGCAGGACGCGGCGCATGATAACGTTGGGCTTGGCGCTGGCGGCCAGCATAGCATTGCTCGTGGTAGTAACGGTGGTGCCGCGCGGCGCGCTCTCCGGCATGACGGACGGCGTGGCGGCCTTGGCCGAACCTAAGACGGTGACGCTGGCGGTGCCCCTGGGGCAGACCAGGGCGGTGACGCTGCCCGACGGCACGAAGCTCGTTGCCAACTCGCGCTCCACGGTAAGCTATCCGGAAAGGTTTGACGGCGACACCCGCGACATACACGTGAAGGGCGAAGTCTACCTTGACGTGGCACACGACAAGGAGCACCCGTTCATAGTACACACGGGAGGCTTCAGCCTGAAAGTGCTCGGCACGAAGTTCAACCTGTGCAGCTACGACGTCCGCCGTGCAAGCGTGGTGCTCGTGGAAGGCTCGGTAGAGGTAACCACCAAGAGCAATGACAAGGTGAAGATGCACCCCAGCCAGCTGCTCAACGTCTCCGACGGACAGCTCGACGGCCTGCGCACGGTAGACACATCACAGTACACCAGCTGGATGAAGGGCATCATGGACCTTCACGGCGACGACATACACCAGGTGGTAGGCCGCATCAACGACTATTACGGCACCGACATAGGCGTGCACGGCAAGATGGCGGTAACCCCGCTTTACGGCAAGCTGGTATTCCAAAAAGACGTTGACGACGTGCTGAAGGCTATCAACACCATCACGGGCACGCGCGTCGAGGTAATAAACGGCAAGGCCTGCATAACGAAGCGGACGGAAAAGTAACACATCTAATATCAATAATTAACCAAAATTTTCAAAAGTAATGGGTAAGGGGAAACTATGTCCTTCAACCAAGAAAACAAGCGGCCGCATTAACACATGTAAACGTTTCGGTCTCTTGCTAATTTCCCTCGGACTGGCCTTCACGGCACAGGCCGGGGACGTAAGCGTGACGTTCAGTCCCGACACCGTGCGCGTGCTGCGCAATCCGTTGAACGGATGGGTGATGTACGTAGGCCGCACGTGGGACGACAACTTCTGGACCACCGAGGGTTACGACGCCATCAGCGTGGGCGACTCCACCGTGCGCGTGTCAGACTATGCCAACACCTGCTACATACGCACCAGCTGGAGCTCGATGGAACCCGAAGAGGGCAAGTATTTCTGGAACGACCCTTCGTCGCGCCTCGGCAAGCTATTGCAGAGCGCATTGCGGCGGGGCATGAAGCTGGCGTTCCGCATCGTCGTTGACAGCCGCGACCAAGGGCAGAACACTCCGCTCTATGTCAAGGAGGCAGGAGCCAAGGGTTTCCAAGACCCCGGCAACCCGAAGAACTGGTCGCCGTACCCCGACGACCCCGTGTTCCAGCAGAAGTACGCCAAGTTCCTGCGCGCACTGGCCTCAGAGTACAACGACCCCGACAAGGTAGACTTCATCGACGCCTTCGGCCTGGGCAAGTGGGGCGAGGCTCACGGGGTGGTTTACGGCGACTATGCGAACAAGGAAAAGGTGTTCGACTGGATTACCACGCTCTATACCAAGACGTTCACGCGCATCCCGCTCATCATCAATTACCACCGCCTCGTGGCCGACACCGTAAGCTGGGCGGCACCACATCCGCGCAGCCAGGCCCTGCTTGAGAGCGCCATCGAGAAAGGCTACAGCCTGCGCCACGACGCATTCGGCATGACGGGCTACTACCAGCAGTGGGAAAAGGACTTTGCACATAAATGGAACTTCCGCCGCCCCATCATCATGGAAGGCGGCTGGATAACCAAGGCTCACCACCGTTATTGGATAGACCCGAGCGGCCGTTACCGCGAGGGACACTCCGAGGACGTGCGCCTCGGCGAGTATATCGACGCGCAGGAAGGCCGTGTCAACATGATGGATTTGCGCATAAACGACGAGACGCGCTCATGGTTCGGCCAGGCGTTCGGCCTTGTCAAGGCCTTCGTCGCCCACGGAGGCTACCGCCTATACCCGGCCAAGGTGACGCTGCCCGGCGAGGCCAAGGCAGGCAGTACGGTGACATTGCGCTCGCGCTGGGAGAACATAGGCTGGGGATATTGCCCTACGAACATACCCCAGTGGAACCAGAAATACAAGGTAGGCTACGCCCTCTTCAAGGACGGGCGGCCCGTGCGCGTGTTCGTAGACACGCAGAGCGACCTCTCTACATGGCTCAAGGGCAACCCTACCGACTGCTCCGTTACGGCGACGCTTGACGGCCTCGCCAAGGGAAGGTATGAATGGAAGGTGGCTCTCGTAGACACCACCAAGGCCAACCGCCCGGGGCTCGACATAGCCGTTGACGCCGCGCTGCTGCAAGACAAGTGGCTGAAAGTTACTGAAATGACAATAAAATGATAGTACCTAAACATATCAGCTTTATGAGAAAGAAAGCAATCTTTACCTATGGCGGCAAACATCTTGCCGCACTGTGTCTGTTTGGGATGGCGGCAATGTCGTCGCCAGCAATGGCTTCAGGCCTGTCGCCCGACCGTTCCGAGGCGATACTGGCTGTAAACGCCGCCGGCAACACAGTAAAATCAGTGTTAACCTACATCGAAGGCCATAGCAAGTACGTCTTCGTGTATGGTCAGAACGTGAAAAACCGCCTTGACGAAAAGGTGCAAATCACGCTTGAAGGCAAGACAGCCGAGAAAATACTCGACGAGCTTTGCCGTAAGACAGGCATGAAGTACACCATTTCAGGCCGTCAGGTTACAATCACCGTAGACGGCTCTAAGAAGGCCCAGGACCGCCAAAATCCCAGTGGGGGGGGTGGTAAAAAGACGGTCAAGGGTGTTATCGCCGACGTGAACGGAGAACCGCTTATCGGCGCCACCGTGAAGGTGAAAGGCACGCAGATAGCCACCGTTACCGATTTCGACGGCAACTACTCAATCGAAGCTCCCGAAGGCTCTACCCTTGAGGTAAGCTACATCGGTTTCAACACCCAGGAGGTGAAGGTGGGCAACCGCAACAGCTACAACATCGAGATGGCCGAGGACGACAACTCGCTCGAAGAGCTGGTGGTAATCGGTTACGGTACGGTTAAGAAGAAAGACCTTACCGGCGCCATAGCCGCCGTAAAGGGTGGCGACCTCAGCAACCGCCGTACCACCATGCTTTCAAACGCCTTGCAGGGTGCACTCTCCGGCGTGATGGTGCGCCGTAGCAGCTCGGCCCCGGGCTCGGGAGCCGGCAGCATACACGTGCGCGGTGTCACCACCATGGGCGACTCGTCGCCGCTCGTCATCGTCGACGGTGTTGAGGGAAGCCTCGACTACGTTAACGCGAACGACGTTGAGAGCGTGACCGTCTTGAAGGACGCGGCCGCAGCCAGCATCTACGGTTCTAAGGCCGCAGCCGGCGTAATCCTCGTAACCACCAAGCGTGGTGCCGACACGGGCAAGTTCCAAATCAAGTACAACGCCGAGTTCGGCTGGGAAATACCCACCAAGCAGCCCGAGATGGTAGGATTGACGCGCTATCTTGAGATGAACAACGAGCTGATGTACAACGACAACCCGGCGCAGGGCTTCTTCCAGACTTATTCCGCCGACCAGACGAAGAACTGGATGAAGTACCACGAGACCGACCCCAACCGCTATCCCGTGACCGACTGGACCGACCTCATACTTAAAGGCTCGGCTCCGCGTATGACCCACACCATCAGCCTGAGCGGCGGAAACAAGTACATCCGCTCGCAGACGTCGCTCTCTTACGACGATGTGGACGGTCTTTATGACGGCCGCAAGTTCCAGCGTTACATGCTGCGCTCTAACAACGACTTCACCATAAACAAGTGGCTTAGCGCCTCGCTCGACCTCTTCGTGCGCCACGCCAAGAGCCAGAACAAGATATACGACCCCTTCAGCACCATGCGCTTGATGCCCGCCATCTACGCGGCTACGTGGTCAGACGGCCGTCTGGCCGAGGGAAAGAGCGGCTCCAACCCCTACGGACTGCTAAAGGAAGGCGGCTCTACCGTCAGCCACTCTACCCAGGTGGGCGGTAAAGGCTCGCTCACAATCAAGCCGTTCGAGGGCTTAAGCATCCAGGCCATCGTGTCGCCGTACATCAACTACCAGAAGTCAAAGCAGTTCAAGATGGCCTGCGGATACACGCTTGCCGACGACCCCAACACCTTCGGCGGATACTTCGACGGCGGAAGCGGCCTGTATGCCGCCAACAAGCTTACCGAGGGACGCAACGACGACTGGCACGTAACGTCGCAAGTCATCGCCAACTACATGCGCGACTTCGGCAAGCACAGCCTCACGGTTATGGCAGGTTTCGAGAACTATTACTCGAAGAGCGAGAGCCTCGGAGCCGCACGCGACCAGTATGTGCTCACCAACTATCCTTACCTTAACATCGGTCCGGAGGAATATATGGAAAACAGCGGCACGGGTTCGGAGTACACCTCCACCTCATGGTTCGGCCGCGTGCTCTATTCTTACGCAGACCGCTACCTCTTCCAGGCCAACGTCCGCCACGACGGCTCTTCACGCTTCGCAAAGAAGTACCGCTGGGGTACGTTCCCCTCGTTCTCCGCAGGATGGGTTGTCACCGAAGAACCGTTTATGAAGAACTTTATGAACAGCCAGAAGTATCTGTCGTACTTCAAGCTGCGCGGCAGCTGGGGTAAGCTGGGTAACGAGCGCATCGGCAGCAACTACTTCCCCTACATCGCGCTGATGAGCTTCGGCAACACAATATTCTATATGGCTGACGGCTCTGTCGTTTCGGCCAACACCGCCCGTCCGGCAGTGCTCGCAGTTGAGGACATCACCTGGGAGACCACGACGTCTACCGACATAGGCTTCGACGCCAACTTTTTCGACAACCGCCTGCGCCTGACCTTCGACTACTACTGGAAGAAGACGACAGACATGCTCCTTGCCATACAGATACCTTACACCATGGGTTACAACGACCCGAGCACCAATGCCGGCAAGATGTCGACCCACGGATATGACATCGACCTTACATGGCAGGACCACATCGGGGACTTCAACTACAGCATAAGCGTAAACTTCTCCGACTTCCTCTCGAAAATCGACTATATCAACAACTCCGATCTTATCAGCGGCGGCAAAATCAAGCGTGCCGGAACATATTTCAACGAGTGGTACGGATACATCTGTGACGGAATATACCAGACGCAGGAAGAAGTCAACAACTCGGCTACGCTCAACTCAAGCGTGACCGTCGGTGACCTGAAGTACCGCGACATCAGCGGCCCTGACGGTGTGCCCGACGGCGTAATCTCGCCCGAGTACGACCGGGTGCCCCTCGGCAACTCGCTTCCCCGTTACCAGTACGGCGGACAAATCAACGCTTCATGGCGCGGCATCGACTTGAGCATGGCGTTCCAGGGCGTAGGCAAACAGAACTCTTACCTTGAAAGGGCGATGGTTGAGCCGCTGCGCAACAACTACGGCAACATACCCGCAATAATCGAAGGCAAGTACTGGAGTCCGTTCAACACCGACGAGCAGAACGCAAACGCGTTCTATCCGCGTCTGTCAAGCGTGTCGAAGAACAGCAACTACGAGACGTCAGACCACTGGATATTCAACGGAGGCTACTTCCGTATGAAGAACATCACGCTCGGCTACACCCTGCCGCAGCAGTGGACACGTTACATCGGCATCGACCGCACACGCTTCTATGTCAGCGCGTCAGACCTGTTCTGCATCAGCGACTTCCCCGACGGGTGGGACCCTGAAATGGGAGTAAGCTCATATCCTATCACCACGTCGGTGGTATTCGGTATCCAAGTTACATTCTAAAAAAAACGCAAATACAATGAAAACAAAGATATTATTGTCAGCAATGGCAGCCGTCGGCCTTTGCCTTACATCATGTGAGAGCATGGATCTTGTGCCGAAGATGGAAGGCAACACGGAGTCTTGGTACACCACCGAGACCGAGTTGAACTTGGCGGCGAACGACTTTTACATCCTCGGTTACTGGCAGGAGCCGCTCATCTCCTCTGAACAGTGGACGGACAACACCACCTACCGCCAGCAGAACCGCAACCCGAACAGCAACGGCACCGTGCTCGACGGTACGCTGAACGGCCAGCAGTACGAGGTGTACGCGCTGTGGCAGCAGAGCTACAAGCTCATCGCGCGCTGCAACACCATGCTCGAGAACATTCACAAGGCCGAGGGCAACGTGGCCGAGAGCGTAATCAACCGCTACAAGGGCGAGGCTTACTTCTGCCGCGCCTGCAAGTACGCCGACCTTACGTTCTTCTACGGCGACGTGCCCTACATGGACAAGACTATGACCATCGACGAGGCGGAGAAGATGGGACGCCGCAACAAGGACGAGGTGAAGGAGCTTACATACGCCGACTTCGACAAGGCGATAGAGTACCTGCCCGAGTCTTACGGCAACGAGGAAATCCACGCAACCAAGGGCGCGGCTCTCGCGATGAAGGCCCGCTACGCCCTTTACATGCACGACTACGACATTGCCGAGGCTGCCGCAAAGCAGTGCATCGGCCTCGGATTGTACGAGCTGTACCCAAGCTATTCCGAGCTGTTCCTGCAAAACACGAAGAACGTGCCTGAAAAGGTGTTCTGCCTGCCCCGTTCAAGGACTACCGAAGTGATACTCGACTCATGGTTCGTAAACAACGGCCTGCCGCGTAACGCCGGAGGCTACGGCTCTTACAATCCCTCATGGGACTTGTTGGCCGCCTACCTCTGCACCGACGGTCTGCCAATCGACGAGTCTCCGCTCTTCGACCCGCACAACCCGTTCGAGAACCGCGACCCTCGCTGCACGATGACCATCGTCGAGTTCAATACGCGCCACGTAGGCTTCGAGTACGACCCAAGCCCAGCCGCAAAGCAGGTGATGAACTACAATACGGGCAGTATGCAGAAGAACAACGACTCGCGCATCAATGCCCAGTACGCTTCGTTCAACGGACTGCTCTGGAAGAAGGGCATCGACGACACTTGGACGGAGAACGGCCGCATGGTGGAGCAGGACTACATAGTAATAAGGTATGCCGACGTGCTTCTTATCTATGCCGAGGCTCTTATCGAGCAGAACAAGGACTTGGACGTTGCCGCCGACTACATCAACCAGGTGCGCGCACGCGCTTACGGTGTTGACAAGAGCGCGACGAGCGAATATCCAGCCGTTGTAGCCACAGACCAGGCGCAGATGCGCAAGGCCGTGCGCATAGAACGCCGCATGGAGTTCGCCATGGAGAACCAGCGTCTGCAGGACCTTATGCGTTGGGATTTGGCCATCAAGGCTCTCAACGGTTACAACTATATCATGCTGACGGACCCGGAGCAGGTGCTTTCCGATGTCGTTGACACGGGCAACTGGTTCTGGGGCATAACTCCGCAAATCGACGATGACGGCCTTGCCGACTTCTCCGCGCTGTACAACAGGGGACTGTGTGCATACGGAGCGAAGCGCAATTTCCCCGAGCGTCAGATGTTGTGGCCGATACCTACGCACGACACACAGTTGAATCCCAACCTTGGGAACAACCCGGGCTATTAACCATAAACAGACAAGACAATGAAAAACAGGATATTATTCAGCGGCCTCAAGGCCGTGTCGTTGGGACTGCTCACCTTCACGGCGGCGTCCTGCAACGACGATATAGACAACTATTACTCGCGCAACCAGTCGGAAATCACGATTGAAGGGTCGGGCGAATACATCAAGCTTGACGAGAGCAAGCCCGACGAAGTGGCGCTCACCATCGACTGGTCGCCCGCGCATGACTACGGTTACGACTACGTCACCACGTACCAGTATGAGATGCGCGTCAGCGGAAGCGGCGGCTCCATCGAGGAGTACGAGGACTATGGCAACTTCCACCGCGAGTTCACCAACGCCGAGCTGCAAGACCTGCTCGTCAACCACTTCGGAGTGACAACGAGCACCGCGGTAGACGTTACGTTCAAAATCACGGCATCGTTTGAAGGGCCTACGCTCAAGGTGCCCGACGTAGAGGAAAAGACTATAAAGGTGAAGACATACGGTCCCAAGCAGTTTGTCGCCGACACTCTCTACATGGCCGGAACTGCAGTAGGCGACGAGCGCGTAGAGCTGTCTGCAAGCGAAGCTGACGCACAGGTTTACAGCTACACGGGCCGTCTCGAGGCCGGAACAATCAACTTCCCTGTGGTTAACTTCGACGAGTACAACGCCATAGGCCCGGAAAATCCCGACACGCCCATTGAACTTAGCGACATGCCGGCGGTAATAACCGACCAGGCCGAGGCCAACTATTGGGTTGTGCCCGAAGCCGACAACTACCGCATTACGGTCAACCTGAGCGAGCACACCGTGCGCATCGTGGCTGCCGGAGCTGTGGTTGACGTAGACCAGATGTTCATGGCCGGAACAGCCGTTGGCGACGAGCAGATTGAAATCAAGCAGACGCTTGAGAATGAAAACCTTTACGCCTGGAAGGGCGAGCTCAAGGCCGGTACGTTCTACCTGCCGCTCACATTCAACGGAGCACAGGAAATGGCTATCGTTCCTGCCGATGCAGGCGACAAGGATATCCACGACGGAAGCCAGCAGAGCTTCGGACAGGTGGCTACGTCTACCGCCGAGACAAGCCGCAACTGGGAAATCCCTGCCGACGGTACGTACCGCATCGTGGTAAACAAGGAGGAGAAGACCATCACCATCTACTCCGCCGCTACCGACCTGAAGAACATGGAAGTATCTTATAATAACACAACCGAAGGCATCAATCCTTATACAATCGAGGTTACGAAGCTGTGGATGTGGGGCTCGTTCAATAAGTCGGCAAACGACCCGGGTCTGAAGCCTGGTTTCCAAGAGCAATATACATTACAGCAGAGCCTTGCTGACCCATGTGTATTCGTTTACAGTGGCGAACCTCTGCCGCGTGAGAACGTAACTGATGCTTACGGAGTAGCTTCTGTCGGTGCTGTCAAGTTCCTTGTAGCGAACCACGAGAACAATGTTTACGCATACGGTTCAACTGCTGACGCTAAACGTAACGATCATAACGGTTATACAGAAGTTACAAGTAATGCTCCTCAAACACTTGTTGCAGGACAGGGTCACAATCGTTATGCGTTCTTCTGCATACCAGAGGGCTGTAACTTTGTAGTGGTCAACATTAGGAATTTGACTGTTGTATTCGACCAAAAATGATAAATAAAAAAACAACAACAATGAACAAAATAAGAAAATACGGCTTAATGCTCCTTTCGGGCATGATGCTTTCATCAACGCTCGTCGTCGGAACCTCGTGTTCCGACGATGACGACCTCTCCTCGTCGTCGTCAACCAACTGGAATGTGTCGGGCAACGAAATAATAAGCATAGCTCCTGAACGCTACAAGCTACTGCGACTTTATGACATAGACGAGAACGGCGACACGGCGCGTGTTACGTACAGCAAGGAAAGCCAGCACCCCGGCGAGCCTGTGCTCGACAACCAGGGCAACCCCGTGTACAAGACGAAGCTGCTCAACCCGATGCAGGGCTGGGTTGTCTACGGCGGACTTGGCGACGGCCTTATCGATGACTTGGAGGAGCAGTATTCGCACTTTGAAACGGCAGAGGGTCTTGACAACGTGTTCATGTACGGCGGCACGATGTACGTGCGCGGTGCTTGGAGCGACTTCGAGCCGGGCGAGGGCAAGTACATCTGGGACGAGTCCATCTGGAACGAGCAGCATGACACCATCACCGCCAAGCGTTTCCGCCTGATGCGCGACATCGCGAAGAGCTACGGCATGAAGCTGGCCTTCACCTTTGTTACCGACAGCCGCGACAAGCACTACAACTTCACGCCCGAGTATGTGCGTGCTGCCGGCGCAAAGACTTTCGACGTTACCACCGGCTCATGGCACGGATGGTCGCCTTATCCTGACGATCCAATATTCCAGGAGAAGTACGAGAAGTTCCTCACGGCCTTCGCCCAGGAGTTCAACGACCCTGACGTGACCCAGTTTGTCAGCGGCTTCGGCCTCGGCAAGTGGGGCGAAACCCACTCCCTCATCTACTCAACGGGCGACGATTCTCCGCGTCAGGCCGTCACTGACTGGATATCAAGCCTTATGGCCCGCCTCTTCACGCGAGTGCCAATCGTCATCAACTACCACCGCTGCATAATGTGGACCGGTGAAAAAGACGGTGCCGACCTCGATGTTGCGGAGCGCCTTATCGACGAGTGCGTGAACAAGGGCTTCAGCCTGCGTCACGACGCGTTCGGCATGAAGCAGTATTATCAGAACTGGGAGCGCGGCATCGCCTCAAAGTACCGCTACATCCGGCCTATCATAATGGAAGGCGGATGGGTTGAGGCTTCTCACGGCGGCTCGATTGCCGGCGACGGATATGCCGACTTCGCGCAGGTTCGCAAGGGCGAGTACGACGAGGCCAAGGGCGCCAACGTCAACATGATGGACCTGCGCTACTCGTCAAACGTCAACTCGGGCGAGACCCACTCATGGTTCAACACGGCGTTCGACCTCGTTAAAGACTTCATCGCCGAGGGCGCTTACCGCCTCTATCCCGACAAGGTTTCCGTTCCTACTACGGCGTCGGCAGGCGGAAAGGTCACCTTGGTTCACCGCTGGCTCAACCTCGGCTGGGGCTATTGTCCCACCAACCTGCCGCAGTGGAACCAGAAGTACAAGGTATGCTTCGCCCTGCTTGACAAGAATACGGGCGAGCCGCTTTACCGCTTCGTCGACCATGTGCCCGAGCTAAGCGACTGGGTTAAGGGTACTCCTCACTCTTACAGCACGTCGTTCACTCTTGACGGTGTTGCCGCCGGAGAGTACACATGGGGTGTCGGTCTTGTCGACACGACTAACAACAACGAGATAGGCATAATCATCTCCGCCCGCGACGAGTTCCAGACTAAGGACGGATGGGTGAAAATCGCCGATGTGACTGTAAATTGATTTAGGCTTCATCATGACTCTTGGGAGGGCGTTGCGGCTTCTGTGCCGCGGCGCCCTCTTTTCTATAAAGGCCACACACACCACCTAACACCCATCCCGGCCATCCCGAAGGGAGGAAGCTTGGTTACCGTTGCAGGTGCGTGTCGCTTCAAGGGTTTCTACAACTCTTAATCAACTCTTTTCAATATGCGGCCTTTTGATTTGCAAAAGGCCGTCTATTGCACGCTAAAAGGCCGTCTTTTAGAGGCTAAAAGACGGCCTTTTGGCAATCTGCTGATTATCAGCGGCTTATCATTCTCATTATGCTCATCCGGCTTATTAGACCCAATTAGTCTGATAAGGCATAATGCGCCTTATGCGCCCAAGCTGCTAAATCATGTCAAGCCCCCTCCCTTCGGGAGGGTCGGGGTGGGTGTCAGGAGGGTGTTGGGGTGGCTTCCCTCTCCTTTTTATGTTATGTTAACCTATACATTTCGCGCACACGTGCGTCATAAATAATGAAAACTTATACTGAAAACCCTACGATGAAACGATTACTTATTACCTTTATCACATTGCTGTCGCTCCACGCTTCGTTCGCTGCCGACGTGCTCGTCGAGGCCGAGTCGTTTACAGACAAGGGCGGATGGGCTGTAGACCAGCAGTTCATGGACCTTATGGGTTCGCCTTACCTCATTGCTCACGGCATGGGCGTGCCCGTGGCCGACGCCGAGACTACCGCCACGGTGCCTGAAGACGGGCGTTACCGCGTGTGGGTGCGCACGTACAACTGGACTGCGCCGTGGACTGATGCAAAAGGTCCGGGACGCTTCCGCGTAGGCGTGGGCGGCAAGTATAAAACTCCAGATTTGGGTTGCACGGGCGACCGCTGGCAGTGGCAGGACGGCGGAGTGGTGAAGCTCAAGAAGGGCGAGCAACGCATCACGCTGACTGACAAGACCGGCTTCGACGGCCGCGTGGACGCCATACTGCTCACCACCGAACTTGACCGTTCGCCCGAAGAGCGTTTTGGCGCAGGCCACGACTGGCGTTTCGCCCTGCTCGGAGGCAAGCAGCCCCAGGCCAAGCAGTTCGACTTCGTCGTCATAGGTGGCGGCATCGCCGGCATGTGCGCAGCCGTTACGGCGGCACGCCTGGGCTGCCGCGTGGCTTTGGTGAACGACCGTCCCGTGCTCGGAGGCAACAACTCGTCCGAAGTGCGCGTGCATCTCGGCGGCATAATAGAGACCGGACAGTATCCCGCCCTTGGCCGCATCATCCGCGAGTTCGGCCACAGCCGCGGCGGAAACGCCAAGCCCGGCTCTTATTACGAGGACGCCAAGAAGGACTCTTTCGTCCTCGCAGAGCCCAACGTGACGCTTTTTGCAGGCTGGCACGCCACGGGCGTGAAGACATCAGAAGGCAAAATCTCTTCAGTTACAATACAAAACATCGAGACGGCGGAGCGCATCGTGCTCTCCGCCCCTATCTTTAGCGACTGCACCGGCGACGCTTCCATCGGGGCTTGGGCCGGTGCAGACTTCGCGATGGGCCGCGAGGCGCGCTCCGACTACGGCGAGAGCATGGCTCCCGAGGCGGCCGACTCTACGGTGATGGGCGCGTCTGTGCAGTGGTATAGCGAGAAGACCGACGGCAAGAGCCGCTTCCCCGAGTTTTCGTATGGCGTTGAGTTCAACGAGGGTAACGCCGAAAAGGTTACCATGGGCGAATGGACGTGGGAGACGGGCATGAACCGCAACCAGATAACCGAGGCCGAGCGCATACGCGACTACGGGCTGCTCGTGGTCTATTCCAACTGGAGTTTCCTTAAAAACCGTGCCTCCTACCGCGCCGACTACGCGCACCGCCGCCTTGCGTGGGTAGCCTACGTGCTGGGCAAACGCGAGTCGCGCCGCCTTCTCGGCGACTATGTGCTCGCGCAGGACGACATCGACAAGGACGTGCGCCACGAGGACGCGTCGTTCACTACGACGTGGGCCATTGACCTGCACTTCGCCGACTCAGTCAACTCTGCACGCTTTCCGGGCAACGAGTTCAAGACGCGCACCGTGCACCATTGGATACATCCCTACGCCGTGCCTTACCGTTGCCTCTACTCGCGCAACGTCGGCAACCTCTTCATGGCAGGCCGCAACATCAGCTGCACGCACGTCGCGCTGGGCACAGTGCGCGTGATGCGCACCACGGGCATGATGGGCGAAGTCGTGGGAATGGCCGCCGCGCTGTGCAAGAAGTACCAGACCACGCCGCGCGGGGTGTACCATCACCACCTCGCCGAGCTGCGCTCGCTCATGGAGAAGGGCGCGGGACGCGCCGATGCGCCCGACAACCAGCGCTTCAACGAACCTAACGAGACTCTGCCTTTGCCAAAGGCTTATATGAAATATAACAGCAGACAGAAATGAGAAGCATAACATTAACCATAATCTTTTTATCTTTCCTCGCTCTGTGTCCGCGCTCGTCGCGGGCGCAGGGCTATGCTTCCATGCAGGGAGACACGCTCCGCATGGGCAACGGCAGCATCGAGCGCGTCTTCCTTTGGAACGGAGGCGAGCTGAAAACAGTCGCCCTCGTTGACAAGCTGAACGGCAACGTGATGCGCTCCAAAGGTTCGCAGCCCGACTTCCTCGTGCTCAAAGGCAAGGCCGAGGATGGCCGCTGGACTAAGGAAAACGTGCCTTCCGACGGCGTACACCCGGCCTATCTGCAAGTAACTGTTGACTACCGCAAGGGCAATCTTGAAATAAAGAGGCAGTACCGCATATACGATGTGGCCGCCATAGCCTGCCACACATGGCTTCGCGGACACCTCGGCGCAATTGAGCAGGGCCGCGAAGTGTCGGGTGCTGACCGCAAGAACATCGAGTTCAAGGAAGACATGGATGCCGGAGTAAAAATCCCCGTGCTCGACCGTCTTGAACTTCCGGGCAACCACTGGCGGTGCCGCGCCGTCGAGTTTTACGACTATACCGACTGGAACGACAACCTCGTAGCCGAGCGCAGCTTCATACCGTACCGCGAGAACGGCTACCGCGGCAACCTGTTGCTGGCTTCCGACCTCGTCACCGGCCACGGCTTCTTCTTTCTGAAAGAAGCTCCCTGCTCGTCAACGCAGCTCTCTTATCCCGGCTACGACTTCCGCGCGGAGTATGGTAACTTCAAGGTTACGGGGCTCGGGGTGCACTCCGGCGACGTTACTCCCGGCGGCTGGACGGCTGTCTATGGCGTAGTCGTCGGTGTGTTCGGCGGCGGTGAGCGCGAGGCTCTTGCCGCTTTGCACGACTATCAGCGGCAGGCGCGCCTCGAAAAGGCCACCGGCAGCGACGGCGACGAGATGGTAATGCTCAACACTTGGGGCGACCGCAGCCAGGATGCGCGCATCAACGCCGACTTCTGCCTTGCCGAACTCGACCGCGCCGCGCGGCTCGGAGTTACCGTGTTCCAGCTCGACGACGGCTGGCAAATAGGCAAAAGCCCCAACTCCAAGGTGGCAAAAGGCTCGTTCAAGGACATATGGAGCAACAAGGATTACTGGAAACCAGACTCAGTGAAGTTCCCCGACGGCTTGAAACCTATTGTTGACAAGGGCAGGCGTCTCGGCATACGCATCGGCCTTTGGTATAATCCAAGCGTGCAGCACGACTTCGCCGACTGGCGCAAGGATGCTGACGCAATACTCGGATTGTGGCGCGAGTACGGCATAACGATATTCAAAATCGACGGACTCCAAATCCCGACGAAGGCCGCCGAGCAAAACCTGCGCTCGCTGTTCGACACCGTTCAGAAGGAGAGCGGCGGCCAAGTAATCTTCAATCTCGACGCAACGGCCGGCCGCAGGGGCGGATATAACATGTTCACGGAGTACGGCAACATATTCATGGAGAACCGATACACCGACTGGGGCAACTATTTTCCGTTCCATACGCTGCGCAACCTGTGGCAGCTTTCGCGCTATGTGCCTGCGCAGAGGCTCCAGGTGGAGTTCTTGAACAAGTGGCGCAACGCCGACAAATACGCCGAAGGCGACATCTTCGCGCCGGGAAACTACTCGTTCGACTACCTCTTCGCCACCACTATGGCCGGTCAGCCGTTGGCCTGGATGGAAGCGTCGAACCTGCCGGAGGAGGCTTTTGCCACGGGCAGGCTTATAAAACAGTACACCAAAATTCAAGAAGACCTGCACTGCGGCACAATACTTCCAATGGGCGAAGAGCCTTCAGGCCGCTCGTGGACTGGCTTCCAGTCAATCAAGGACAGCCGTTCGGGCTACTTCATAGTGTACCGCGAGAACACTGACGACGCCTCGGCACGTGTCAAGACATGGCTCGACGGTGGAGCGAAGGTGACGCTTACGCCCGTGCTCGGCGACGGCGAGGCCGCCACGTTGCAGGCCGACGAGGCCGGACGCGTGAACTTCACGCTGGCCGAAAAGAACAGTTTTGCAGTTTACAAATATGAAATAAAATAAGGAGTTATAGGGAGTTAACGGGAGTTAGGCTCCCTTACGGTCGCCCGGAGTTAACGGACAACAGCTGCAAAGGTAATGTCAGTTAACTCCCTGAACGAGCGTAGCGAGTAATAACTCCCGTTAACTCCTGTTTACTCCATTAAAAACAACCGAACAAATGAAAAAGACACTGATGCTGTTGCTCGCCCTCGTGCCTCTCGGGCTGTGGGCTGCTACCGACTACATCGCCAACGTCTATGGCCGCGACTACCAGCTGCTTAACGGCAAGTGGGCGGCAATAGTAGACCTCTACGATGCAGGCGGCAAGATGGAAATCTACAAAAACAAGAAGGCCGAGAAGCCCGAGGAGTTTTACGAATACTCCTTCGACGGCGGACTGCGCCTCAACGTGCCCGGCGACTGGAACTCGCAGGCCGCCGAACTGAAATACTACGAGGGTACGGTATGGTACGCGCGCCACTTCGACGCGCAGCCCATGGAGGGCAAGCGCCGCTTCCTTTACTTCGCCGGAGTGAGCTACCGCTGCAACATCTACCTGAACGGCGAGAAGGTGGGAAGCCATGAAGGCTCGTTCACTCCGTTCCAAATCGAGGTTACAGGCAAGCTGAAGAGCGGCGACAACCTGCTCGTCCTTGAGGTGAACAACCGCCGACAGAAGGACGCAATACCGGCAATGTCGTTCGACTGGTGGAACTACGGCGGCATAACGCGCGACGTGATGCTCGTCACCTTGCCCGAGACTTACATCAGTGACTACTTCATCCGCCTTGACAAACACCGCGCAGACCTTATCCATATAGACGCGGAGCTGTCGCAGGCGGTGGCCGGAAAGGAAATAAAAGTGAGCATTCCGCAGCTGAAACGCACCCTGACGCTCACCACCGACGCACAGGGCAAGGCCAGCGCGGAGCTTAAAGTAAAGGGTCTGCGCCGCTGGTCTACCGATGACCCGTGGCTGTACAGCGTCGAGCTGACCACCGACGGCGACCGCGTTACCGACGAAATAGGCTTCCGCAACATAGAGGCGAGGGGCACGGAGGTGCTGCTCAACGGCAAACCCGTGTTCCTGCGCAGCGTCTCTTTCCATGAGGAGATACCGCAGCGCATGGGCCGCGCCTGCACGCCGGGCGACGCGATGATGCTGCTCTCCGAGGCTAAAGACCTCGGGGTGAACATGGTCCGCCTGGCGCATTACCAGCAGAACGAGTACATCGTGCGGCAGGCCGAGCGCATGGGCATCATGCTCTGGCAGGAAATACCCGTGTGGCAGGCAATCGACTTCAGCAACATGGAGACCATGGAGAAGGCCGCCGGGATGCTGACCGAGACCATACTGCGCGACCGCAACCGCTGCGCCGACTGCTTCTGGGGCATCGCCAACGAGACGCAGAACACGCCGGAGCGCAACCGCTTCCTCGCCCATCTGCTCAAGACGGGCAAGGACCTTGACACCACGCGCCTGTTCGTGGCCGCCTTCGACCTGGCTTATTTCGACCGCAAGGAGGACAAGTTCGTAATGCACGACGACTTCTGGCCCAACCTCGACATGGTTGCCATCAACAAATACATGGGCTGGTACGCGGCATGGCCTAAGAACCCGGCCGACATACAATGGGACGTTGCACCCGGCAAACCGCTCTTCATCTCCGAGTTCGGCGGCGAGGCGCTCTACGGCCAGCACTGCGGCCAGGGAGCAG
>CAJJWN010000046.1 GCA_905196835.1 uncultured Prevotella sp. | reverse complement strand
GCGCATCAGGATGCTGCTGCGGCGTTCTATGCGTTGCCTGCCGTAGTAGGTGAACTCCATTTTCTCACGGTCAAACTTGATGCTGTCGCAGAAGATGCTGAACACCGCGCTCGTTCCCATGATGTTCGAGTAGAAGCCTTTTTCCTTCAGCGTGTTGTATTGTGCCAGTCCCGTTTCGTCCACCAGGTACATGGCTTTCTCCATCGTATAACGGATGTATTTGTCATCCGGTGCAAGGGTAAAAAACAGGTGGTGGAACATTTCGACATGGCTCTTGGCTTCCACGTCAAGCGTTTCCTCCATCGTGGTCTGGCGTACCAGTATAGGCACATTCCCGTCCAGCACGTACACCTTCCGGTGCGCGTCGGCTACCATGCCCCGTGCCGTCCAGATGCTGGCGATGCAGATAAGGATGCACCCCAGCAGGAAACAGCAGCAGAGGATGGTCACTAACTTGATTTTGTTCTCTAAATTCTTGATGACCATAGGCTTACTTCTCTTTTAGGGTGTTCATGAGGACGTATTCCTTGTGCAGCATGGGCATCAGGGTCATCCGCAATTCGGCCAGCAATGGGTCGAAGTATTCTGAGAACGCTTGCACGTAATGGCCTTCCATCACCACTTGGAACCACACCCACCAGATGCCCCGTTCACGCTGGCGGGCGTTTTTGCAGAGCTTGGCGATGTGCAGGCGACAAATCAGGTACTCCACCAGCGGCTCGATGTAGCGGTCGTCATGGTCAAACGCTTCGTCCAGTTCCTCAAAGAGGTCGTCGTAACGCCCGTTTTCGGGTCTTTCCGTCAGTTCTTGGTGCATACGCCGGTGGACAAAATCCATGAAATGCGCATCTTGGCACCAGTTCCCGATTTTCTTTTCAATCTTCATATTGTCATTGTTTTAGTTGATAATCATTTCAATACGGTGTGCATCGCCCCGGTGGCTGACATCTTGGCTTGTTGGGCCACGCCCTCGCCGAAGTTTCGGGTGGAGAAAGCGGTGTCGCCTTCCGGTATCATCCATGCGGCCAGGTCTGGCACAAGGTTCAGGCATTTCAGGGCCACGATGCTGGCTGCCATCAGGTAGCCTGCCGAGAAGAACGAATTTTGCAGGTAGGCCGCCATCGTCTGCGTGGATGCGGTGATGGCCGTCAGGTTCTCTGCCTGTATTGACAACACGATGTCAAACAGCAGCAGTACGTAAAACCCCACGAAGTATAGGGTTCTAATATGGAAAATAAAGGAGTAAAATAGGAAAGAAAAGTAATGTAAAACACTTTATATTAGGTATTTATGTCATTTTCTTATTTTGACCTGAATAGCATAAAATGCCATAGTTTTAACGATATTTTGTTGCATATTTGTTGCGCGTAACAGATTTAATTGTTAATTTTGCCCTCGTAAGACAGAGGAAAATCCTCTTATTGAAACCAAATAAAAGAAAGGGAAAAGAACATGGCACGACCGAAGAAAGTGCAAAAGGTAAAAGAGCCTGTGCGCATCCGAAAGCGCAAGTTGGCGAATGGAAATATGAGCCTGTATCTTGATGTCTATGTGAAAGGGGTACGCAAGGTTGAATCCCTCGGATTGTACCTTGTGCCGGAACAGACACCGATTGACAAGCAGCAGAACGCCCATGCCATGCAAGTGGCAGGAAAAATCAAAGCGGAAAGGATTTTAGCCTTGCAGAACCACGGTGTGCGCCAGTGGAACAAGGTCAAACGGTCGTGCATCACCCTCATTGATTTTTTGAAAGAGTACGAACAGGAGAAATTCGGTTTCTCTGCATCCACTTTGAAAGGCAGACGGGATTTGCGGCTCAAAGTCGAAACCTATCTAAATGAAACGTGCCAGCCCGATATTGTACTGGCCAATGTGGATGCTGACTTTTGCCGTGGCTTCATCGCTTTTCTGCGCTATGCGAAAAACAGCGTGCGCAAGGACGGCAGCACCATCAGCAATGGGGCGGCACACCACCATCAAGCCGTGTTGAACGGGGCTTTGAACAAGGCTGTCCGAGAGGGCATATTGGCTTCCAATCCTTTGAAATCCTTGGCCTCGAAAGAGAAATACCAGCCCTCGGAAAGCATCAGGGAATACCTGACATTGGAGGAATTGAAAGCGGCGATGGCCGCTTCATGCCCCCGTGAGGATGTGAAAAGGGCATTTTTGTTTTCCTGCTTTACCGGGCTTCGGTTGAGCGATGTGCGCTCCTTGACATGGGGCAAGATTATCAAGGCGCCGGACGGGCATACCTTATATATAAGGGTAAGGATGCAAAAGACGCAGAAGTTGTTGAACGTGCCTCTGTCAAAGGAGGCTTTGGATTGCCTTTACCCAAAGGATGATGCCGACGAGCCTATTTTCATGCTCCCGGCAGGAGCTTCCAATATCGAACGGAACTTGACGAAGTGGATGCAGAACGCAAAGATAACCAAGCATATAACCTACCATTGCAGCCGCCATTCATTCGCCACGATGATGCTTACGCTCGGTGCGGACATCTACACAACATCCAAGCTGCTCGGCCATGCCAACGTGAACACGACATCCATTTACGCAAAGATAGTTGACCAGAAGAAGATAGAAACGGTCGGACTTGTAGATAACTTCTTTTCAAGATAACAGCAAACAGAGGGAAAAAGATGAAAATAACGATACGAACACGGACGCTTCGGACGGGAAGCCGCTCAATATACCTTGACTTCTACGACAAGGGAAAGCGATGGAATGAATACCTTAATCTGTTCCTCATACCGGATGATGAGCCGGACGCGAAAAGGCTAAATGAGGCTGCTATGGCAAAGGCCAACGCCATAAAGTCCAAACGGATGCTCGGCATTGAAGAAGAAACGGAAACAAACGGCGACAAACAATCGGAACTCCCTAAACGTGTGTTTGCTGATTGGCTTACCGACCATATAGAGGGGATTAGATGTAATCCTGCTTATGCCGCATCCACATACCGTAACTACCGTTCAACCGTAAATGTGATAAAGGCGTATTTGCAGCACCAGCACAGGCCACGGTTGCTGATGTCGAATATAGACAAGGGCTTTGTTCTCGGCTTTATTGATTTCATAGAGCATACCTACCGTAATACCAAATCTCCCGACAATCCAAAGGAAATGTCGCCCCATACGCTGCATCTCTACCAGTCCACGTTGGTGCGTATACTCAATGCGGCTGTAAAAGAGGGCGTATTGGATAGAAATCCGTTCTACTCGCTGGAACGGAAAGACCGAATCGGCAAGCAACAGGCCGAAAAAGAATACCTGACCAAAGAAGAACTGAAAGCGTTTGCCGAAGCTCCCACCGTCAATGAAACGACCAAACGGGCTTTCCTGTTTTGCTGCTTCACTGGGTTGCGATACAGCGATGTAAGCGCGTTAACATGGCGTGACATCAGGCAAGGAGATAACGGCTGGATAGTGTCGGTAAAGGCCATGCAAAAGACAGGCAAACAGGTGGTAATACCTCTGAACCAATCAGCGATAAGCCTACTGCCGGACAGAAACGGATGCAAGCCGAGCCAAAAGGTATTTGACATGACTTGCCTTAGTGCCTGTGACCGTTGTCTGAAAAAGATGGCTGCTGCCGCAAAGGTGGCAAAGAATATTAGCTTTCACACAAGCCGCCATACATTCGCAGTCTTGGCATTGGCCGCAGGGGGAGATATTTATACGGTAGGTAAGTTGCTCGGACATACGAGCATTAACTCAACGCAGGTTTATGCGGATGTAGTGATGGAAACAAAGGTCGAAGCCATCAGCCGGATTTCAAACTATTTTTCCAAATAATGCGGAAATGTTAATGGATTGGCTTAATGGATTGGTATTGTCTGAAACGGTAAAAAGTTGCGCACTATTTTGCTGTGTAATAATAAAGTAGTACATTTGTATAAAAATTACGATTATGGCCATAACGATTAAGAACATCCCGGTTTTGGAAGGTGCTACGGCAGAAGATTTTGTACGAAGTGCTGACAAGAACGCAATAAAAGCAACACCCCGTTTGTCGGCTTCAGCCAAGAAACGGTTGCAGAAAGTGTTGGAGAAATCCCGTTCATTCCGTTTCAATTAAGCATGAACGAGATTTCCTTGTATGATGATTGCGTCATGCTCGCTTACAACAAGGAAGTACGTGAAAATTGTCTTCCATTTAGTTGTGGCGTGAATGACCTTGACGATTTTTTCCTCAATGATGCCGATTTGTATGCGGAAGAATTGTTGGGGAAGACTTATTGTTGGATAACGATAGAAGCCCCACACCGCATTGTAGCATTGTTCACATTGTCGAATGACAGCGTCAAGACCAAACTGATGTCCTCTAATGATAAAAACCGCTTCCAGCGCAATATCGTAAATCCTAAAAGGGGGCGCAGTTACCCGGCTGTGCTGATTGGAAGATTAGGGGTCAGCCGTGAATTTCAAAACACACCGAGCCATATCGGACGGCAATTGATGTCCTTTATAAAAGATTGGTTCCGGCATGAGGACAACAAAACTGGATGCCGTTTTATCGTGGTAGATGCCTACAATGATGAAAAGGTGCTTCGATATTATGAAAAAAACGGTTTTGTTCCTCTATACAAGACGGAAGAGTTAGAAAAGCTGTATTATGATATTCCGCAAGGCGAGCATTTGAAAACCCGCTTATTGTATTTTGATTTGAAACGAAAATGAAATAATCATTTTCAACATTAGCCTCGGAACAATTCTAGGGTTATTTGTACGTATAAAGAAGAAATATTTTAATCCGTCAATACTAATGGTATTATCCGTGGCGACTTTAAAACTAATTGGAATCATATTGATAAACAACAACTTCTTGCTTGAAGGCAGAGATTATAAATAGAATGAGAGTTGGCAGATAAGCCTGTCAACCCTCATCCCAGAACATAGTTAACGTGGATTTTGTTCTATCAGAGGATTTTGATTCGTCACAATAAGCGGTATAGGTAATACATAATGATTATCATCCGGCTCTAAAGTATATGTTTCACCATAAAGCGTGTGAGTAATGGTTTTAGCAAAACGGGGGTCTTTATTCAAGCGTTTCAAATCGAACCAACGAGTTCCTTCACAAATACACTCCCTGCGGCGTTCATCCAGAATCAAATTCAATAATTTTTCCGGGTCTCTTTCAGTTATATCTGTATAGGTGCCTGCCACATGGCGTTTTCTTGCCACTCCGTTCAGAAGACGCAAAGCGTCATCTGTTTCATTTATGCGTGCGCACGCTTCCGCCTCTGTCAAGTAAAGTTCCCCTACATTTAGTCCACGATTGTTCGGAAACCAAAAAGCGGTTCGAGGAGTGTCCCCATTGGGATCATCCCCCGAAAACAGCGGATAGGAAGTAATGAAGAGTTTCCACCGCAAATCTGTCTCTTTATCAAATAAAGCAATCAGTTCATCGGATAAATTGTAATCGGCATCTTCATTGGGACCATACCCTTCACCCTTGTAACATATAATATCCGCTTCTTCCCAACGGTTATACGAATATCCGCTTATGCCAAAATCTGGATTGACATCTTCCAGTTCATATTGATTGTAGTCAAAAGGTTCGTTCCATTGTTCTCTTGCAGTACGGGCAGCTTCCCGGCATTGTTCATATTCGCCCTGATACAAATAAATTCTTGCCAATAAAGCATATACAGCAGCCTGGCTGGGTCGGAAAGAATATTCAGGCTTTTCTTCAGTAAGCAAATCTTTTGCCGTGTTGAGGTCGGTAAAAATCTGGTCGTACACTTGCTGGACGGTTGCCCTTCCGATTGTAATGTTAGGGTCTGCTTCCAACATCAAAGGGACTCCCAAATCTGTTTCCGCCGTATTTTTGTCGTAATGTTTTGCATACAGATTCACTAAATTAAAATAAGCGTAAGCACGATGGAATCTTGCGGCTCCTTCCACGTAAGAGCGGGTAAATTCAGTCCCTTCGGGAGCATTTGCCAAATTATTCAGAATATAATTACATAAATAAATGACATGATAAAAATTGGTATAACAGTCTTCATCATCATTGACGCTGAAAAGATGGTCGGCCCATGTATAGGCATTTATCCCCCATGAAGCATATTTATACGCCTTGTCATCGGGTATGGTAAAGTCGTCGGACATTATCAGGGTCAGGCATTGTCCGTAAGCTATATAGTTATCGTAACTATAATTATCCAATATCATACCGAAATCATTTACGGTTTCAGGGATAAGCGTTCCTTTAGGAGTTTCATCCAAAAAGTCCTGACAAGAGTTCAAGCTAAGCAGGGCGGCAAGTAAGAATATGTATTTTCTCATAATCGACAATATTAAAAGTTAATGTTTAATCCTACAACCAGACGAGGCGTTTTACCCAATCCGCAACTCATTTCCCACGGATTAACGCCGCTTATCAGCTGGTCAGGGTCCAAATGGTATTTATTGGCAGCCCAAAATCCTAAATTTTCCCCGCCGACGCTGATAGAGCCGCCTCTCAAACCTATGCGGTTCAACAAACGTGTAGCATTATAGGTTAAGTTTATGCTTTTGAAGTAAATCACATCGCCTTTATCTATCATCTGGTCACTAAATAACAAGCAGTCATCACGGTTAGTCGGCGCATATCCGGCTGTATATAATTTGGGGACCCATTTACCTGAATTATCTTCACCTTCAATCCAGCGATATTCTTCCCCGAACCATTCGCTGTACAATCCCGTCATAGATGAATATGGGGTCGGCAAGCGCATCTTATTCCCAAACCGATACGTTATCATAAAACTTAAAGTGAAATCTTTATAAGTCAAATTGCTGGAAAGGCTACCAAATACCGGCGGATTGGTTGTCCCAACAAAATCCAAATCTTCCAGTTCCAGCAACCCCATATCCATATACGAATATTTAGTGTCATCGCCTTTTTTCATAAATGTCGGTTCGCCGTTTTCGTCCAATCCTCCATAACGGTGTACCGCTATATAGCCAATCGGTTGCCCTTTCATCGGATTGCCCTTAGATGCCCCCCTGCGGCTTGGCGCATAATTCATTTCCGTCACCTGGTTCTTATTGTACGACAAATTCAATGTCATATCCCACTTCACTGGAGTATGAGCCAGTATTTTAGCGTTCAAAGACAAGTCTAATCCCACATTGCGGACTGTTGCGGAATTTTTGAAGATTGTACTCCAGCCTGTAGTCGGGTCTATATCCACGTCCGCCAACAAGCCTTTTGACAAGCGGTGATAGAAATCAAAGCTTCCGGAAATCCGGTTATTGAGCAACCTGTAATCAACGCCCAGATTCCAATTGTATGTTTTTTCCCAACCCAATTGAGGGTTAGCCGGATTCGTTACCATTAAATAGTTTAAAGAAGGAATAGAACCGTCAGACACCGCTTCCGCCACAATATCCGGTCCGGTACTCTTATCAATGTTTCCCGTCAAGCCATAAGATGCACGCAACGATAGGGCGTTTACAAAATCGGCATGGAAAAATTTTTCCTTGTTGATGTCCCATTTAGCGCCGACAGACCATGAAGGGTTATTACGGAACTTGCTTGCGTTGGTCAGCAAATTGGTCTGGTCAAGGCGGACACTGGCAAAAACATCATACTTGTCTTGATAACTGATATTCGCGGTACCGAAATAAGAAACATAACGCTCCAGCGTCTCGGCATAAGAAGGGGCATAGCTTTCGTCCAAATTCTGGACACGTCCGTTATAGCCGTTTACTCCGCTTTGCAATGCTGCAAGATTAACGCTTTGAGAGGTCAACAATTCCGGGTCAAAACCCCATAACCAGTTAGAATAGGTATTGCCTTCCAACGAATAGACCTCATTCCCTGCCAGTACTTTATAAGCAAAATCCCGGAACGTATTCGAATAAGAAACCGTATTGCGTATCGAGTACGAATGCAGATGCGTATCCCCTAGGTTCTTAATGCCTCCGCTGGTAGGCAAATGGTTCTCGATGATGGCTACGGGATGTCCGTCAGCTACTTCTACTTCGGTAAACTGGTTTGTCAGGTTACGTGTGGTATAATGGTCTTGCGAATAGAATTGGGTGTCTTGGGTTTGCCCGAACTCGTAACTTCCTTGCGAGGTGATTTCCAAGCCCTTTACGGGAGTCCAGTTCAAGCGTAATGTGGTCGATAGATTATAATCTTCTGTCTGCTTGTCGTTCATCCGTAACATTTCGAGCGAATTCTTATGCCAGTCACGCATACCCAATGCCTCACATTCCGACGCCCACTCTTCAGATATTCCATTATATTCATTATAATAAGAACCATCATCATTTAAAATGCGTTTCCATGGTTCATAACTGGTCATGTCCATGCCGTTATTCTTGGCTTTACGGTATGTGCCTCTCAATCCGATAGAGACGGTAAATGTGCGGTGCAATTTAAAATCATTGTTCAACAACAGATTGAACTTATTGTATTCATTGCCTACTTCACGCGCCTTACTCTGGTCATAACTCAAAGACAAATAAGTAGACGAGCGTTCACCACCCCTTGATATGGAGATATTGTGCTGTTGGGTAAAAGCACGGCGATAGAAATTATCCGTTATTTGCCGGGCGTTATTGAACCTGCCCAGTTCATGCACTTGCCCCCAGGCGTTATCCAGCGTGATGTTGCCATGATTGTACTGGCTGTAAATTTTTTCAAGCTCATTCAACCCGCCATAGGCGGTAGTGCTTATCCCTTGGTCAAGAATGCAGTCAAACTGAGCCTGTACATATTGGTCAGAAGACAAGAAATGCAAATCGCCCCAATCCACTTTGCCGCTTGAAGTCACCGTACCAGAATAGTTTACGTTTATTTTCCCTTGATTCCCACGTTTTGTGGTGATTACTATCACACCGTTAGCCGCACGGATACCCCAAATGGAAGCAGAAGCCGCGTCTTTTAATACCGTAATCTGGGCGATGTCATTAGGGTTCAGATTCAATTCAGAACTTTCCAACGGGAAACCGTCAACAACAATCAAGGGCTTTGTCGTGGCATTCAATGAACTCAAGCCGCGGATGGTTATCTCGTTGTTCCTATCTACGTAAAGACCCGGCACGGCTCCTTCCAGCTTTTCGCTTACATTGGTAGAATAGATATATTTCATGTCATCGGGAGTTACGATATTGTAAGCGCCCGTAGCACGCCCTTTTTCTATCGTTTGGACACCGGTCACAACCACTTCCCCAAGCAATTCGCTGTTCTCATCCAATAAAATCCGTAAGGTTGAACGGCTCCCGACATTGACATCCAATGTCTTGTAGCCTAAGTAAGAAACTTCCAGTTCTTTACAATTTTCGCCGATATTCAATGTAAAATGCCCTTCTATATCTGTAATTACCCCTTTCCGGCTTTTGGGGTCTACGACATTGGCACCTGCCAGAGGCTCTTGGGTGTTCGCGTCAAGAATCACTCCTTCAATTTTCCGCATCCGATTTTCATCTGTACCATTATGATTTTGGCCAAAAATGGTAACAGAACAGCATAAGCAGACTATTCCGCACATGCATAATTTCCTAATACATTTTTCCATTGTTTATCACACTATTGTTACTTATTATTTTTACGAATTGTTATTGCGTTTGATACATATTCACATATTTCTTGTTTATGTGTAATGATAATCATTGTTTTATTCTTAGATTTTCTTATCAATCTATCAAGAAATCTTTTCTCGGTTTCAGAATCAAGAGCGGAGGTAGGTTCATCCAATAATAGTAAACCTCCTTTCTTTAATAAAGCACGAGCTATGGCTATTCTTTGCGCTTGACCTTCACTAAGACCTATTCCTCTTTCTCCTACAACAGTATCAAGTCCGTCAGGAAAATCTTTTAAAACAAATTCGGCTGAAGATAAATATAGAGCCTCTTTCATCTGATATTCTGTAGCATTTGCATTACCAAGTAACAGATTATATTTAATTGTGCCGCTTATAATACTATTGCCTTGAGGAACATATATACAATTGCAGCGAGTAGACGCTCCAACTTTATATTTAATGTTTTCTTTATCACTATATATGGAAATATCACCTCGTTGCGGTACTAAAATTCCTAAAGCGAGCCTTATAATGGTGCTTTTACCCGCCCCAGTTTCACCCAAAATAGCAGTGATTGAACCAGGGCTAAAATCATATGTGAAATTTTCAAGAATCCATCTTTCATTTTGTGGGTATTTAAAATAAATGTTATTAAAGCGAATACCAGGACATTCATCAATAAATTGATTATTATTTGATTGTTTTTCTTGAGGTAATGAAGTTATCTCCATCAAACGCTCTACTGATGCAAATGAAGCAATCCAAGATGGATATTGTTCTTTAAATATGAACACAGGGCGTTGTAGTTGACCAACGAGCTGAATAAATACTAAAAAATCACCATAAGATATAGTTTTATTACTTAAACCATTAATGCCCCAAATAAAAACGATCAAGTAACTTAATGCAAATCCAATTTCAGTTAGAGAATCAGTGCCTATTGTTAGACGAATTTTTGATTTTAAAACTTTAAAAAATGAATCTTGCAGTTTAGCTACTTGATTTTGTACATATTCGTTCTGTTGCATTATCGAAATAAGCTCATGATGCTGCAAATGTTCTTGTATATATTTGTTTACATGACTTCCTTCAAGTCGAACATTTCTTGAGATTGGAACTAACAGGCGGGTATAATAATAACCTGCAAATATGATAATTGGCGAGATTAACCCTATAAATATGGTCAAGATAGGCTGCATTGTCATTAGATATCCCCAAGTGGCAATCAGTTGTATTACAGAATAAACTAAAATAGGGAATGTGTATATCATACTTTCAGCAACAATTCCTACATCGCTTGAAAGTCTATAAATTTCATCTCCAGAATGAAATTTTTGTTTTGCCTGTATCTGACTATTGGTCAAAGAGCAAAACATTTTGTATTCCAAACTATTCTCAAATTGTGCTCTTGACAATGTGCGAATATAAATTTCACCTTGCTCACAAAGCAACTGTGCTGCTTTTAACCCAATAAGAGTTGCAGCAATAAAAAAAATGATATCCTTTCCTGTAATAGCTTCGTTAATAAAAACCTTTGTTGATTCTACAAATGCTAATGAAAAGAATATCCCACCAATATTGAGCAGAATTATAACAAGTAGTTTAATCCTAAATCCTGAGGAATATAACCAAAGCCATTTTAAAGATAATTTCATGAGAATCAACTATCTATAATTGTTGAAGCAAGACCTAACTTTAATGCCTGTTCAGCTTTTAAAATACATCCTTTTGACATTAATCCTTTCCAATAACTTTTACGTTTTTTTGTACGTTGTTCCAATATTGTTGATACTATATCCGTATTTACGGACATTTCTTTCACTTCCCTTAAAAGAGCCTTAATGTCATAAACGCCTTTAAGACGTTTCGATATTGAATGTATATAGAATGTTGAACCAACATGACACATTCTAATGTCTCCTGCCAAATAAATCAATATTGCTGCAGAATTAACGTATGAAGTATTAATAGTCTGAACCTTACATTCCAAACTACGCAAAAAATAAAACAACTCTATAGCTACATCAACATCACCTCCTGGGGAAGAAATGCTGATAGCAAGAGTATCTGCATTAGGATATTGCAAACATAACTTTTCAAGGCTACAAACAAAACTTTTGGCCGTAGCAGTATTAATAGAGTCTGAAAAGTTTATTTTAAGTATATCATTCATTGCTAAATGTTTTTAAATAGTCTATAGCTTTCTGTACGGCTTCTATTTTCTCTTTTCTAGAAAAGTCAATTAAATTATTTAAGGCTTTTGATGTCAAAAGAGAGGCAGACCAATAGGCTGATATTTTATGAGCCGTACAGGAGTAAAATTTGTTTGCATTAGTGCTGAATTTCCCGAAATGCTGATAATTCAAAGCCATACAATTTACACAACTCCACCGTATAGGACATATTTTGCATTCTTTATCTATAAATTCTTCTTTTATGTTAGCTGCTTCTTTCAAAATACGTTCCCGTTTTTCTTTTCCTTGGACAATCACCGAAAACATATGGCAGGGCAACAAATCATCATCACAATCGTAAGTATGTACGATGTTTCTTTCCCAACATGGTTTTTCTGTATGATTAGGGAAAGCATACGAATGTTCAAAAGCTAAATTAAAAAGAGGCTCTATTATGGGAATATGCGGATTTTCAAGATAAAATTCAACAATCTTGTTCATTTGTTGATTTAGCGTAGCGCACGATTTTTCATCCCAAGCAACTCCTTGTGCAAGTCCTCCAATAACATTCACGCCTTTATTATAGAGGAAAGTCAAAGAATCAAACAAAGAATCTACACTTTGAGGGAAAATAGTTAATTTAACAGGCACTTCAGGCCAATATTTTTTGAAAAAATCTATATCAGCATCTTTTACTCCACGGTTAAAGTAATTCACTTTTGGTGTTCCATCAATACTTAATCCCAAACCAATTTTTTCTGAATGAGAAGAAAACCATCTTTTCATTTCTTTTGTGAGAAGAGTACCGTTTGTCCTGATAAAAACTTGCATGTTAGGCTTTCGCTCCCATATCCATTCACAAATCGGGGGAATAATCTCATAATTCATAAGAGGTTCGCCACCTAATAAATCTATATTTGTTATCTCACAATCATCAGAAAACTCTCTATCTAAAATTTCTATGGCATCATTAAGGCTCATCTTCCGAGAGTCTTTAAATCTCTCATAACAATATTTGCATGAAAGATTACAATTATGACTTAATAAAAGAAGTATGGAGCGTTTCATATAAAAAATCTAAATGCACACTATAATCAACTAGAAAATCAATACAAGCCATTAGGTACATCTATTGCATCAGGATTTGCTACATAAGTAAGTACCCTTAGACAACCATGATCATTTGGATTAGGACTATAATCATCAAATCCACATCGCCAATTTAACCGACTGAAATCTGGTGAAAAATAGAGTAAATCTTCACCGTTACGAAACATATTTTGATTACACTCTTTATAAACTAGAACTCCATTCCTTTCTCCAATATATTTATAAGAATTTTGCCCATATCCACCAGAATATACACCATTTTTATCTGTTAAATAACACATGCTTTTTTGATTGGTGAATGTAAAATAGAAAATGGTCCCTTTGGTCAATAAGCCAGGTATTTTTACATCATCTTTAACTGAATGAATGTATTTATAGCTATATGTTTGTCCCATTGCAGCAAACGAAAAGCCACAAAAGAAAAGTAAGATAATAAATAACTTATTCATAGGGTATTATATTTAGCAAATTATAAAAATAGGAATAAGCAGGGGATATGATATACCCCCTGCTTTTCAATTTGTTCTAAATCAATGATTAACGACCATTGCAAGAACCACCACATGTACCACGGCAAGTACCCTTACAGCCACCGCCGCCAGTCTGGTAGCAATCTGTGCATGTGTTCGAGTTCTGAGCCATATGCTCAGCAATCGGACCATTAACCTTGCTGTATTCAGCAAGTTTCATTTCCAGTGCTTTGAGAGCTTCGAGATTCATTTTCATACGAAATCCTCCAAATTAAATTGTTAATAAATTAATAAATTATAATTGGCTTATGCCTTTTCTATATTATATATGGGCTTTTGCTCGTTTCTATATCTAGCTCTTTTAATATATTGTATGCTTTTATTGCTGTCTGAGCGTGTTCTGCATCTTCTTTTGTAAGATTATCCATCATGGAAATTCTTTCTACTTGAAATTCACAAGCTGTCATTGCTTCAGCCAATACTAAAGGACACCAACGTTTATCACGTGAAGCGAAACTGCCTCGAAATTTATAGTTAAATCCAGGACAAGTTGGACAAAATCTCCTAAGAACGCAAGTTTCACAATATGGGTCAGCCATTAAGTCAGACTTTTCCCATTCGATAGCGTCAACTCCTATAGCTCTTGCACCTAAGACTATTGGAGTAAACATATGACAACCATATTTTTTTCCGTCTACATCATAAGTCACCATATTTAATCCACTTCCACATCCATGTATTTGTCTTCGTTCTGTCGGAGCAAGGTTAAAAACATCAACATATCTTGTAAGGCGATTAAATGGTCTTAGGTTTACATCCAGTAAATACGCTTCCTTCAACAAACATAATTGTTCTCGATATAATTTAGCGTCCTCCATTGTCCAATCAACGCCTTGTGCTAACGAAGCATTTATTTCATAACCTCTATGCTGTACAGAAAGAACACCTTCTGCTAGAAATGGAAGTGTTTCTTTAGAAATGGTCATCTGAAAAGTTTGTTCAGGCCATAACTCATGGAAAAAGTCTAAATCTATATCATATTGGTCAGTACCTCTATTTTTCGATTGCATCCTACTTGTCCCATCATAACTTATCCCAAGAATCATATACTTTTTATGTTCCTTGAGCCAAGCTCTAATATCTTTATTTATTAATGTTGCATTTGTTGAAGCAAAGCATACCCATGGAACATTAATAGCACCGCTTTCAAGCCATTCGACCACATCTTTAATTAATGAAAAATTCATAAGGGGTTCACCACCCATAAAATCAATTTGAATTTCATCAAATTGATCACTTTTCTCTATCATTTTAGCCTCTTTTAAGATAATATCTTTAGCTAAATCAATAGTCATATAAGCGTTTTGCTTATGGGTTTCATAGCAATAGCTACATTTTAAGTTGCACGCATGAGTTATCATTAGCATACAAACTCGCCTTTTGCTTGAATGTTCTTCTTCCCAAATATTATTCACTATATTATTCATACCTGTTAATTCTCATAAACTTATAGTATCTCTTGGTAAGAGATAAAGCTAAAGAATTTTGTTACTGATTATCAGGATTTTATCCTGTACAACTGTAAAATCTGCAAAACAAATAAACAGAATTGAGCGAACTTTTATTCATGAAATAAAAAAATCTGCCCAATAAACATAGCCATTTGCAGAATATTTCGTAAATTTGCAACGAACATTTATCTCTTACCAAGAGATTACGATTTTTGCTAAACAGATTCCATTGAAGTTTTGCAGTTACAAGTCTTTTAAGATTAGGCTGTTAGCCTTGTCCACCACGTTTGTGTCAAGCGATGCAAGGTAGATGCGCGTGGTTTCCTCCGAATCGTGCCCCATCCCCTCACTGATGACCGAAAGCGGTATGTTCTTGCTCTTGGCGATGCTTGCCCAACAATGGCGCGCGCAGTGCATGGTCAGCGGCATATTCAACCCGGCTAAACGGGCGACCTCTTTCAGTGCCACGTTAATACGGCTGATGGTATTGCGGTACTGCGTCCGCTCGTTTGCGCATGGGTTGGTAATTATAGGCAGTAGATATTGTGTTGTGGAGCGGCCGATGTATTTGGTGATGATGTCTTCCATGCACTTCTCCCATTTGATTGTCAGTTGCTGCCCCGTCTTTTTCCTGCGGTATATGATGACGCCGTTCTTCAAGTCCGATTTCTTCAAATAAGCCATATCGATGAAAGACATTCCACGGGTATAAAATGAAAAGAGGAACATATCCCGTGCATAGTCCAGATGCGGTTTCAAGGTCAGGTCAAGTTCCTTGATGCGCTTTATTGCTTTCAACGGGAGGGCACGTTTCACTGTCTTGCTGATACCCGTATAAACATGCTTGAACGGATATTTCTGCTCTGTCAGTTCCTTTTCCACGCCACGGTTATAGACGGCGCGGAGTATGCGCATATAAAAGGAGGTGCTATTGGGGCAGATTTCTTTGCTTTTGAGCCATGCCTCATAGAGCATCATGGTGTCGCTGTCTATCTCGCACAGAAGAATGTCCTGCCCCTCGCGGAACTTCATAAAACTGGCCAAGGCTGCGGTGTAGGTTTCCGACGTGCGTACTTTGCCAAGCTGCTTCAACTGCCCGATAACTCCTTGCATGAAACTGAATAGCGATTGCCCATCCATCTGTCCGTTAAACTTCTCTATGATATTGTCTGCGGAGTATGTTCCGCTTTGCCTGTCGCATTGTGCGATGATGGCCTGCAACCGCCGGATGTCCCAACCGATATGTTCCGCAACGCTGTGGAGATACCGTTTCCTGTTCTCGCTGATTTCAGGCATGATTCGGACGGACGATGCTTCCTTGTCCCATTCCGTATCAAACACGCGGAAATCCGTTCCGATTTGGCGGACTGTTCGCTTGTGGATTACCTGATAGTAGATGCTGCCCTCCTTGCCGTTTGTGGCGGAAGGACGATATTTTACCTTGATGGATGCCATTCACTTTATTTTTATTGTTTGGATTCGTTTTCATTTCTCACTTTTTTAAGCTGCCTGTTGAATACGGTCAGCGTGGAATCCTTACCGACCGTTTCCACCAGTTTCTCGTATGCCCCGACGGTCACTGCCAGTTCAGGGTATAGCTCGTTGAGCATGAACATGGTCACTTGGTGTTTATCTGCAACCGTTTTCAACCGTCTGTTTTCTTCCCGGTATTCATGCCATCGCACCCAACTAATGGCAAACAAGGCAAAGAACACGAGTGTGCTAACGATGCCAGCCCATGCATAAGGGTTCTTGTACCAGCCATCGGGTACTTTGTCCCATAGCCGCCTGATTCCGCTTGTAACTTTGTAAAAGTGGATAGCTTGACAAAGTTTCCGTGTGAAGCCTTGCTTTTGCTGTGCCTTTTGTGAAACCTGTTTGTCTTTTTCCACATGGTCAGTAAGCACTTCCAATATCTTATAGAGCAAATCCTTGGTAGTGGGGATGCCACGCTCGCGCATATTCTTGTCGTTGGCATCGGTGTATTCCTGCAAGCTAACAATCATTTCACCGCCCAATGATTTTTTGTATGCCTCGATGGTTTCCTTACTCCTGAAAATGTCACTGATGTTCTCCGGCGTGCTGCCGCCAAAGAAACGTATGACAGGCTCCAGATCCGATGCGAGCCTTTTTACCGCCCCGTCCTTATCAGGAGCGTCCTTTGCGGCCAGTATCTTCTTGATTTCCTCGATGTCCTCCGCCAATGCCCCGATAAGGTCGGCTATGTTCTGTAAGTTGTCCTTCATCTTCTCATCTTTTTGGGTTTATACTTGTTCTTTTCCTTGTCGTTCTCGCCCCAGCCGCTTTCATTTCCTCCACCGCCTCCGCCTGATGAAACCTTGGCTTGGTGAGGCTGGACGCACAACTCGATAAGTGCGTTGATACCCACTTGGACTATGCCTGTATTCGTTTCAGCATCGGCGAAAGTTCCGCTGCCGGATGCTTCCGCATGGCCATCGATAGAATAGGCCTTATCCGTCTGTTCAAATGGATGCTCCGGTTTATATATTGTTCTCGTTTGGCTTATCCTGCTTTCAGCAGTTGGTCGGGTATGGTACAGATTGTTTCTCCATTCCATGTCCTCGGCGATACGGCCTCCCAACTGCTTGTCCAGCTTAAAAAAGCCCATGCTGCGGTCTATCCGCGAGCCACTGAACGATATTTCATCTTTCGTGAACGACACACCAATGATATTGCCGTTACGCCTGTCGAGCTTGAAGCTCACCCCGATGCCCCGTCTGGCCAGCCTGTCGCACAGTTCCGACCAACTGTTACAACGGGACAGGGCTGCTTTGACGGCATCATGGATTTGGTACTTCACCTTGTCCTTGCCGCGCAGACGGTCACGCTTCACATTCACCTTGCCCTTGGAGAAATGCAGTCCGTATTCCCTCGTGAGAGCCTTGCATACCGCCACGTTGCGTATGGCATCGTTCCGGTCGCTGATGGTGTTCCCGTTGTTGTCCACCCTGTTGGCCACGATATGCAAGTGCTGGTGTTCCTTGTCGGTATGGCGACATACAATGTATTGGGTGTTCACAATGCCCATGCGCTTCATGTACTCGCGTGCTATTTCAGCCATCAGGCCGTCCGTCAGCTTGGGCGTGTCCTCGTGGGCGAAGTCCAGCGAGATGTGGTACACCGGATTTTTCAGCTTACGCCCCGGCTTGTCATCTGCCTGTCCCTGCATACTCGCTGCTATGGTTGCATTATTGTCAAGCCTCACGTCCTTGCTGTCTATTAACCTTGCCTTTTTCGGGTTGTTCACGTAGTTCACCAGCTTGGCGAAGCTCGCCCGTTTCTTCAAGTCGCCCATCATATCCTTTCGATGATTTTGTTGAACTCGTCCAGCAAGGCGGTGATTTTCTCTTTGGTTCTCGGAAAGCCCTGTTGATGTGCCATCTTCGCCAACTGGTTCAGGTTGTTGCACCCTCCCTCCAGCATCCTTATCTGCTGCCTGTCCTCCTGCGTCCGTGCCGCCACGACCTTACCCTGCAGCAGCAGTTCACGCAGGAAGTGTGACGGTTTCTTGCCTGCATCGGCAATCCGTTTCATGACCGTTTTCCACTCGGCCAGCGTAAGCCGTGTGGATATGGTCTTTGTCCGCGCCTTGCCCTTTACAGCTTTGGGGCGGCCTCCTTTATGATTGTTATCTTGTTCTGTCATTCGCTTGTTATTGTCTGTTACAAATGGGTCGGCGTTTTTAGGGCTGCAATCCGGTCTTGCCGTTTTCTGCGTGGCCGGGTCGCCGTTGGTGGCGTGGTTTTCGTGGACGAAAACATAAACTTGCCAGCCCTAAAAAACGCCTCTATAAATGGTTCATTCCATGCCCAATTTTCCACCTTTGTATAAGAGGTATTACCGTCTAAAGTATGTCTGTTTGCGTTGGCTGCCATGATGAATTGTGGTCACGACATTGTTCCCCCGCATCATCGGTTGGGGATTGCTCGGTTTCCTTTTTCCCTGTTATCGCATTGGCAAAGTTCTCTGCATCTGCTGATGTATTGAACACATATCCGCCGTTCCCGTAGTCGCTCCAATAGCCGTTGAACTCCCGTGCTCTTGGGTTAAATTTCCGTTCTCCGGCTGCTTCATATTCATTGGAGAAACGCACGGCGAAAATCTCCGCACCGCTCCTTGAGTGCGTCCTTTGTTCGATGATGTAAGGTGGATTTTGTTGTTCCGATTCGATGCCATTGCCAGATATGGATGCGCTTGCCTGTAAGTCCTCTGTTCCACTTACAGCATTGGCTTGCACAACTTCGTTTTTGGGAGCCGGGTCGTCAGGAGAGCTGGTGCAATCTTTGGCCTCATGCCCGCTTTTTCTTTTGGGCGCATCCTTTGGCACTACGGAATCATTGAGCCATGATTTAATCTCCGTGCGCATGAAGTAGAGCTTGTTGCCCTGCTTACGGTAAGGTATGCGACGCTCGGAAGTCATAGCATAGATGGTGGAAACGGATTTGCACAGCATGGCTGACACATCCTCCACTGTCATTATCTCCGGCAAAGGCTGTGCGGCGTTTGCCGACATCAGTTTCTCTACCATTTCGGTGAGCGTGTCGATTTTGGAGTGGAGTTCTGCCACGGCACGGGGCAGATTGTCAAAAGACATATGCAATGGTTCGTTGTCTGTCATATCAAAGAATTATTGAATGTAGGGAAAATCAATCCGCACGGGCGAGCTTACGCATGATGGCCTGTGCTTCATCCGAAACCTGTGTTTGTGATGCGACCGGGTTCTGCCGCAGCCATTTCAGAAGCTCTGATTTCTCAAAATACACCATCTTGTTGTTCGGCTTGAAATAAGGGATGACTTGGTTATGGGTCATCTTGTAGAGCGAGCTTTTGGATATGCCGAGGAACATTGCCGCTTCTTCCAAATTCAGCACTTCCTTTGAGGCGTACACCACGTTCTTTACCTTTTCAACCTCCTGTTTAAGCCCGTCCACCATCTTTCGGAGTAAGGCGGTTTCGTTCGGGTTCTGTTCTGTTTTACACATAGTCTTTATCTGTTTAATTGTTGTTCTTAATCGTTGCCATTCGCTTGTGTTTCTTTAGGTTGGCAAGTGCAAAGTTAAAGCGAAAAGGATATGAAAACAATACTCCAATTTGGCTTTAACTAATTGTATAACAGTGATTTATATTACAAATATCCAGCTAAAATGCCAACTCAAAAGATGTCGGTTTTCCGCACCAAGTGTACAAGTCATACAGCGGCAAAATTCCATTGGCAACATTCACTTTTAATCTTGCATACAGGTTTTTATAACAGCAGATATTTGCTAACTTTGCCACAACCTTGAATATTGGAGTGTACAAGCATATTTCTGTCGGTTGCAGTGGCTAATGTGACAGTCCAAATGCCAACCCAAAAACATCTGACGGAAAATGAAGATTTAACATTCATACTTGCAAGTCTGATTCTTAACATTCGATTACAATAGTGTTAAATACGGGGGAAATAGTTTTTCGGATTTTTGTTGCACGTTTGTTACGTGAGCAATTTTGCAAAACTTATAATAATGATAATCAATAAGATATAGGCTAATAGAAACTTCCGAAGTACAGGCAGGCACCGTAAAAATGTACCGTTAAGTACCTTGTGAGCCATTTCGCCCACGCGCCTTCCCACTTGGGCAACAGGCTGAAAGCCCATTGTATAGGCCCGAATATCGTCAGCATACCAAGTAAAATTTGCTGACAGTATATTGTCGCCCACCAGCCTATCCTAAATACAACAAGGGCTATGAGCATGATGATTTTGTCAATTCCGACCACGATGCCTGCAGTTAGCGAGGTGAACCAAAGGCGGCTCGCGTCCTTCTCCATGTTGGTCACTTCATCCACGCCGGTCTGTTCCATCGTGGCCTCTATCAGGTCGGGGTCGGAGGTGCCGGAATGGGCCACGTCCGCCTGTGCCTGCAGGTTGGTGTAGATGGTGTCGCGCACATAGATGAGTTCCTGCACTTCCTCAAACTTGTCCGCTACCTGCGTGGCTTCCGCCTCGTACAGGTCGTGGGTGTACGACCCGATGCAGTTCGGAATGTAGGACAGGAAGTCCAAAAAGCACCAGTTGTTGCCGCTGTGGGTCATGCCCGTATCGGCGGGTGGGTACCACCAGCACAGGATGACGGACACGGCCAGCGGCTTAAATAGCTTCATCACGTCCAGCGGTTCGTGCTTCACCATCATCTTGTAGGCCATGCCTGCCGCCATGACGATGGCGAAGAGGGCGGCCAATGCCATACACATCTGCAAGATCCACCAGTAACCACCAATTACTCCAGATGGGTAAAACCATAGGAAAACATATCTAACGTAATCCGCCAAATAGCACTGATTTATAGTTAATTATGAATAGAGGCCGTTTTTTGATTGGATAGTTATATTTGCCTAATTTGGGATATAAAAGCACGCTTTTTGTCCCGTTTTTGTCCCGCCGTGAATTATCTTTGTTGCGCTTGCAAGTGACTGATATACAATATAGTAACAAATCCAAGAATCGGATAACACAGAAAAGAAAATGGGACGAAAGAAGAAAGAAATCAAAATCAAGGAGCCTGTCCGCATACGAGAAAAGAGGCTCAACGATGGCAATGTAAGCCTGTATCTCGACATGTACTATCGTGGCGCAAGGAAGAAAGAGGGTCTGAAACTCTACCTCGTGCCTGAAACGGATGCCGCCGCCAAGTTGCAGAACAGGAACACGCGCAAGCTGGCCGAGCAAATCAAGGCGCAACGCATCCTCGACATTCAGGAAAAGGGTCTTGTGAACTGGGAGGACGTGAAAAAGGCACGGATGACGCTCAGCGCATGGGTGGCGAAGTACACCGCCGAGGAAAATGGGCTAAGTCCGGCCAGCATGAGGTCGAAGCGGAACGCACAGGCAAGGGTGGAAGAATACCTATTATATATAGGCAAGCCGACCCTCGCCCTAAAAGAGGTTGACAAGGATTTCTGCAAGGGCTTCATCGCCTTTCTGAAAACCTGCACGTTCAACCAAGGCAAAAAGACGTTGAGCAGTACGACCTGCCGCATCTTTATGAACCGCCTTGCCGCTGCGCTGAACAAGGCCGTAAGCGAGGGAATGTTAGACCGCAATCCTTTCAAACTGTTGGAAACAAAGGAGAAGCCGCAGAAGCTGAGCGCCATGCGTGAGTTCCTGACCATTGAGGAACTTCGTCAACTGATGGCCACGCCGTGCCGCTACGACATTGTGAAAAAGGCATTTCTGTTTTCCTGTTTCACCGGGTTACGGTACAGCGACATGATGACCTTGAAATGGAGCGAGATACACACGGCGGCGGACGGGAAGACGCTCTACATCGAGCATCAGCAGGTGAAAACCAAGAACACGGTGACGATACCGCTCTCCAATGAAGCCTTGAAATGGATGCCCCGAAAGTCAAAGGATGACGACCGGGTTTTCCATCAGTTGCGCATCACCTCTACCACGGTGGAAGTAGTGTTGGGCGAATGGATGCAGGAGGCCGGAATACAGAAGCACATCACCTACCATTGTAGCAGGCATACGGCGGCGACCCTGTTGCTGACCCTCGGCGCAGACCTCTACACGGTGAGCAAGATACTCGGACACCGAAGCATCCGCATGACCGAAGTCTATGCCAAGATAGTGGATAAGAAGAAAATCGAGACTATGAACCTCGTGAACAATATGTTTGTATAACAAAAATCGAAAGGAAGAATTTTATGAAAGTGGAAATCAAAGTGAGAATGTTGACTGCCGGAAACCGCAGCCTGTATCTGGAATACTACGAAACGGGCTTCCGCAAAAGAGAAAACCTGCACCTGTACCTTGTACCCGATGATGCGCCCAATGCAAGGAAACTCAACGAGCAGACCTACCGAAAGGCGCAGGAGATACAGGCGCAGCGCATCCTTACCCCTCCGTCATTCGAGAAGAAGCAAAAGACGGAAGAAAACGAAGCGGCCAAGACCATGACCTGGCTCCAGTGGTGTGGCGACTATGTGCGTTGCGCCATGCTGGACGGGAACTGCCCAAAGATGATACAGCACAAGGACGTTGTGCGCAGACGGATTGAGACTTATTTGAAACGAGCCAAGAAAACGGATGTCCCGCTGAAAGACGTGGATAGGGATTTGGTAAGCGGCCTGTTCGGGTATATGCGCAA